>CAZPMH010000001.1:0-254849 GCA_964587815.1 uncultured Micavibrio sp.
ATGCCGATGAAGATGCCTTCTCTTCCGATCAGTGCGTCCCAGCCTTGGCGTACGCCGGCTTCAACGGCGACTTTAACGCTGTTATTTGCAGTCAAGCTTTGGATATAGGCTTCATCTTGTTCGAAGAATAGATCGAGGCACGGGCAAGAAACTAAACGAACGTTTTTGCCTTTATTAGCGAAGTGTTCATATGCCTCATGTGCGATTGAAACTTCTGAGCCGCTGGCGAAGAGTGTTATTTCGGGAGTATCGCTTGTTTCTTTCAGAATATAGGCGCCTTTTTCGGTCATATTTTCCTTACGATTTTCGCAAAGTGTAGGGATGCCTTGGCGTGTTAGGGCGAGTAAAGACGGCGCGGTTTCGTTCTTGATTGCCAGTTCCCAGCTTTCGGCTGTTTCGATGCCATCGCAGGGGCGGAACAAATAAGAATTCGGGATCGCACGAAGCGCGGCAAAATGCTCAACAGGCTGGTGTGTCGGGCCATCTTCACCCAAGCCGATGGAGTCGTGCGTTAAAACATGGATGACACGTTGTTTCATTAAGGCCGCCAAACGTATTGCAGGGCGTGAATAATCCGCGAATTGTAGAAACGTGCCAGCATAGGGAATGATACCGCCGTGGATTGTCATGCCGTTCATTGCCGCGGCCATGCCGTGTTCTCTTACGCCGTAATTGACGTAATTTCCGCCGTAATGATTCGTGTCAAGAACAGTGGATGTGGCGACTTTTGTGTTGTTGGAGCCTGTTAAGTCAGCCGAACCACCGATTAATGCAGGAATAGCGGGGACGAGGGCTTCTAAACATGTGCCCGACGTTTTGCGTGTGGCATGTTTTGGTTTTTCTTCGGCGAAGTGTGCTTTTAATGTTTGAATTGTTTTCTCTAAGGCGGCGGTGTCGATTTTTAGCGCGTCCATGTGGCTGACTGCTTCGCCGCGTGTTGTGTCGATGTTTCTCCAGAGTGATAGGATGTTATCGGGAATTTCAAACGGGCCGTGTTTCCAGCCTAAGTTTTGTTTTGCGCCTTTTAGCTCTTCATCGCCGAGTGGTGCGCCGTGTGAGGATGAGCTTCCTTCTTTTGTCGGTGCACCGAACCCGATTTTTGTTTTGCAGCAAATCAAACTCGGTTTCATTGATGTTTTGGCTTTGCCGATAGCAGCTTCGATTTGCTCGAAATTATGGCCGTCGACGGTGTCAACATCCCAACCGTAAGCCTCAAAGCGTTTTGCGGTGTCGTCAATGAATGTCAGATCGGTTTTTCCATCGATTGAAATGCCGTTATCATCGTAAAGGACAATTAAACGGCTCAATTTTAGATGTCCTGCGAGTGAGCAGGCTTCGTGGCTTATGCCTTCCATCAGATCGCCATCGCTGGCAATAACATATGTATAGTGGTCAATAACATCATCGCCGTGGCGTGCATTTAGGTTACGCTCTGCGATGGCCATCCCAACTGCTGTAGATATCCCTTGCCCGAGTGGGCCTGTGGTTGTTTCGATGCCCGCATCATGTTCAATTTCGGGGTGTCCCGCCGTGATCGCACCGAGTTGGCGGAAATTCTTAATTTGCTCCAGCGTTAGTTTATCGTAGCCCGTTAGGTAATTGAGCGCATAAAGGAGCATGGAGCCGTGGCCTGCGGATAAAACAAAGCGGTCGCGGTTTGGCCATTCGGGGGATTTCGGGGCGAATTTCAAAAACTTTGTGTAAAGAACGGTCGCAACATCTGCAATGCCCATCGGCATACCGGGGTGGCCTGAATTTGCCGCCTGAACCGCATCCATTGAGAGCGCGCGGATGGCATTGGACATATCTTTTAGATTTTCTTGGGTCAGAGGGGACATTCTCGGCGTTTCTGCGTTTGGGTTTGTCATTGTTACTCCCTCAATAAATGGTCGTGCTTATTTGCATATCATGAAATTCGCACACACAATGCAATGTGTTGTCTTTCAGGTCAAGCCCTTAGCGCGTGTCGGTTGGTATAATTTTCATGTATTCCCGCGTGTATGACGTTTTTATAATATGTTGGGGCTAAAATGCGGAAAAGCCTGAACTGTGCTTGACCCGAACGCTGCATGTTTCATAATGGAAGACATAGTCAATAAAGCGTTCGCTTTTGTTTTATCACTGTTTTGTAAGCATAGGTTTTTTTATGTCCACTATTGATACTTCACCTCTCCAATCTTCTTTAGAACGTCTGAATAATGCCGTTGAAACTTTGGATATTTCTTTGAATGATGTTTCCCAGTTGCATGAAGGTGTGCAGCAAGCGGAGAATGTTGTTGACGTGGATTTTATGGCGAAACGGTTGGACCGCGCGATTGAGACTGTAGAAAATTTACTGTCGGAAGGAGAATAAGATATGTCAGAAGTTACGCTGAAAATTAATCAACGCGGATATAGCATGTCTTGTGACCCGGGGCAGGAAGAGCGTCTTGAGGCTTTGAGTGATTTTGTGAATTCACGCCTTAGTGACATTGAGAATTCCGGTGCAGCGAAGGCGGAGAATCATTTGCTTGTTCTGACGTCATTGGTGCTTGCTGATGAAGTTTTTGAACTTCGTGATGAGGTGGCAGCGCTGAATCAGGCCTTAGCGGAAAATTCCGCTACGCCATATAACGCGCCACAATATGATGAGAACGACGTCGCGAAAGTGATTGATCATCTCTCTTCGAAGATTGAGCATATTACGGCGCAGTTGAAGCGTGCGGAGAGTAAAGCGGCTTAGTATCAGTCTCATTGTCAAACTTTTGATATTGAATCCTCGTAATTTTATAAATCTATGGTATAAACCGCGTGTGCTGCGGAGTGCGTGCATGCGCCCTTATCTCGGTGGTCGATGCTTTTCGCATAGGGAGCTGTCCCTGATCTTGTCCAATCGGTTCGCCCGGGGGGCTTGGTTATTAACGGCACCCACCTGACTTTCAGGACCCCGCGAAGATACTATACGCACACGGCTCTCGCGGCACATATTTTAGGGTTTAGGCAATAATGAGCATTCAAAAACAAGCATTAAGAGCAGAGGCAAGACGCGCGCGCAGCATGATGTCGTTAGATGCTGATGCGCAAAAAGCGTTTGTTGATTTGTTCTTAAAGCATATTGATCCGAAGGAAGGCGACATTGTCGCCGTGTACTGGCCGATTGGGCGTGAGTTTGATACACATATTCTGGTTGAAGAGTTATGGGCGAAAGATGTGACGGTTGCTTTGCCCGTTATGCAAAAAGGCGAGCGTGTTATGCGTTTTGCGGAATATACGCAAAAGACAGAGCTTGAAGCTTGGCAGCACGATATATTGCAACCTGTTGTGGGTGGTGACAGCGATTTTATTGTTCCCACTATCGTTGTTGTACCGTTGCTGGCGTTTGATCGGCGTGGGCATCGTTTAGGCTATGGTGGCGGATATTACGATGCGACGCTGGAGGCTTTGAAAACCGAGCGGGATGTTTTGGCTGTCGGTGTCGGGTATGCGCAACAAGCGTGTTTGTTCAATCTGCCTGTTGAGGAGCACGATATTGCGCTTGATTGGATTATCACGGAACAATCAGCGCAGAATTTTATTGAGGACTAGAGTATGAAAATTTTATTTATCGGCGATGTTATGGGGCGTGCAGGACGAGAGGCTTTACAAACGCATTTGCCGCAGGTGAAAAATAAGCTGAACCCTGATGTTACGATTGTGAATGGAGAGAACGCCGCCCATGGGCGCGGGATTACGGAGAAGATCTGCAATGAACTGTATGGCTATGGGGCAGATGTTATTACTACTGGGAATCATGTTTGGGATCAGCGCGAGATTTTGAAATATATTCAGCGCGATGAGAAATTGTTGCGGCCTGCGAATTATCCTGAGCCGTCAACGCCAGGGAATGGTCTCTATCTGCATGAGCTTATGGATGGGCGTAAAATTCTGGTTGTGAATATGATGTGCCGTTTGTTTATGGACACGCTGGATGATCCGTTTGCGAAGATGGAGAGCATACTTGCGGATTACAAGTTGGGTCACAATTGCGATGCGATTTTTGTGGATTTGCATGGAGAGACGACCTCTGAAAAAATGTCTTTCGGTCATCATTTTGCAGGGCGTGTTTCCGCTGTGGTTGGTACGCACACGCATGTTCCGACAGCAGATTCGCACGTGATGAGTGGCGGCACGGCCTATATGAGTGATGCAGGCATGAGCGGTGATTATGACAGTGTGATCGGTGTTCAGAAGCATACGGCGATCCATCGTTTTGTGAAAAAAACCCCGGGCGAGCATTTTATTCCCGCGAGTGAGAATAAGATGATGTGTGGTGCGTTTATTATAACGAGCGATCATACAGGCAAAGCAAAATCGATTGCGCCCGTTCGCGTCGGTGATGTGTTGAGCGAAACCCTTCCTGAGGTTTAAAGGGTTTAATTTATCAATTCCTCTTACTATACTCATTTATCAATATTCTTAAGTACGAAAGACAAACATCATGGCTGGTCATTCCAAATGGGCGAATATCAAACATAAAAAGGGTAAGGCAGATGCGCAGCGCGCAAAGCTATTCTCTAAATTAGGGCGTGAAATTTACGTTGCCGCAAAACTTGGCGGTGGTGACCCTGATATGAATCCGCGGCTTCGTTTGGCGATTGCAACTGCGCGTGGGCAATCTATGCCGAAGGATGGGATTGAGAAGAATATCCAAAAGGCCATTGGCGGTGGTGAAGGTGAAGATTACGAAGAAATGCGCTATGAGGGCTATGGCGTCGGCGGTGTTGCGATGATTGTTGAGGCGTTGACCGATAATAAGAATCGTACGGCGGCTGAGGTTCGGGCGGCCTTTACAAAAGGCGGCGGTAATTTGGGTGAAACGGGCTGTGTTAATTTCATGTTTGATCGCATGGGGGAGGTTGTGTACCTCGCCGATAAAGCGAGTGCGGAAGAGATGTTTGAGCTCGCGCTTGAGGCTGGCGCATCGAACGTTGAGAGCAATAATGACGAGCATGAGGTTTTGTGTGAGGCAGAAGATTTTGCGACTGTGCGTGATGCTTTGGAAGCGAAGCTGGGGGAGCCGGAGCGTCAGGGATTGATTTGGAAGCCGAATGTGACTACGCCTGTTGATGAGGAGCAGGCGGCGTCGATTTTAAAGCTGATTGACTTGCTCGAAGATAATGACGATGTGCAAAATGTCACCGCGAATTTCGATGTGAGCGATGAGATCATGGAAAAACTTATGGCGGCGGAATAATTCGGGTCAGATGCTAAAAAAAGCCTATAAATTTTTTCTGATTGTTGGTTTTTTTGAGCTGTTTGTTGTTTATACAATTTTTTTGATTATTGGGGTTATATCCCTGTTTCCTTATAATGTTCTCTTTGTTGTAACAGCGATCGCTGGATTTTTCGGGCTTGTGAGTTTCTTTGCTGGTGGAGAAAATTTACAACAAAGAAGAAAAACTATATTTCTTCTTATTCTTTATGTTTTCGCTTTTTTATCTTTTATTGTTCTATCTTTTACAGCCCCGTTAAGCTGGGTTTTACCTTTAGGCCCCCCAGTCGCGTACAGAAATTTCTGTTTTATAACATGTATGCCAACGCATTCATTATCAGAGGCACTTGAATATTTAGCGTTCTTTGTTTTATTTGCATTTGCTCCTTGTTTGCTGTTTTTAGATGCATGTAAACAGTTGAAACAAGCCTTATATTTTTCTCGTCAGAAAGATATCTCGGAGGAGAGCATATGAAAATTCTTGGGATTGATCCGGGTTTACGTAAAACGGGGTGGGGTGTTATTGAGTATAAGGGCAACGCGTTGCGATATGTTGCGTGCGGGTTGATTAAATCTGATGCGAAACGGGATTTGTCAGAACGACTGGCACAGCTTCATCACGGGATTATTGCGGTTATGGATGAATGGCAGCCTGAAGAAGCTGCGGTGGAGGAGACATTCGTCAATAAAAACCCGAAAAGTACGCTGAAATTAGGGCAGGCGCGCGGGGCTTTACTTACTGTTCCTGCGCTTAAAGGCATTTCGGTGGCGGAATATGCAACCAATAAAATCAAAAAATCCGTCGTTGGTGCGGGGCATGCGGATAAAAACCAGATCGGCATGATGGTGAAAATGCTGCTCCCTGCCTGTGGAGAGATTGGCGAGGATGAGGCCGACGCGCTTGCAGTTGCGATCACACACGCGCATTATAGAAATGTTAAATCTTAAAAACTGCGTGGCGCTTATCTTATGATTGGTAAATTATCCGGTATTATTGATTCCTTTGATACACAACATTTAATTTTGGATGTTGGTGGTGTTGGTTACGTTATTCATGCGAGTAGCCGCACTTTATCTTCTATCGGGCAGGTTGGGGATGCTGTTTCGGTTTTGATTATTACGAATGTTCGCGAGGATGCGATTACGCTTTACGGTTTTTCTGATGCGATTGAAAAAGAATGGTTCTCGATTTTAACCTCGGTTCAGGGTGTTGGTGCGAAGGCTGGTATGTCTATTTTGGCCGCGTGCCCTGCTGATCAGCTTGGGTTTATTATAGCTTCCCAAGATAAGGCGGCGTTGACGCGTGCGGATGGTGTGGGGCCGAAACTGGCAGCGCGGATTTTGACCGAACTCAAAGACAAGGCCGCGAAGATGGATATTAGTGTTGCGGCAAAGCCTTCCGCCGATAGTGGTGTAACAGTTACGAATGCGGCGCAAGCGATTGATGCCGGGCTTGATCAGGATGCGGTTTCTGCGCTCACGAATTTGGGCTATGCGTCATCTGATGCGTATCGCGCCGTGATGGCAGCGAAGGGTAAGGCGAATGATAATGCCGATCTGCAGTCTCTTATCCGCCTTGCATTGCAGGAGTTAAGCGCGTGAGTGAAGCCGTTAAAAACGTAGAGCTGGAGCGTGAATCGTTGACAGAAGATAAAAGTGCGGAAGGCGCACTTCGTCCGCTTTCTTTGGATGAATTTATCGGGCAGAAAGAATTACGTGAGAATTTAAACATTTTTATTCAAGCGGCGCGGGCGCGTAGTGATGCGATGGACCATGTGTTGTTTTTTGGCCCGCCAGGGTTAGGGAAGACGACATTGGCGCAAATTGTGGCGCAGGAATTGGGGGTAGGATTCCGTGCGACATCGGGGCCGGTGATTGCGAAGTCGGGTGATTTAGCCGCTATTCTTACAAATTTACAGCCTCATGATGTGTTGTTTATTGACGAGATACATCGGCTTAATCCTGCGGTTGAAGAAATTCTTTACCCTGCGATGGAAGATCGAAAGCTGGATTTGATTATTGGGGAAGGGCCTGCGGCGCGATCAGTTCAGATTGATCTTGCGCCGTTTACATTGGTGGGGGCAACAACGCGGAGTGGCTTATTGACCAACCCGTTGCGTGATCGCTTCGGCATTCCGTTGCGTTTGGATTTTTATACGGCGGAAGAATTGGCTCTGATTGTTGCGCGTACGGCGCGATTGCTTGATATGCGCTTGTCTGATGATGGCGCGCTGGAGATTGCCAAGCGCTCTCGTGGGACGCCTCGTATTGCAGGACGTTTAACCCGCCGTGTGCGTGATTTCTTTGATGCATCAGGTTTGCAGCAGGCAGATACGACGCTTGTTGATAATGCGCTCGGGCGGCTGGATGTTGACGGGGCGGGGCTGGATTCGATGGATCGGCGGTATATGCGTTGTATCGCAGAGAATTATGATGGTGGTCCTGTTGGTGTTGAGACTTTGGCGGCGGCATTATCAGAGCAGCGCGACATGATTGAGGATGTGATTGAGCCGTATCTTATGCAGCAAGGTTTGGTTCAGCGGACACCGCGCGGGCGCATGATATCGGCAAAGGGTTACACATATTTAGGGATTGCGCCGAAAGTTGCGCCTGCACAAGCATCGCTGTTAGAGGATGAGGATTAAAACATATGAAGCACGAAATCGATATCCGTGTTTATTACGAAGATACGGATGCAGGCGGCATTGTTTATCACGCGCAATATCTGAATTTCGCTGAGCGTGGACGTACAGAGTTTTTGAGGCATGTCGGCTTTCAAAACAGTGACGTTCATAATGGTGTCGGCGTTATGTTTGTCGTGCGTCATATTGATATTAATTACCTGAAAACAGCCGGGTTGGACGATCTTCTTGTTTTAGAAACCACGATTACTGAGATCAAAAATTCCAGCTTTCTAATGCAGCAACGAGTTTTGCGGGACGGACAATTGGTCGCGGACATGAAGGTTGTTTTGGTTTGTGTTGATACAAAGACATATAAGCCGACACGTTTGCCTGAAAACATTAAGCAAGCATTTCAAAAATTTCAGGAAAGTGCGGTTTAGGTTTACATCCGTTCATCAACAGATTAATTTAATTAAAATAATCTGCAAAGGATTGTCTGACTGCGCTCGTCATATCATCAAGGATAAGGAAAAAACCGTATGGATGCTGGAATTGTAACTGAAAGTCTTGGGGCGGCTGCGACGCATGATATGAGCGCGATTGGCTTGTTTATGCAGGCCGATATCATCGTGAAAGCCGTTATGATTGCTCTTGTTCTTGCCTCTATATGGAGTTGGGCGATTATTATCAGCAAGCGCGGGCTTTTGGCGCGCTTAAATAAAAGAGCGAACAAGTTTGAGGACTCCTTTTGGTCAGGTGAGCCGCTCGATAAGATTTATGCTCGGGTAAAAAAGAGCAAAGAGGACCCGCTTTTGCGTACGTTTTCAGCAGGTATGGATGAATGGAAGGCAGGTATTGTCGGTGGTATGCCGTCTAATGAGATATTGCAGGCCAGCTTGAAACAACGTGTTGAGCGCTCCATGTCGGTGGCGATTGGCCGTGAGATTAATCATTTGGAAAGCGGCATGACGTTTCTGGCCAGTGTTGCGTCCAGTGCGCCTTTTATCGGCCTGTTTGGTACGGTTTGGGGAATTATGAACAGTTTTACCGCGATTGCTCAGACGAACAACACGTCTTTGGCCGTTGTTGCCCCCGGTATTGCAGAGGCGTTGTTTGCAACCGCGATTGGTTTGGTTGCGGCTATTCCTGCGGCGATTGCATATAACGTGCTGTCAAATAAGATCAATATTTATGCCGATCGATTAGAGGCGTTCATGGATGAATTTTCGGCGATTTTATCACGGCACTTGGATGCTCAGGATTTGAGCGCGAAGAAAAAAGCAGCCTAAGTAAGAAAATTTAGCGGAGAAAAACTATGGGAGCATCCCTGTCACATAAAACACGCGGAAGAGGGCGACGCACAGGCGGCTCTTATCGCCCCATGGCGGAAATCAATGTCACGCCTATGGTTGATGTAATGTTGGTTTTGCTGATTATTTTTATGGTTTCTGCGCCTTTACTGACTTCTGGAGTAGATATAAACCTTCCAAGCAGTAAAGCGCCACCTATTCAGACCCAAGATGTTAAGCCTATTGAGCTTACTTTAGACATTGATGGAAAAGTCTATATTGCAAAAACAGAGATTAAGCCTTCTGCGCTCATTTCTGTTCTGACTCCGATGATGGAAGGGGATGAGGAAAGAAGTATTTACGTGCGAGCAGATAAAGAAATTCAATATGGAGATGTTATAAAGGTATTGGGCTTGTTGAAAAGTGCAGGATTCAATAATGTTTCACTTCCGTCAAAGCCTGAGAATTAAGGCTCTTTTCTTATGAACGCCATCATTCAAAGTTCTAAAAATGAATTTTACAAGCCGCGTATGAGCGCGCCTGTTTTTTGGTCTGTGTTCTTTCATATTGCCGTTTTTGCTTTGGCGAGTGTTGGTTTGCCTTTTATCGTACCTGCGCCTGAGCCTGAAGAGATAGTTTTCACTGTTGAGCTGTTTGATATGGCTGATTTGCCTGAAACAACGACCGTCGATATGCCAGACAACAGCGCGGAAGAAGATGCGCCCGAGGCAGAGTCAAAACCTGTTTACAATCAATCTGCCACTGCGCCTGATTTGTTGAGTCCGCAAGCGCCAGATATTGTTGAGCCTAATATTGAGCCATTGCCAGAGCCTGTTGTTGAAGAGACACCGCCCGAGCCTGAACCCGCTCCGCCTGAGGTAAAGCCTGAACCTTCTTTGATTGAAGCGCCGCCTTTGCCACAAGTTAAGCCGAAGCCGCCGCCAAAACCAAAAGCTAAGCCAGTGGAGAAGAAGCCTGAGCCCGTTCAAAAAGAGCAGGCTGAAGAAAAGCCGACAGAAGAGACGAAAGAAGGAAACTTTGATTCTTTGCTCAAGAGTTTGACGCCTGATCAGCCTGATACGCCGCAGCCTATTCGCAATGCGATTCCGAATAACCATGGGAGCCAATCTCAGCTTGCGCCGCTGTCTTCTTCGTTGAGCAGTAGTGAGATGCAGTCTTTTCTAAACGGTGTTTCCCCCTGTTGGAATGTTGATGCGGGGCAGATATTCTCCTATGATTTGGTTGTTGTTCTTGATGTTACGGTTGGGGCTGATCAACGCGTTTTGACTGCTAACATCTTGCCGCAAGATCAATCACGATACAGAAGCAATCCACGCTTTAGAGCATCGGCTGATTCTGCGCGGCGCGCTCTTTTAGATCCTGATTGTCGTATTTTAAATCTGCCTGAGGAAAAATATCATTTATGGAAGGAATTTTCGATTACCTTCAACCCGAGCGGTATGTTAAGGTAAGTTCGATTTTCACATAGAAGCTCTTGGAGTTTATTCATGCCACGTTTTCTTCTTTCACTTTTTGTCGTTTGTGCGTTCTTATTTTTACCTGTTTCGCTTGTTCATGCGCAGGAGGCGGAAGAGCCAAAAATCTTTAACCCGACATTGAAGAAGGGTGTGTTTAAGCCGCGACCAATAGCAATTAGTGATTTTCACGCATCTGCGCCCCAGCATACTGAGATGGCGCAAGGTATTCCTGAGATCGTACGTAAAAATCTGGAGCGTTCAGGCCTGTTTCGTATGATTGATCAAAAGGCATTTTTGCAAACCCCGCGGTCGATTTTTCAAGAAGGTGTTCGTTTTCCTGAATGGCGGACGACAGGAACGGAAACCGTTGTTTCGGGCAATGTGTTGACTGATGATTTAGGGCGTACGCGTGTTGAGTTCCGATTGTGGGATGTGATTTCGGAGGAGCAGCTTATCGGTATGGCGTATACGACAACGCCTGATAACTGGCGCAGGATTGCGCATATCATGTCTGATGAAATTTACAAACGCCTGACAGGGGAAGATGGGTATTTCGACACCCGTGTTGTTTATATTTCGGAGAAGGGCCCCGCGCATAAGCGTGTTAAACGTTTGGCGATTATGGATCAAGATGGGGCAAATCATAAATATCTAACCGATGGCAGTTATCTTGTTTTGACGCCGCGTTTTTCGCCTGCGCGTCAGCAGATTACATATCTTTCTTATCAGGGTGGTCAGCCTAAGGTTTATCTTTACGATATCAATACCGGTTCGCATCGCGCTCTCGGGACATTTTCAGGTATGACATTCGCGCCGCGTTTTTCGCCTGATGGCTCTAAAATCGTTATGAGCATGGCACGTAATGGTAACACCGATATTTTTGTGATGGATCTGGGCACGCGCAAATTAACTCGCATGACGAGTGGGGCGGCGATTGAAACGGCTCCGTCTTATTCGCCAGATGGTAAAGAAATCGTTTTTGAATCTGATCGTAGCGGTACGCAGCAGCTTTATATTATGAAGGTTGATGGTTCTGGTTTAGAAAGGTTGACCTTTGGCAAGGGGCGATATGGTAACCCCGTATGGTCTCCGCGCGGTGATTTGATTGCGTTTACACGTCAATATCAGGGTAAGTTTTATATTGGTGTTATTCGCCCAGATGGGACGGGTGAACGCCTTATTACAACGGCTTATCATGTTGAGGGCCCTGCTTGGTCACCGAATGGCCGTGTTTTAAGCTATTTCAAAGAAACACCGCAAGGAGATAGCCGTAGCGCGCGCCTTTATACAATTGATATCACAGGCTATAATGAGCGTTGGTTAAAAACGCCGCAGGACGGATCGGATCCGGCTTGGTCGCCGCGTAATCCTAATTTCTAAATTGGTTTGGAATATCTTTAAACAAATCAATAATCTGTAGGTAGAGATCGCGTTTGAAAGGCACGATCAATTCGAGGGTTTCTTCAAGATCAATCCATTGCCAATCTGTGAATTCAGGTGGGTCAAACGCGTTGATATCAATTTGATCGTCTCGGCCTGTGAAGCGCATGGCAATCCATGTTTGTTCTTGCCCGCGGTATTTTCCGTTCCAGAGGCGATGTATCATTTTATCGGGAAGTTCGTATTGTAGTTTTTCTTCAGCAACACGAATGATATCTGCATGGTTGGTTCCGACCTCTTCTGCCAGTTCCCTTATCGCTGTTTGTTCAGGTGTTTCGCCCGGGTCGATGCCGCCTTGGGGCATTTGCCATGCGCCCGGGGTATCGATGCGTTCGCCAACGAAGACTTTGCCCTCGTCGTTGAATAAGGCGATGCCAACACAGGGGCGGTAAAGTAAAGAGTCGCGGTTTATCAAATTTAGTTGTGTCATGCTCTAATTGCTGTTCTGGTGGAGGGGGAGGTCATAAATCGCAGAGACGGGAGCGATGGTGTATTCTATTGCGCCTATCTTTTCTATCCATTGCCCTAGGGATTTTATTGTTTGCGGGTAGGCGGGAATGACAGTTATGGCATTTTCTTTTACGCTCAGAACTTGTCTCTCGAGCGCATCGAATGATTGCTCTCCCACTGTTTTGTATGCTTTCCCGTCAGCCTTTAGATAGGGTGCGCCGAAAACAAGGGCCTTTGACGCAAAAATATTAGGCGCGTCGGCATTTAACTCCAAAAAACCCAGACCGCGGCTGTATATTTCATGTGTTAATTCCAGATAATCTTGTTCTGCATAGGATGCTGTTTCGTCAGTAAAAGCTGCTATACCGACATAGCCGGCAGTTTGAGACATGAGTTCGTATGTCGATATTCTTTTTTTGCCATATGGAACATGGTGAAACAGAGTTTTTGCGCCCTGATCTTTTGCTGATTTGTTTTGGATTGGTAGGTTGAGCCAAATCTCATGCCCTTTTGCTTGTGCTTTTGCGACCCAACTATTGATATTTTTTGCATAAGGAGAGAGCACCAGGGAGACTTCGGAAGGCAGTATTTCGAGCATTTTGTTAGAGTTTTTTTCAGATAGGCCATAATCGAGAACGGCGAACGCCACAACTTTTTTTGTGCCTAGTTTTTCTATATCAAAGGGTGCTTGATAGGCGCGGAAACTTGTTAAATTATCAGATTTACGAATAGTCGGTATTTTCCCGACGTTTGTCTGCTCTAGTAAGTCTTCTAAAAATAAAGGCTCGTTTGTATTTTTGTTTTCGGCCGATTCTGTTTTTTCTGTTTGAGTTGGCGGCGGCGGGCTTTCTTTCGTCATATTAACAACAACAGAAGGGAGTGCCTCTTCTTGTTTTAATATGTACGCAGAGCCGAAAAACTTTACATAGGAATATGCTGTTAGAAGAAAGAGGACGTAGATTCCCAGCCCTTTTAGAAGGAAAGGCAAATCAAGCTTTTTTACAGCCGCCAAGGTTTCTAAACCTTTGACTTTGAACATGGTGGCGGCTGCGTTTTCTTCTGTCATTTTGATATGGCGATCTTTTTACTCTTCATTTGCTTGTGCATTATAGAGCGATAAACCTTCGAGCAAATCAAGCGCGCGTTGCAACTGATAATCTTGTGGCTCTTCATTATCATTTGCAGCTTCTTTCTTATTCTTGGCGTCTTTTTTCTTTGTCGTATCGTTTTTAAGTGCTCCGCGCAGGTCTGACTCTCCGAATTTTTCAGATATCAAAGTTTCTATTTTTGCAGGCTCTACAACGATATCAGGTGTGATTCCTTGCGCCTGAATCGATCGGCCAGATGGTGTGTAATAGCGTGCAGTCGTTAAGCGCATTGCGCCATTTCCGGGAAGAGGCATAATCGTTTGAACTGAGCCCTTACCAAAAGACTGCGTTCCCATAACAATTCCGCGCTTATGATCTTGTAAGGCGCCGGCAACAATCTCAGATGCGGATGCGGAACCGCTGTTGATCAAGATGACAACCGGTAGGCTATTTGCCAAATCTCCTGGGGTTGCGTTATTTCTTTCTGTATCATCTTCATAGCGACCGCGCTGAGAAACGATTTCGCCTTTATCAAGGAAAACGTCTGACACTTCAATGGCTTGGGAGAGGAGGCCACCAGGATTATTACGAAGATCAAGAACGTAGCCGATTACATCGCTACCAATTTTTTTCTTCAGGTCTTTGATTGCTTTACGAACGCCAACGCCTGTGTTCTGGTTAAAGGTGGTAATACGAATATAACCTACCTTGCCTTCTTCACGAGAACGGACGGACTTTATTTGAATAATATCTCTAACGATTGTTACATCGATCGGCCCCTCGTCGCCTTCGCGTCTGATGACAAGATCAATCGGTGCTCCAACTTTTCCGCGCATCAGCTTTACGGCATCACTTAAAGTCATGCCCATTACATTTTCATCGTCAATCTTCACGATATAATCGCCAGCTTGAATTCCTGCACGAAATGCAGGTGTATCATCAATAGGGGAGACGACCTTAACAAGGCCATTTTCCATGGTGACTTCGATCCCTAAACCGCCAAATTCACCGCGCGTCTCGACCTTCATGTCGTTAAACCGCTCTTCGCTTAGGTAGCTGGAATGGGGATCCAGTTCTGACAGCATGCCGTTTAGCGCATTCTCGATGAGTTCTTTATCGTCGACATCTTCAACATATTCGCTACGTACACGTTCAAAGACGTCGCCAAACAAGTTGAGCTGACGATATGTCTCACTATAGTTCGGGTCATTTTGTGTGTCTTTTTCCTTTGCGCTATTTTGTGCAAAGCTTTGCTCTATAAACCCATTGCTTGTGCTTACGGCCAGAATGCCTAAAAAGGCGCCACAAAATAGGGGGATAAGGTATTTTTTCATTTCAGTCTTTTGTCCTTTTTGCATCATATTCGTACGATTTTTTATTCTATTTAATGCCATCTTGAAGCACACGTTCGGGATTGACAGGTTTGCCGTTTTTCCTCAGCTCATAATATAGTGTTGGGCGCGGATTTAAAGAGGAATTTGGTAAAGTTCCAATCGGTTCACCCGATTTTAATTCTGCCCCTAACGTTGTTGTAATCTTATCCAGACCAGCAATCAGGCTGTGATAATTTTTTTGGTGTTCGATAATAACGATGTTTCCGTATTTTTTGAAGGCGCCTGTGAATTGTACTTTGCCGCCGATTGGGGCGACGACGAGGGCATCCGCACGGCCTTCAAAGGTTAATCCTTTTGCTTTTGCCCCTAGATTATCTTTTTGGTTAAATCCGATTTTAATCACACCAACAACCGGTTGGTATGCTGCACCATTTGATTGCGGTGTATTTATTTCCGGTTTACGAGCTTGAATGTGGGGCTTTAGGGCGTTAAATTTTTGCTTCTGCTCTTTCGCTTCTTGTTCTTCCTGTTTTTTCAATTTTTGAACCAGATCTTTTAAATCTGTTGCTTTAAGTGATATTTTTTTAATCTTGGCTTTGCGGTCTGAAAGGTTTTGATTGGTCTTTTCGAAAAGTTTCTCTCTTGTTTGCAACAGTTTGGTGAGCTTTGTCTTTTTGTTTTCAAGCTCTGAGGCTTGTTGTGCCAAGATTCCTTCTTCTTCTTTCAAACGTGTTGTTAGCGTATTCAATGTCGCTAAATTGTTTTCCAGACTTTTAGCGTGCTTGTTCACACTTGGAATAATATCACGAAGAAGTAAGGCTGTTTGTGCCGTTTTGTAAGGCTTTTGAGGGCTGAATAGCAGCGCTTGGGGTGGTGTTTGTTTCAGTTTCTTGAGCCCCAAAATTAAGCTACCTATAAGGGCGCGGTCTTTTTCAAGGTCTTCTTTTATTTGCTTTTTTTGCAATGTTAGCTTGCTGATACGAGCAGATGTTTTTTCCCTTTCGCGTTCATTCCGGTTAATTTCCGAGGCTGTATTTACCAGCATTTCTTTTGTTTTATTTAGGTTGGTTTCGGCTTTTTCTGCTTGTTGTTTTAATGACTGAACTTTTTGTTGTTCCTGCTCAAGTTTTGATGTTACGTCTTCCAGTTCTTTTTGCTGTTTTTCCGATGCAGCGTGGCTGTTTGCGTTCGTATACATGCAGAACGTAAGGCAGATTATAAAAACAGGCTTAAAAAAAGAGGGCACTTTGTGAATATACCGGCGTTCGCATTAATCCCGATGGTAGGGATGACCGGCAAGAATTTGCTGGCTTCTGTAAATCTGCTCTAAAAGCATGATGCGTGCAAGTAAATGCGGCCATGTTTGTTCACCAAAAGCCATAAGAAAAGTTGCTTTTTGGCGTAGCTCTGACGTTAAACCATCGGCACCACCGATTAAAAATTGTGTCTTAGTAATGCCATCATGTTGAAATGTTTGTATTTTTTTTGCGAATTTACGTGACGAGAATGATTTTCCGCGTTCGTCCATAGCAATGAGTATCGCGCCGTCCTCAATGTGTTTTTTTAGCTTTTCGCATTCATCATGCTGTTTTTTATGTGGGTTTTGCTCTTTTGATTCGCACTCAATAATGTTTAATGGCCATTGAATACGCTTTTGATAATCTTTTATAAGCTCTACGTGCGGCCCTTTTTTTGCGCGGGCGATACAAATGATGTCGATTTTCACGAGTGATTCCAGCTTCTGCTGTGATTGGTTTTATGCCTGAATTTGATCAGGTACAACGTTAATCATATTGCCTGTATCCCACATTTTTTCAATGTTATAGAATTCGCGAACCTCAGGCCTGAAAATATGGATTATTGCATCTCCGGCGTCTATTACCACCCAGTCGGATTGTGATAAGCCTTCCATTGTAACTTGTTTTATGCCTTCGTGATTGAGCTTTTCTTTTAATTTGCGTGCCAAGGCGCTGACATGTCGTGATGATGTTCCGGAGGCAATGATCATATAATCTGCAAGTGCGGAGCCTTCTTTTAAGGGGATGCTGCAAATGTTATGTGCCTTGTCTTGATCAAGCGTTGCTATAATCAAGTTTTTTGTTTCTTCCGGTGTTAGAGAAACCTTCGTTTTATCTATCGTAGAAATTCTACTCTCCTTTTTTAAATCAAACGCAGATTCAAACATGCAAAAAGCCAAACACAGAATGGTGTCTGGCTCTATTCATCACTATAGTTTCCACGTTTACGTATAACATCAGTATTATGAGCGTTATGGATGGTTTTGCTCAAACTGTCACCTTTAATCTATTTTTACAGGTTATGTTTTTTCTACACATGTTAATATTATAGTCGGATTTCTCTAAATTGAAAAGATTTTTAAGTATTTCACTGCACCATAAAACCTCTAATGCTCTGAATATAAATGATTTTTTTGCCTTATTTCTGTGGAGGAAATGTTGATCATTTTCTTTTGTAACAGCCAATATGTTGTATGTGAATCGAGAGGGTATCGAGCGCCGTGATCGACGATGACGTGTTTTTGCGTCGTGCGCATTCGTACAGGACAGGTTTTGATGAGCTTAACCGGTGGATGTCTTGTCACATGAATCATGCACATTTCACCTAAAAACTCCTTCCAGTGATTCCAAAGATGGAAATTGTGCGCATTATCCATTCCGGTGATCCAAGCGAACTGCGTTGTTGGAAAATATTTTTTAAGCGTTTTCACAGTTGCAAAGCTGTGAGGCGGGTTTGTTTTCTCCTCTATATCACTCACAACGATTTTGGGGTGTGTTATCAATTTATGGCATAACTGTATTCTTTGCGAAACGTGGAGGAGGTTTCGCTTGTCTTTCATAGGGTTTAGGGGCGTTACCAACCACCACACCGCATCCAGTTTAAGAGCCTTAAGCGCCATTTGGGAGATATGGACGTGCCCCTCATGCGGTGGGTTGAATGAGCCGCCTAATATCCCTACACGCATTGATGACCAGCGTGAGGCATTGAGAAGCTGAGGATTGGAAAATAGGGTCATATAGGCTTACGGGCGGGTTTGCCCGTTTCCGTGCACAATGTATTTATAGGTACAGAGCTGCTCTAACCCGACAGGGCCACGCGCATGCATTTTTCCGGTGGCGATGCCGATTTCTGCGCCCATGCCGAATTCTCCGCCGTCGGCGAATTGTGTAGAGGCGTTATGCATCACGATACCGCTGTCTACGGTTTGTTGAAACAGTTTTACGGATGGCATGTGTTCGGCAATAATTGCGTCAGTGTGATGTGAGCCGTTTGTGTTTATGTGCTCTATCGCTTCATTTACGTTTTCGACAATGCGGCAACTTAATTTTGCGTCCAGATATTCTGTTTTCCAATCGCTGTCCAGTGCGGGTTTGATGCGCGCGTCTAGTTCCTGCGCTACTTTATCGCCTACGATTTCGCATCCTGTTTCGAGGATATTCGTAACGATTTGACGCTGTGCATCTTCGCTAAGCCGTTTATCAAGAAGCAGTGTTTCCATTGCGCCACAGATTCCCGTTCTACGCATTTTTGCGTTCTTTGTTACGTCTTTGGCGATGTCGATATTGGCACTTTCATGGACGTAAATGTGGCAAATTCCGTCTAAGTGACCGAAAACGGGCATTCGTGCTTCGCTCATTACGCGGTCGATTAGGCCGTGTCCACCGCGCGGGATCATCACATCGATATAATCTGAGGCCTTCAGCATTTCACCGACTGCGGCGCGGTCTGATGTTGGGATCATAGACACACATGCTTGTGGTAGACCTGCCTCTGTCAGTGTTTGTTGGATGATTTTATGCAATGCGAGGGAGCTGTTGAGGCTTTCTGAACCGCCGCGCAGGACAACTGCATTATGAGATTTGAGGCAAAGTATCGCGGCGTCAATCGTTACATTGGGGCGTGATTCGTAGATCATACCAAGCACGCCAATGGAGCAGCTTATGCGTTGAATTTTGAGGCCGTTTGGTCTGTCTTGTTCCCAGAGGACTTTGTTCGTAGGATCTTCCAAAGACATCACAGTTTCGACGCCGTTGGCCATAGCATTGATGCGATCTTCATCCAGCATAAGGCGATCAATCAGAGCCAGAGACAAGCCTTTTGTTTCAGCGGCTGTGATATCTTTTTCATTCTCACGGCAGATTAAATCGACGTTGTCTCTCAGGTTTTTTGCCAGTAGTTCCAGTGCTTGATTAATGACACATGTCGGTGCGAGCCTTAAATCTTGGCTTGCTTTTTTAGTTTGCTGACAAATGTCGAGAACGATATCTTCGACATTGTCACGTATTTGATCTGATTTTAAATTTGCCTGTGTCATGGGCATAGAATACAGCGAAAATATGCGTAAGTGCTAGTGAATATTTTGCTCAATATTGCCAATCGATTGATTAATGAGGTTTTTTGCAGTTTTTGTATCTAGCTCATCGATAATAATTTTTTGAGCAGCATCCATAGACAGCTTTGCTGCGTAACGTTGGATGTCATCGATTGCGTCTTGCTTCATTCTTTCAATACGCTTTTCCAGCTTCTCTTCACGGCGTTTCATGGATGCCTCAAGTTCAGCTTCCATATTCTTTTTGTAATTTTTGGCGTTCTCTTTTGCCTTCTCAATAATCTTTTCTGACTCTTTGAGGGCGTCACGCTGTTTTCTTTGGTATTGCGCCAACATTTCTTGTGCTTCGATTCGAAGGTTTTCGGATTCTTCTAAATCTTTTTTGATTTCTTCGATGCGTTGGTCGAGTGCCTTTACGACAACCGGAATAGCGAATTTGTAGAAGACGAAAATAAAAATGATGAAAGAGAAGCTGAACCAGACATTCGAATCTTGTAAAATTTCCATGATATTTTTCTTCTTCTAAATGTATTTATGGTTAAGCTGCTTCACCAATATTTTGGACAGCCTTATTCACGTTTTTGGTGTCAGGCTTTACCCCAATGATTGTTTCCGTTGCCTTAGCAGCAATTTCAGTAACGGCATCGGACATCTCAGCGATTGCTTTTTTGCGCGCATCGGCAATATCGCTTTCTAAATCTGCAATTCTTTTTTCTGAATCTTCAGCAAACTTTTTTTCGTGTTGCTCGGATTTTTTTTGTAAGTCGGCGTCTATTTTTGCAAACAGGTTTTGTGATTCTGTACGCGCCTTTTCCAAATTCTTTTCGTATTCTTCCTGAACAGCCTGAACTTCTTCTCTCAAGCGGCGTGCAGAGTCTATATCGTTTTTAATTCTTTCGGAACGGTTCTCTACTGTTTTTGAGATTTTCGGAAGAGATTTTTTAGAGAAGAAGATGTGCATGATCAAAAACACAAGCACAAGCCAGAACACTTGGCTCATATATGTTGATGTATCAAGCTGTGGAAGACCGTCAACTTTCTTTCCGTCATCACCAGCAGCCAATGCTTGTTGCATCGTTACGCAGAGTATAAACAGGTTAAAAGAAACCTTTTTGATCATCGGTCTTCCCTAATTGATTAAATGCAATTGGTACTTTTTAAACAAGCATTCATGCTCATTTAAAAAATATCTTAGCTGAACAAGATTGCAGCAGCTACACCAATTGGAATAATTCCAAGCGCTTCAATAAAGGCCACAACAATAAAGAATTTGCTGTCCAACATTTTTTGTGTGTCAGGGTTGCGAGCAACGGCATTATTGTAAGACGTAAAATACATGCCCAAGCCGATCGCTGATCCAAGAGCGGGTAAAGCAACCATACCAGCGGCAATAGCTTTTGCAGCTTCTAATTCCATATCATTTTCCTTCTTTTTTAGAATTAAATATTTTTACAACGCGATAATACATATTTAGTGATGAAGATCAACACTATCTTTCAAATAAACACATGCTAAAATCGCAAATACGTAAGCCTGCACAACAGCGACGAGCAATTCGAATGCAAGCATTAAAACGTTGAACATAGCTGGTAAAATCCCTAGCAAGGTTGCCGCGCCACCTAGACTAGCCGCTGCAATAGAAAAACCGATCACAACTTTTAGGATTAAGTGGCCTGCCATCATGTTTGCAAATAAGCGAACAGAGTGCGTTATAGGCCTTACAAAAAATGAAATAAGCTCTAGCGGAATAATAAACGGCAGTAGAAATATCGGCACGCCAGACGGCATAAATATTTTAAAAAACGCAAGGCCGTGATTATATACGCCGAAACCAATACACATGACGAAGACCATAACAGCAAGAAAGCCTGTAACAGCCAAATGTGACGTGAAGGTAAATGCGTAAGGGACAAGGCCTAGAAGGTTGCCCATTAAAACGAACATGAAAAGCGTGAAGATGAACGGAAAGTACTGACGGCCTTTCAAACCGATATTCTCGTTTACCATTTTGCTTACAAATTCATAAAGTAATTCGGCACACATTTGCAGGCGGCCGGGAATCATCGTGTTTTTTTTCATTGCAATAGCCAAGAAAGCCGTAGAAATAACAGCGCCCATAACCATCCATAAAGCAGAATTTGTAAAAGACAAATCGAAGCCGGAAATTTCCAAAGGGGCAATTGGTTCGATTACAAACTGTTTAATAGGGCTGGCCAAGACTTACTCTCCATAAATGATAATTACATTTTTACTCGGATTTTTTAGACGATTTATGTCTATATTGCAATAATGCTTTTGATCTTAATCATCATTTTTGTTTGCTATGCTGTTTGCGCGCATCACACCGGACGCAAAACCGCAAATAATGAAGAAGAAAAAGCCAAAAGGGGCGGTGTCGAAAAAGTAATCTATTGCGAATCCTAATATTGCTCCACCAAGGACGCTGCCGAAAAATTCAGATGCAGCGCGCTTGTTTCGTTTTTCAGCGGAGTTGCTCTCAGCCGGATCACCGTAGTTTTTCTTGTGTTCTTCTTCGTTGCCTTTTTCAATATGCGCAATTTTTTCTTCCAGGGCTGCGATTTTCTTTTCCATCTCCGCATCAATTTGGCTTTTGTTTTTATCTGACATTTTTATGCGGCCGTTTGTTTATCGATAAAGCTAAAAGATTGTTGCAGGTCAACCGATATAAGTTGTGATACGCCTTTTTCTGACATCGTGACGCCGTATAAGCGATCCATCCGTGCCATGCTTAGGCGGTGGTGGGTGATAATAACAAAACGTGTTTCAACGCGTTCGGATATTTCCTCGAGTAAGTCGCATACTTTATCTACATTTGCGTCATCCAGCGGCGCGTCAATTTCATCCAGCACACAAATTGGGGAGGGGTTTGTTAAGAACATTGCAAATATCAAGGCGATGGATGCTAAGGTTTGTTCTCCACCGGAGAGGAGTGACAACGATTGTAAAGATTTCCCCGGTGGCTGTGCGAAGATTTCTAGCCCTGCGCCCAATGGATCTTCGGCATCGATCAGTTCCAGGTGCGCTTTACCGCCCGAGAATAGCCTGACGAATAATTTCTGGAAGTGTGCGTTTACGTGATCAAACGCAACGAGCAGGCGTTCACGTGCTTCTTTATTGATCTTATTAATTCCGCCACGCAGCTCTTCAATGGCTTGAACCAAGTCGTTTCTTTCGTGGAGGAGGGTGGTTAACTCTTTTTCAAGCTCAATCATTTCTTCTTCGGCACGTAAATTTACTGCGCCAATTACATCGCGATCGCGTGTCAGTTTTTCTTTTTGTTTTCTTAGATTAGGTAGGTCTGCAGCATTATAATTTACAAGATCAACGGAAATATGCGCTGATAACTCAGATGGTTTGAGGCTGAATTTCTCTTCGACATTGCGGTCCATCGTTTCGTTTTGTTCGTTTAATGCGCTCAACATTGCTTGGGCAGCAGCACGTTTTTCTTTTGCGTTGCTTAACGTTTCCTCGGCTTGTTTTAGCGCTTTTGATGTTTCTGCAACGTCGTTTTCACAAGCGGCTAACTTCTCTGATGCTGCGCTTTTTGCTTTTTCCAAAAGGTGAATTTCTTCGAGCCTGTCCTGTTCTTTTTTCGGGCTGTTTTTCAGATTTATTTCCGGTGTTTTCTCCAGTTCTTTTATTTTGTCGTTTAGAGATGTCAGGCGCTCCTGAAGGCTTGATATTTGTTGATTGCTTCTGATCAGGCGGTTTTTTAAATTTATTCGTTCGTCAGCAACGGCTTGGATCCTTGCTTTCCGTGTGCTCTGTTCTTGAATAAAGAGGTCGTAGGTACGAATACTGTTTTGATACTCAGTGCGTGCTTTATCCAGTTCAATTTTCGCTGCATCGATTTTGGCCTGTGCTTTGTCTTGGTCATGAAAATCCGTTTTAAGCTCCGCATACAGGGCTTCATCGTTTTTCAATGTTGCTTTCAAGCTTTCAATGTCTTCGCAAATTTCAGTGTCTTGTTGGGTGAGGCGTTCTTTTTCGCTCTCGAACCTAATTGTCTGTTCTTTATGTTTTTGTATCTGTGGCGTGATGCTGTTGATTTCAGATTCTGTTGAGCTGATTTTTTCTAATAAAGATTCGTACAGTTCTTGCGCGTTTTGTTTTTGTTTCAAAGCCGCGTCGAATTTATCTGATGTTTGCTTTAGTGCATTCTCCATGCCTTCGATATTTTTATGAAGCTCTTGATATTTATTTTTTTGTTCTAAGTAAACGGCGTGCCTGTCGGTTGCGTCAGCTTTAATGTGGTAGCCGTCCCAACGCCAGTATTCACCAGATTTTGTTACAATTGATTGTCCCGGTTTAATTGATGTTATGGCTTTATCAATATCTTCTTCGTTTTCCAAAACCTGTATTTGTGAAAGGGCTTGGCCTAAATTTTCGGGTGCTTTTACGACATCTTTTAAGGCTATTGTCCCTTTAATTGGTTTCGGCAGTTGTTCTTTTGTGTGTTGATCTGTCCATTGTTCTGAGGCGTTCTTATCCAAAGATGCAAGCAAGGAATCGCCCATTGCTCTTGATAATGCGCGTTCATAGCCCTGCTTTGTTGTTATTTCATCCAAAGCAGGGTTGGTGTTTTGCGTTTCTGTTTGCTGAAAAAACTGCTCTAATGTTGCATGTTCAGACTTTGCCTCGGTTAGTTTTTGTTGGCTGAGGTTTTTCTCTTTTCTCGCGTTTTCGAGCTGTTCGTCAGCCTTTTTGATTGTCTCTTTAACCGTGTCCGTTTTCGACTTTAATTTATCGAGCTTTTTGTTTATTGCATCTTGTTTTTCTTTCAGGGCTTCGTAAGCTTTTTTCTCGGGGCGCTCTGCACTTAGTTCGTTTTTGCGTTTTTCCAGACTGTCTTTACGGTTTTCGAGGGTTTCCAGGCGCGATTGATTTTGTTCTATTTGCTTTTTTAAAGAGTCCGTTCTGGCACGACGCTCTGCTGCATCGTCTTTTAATGCGTTATAACGTTCTTCGAGTTCCTTTACTTTTTCCGCAGCGCTTTCTTTTTCTTGATCGTAGCGCGCGAGTTTATCTTCCTGACCTTGTTCTGCATTTAACAGCGCATCATGTTCTTGTTGGGTTTTGGCAGAAGATTCTTCTAATTCCTCTTTGTTTTTAAATTCCCGCTGCAGGTCGCCTTCGGTTTGGTTGCGCTGTTCGTTCGTTTGCTCCCGATCTTGATCGAGACGTTTAATTGCATCACTGACGCGCTCAAACTCTAATTTCTTTTTTTGTAATTCAGCAGACAGGCGCGTTTCTTCTTTGCGCAGTTCAGGCAGGTTTTCAAACTGCGTGTTGTACGTTTTATTGAGCTGTGTAACTGTGATTAAATTTTGCGCAACGTCGCTTTCCGCGGATGAAAACTGTTGTTCTACATCTTTCTTTTTATCCGTCAGCTCTCTCCATTCCAGACAGGTGATTAAGAGATCCATCTGCCTTAATTGGGCACTTAAGTTTTTATATTTTAGTGCCTGCCTGGCTTGACGCTTCAGGCCGTTCAAGCGTGTTTCCATGCTAGATGTAATATCTTCGAGACGGACAAGGTTAGTATCTGCTGCCTTGAGTCTCAGCTCGGCCTCATGTCGTCTGGCGTAAAGTCCGGCTATGCCTGCAGATTCTTCCAAGATAAGTCTGCGATCTTGGGGCTTCGCATTGATCATTCGCGTGACGTGCCCTTGGGAGACCAGAGAAGGGGAGTTTGCGCCTGTCACGGTATCAGCAAATAACATTTGCACATCACGCGCCCGCACGAGCTTACCGTTTACGCGGTAGGCTGAGCCTTTATCGCGTTCGATTTTGCGTGTTACCTCAATATCATCACTGCTGTTGTACGTTGCCGGTGCCAAGCGCTTGCTGTTATCAAGCAACAAAGACACTTCTGCAAAGTTGCGCGGGCTGCGTTTGTCAGTGCCAGCAAAAATAACATCTTCCATGCCGTCACCGCGCATGCGCTTTGCTGAGTTCTCACCCATGACCCAACGCAATGCTTCGACAAGATTAGATTTCCCACAGCCGTTCGGCCCGACAATTCCGTTAAGCCCCGGGCCAATATCCATCTCCGTTTTATCAACGAAGGATTTAAAACCGCTAAGTCTGAGCTTACTGAATTGTATCATTTGGTCGCAAGATTAGGTCAATCTCGCCTTTAATCTAAAGTGGTTTAATTCAAGATAGTAAGAAGCGACTATTGCGTCGCTTCCTGGATTGCCTTATCAAAAGCGGCCTTGATCTGGTCATAAGGAGCCAAACCGCTGATGGTTGGTCCGTCATTTAAAACAAGTGTCGGTGTGCTTTGTACGCCGTGCTCTCTATATGCCTTATTTTGACGATCAGCCAAGGTCTCTTTTAGCTCATCGCTGTTTAGGCATGCATCAATCTGGGACGCATCCGCGCCGGCGAATTTTGCGTTTTGTTTGATATAATCGACAAAGTTATCTTTTCCCACCCACTGTTTTTGTGTTTCAAAAAGTAATTGGGTGAAATTAAAATATGCTTCTTCGGGAACGCAACGCGCAGCCGCACCAACGATGATATCAACCTGATTTCGCGGGAAATCATCAAAAACAAGATATGCTTTTCCGGTATCAATGTAATTACGTTTTATTTCTTTGTAATTATTTGCGTGGAAAGCAGCACACCCACCACATGTGAAGGAGCTGTGTTCTGAAATTTTCAGCGGTGCATCAGGGTTCCCGACAATTCTGGGAGTTGCAGCTTTTTCTAAATTAAACTCAACAGCCTTTAAAACAGGGTCACTTTTTAATTCAGTTTTTTTTTCTGCGTCCGATGGAGTTTCTTCTGTTTCTTCCATCTGTTCTTCGGAGTCATCGTTTAGAATAACTTCTTCATCCTGTTTGCTTTCGTCGCATTTTCCAACTTTTGCCAAGGCGAGTTGTTTTTCATAGGTGACAACCGTTCTTTTAAGCTTTTCATTTTTGTAGTACGTCGCGAGAACGATACCGCCGGCAAATGCCAAGATAATCATCAAAACGTCTAAAGGAGAAGCACCTGCTTCGGCCTTTCTTTTTAGAGAGGGCATTACATAAACTCCATCTTTTGTAATTTAATGTTTACATAGCATAGCTAAATGGTTCGAAAGTCAAGGTTTTCTGATATTATGGCTTTCTTTTTCCACATTTGACTTTGCTTTTTCGTATTAAATATCCTTAGCAAAAACTAAGTCAATCCTGTTGCTGTTTGTGCCGTGTTTATCGCTTCCTATAGCGCTGAGCTTTAGACGAGAAGGGCTGACGCCCTGTTTCATCAAATATTTTCGAACTTCAAGGGCGCGTGCTAACGATAATCTGACATTACTGCTTTGGTCGCCGTTTTCAGTTTTGGCATATGCCTGAATATCGAGTTTGATTTGACTGTCACGTTTAAAAATTTCCAAGGCATGATCTGATAAGAAAGATTGTAAATCGTAATCTAATTTAACTTGGTCAGGTTGCAGGGCGAAACTGACTATAGCGGCTCCGCTATCTTTTTTCTTCTCTTTTTCAACGCTCTTAATTAATCTTGTTACAGGCTTGCTTTCTTTGGATCCCGGCTTTTTCTGGGGAATAGGAATGTAATTCGAGGCGTTTGAGGCGGCGGCTGGTTCAATTGCGTTTAAGCGCTCACTTTGAGAGATGAGAACGTCTCTTTCAAGCAATTCGACAATATCCTGTGCTTCAATTTTTTTAAGTCGCGAATCTTCGATGTCAATTTCTTCATCGAACAGAGAGTCAAAGCTTTCTTGTTTTGTTTCCTGTTTCTCTTCAGGTTGAGCGCTGTTATTCTGTTTCTGCCTCTCCATCAGCTGCTTAATGTAGCTGGGGGAAACGGTTAGTTTTTCAGGTCGTTTTTGAGGTATCGGAACATTTTCGCCTGCGCGTGAAGCCGTCGCGTGCACTGTAATCATTGCGATAGCTGTGATGGCAATTTTCAGGCGGTGCTTCATATGTTCCTTTTGTCATTATTTAACGCCGCGGAGTATTTTTGCAATCGGGTCAAAAAGATTTTCGTTTGCGGCCACTATGTTACCAGTATCCACAGGATTGTGGCGAATGTCATCTAAATCTGAGATAAAACCCCCAGCTTCTTTTACGATCAAGCTTCCTGCGGCGACGTCCCATGGGGATAACTGTCTTTCCCAGAAGCCCTCGCAACGACCTGCGGCAACATAACATAAATCTAATGCCGCTGCGCCGAAGCGGCGTAAAGCGAAGCCAGTCTTTTGCATGGCGGCATATTCAGCAGCGAATTGTTCTTGTGATTTAACCGCACGGCGTGGCGCTCCCGTCAATACGAGTGATAGTTCAGCGCTGTTCCGACCGGAGACACGAAGGCGACGGCGGCGCATAAACGCGCCTTTCCCTTTTTCGGCGTGGAAAATTTCATCTTTTACTGGGTCGTGAACAAGGCCTGCGATCATTTCGCCTTTATGTTCAAGGCCGATGGAAATGCACCAATGCGGTACACCGTGTAGGAAGTTACTTGTTCCGTCTAAAGGGTCGATAATCCAGCGATAGTCGTTATCCCTACCTTCGTGTTTTCCTGATTCTTCCATCAAGAAGCTGTAGTCAGGGCGGGCTTTTTTCAGTTCTTCAAAAATCAGTTCTTCTGAGCGTCTGTCCGCAGCACTTACAAAATCGCCGGGGCCTTTTCGTGAAACTTGCAAGTTTTCAACTTCATTAAAGTCACGGATGAGTGAGCGTGCAGCCTTTTCAGAGGCGCGCATCATGATTGTCATTATCGGCGAGGTTACAGCCATTTTCTTTTTCCTTATTTACGATTTTGTTTTTGATTGTTCGGGAGTTGTTATTCTTTGTAGCGTTCCACGTATGTGCCGTTGCCATCTTCGAGTTTGACGACGATTTTTGTGCCAGCCTCGACATGTGGGGGAACCATAACTTTTTCGCCGTTTTCCAAAATGGCGGGTTTGTATGATGTAGTTGCCGTTTGGCCTTTAATGACCGGCTCTGCTTCTGTGATCTCTAAAACGATACGCTCGGGTAGTTTGAAGCCGAGAGGTTCGCCTTCAAAAGTTTCAACTTCGACCATCATGTTTTCCTGAAGGTATGCGGCTTGCGGACCCATCGCTTCGGCTGTGACTGTGATTTGATCATATGTTTCCGTATTCATGAGGTGGATTTCATCACCTGTTGAGTAGAGGAATTGATAATCTGTTTGATCAAGTCTTACGCGCTCAACGGTTTCTTGTGTTCGGAAGCGAACGTTATCTTTGTTGCCCGTCCGGATATCGCGCATTTCAACCTGTGCAACGGATGCCCCTTTACCGGGCTGTTGAATGTCATTTTTAACAACAACGCAGAGCTTGCCGTTATATTCAATGACGTTGCCAGCGCGGAGAGTGATTGCGTTTACTTTCATAGTTCATCCATTTTGTTTTGGTCGGTTAAGAATGCTTTTCCGAAATTTTCCAGTTTCTCTTTAAACTCTGGATCGGTTATATCGTCAAGGGCATCGCGCAGATATTTTTGTTCCTGAGCACTGAGCGGTTTAGGGCGTTTTTTGGGTTTTTTACTTTTTTCTTGCAGTGTAGAGGGCACAAACTTTATCTCTGTAATCCAGTTATCGCCGAACACAGCGTTGATGCGCTCCAATATCAAGCCTTTGCGATAGACCAGAACAGTTGCGTTTGAATCACTGGTTGCGACGTTTAAAGTTGCTGAGGGTTTTTTGTTTTTACCACCTTTACGATATTGAATTTTTACAGGTTGAGCCAATGAGGAAAATTCTTTCCCCATTATTTCTTCCCATTGATTTATAATGCGGCCGAGCGCGATGTATTTCTTGGAGAAATTCTTGTTTGCTACACGCGCTGATGCCTCGGAAAGGGGTCGCATTTCATGCTCTTGTTTGTTATCACTCTCTTATGAATAGCACAGTTGAGCATGTCAGCACAGAGGATGTGCATGCATTTCGTAAAAAGATTTTAGACTGGTATGACAAGCACAGGCGTGCTTTACCGTGGCGCGCTCTTAAAGGAGAGGAGCCTGTTCCTTACCATGTGTGGCTATCTGAAATTATGTTACAACAAACGACCGTTCAGGCCGTAATTCCGTATTTTTTAAAGTTTGTTAAAAAGTGGTCTGATGTGCATGTATTAGCAAATGCTGATAACGAGGCGATCATGTCTTATTGGGCGGGGCTCGGATATTATGCGCGCGCCAGAAATTTACACAAGTGTGCAAAGGTGGTGAGCGACGAGTATGACGGGCAGTTTCCAAGTGATCAAAAAGAGTTACAATCTCTTCCCGGTATAGGGGACTATACAAGTGCAGCCATACGATCAATTGCCTTCAATAAGCCTTCTGTTGTGGTGGATGGGAATATAGAACGCGTTATGGCGCGGTATCACGCCGTTTCAGACGCTTTACCGAAGGGAAAAAAGGTTTTGAAGGCTTATGCTGCTGCGTATTCGGAAGGGGTCGAAGATTGTCCTGGTGATTACGCTCAGGCGCTTATGGATATAGGAGCAACAGTATGCACGCCTAAATCTCCATCTTGTGCTTTTTGCCCCGTAAACGATGATTGTCGTGCCTATGGCCTAGGTACGGCGGAGGCTTTTCCCGTTAAAGCTGCGAAGAAGGCCAAGCCTAAACGGTATGGATATGTTTATATCGTCAAGCAAGATGATAAAATTTTGCTCCAGAAGAGGGAAGAGAAGGGCCTGCTCGGCGGCATGTTCGGGCTGCCGACGTCTGATTGGGTTGATGATAAAGCAGAACAGCGTCATTTAGATATTTTGGGCGAAACCAATATTCCAGAATCTACTGTTGTCGTTTATCACGTTTTTACGCATTTCGAGTTGGAGTTGAATGTTGTTGAAATAACTGTTTCTAATGATTTTTGCTACGATGAAAGCTATAATTGGTTTTCCTTAGCATCAGTTGACCAAATCGGTTTTCCGACTGTTTTTAAAAAAGCGTATGATCTCAGGTCTAAGTGACCAACTAAATTGCGTTTTTGTGTAATTTTTGTTATGATTTTTAGCAATCATGAACTTGAACGATTTTCATACAAAGAAGATATAAATGTTACGAAACACCTTTTTTTATTGCGCATTATTTCTTGGTTTTTTGTTTGCTTTTCCTGTCTCAGGGTTTGCGCAAATGGAATTCTTAAAGGATGGCTATACGGATACTTTCTTCAGTCATGACGAAGGCCCCGGCGCGGTTAAAGATGATAGTAAATCCGGCCTAGGACAGCGACGCTATATTTATGAGCAGCCGGAATATAAAACTGTTTCGCATTTATATTGGGCAGTTAACCTTTACAGTGTTGATGACGACAGATCTGTTGATATTTATATGCGTATTAATGAATGTCCGATTTATAAATCATTTAAGTCTGATGATCTGGAGTGGTCAAAAATCAGAGATGCCACCAGAAATTTTCTAAAACAGAATAAGAACGATTTTCCTACGCGCTTTGAATTTGTTATTCCTCTCAGGGTAGGGGATTATGATGAAGAACGAAAAGCTTTTGAGATAGCACATAGATACAAAATAAAGACCTCTCGTCGCTTTGAGTTCAAAACAAGTGGATGGAGGGATTTAGAATGCTTTGTCGGATCTCAAATTGTGCAGGCTTTTCCCACCAGAATTATTATGGAATATAGCCGCCCGTTTAGTATCGATTACATTCCATTAAGTAAACAATACGCCGTTGAATACATAGATCGGATCAGAGATTATATTAAAACCAACTATAGAGAAGGCTTCCATAACAACATAGAGCTGCATGAAAGGCATCGTACCGCTTATCTCTTTCTTAAGACCAAAATTTTTACACATGGTAAGTTTGTAAAGCTTCCCGGAGAGCTTGATAAACTCATACAGCTAATCGGCGTGCTGGAAGGGTATGATGTTTATGAAGACATTGATAAGACACGGTTAATGTATTCTGAGAACTATGTTGCGAACAAGGACTCCGGTGGCGGTATAAAAATTGGCCTACAGGAACAGTATGATGTTCTTTTGAAAAAGTCGAAAGGCAAAGGTATTTTGCATTAAGATCTTTTTCTTATAATTTGAACGCCCACAGACTTTGTGTCTTCTATAATATCCGGTTTTCCGATCTTGATTTTTGCTTGCTTGACGGCTTTGTGGGAGAAACAAACGTCGTTTATTTCTTCGGCAAATGTTTCGACAAGGTCATAATGTTTGGTTTGTGACAGCTTTTGAACTTTCGTTACGACCTCTTCATACGAAACAACATCTTTTATGTCTTTCGGCGAATTCTGCGACTCGGGAGTGACGTCAAGATGTATATCTACAATGACTTTTTGCTTTTCATTTTTTTCAAAGTCGTAAATGCCAATCGACATATTTAAAAGCAAGTTTTCTATGAAGATTTGATCTGCGCAATCAAGCATTACCTTGTTCCGATCTTATTTGTTCACGCAGAACATCAATTGGGAGATGTTTCTTGCCGTCTTTATAGTGCCAGAACGTCCAGCCGTTGCATGATGGTGCATTTTGTACAGTAGCTCCCACCTTGTGTATTGACCCTCGTGCTTGGTCAATTCTGTTTTGGGCGATAATTGAGCCATCTGCGTGAACTTTAGCCTTAAAACGATTCTTTGAGTCCGTCAGCACCGTACCCGGTTTTAGCAGACCCCGCTCGACGAGTGAGCCAAAGGGAACGCGTGGCTTTTCTCGCTTAGGTTGGGTCTCGATTAGGTTTTTGTCGAACGGCATTGCTTCCGCGATGCGCTTTTTCGCCACTTTTGCATAAGCCTCGTCTCGTTCCAGTCCGATAAAAGAGCGACCAAGTTTTTTTGCAACCGCCCCTGTTGTTCCTGTACCGAAGAATGGATCAAGCACGACGTCTTTCGGCTTCGTAGAGGCCATAAGCACTCGATGAAGCAAGGACTCTGGTTTTTGTGTCGGGTGGGCTTTCTTACCATTTTCATCTTTTAAACGCTCACCGCCTGTGCAAAGGGGAAGGTACCAATCGCTACGCATTTGCAGGTCTTCGTTTAATGATTTCATAGCGTCGTAGTTAAAGTAGTATTTTGATTTTTCAGATTTTGATGCCCAAATTAGCGTTTCATGTGCATTGGTGAATCTGCGGCCGCGGAAATTTGGCATAGGATTTGATTTGCGCCAAATCACGTCGTTTAAAATCCAAAATCCTAAATCTTGCATGATGTAGCCAAGGCGGAATATATTGTGATAACTGCCGATAACCCAGATTGATCCGTCATCGGTTAGTGTTTCTCTCGCGGCACTCAGCCACTCTTTGGTAAATTTATCATAGGCCTTAAGGCTCTCGAATTGATCCCAATCATTATCAACGGCATCGACTTTTGAATTGTTCGGGCGGTGTAGGTCGCCACCGAGTTGGAGGTTGTAGGGTGGGTCAGCAAAGATGCAATCAACGGAGCCAGCGGGGATTTTCTTAAGGTTTTCTACACAATCGCCGATGATTATTTTTTCTGTGAGTAACTTTGTTTTTTGACTCGACATGCTTTTCCCTTTCAATGAATTTGAAGTCGAATCATGATTCATTGTTGAGTCCTGGTCAAGGAAAAAATGTGATTATTTTATATGAGTCAGTGGGTTGTGGGGTAAACTTAAACTGTAAGCTATTGTTGTGATTCGATTATCTTTCTGACAGGGCCGAAAGACTTTCTATGTGCTGTCGTTATTCCATATTTTAATATCGCGTCACGATGCTGTTTTGTCGGATAGCCTGAATTGGTTTCCCAGCCATATTGCGGGTATTGTTGTGCCAGATTGAGCATGATGCGGTCACGATGCACTTTTGCGATGATGGATGCCGCGGCGATTGATTTCGATTTTTGGTCGCCTTTTACCAGCGTTTTGGTTTGGGATGATAATATTGGTGCTTTATTTCCATCAATCAGCGCATGGGTTACGCCTGCAATTTGATCGTGAGAGGATTTCATCGCTTTTAATGTCGCTTGCAAAATATTGATTTCATCAATTTCTGTTGGCGTGATTTCAGCTATAGCATATGTACAAAATTGTGTGATTTGTTCATATAACTCTTCACGTTTTTTTAGGGATAGTTTTTTGCTGTCTTTGACGTCGTTTATGAATTCTGCATTTCGAACAGCTTTTGGGATTACCACGCAGGCTGCTACGACAGGGCCGGCAAGTGGGCCGCGGCCGACTTCATCTATACCACAGCACACAGAAGTTTCATCTGGTGCGAATACGTCTTCTATAGTGAAATCAGGCATTTAGACTTTTGCTCGCAATCTCGTAAATGTCCGGGGCAATGTTGTTGATCTCCAGAATTTCAGAAAGAGCTTCTTTCATCATGTCTTGCCTATCATCAGTGTAGCGTTTCCATTCCCGCATGGGCGTCAAAAGCCGTGCGCCGATTTGCGGGTTTATAGTGTTTAGCTCTATGACTGCGTCTTTCAAAAAGTGATAGCCAGCACCGCTTTTCGCGTGAAAGCAAACAGGGTTATTCATCGCAAATGCAGCGTAGAGAGAGCGAACACGGTTTGGATTTTTGATATTAAATTCTTGATGTGATTTCAGCTCTTTCAGATCTTCGATGATGCTATTGCGTACGGCAATCGCTTGGAGAGCGAACCATTTATCGATCACTAGCGGGTATTCTTTAAAGCGCGTGTAAAAGTCATCAAAGGCGATTCGTCTTTGAGGGGCGTTTGTGTCGGCCAAAACCGATAGCGCGGCCACACGATCTGTCATGTTGTTTGCATTATTATATTGATCGAGAGCACGCTGCGCGGAGATTTCCTCACCAGCATAAGACAATATACTCAATGCCTTATTCTGGAGCGCACGTTGCCCCATTGCTTCTGCTGTGATCATGAAATCATCGGGTGTTTTGTTCTGAATGTAGAGTTTTTCAATTTTATCCTCAAACTTATCCACAATTTCTGTGCATAACTTCTCCCGCGCTTTATTAATATTTTCCGGATCGCAAGGGGTTTGTGATTGGCCGATATAACCGACATCAGGAATGCTTAAAGCTCTTGCCATAAAGGCTTTGTCTGCATCTGGGCTCAGCGCTTGTTCAATTATATCGCCGTAAGCTTGGATATATTTTGGATTAATTGAATCGCTTTTTATAAAAGCATTTACAGTGTCCAGTGCATAACGTTGTCCACATTCCCAACGATTGAAGCCGTCATTATCATTGACCATCAGGAATGCCAGATCATTTTCGGTTAATTTTGCTTCCAGCTTAACGGGCGCTGAAAAGCCGCGCAAAACTGACGGTGTCGGCGTTTCTTCTACGTTTTCAAGAGTAAATGTTTGTTCTTTATCTGTGAGCATCAAAACTTGCTCTTTAATTAACTCTTCACCTTTTTTCGAGAGTAAACCGACCGTTACAGGCATAACCATTGGTTTTTTGTTAAGTTGGTTGGGGGTGTCTGGTAGCGTTTGAGACAAGGTGATGGTGTAGGTTTTATTTGCCTCATTGTAGTCGCCTGAAAATTTTACTTGAGGCGTTCCGGCCTGTTCGTACCATAGACGGAATTGCGTTAAATTTTCGTCGTTTGCGTCTTCCATTGCTTTGATGAAATCTTCGCACGTTGCCGCCTCGCCATCATGACGTTCGAAATACAGGTCTGTTCCTTTACGATATTTTTCAGCTCCTAATATTGTGCGCATCATACGAATGACTTCAGCGCCTTTTTCGTAGACCGTCATTGTATAGAAGTTATTGATTTCGATGTAATTATCAGGGCGTATTGGATGGGCTAGGGGGCCTGCATCTTCTGCGAATTGAAATTTGCGCAGATGTGTAACATCATCGATTCTTTGGACATCGCGCGAGTGTGTGTCAGCCGAGAATTCCTGATCGCGGAAAACGGTTAAGCCTTCTTTTAAGGAAAGCTGGAACCAATCACGGCATGTCACACGGTTTCCGCTCCAATTGTGGAAATACTCATGGGCGATAACGCTTTCAACGCGCATGAAATCCTGATCTGTGGCGGTTTCCTGATGTGCCAGAACCAGTGCTGTGTTGAAAATGTTAAGGGATTTGTTTTCCATCGCCCCCATGTTAAAGTCACTCACAGCAACAATGTTGAAAATGTCGAGGTCATATTCCAGACCGTAGACGTCTTCATCCCATGTCATTGAGCGCTTAAGGCTGTCCATCGCATGCGCGCATTGATTCTCATCACCTGATCGCACGTAGATGTATAAATCAACTTCTCGGCCTGATTTCGTTGTGAAGGTATCATATATATGTGTTAAGTCACCTGCGACAAGCGCAAAGAGATAACAAGGTTTTGGATGTGGGTCTTCCCATATTGTGAAGTGGCGGTTTTCATCGACTTCGCCACCGTCTGTTCGGTTTCCGTTAGAAAGAAGAACGGGGTATTTCTTATCCGCCTCAATCCGAACGGTGAAAGTTGTGAGAACATCAGGACGGTCAGGGTAGTAGGTTATGCGTCGAAAGCCTTCTGCCTCGCATTGGGTGCAGTAGGTGCCGCCTGAATTATACAACCCTTCCAAGCGCGTATTTGCTTCGGGGTAAATTTTTGTTTTGATCTCTAACGTGAATTGATCAGCAGGGCAAGGGATACGAATTGATTCGTTCGTGACCTGATATTCGTTGATATCTTCATCATTAATTTTAATGGAAATGATCTCAAGATCTTCGCCATATAGAAATATATCCTTGGCGGCGGGGTTAGTGCGCTGATATTGCGATGTGGCTGTTACGATTGTGTGCCCGTCACGAATATCGAAATCTAAATCAAGATGCTCTATTTCGAATGGATAGAGTTTGTAATCTTTTAGGTAAATTGTTTTTGGCGTGTCTGTGCGCATAGTGATTGATAAGGCCTGTATTTGGTTTTGATATAGCCCTTATCATGTAATGATTCTGTTTATATATCCAGTACCATATCGTTACGATGGATTAATTCATCACGACCGATGTAGCCGAGTATGTCAGATATATCTGAGCTGTTCTTTCCCATGATTTGGCGCGCATCTTCCGCGCTGTACGCGGCGATGCCCATGGCGACTTTTTGGCCATCCTGCGTTTTGACTTCAATGACGTCGCCTCGAACGAACGCGCCTGTTACGCTTGTAATTCCGACTGGCAGAAGGCTTTTGCCGTTTTTCAGGGCAGTTAATGCGCCTGCGTCAATTGTTGCGGAACCCTTGGGGTTCATATGGGCGCCGATCCATGTTTTTCGCGCGTTTGTGTCATTCGGTGTTGCACAGAACAGGCTGGATTTTATTGTTTCTGATTTTAAGGCATTAATCGGGCTTTCGGTGCGTCCGTCGGTAATGATAAGATTTATACCCGATTTTACAGCAGAGATTGCGGCTTCGACTTTGCTTTTCATACCGCCTGTGCTGAGGCCCGGGACAGCGTCACCTGCCATTGCGATGTGCTCGTCTGTTATCGATGCAATAACGGGAATGTGTTCGGCTTTATCATTTTTATCAGGATTATCGGTATATAAACCATCCGTCGTTGAAAGCAGAATAACAGTGTCGGCCAGAATCATTTGAGCGACACGAACGCTCAGGCGGTCATTATCGCCGAAACGAATTTCGCCTGTGGAGACAACATCATTTTCGTTGATCACGGGAATGATTCCATGATCGAGGAGGGTGGATAGCGCCTCTCTTGCATTCAAATTCATACGGCGATTCTCGGTCTCGCTCATGGTGAGTAAGACTTGTGCGGTTGTTATTCCGTGTTTCTGTAGTGCTTTATGGTAGGCGTTGAAGACATAATATTGCCCGACGGCAGAGGCCGCCTGTTTTTTTGCCAGAGGAATGTCTGCAGGGGGCGTCGTTCCGTGGATCTGTAATGCTTTACGCCCGAGAGCGACACCGCCTGATGAAACGAGGACAACTTTCTTTCCTTGCGCGCGCAATTCGGCGATGTCTTCAGCAAGACTGTTAATCCATTCCTGATTCGCTTGGTCTAATTCTTTACCACGAACAAGAGCGGAACCGATTTTGATGACGATGAAGTTTGCGTTTTCGATCACGTCTTTGGATGTTGCTGTCATGGCTCGAACGCTCCGTCTTCTTCGTCTTGGTCGATGTTTTTTTCTTTATAGACGATATCGGCGAGTTCAAAGAGGATATCTTTTGTGTTTTCACCAGAAACGGCGGACATTAAATGGACTTTTTTTCCTATGGCCTTTGACAGTGTGTCAACCTGATCTTGTGCCAGTTCTTCGCCAAGTGCGTCCGCCTTATTGAGCACGATAATTTCGGAGCGGTTTTCCAGATCGGCTTCATATTCGGTGAGCTCGTGCCTGATTGTGGTGTAGGCTTCTTCGAGATTGTCTTGTGTGCAATCGATTATGTGCAGCAGGACTGCGGTGCGCTCTATATGCCCCAAGAATCGTGTGCCCAAACCTTGCCCTTCGTGCGCGCCTTCGATTAGCCCGGGTATATCGGCGATTACGAAGTCGCGATCGCCAGCTTTTACAACACCGAGATTGGGGTGCAGTGTTGTAAAAGGATAATCGGCGATTTTTGGTTTTGCATTTGAGCATGCAGCAAGAAAGGTTGATTTCCCCGCGTTAGGCAGACCGACCAAACCAACATCGGCAATAAGTTTTAACCTAAGCCATACCGCCATTTCCTGACCGGGCCAACCTGGTGTAAACTTGCGCGGGGCTTGGTTTGTGGCGCTTTTATAATGTGCGTTGCCGAAGCCGCCATCGCCACCTTTTAGGAATTTTATAATCTCTCCGGGTTCGGTTAAATCAGCGAGGATAGTTTCTTTTTCATCGTCCAGAATCTGTGTGCCGACAGGAACGCGGATGATGCAATCTTCACCGCCTGCGCCAGTTTTGTTGCGTCCTGAACCGTTATCACCTGGATCGGCGCGGAAATGTTGCTTATACCGAAAATCAATTAATGTGTTGAGCGTATCGACAACTTCGAAATAGACATCGCCGCCTTTACCGCCATTGCCACCATCGGGGCCGCCGAATTCCACATATTTCTCACGGCGGAACGATACGCAGCCGGGGCCGCCCTTACCGCTTTGAAGATAGATTTTTGCTTCGTCCAGAAATTTCATAGAGCTATATTAGTTGATTTTTATCATAAAAAAAGAGGGCAGAACCCTCTTTTGAATTCTTGTAATTTAAAGATGCTTTATTCAGCAGCTTTTGGTGCGGCCTCATCATTCGATGGAACGATGTTTACGATTGGCTGGCCTGCTTTACCTTTGGTAAATAACACTTGACCATCAAGTAGGGCAAAAATTGTGTGATCTTTTCCAAGACCAACGTTCTTGCCCGGCTTCCACTTTGTGCCACGTTGGCGCACGATGATGTTTCCTGCCAAGACGTCTTCACCGCCAAAACGTTTTACGCCAAGACGACGACCGACTGAGTCGCGACCGTTTCTGGAGCTACCACCTGCTTTTTTATGTGCCATAATTTTTCTCCTTAGATTCTATAGCGTAAGGCTTAGCGCCCTAAATTATGCTGCCTTAATGTTTGTAATCTGAATCATTGTCAGATCCTGACGATGACCTTTTTTGCGACGATAGTTTTGACGACGCTTCTTTTTAAACACCGTGATTTTCGGGCCGCGTGTTTGCGCAACAACTTTTGCTTCGACTGTTGCACCTTTTACCAAAGGTTCACCGACCTTTGTTGTTTTACCGTCAACGAGCATCAAAACGTCATTGATTGTAACCTTTGCGCCTTCTTCACCGTCGAGCTTCTCAACAAGCAATTTATCGTCTTTTTGTACTTTATACTGTTTTCCACCAGTTTTTATAACAGCAAACATTATTTTTTATCCGTATGGTTTATATATTTGTTTAGACGCGCGAAATAATCATATACACACCAAGGTGTCAAGGAATATCGCTAAAAATCACGCAGCTTTTTCTTTGAAAGCAATAATAAACGAAATAATGTTTTAAATGCCAGTAAAAAATAGGCGATTTTGAAAAGCTGTAAAGAAAGCGGTTTAGCCAACATGGGCACTGACGAAGAATATACCAAGCCCACTCACGAATAGCATGATGCCATATAATGAATGCTCAATGGTAACGAGTGCGAGAGAGCGTGTTTTCGCATATGTTTGCGCAAAGATTAGCCCGGCAACACCGCTGAATACTGGTGGTATCCAGTGCAAATAGAGCATATGTGCGTAGCCGAAGACGATTGCACTTGCGATGATTCGTGCGTTTTGGGTTTTGAAGAAAATTTTGTATCGGTGGAAGAAGAAGCTACAGAATATCAGCTCTTGCGGAAACGCTGAGAGTAGGGGGTAGGCCGTTGCGATGACAGGCAGCAACATTGGCCTTTTATTAACAAGCAAGAATAACTCTTCGGGTATATAAAAGTACGTGAACGCCGTAACAAAAGCCGTTGCGATAAAAAATCTGGGTAGGATCGCTATTATATTCTTGCGATTGACCTCGCTCCATTTCCAGAGCTCTCTTATTCTTGTGCTCGTTTGCCCCTTACTGCCGTGCCATAACTGAAAAAGGCAGTATGCCGTTGCTGCCCACAAGAAGAAGAACATCATTTTAGAGAGCGAGAACATCCACACGGATGTGGGAAGCGCAACACACAACAGAAGGAACTCAATTCCTAAAAAAAGCCTGGTTTTCGTTTCTACTATTTTCAATATTTCTATCCTACACAAATCGGATGAAAATTCACTTAAGGCTTTATTCGTTGATATTTGCGAATTGCTTTCAAAATATTTTTGACTTATAAACCAAGCATGGTTGCTTTACAACAGATTGAACGGCATAAAACCCAAGCTGTGCGTGTTAGAAACGTTATCGTTGGTGGTGGCGCGCCCGTGGTTGTTCAATCGATGGCCAATACCGATACGGCTGATGTTGAAAAGACATTTCAGCAGGTTAAAGATCTCTATTTGGCTGGGTCCGAGATTGTTCGCGTTACGGTTAATAATGCCGAGGCGGCGATTGGAGCGGCGAAACTTCGTGAGAGATTGGATGCTGAAGGGCTGGATGTTCCTTTGGCAGGTTGCTTCCACTATAACGGGCATACTTTATTAAAAGATCATCCTGAACTGGCTGAGGCGCTTGATAAGTATCGTATCAACCCCGGGAATGTTGGGTTCGGTAAGAAGCGCGACTCACAATATGAGCAGATGATTGAGGCCGCTGTTCATTATAATAAAGCCGTTCGTATCGGTGTGAATTGGGGTAGCCTTGATCAGCAGCTTGCCCTCAAGATGATGGACGATAATGCCAAGCGTGATGAGCCCTGGCTGTCTGATGCGGTGATGCGAGAGACATTGGTGCAATCGGCGTTGATCAGTGCGCAAAAAGCCGAGGAGATTGGCCTACGAAAAGACCAAATTATTTTATCAGCGAAAGTCAGCCGTGTTCAGGATTTGATTGCCGTTTATCAAGCTTTGGCTGAGCGTTCCGATTATGCGCTTCATCTGGGCCTTACTGAAGCAGGCATGGGATCGAAGGGCATTGTTGCGACTGCCTTAGGAGAAGGCATTCTGTTACAGCAGGGGATTGGCGATACGATACGCGCGTCTTTAACCCCTGAGCCAGGTGGAGATCGAACATTAGAGGTGCGGGTATGTCAGGAGATATTGCAGGCACTTAATATTAGATCATTTATGCCTGAGGTTACAGCATGCCCCGGGTGTGGGCGCACGACGAGCACATATTTTCAGGAGCTGGCGCAGGATATTCAAAGGCATCTCGATATTAAAATGCCTGTTTGGAAGGATAAATACGAAGGCGTAGAGACAATGAAAGTTGCCGTTATGGGCTGCATCGTGAACGGCCCAGGGGAGAGCAAGCATGCTGATATCGGGATCAGCCTTCCGGGGACGGGCGAATCGCCGGTCGCCCCCGTTTTTATTGACGGTAAAAAGGCGCATACGTTGCGCGGTGATAATATTGCAAAAGAATTTCAAGACTTAGTCGAGACTTATGTTCAAACCACTTACGGGAAAGAGAGAAAAGCATCATGAAAATTGGCGTACCTAAGGAAATCAAAACATTAGAACACCGCGTCGGGCTTGTTCCGTCCTCTGTAAAAGAGTTCACATCGCGCGGGCATGAGGTTTTTATCGAGAGTAACGCAGGGGATGCAATTAATTTTACTAATGCTGATTATGAAGCGGTTGGCGCAAAAATTCTTCCCACTGCCAAAGATGTTTTTGACACGGCAGAGATGATTATCAAGGTGAAAGAGCCGCAGCCACAGGAATGTAAGATGCTGCGTGAGGGGCAGATTTTGTTCACTTATTTGCATCTGGCTGCGGATATGAAGCAGGCGGAGGGCTTGATTGACTCAGGTTGCGTTGCGATTGCTTATGAGACTGTTACAGGACGAAACGGGCATGGTCTTCCTTTATTGGAGCCTATGAGTGAGATAGCAGGGCGGTTATCCGTTCAGGTTGGTGCTTACTATCTGCAGAAGCATATGGGCGGCCTTGGTCGCTTGATCGGCGGCGTACCAGGTGTAAAGCCCGGTGAGGTTTTGATCATCGGTGGTGGTGTGTCAGGTTTTCACGCCGCTCAAATGGCGACGGGGTTAGGTGCGAATGTAACAATTTTGGAGAAATCCAACGATCGTATGCGCTTTTTGGATGATTATTTCCACGGGCGCGCGAATATCGTTTATTCAAATATCGACACTTTAGAAAAGTCGATCGTACAGTCTGATCTGGTTATCGGGGCTGTTCTTATTCCAGGCGCATCAGCTCCGAAGCTAGTTAAGAAGGATATGCTTTCAACGATGCGTCGTGGTTCTGTTATGGTCGACATTGCTATTGACCAAGGCGGATGTTTTGAAACCAGCCGTGCCACTACGCATGATGAGCCGACCTATGTTGTTGATGATGTCGTTCATTATTGTGTTGCCAATATGCCCGGTGCGGTGCCTTTGACGTCTGCACTGGCGCTCAATCACTCTGTTTTACCTTATGCGTTGCGCCTCGCAGATCGTGGGTGGAAGGATACACTAATTGGCGATCCTGCATTTATGGCGGGCCTGAATGTGTGCGAAGGGAAGATCACAAATGAGGCAGTTGCGCATGCGCTTTCGCTTGAATATGTTCCGGCGCACGTTATTTTAGGGTAAAATATTCTTTTTTGTGATATCACGCTTGACATGCAATGCTGCATACTGATATCACATTTTTCATCTCAGATGCGCGGGTGTAGCTCAGTTGGTTAGAGCGCCGCCCTGTCACGGCGGAGGCCGCGAGTTCAAGTCTCGTCACTCGCGCCATTTGAGAAGTTTTAATTATGTCCTGAAGATATCCGCATCATGATAGATGCGAACTCGCTTAAGTTTATAGAAGCAAACAACGCATCGTGTTGCTTTGCGAGTTCAAGTCTCGTCACTCGCGCAATTTGAGGATTTGTATTACGGGTTTGGAATTCCGTTTTGTCTTGCCAATTTTTCATGAAAATTACGCAGAAAAGGCCGCTTAAACGGTTTTCTTTCTTGATGTGCAGTGTTATTGTCTCACACGAAAGGTGAGTGCGTTATGGCTTCGAACGAATTTTTATTAGAATATTTGCCAATTCTGGTTTTCTTTGCGATTGCAGGCGGAATTTCATTCGCGATGATCGCAGGATCGTTATTGGTTGGTGTGCGTAAGCCTGACCCTGATAAACTTTCTGCCTATGAGTGTGGTTTCGATGCTTTTGACGATGCACGAAACAAGTTTGATGTTAGATTCTATCTGGTCACATTGCTTTTTATTATTTTTGATTTAGAGATTGCGTTTTTATTTCCATGGGCAATTACACTCGGGAAGCTAGGTGCCTTCGGTTTTTGGTCAATGATTGTCTTTTTGGGCATTTTGACGGTTGGTTTTATCTACGAATGGAAGAAAGGTGCGCTTGATTGGGAATAGATTTTCTTAATCAGCAGAGGTTTAAGACATGGGACATGATCGTAAAATTATAGATGCACCGGATTACGGGCTTGGTAATTCCAAGCCGCTCCCGCTTGCCAAGGATCAGGATGTTGTGCCTGCGGCTGTATCAAAAACCTTGGACGAAAAAGGGTTTTTACTGACCAGTGCGGACAGCTTGTTTGACTGGGCGCGTACAGGGTCTTTATGGCCAATGACATTCGGGTTGGCGTGTTGTGCGGTTGAGATGATACACGGTTATATGAGCCGTTATGACCTTGACCGTTTTGGTGTTATCCCGCGCCCAAGTCCGCGTCAATCAGACGTAATGATTGTTGCAGGAACGTTGACGAATAAAATGGCGCCCGCGCTACGCCGCGTTTATGACCAGATGCCTGAGCCGCGATGGGTGATCTCTATGGGGTCATGCGCAAATGGCGGTGGATATTATCACTATTCTTATTCTGTTGTACGTGGGTGTGATCGTATTGTGCCTGTAGATATTTATATCCCCGGCTGTCCGCCGACGGCAGAAGCTATGGTTTACGGAATTATGCAACTGCAAAAGAAAATTCAACGGGAGGACACACGCATTGCCCGGTGACGCCCTTAAAGATTTAGCAGAATATATCAGCGAGAACCTTGAAAATGAGGTTTCACGCTTTGAGTTTCAGCGTGATGAATTGGTTTTATATGCGAATGCAGATGATATTGTTCGTGTTTTGCAATTCTTACGTGATGATCGAGAATGTTTATTTACAACATTGATTGATTTGTTCGGCGTTGATTACCCGAACAGACCTGAACGGTTTGAGGTTATCTATAATCTTCTTTCCTTGCGCCAGAATAACCGTGTGCGTGTGGTTGTTTCGGCAGAAGAAGATCAGATTGTTCCGAGTGTTGTTTCACTATTTAATTCTGCCTTATGGTATGAGCGTGAAGTGTGGGATATGTATGGCGTTCCGTTCTCGGGCAATCCTGATTTGCGCCGTATTCTGACCGATTATGGGTTTGAAGGTCACCCGCAGCGAAAAGATTTTCCGCTGACTGGTTACGTTGAGCTTCGTTATGATGAAGAGCAGAAGCGTGTCGTATACGAGCCTGTGGAATTAACGCAAGATTTTCGCCGTTTTGATTATCTCAGCCCGTGGGAAGGGATGACTGATGTACAGCTTCCCGGTGACGAAAAGGCCGCGATTCCGACGGGGTGGAAATCAGGGCAAGGTTTTGAGCCTGATGACATCCCTGAAACGGACGCAGAGGACGAAAAAGAAGAGGAGGCCAGCGATGTCGCCTAGAGATGCCCTTCATCAAGATGATGAAACGCCCGACGTGGTGATTGCGGATGAAACGCAGATTAAGCCGTTTACTATGAATTTTGGCCCTCAGCACCCTGCGGCGCATGGTGTGTTACGTCTTGTTCTGGAAATGGAAGGTGAGATTGTTGAACGGGCAGACCCGCATATTGGCTTGCTTCACCGCGGTACGGAAAAACTGATTGAATATAAGACTTATACGCAGGCTGTGCCGTATTTTGACAGGCTCGATTACGTCGCGCCGATGAATCAGGAGCATGCGTTTGCACTGGCGACTGAGAAGCTGCTCGGCATCACTGTGCCAAAACGTGGGCAATATATCCGTGTCTTGTTTTGTGAGATTGGTCGTGTTCTGAACCATATCTTGAATATCACGACCTTTGCGCTGGATGTCGGTGCGATTACGCCTGCGCTTTGGGGCTTTGAAGAGCGCGAGAAGGGCATGGAATTTTATGAGCGTGTTTGTGGTGCGCGCCTGCATGCCAATTATTTCCGCCCTGGCGGTGTTGCGCAAGATATGCCTGACGGGTTGCTTGAGGACATCGCGCAGTGGTGTGAAGATTTACCGAAGTTCCTGACTGACCTTGAAAGCCTATTGACGGAAAACCGCATTTTCAAACAGCGTACGGTTGATATTGGTATTGTGAGTGCGGATGATGCGCAAGATTGGGGCTTTAGCGGGCCGATGTTGCGTGGCTCAGGTATTGCATGGGATTTGCGTAAATCTCAACCGTATGAAGTGTATGAAGAGATGGATTTCGATATTCCGATCGGTAAAACGGGCGATTGTTATGCGCGCTATTTGGTGCGTATGGCTGAGATGTATGAATCCATTAAGATTATGAAGCAGTGCATTGAAAAAATGCCCGAGGGGTATGTGCGCACGAATGATTATAAGGTGACACCGCCGCCGCGTGCAGAGATGAAAGATTCGATGGAGGCGTTAATCCATCACTTTAAATTATATACTGAGGGCTTTCATGTGCCTGAAGGTGAGAGTTATTGCGCGGTGGAAGCGCCGAAGGGTGAGTTTGGTGTGCATTTGATTGCGGATGGTACGAATAAGCCGTATCGGTGCCGCATTCGCGCTCCGGGTTTTACACATTTACAGGCGCTGGACTTTATGAGTAAAGGCCATCAGCTGGCGGATACGGTGTCGATTATCGGCTCGTTGGATATTGTTTTTGGAGAGATTGATCGCTAGTTCTCCAAAACATTAGTTAATGACTTGAAGTGAATATTTATGAAAAAACCATTTGATTTACATGCTGATTATCAGCCTGAGACGTTTGAATTTACGGGTGCGTTTGCGGATAAAGTGGACGAGTTTATCAACCTTTATCCGCCCGGGCGACAGCAGTCTGCCGTGATGCCTCTGCTTGATCTGGCGCAGAGACAAATGGCAGAAGAGGGAACGAAGTCTACACCGCCATTTGGTGGATGGATACCGCGTGCGGCGATGGATCATATCGCCGATATTCTGGATATGCACAAGGTTAAGGTCTATGAGGTTGCGAGTTTTTATTCGATGTATAACACCGCGCCTGTCGGGCAACATTTGATACAGCTTTGTACGACGACGCCTTGCTGGCTGTGTGGTTCTGATGACATTGTAAAAGCTTGTAAAGATACCCTAGGCATCGGTATGGGTGAGACGAGTGAAGATGGCAAATTCTCTCTTATGGAGGTTGAATGCCTCGGGGCTTGTGTGAATGCGCCGATGGTTCAGATCAATGACGATTATTACGAAGATTTGACGCCTGAGAATATGAAAGAGATTATCAGCACGCTGTCGGAAGGTATGAAGCCGTCAATTGGCTCACAAACAGGGAGACGCGCGTCAATGTCAGCGGCCGGGCCGACTACTCTAAAGGACCTTGCGAAAGAGAAAAAGGTGGTGTGACAATGAGATTTTTTACACTTTTTACCTTAGTAGGCTTATTTGTTTTTAGCTTCGCGTCCAACGGTCTTACGCAAGAGGCTTTGAATTTATCTGATACGACTGTTCAAAATCAGGTTTATACAAATAAGGATTTATCCAATTCCGCTATTCAGGATATTCGTTTTGATAATGTCTCGTTTATAAATACGGATTTTTCAAACAGCAATTTTGATAATGTGACTTTCAATAATTGTCGTTTTCAGTTTACCAATTTTGCAGGGTCTACTTTTGACAATGTAAAATTTATTGGTGGTGATCTCAGGCAGGCTCGCTTTCATAGGGCAAGTTTGAAAAATGTTGTTTTTGAAGGTGGCGTCAAAACATTTGGTGTCGATTTCAGTGTTGCCAAACGTCAGAATGTTGAGATGAAAGATGTTGATAGCAAAACAAAGCTATCGGTCAGTTCTGGTGATCTTATTCAGACGTTATCAGGAGAGGACTCTTCCGTTGATTTATATGTTCAATTCAAATTTAATTCAGATGAAATTAATGATGACAGTGCAGAACAGGTGAAAGCCCTTGCACAAGCTTTGCGTAGCCCTAATCTCGCATCTGCGACCATTCTGATTGAAGGACATACAGATTCGGCAGGCCCGGCGGCTTATAATGATGATTTGTCTTACAGGCGTGCAGCCGCCGTTCGCAGGGCTTTGGTTGATCATCATGGAATCAAATATGAACGTTTGCGCATTAAAGGCTATGGTGAAGCAAAACCGTTGCAGAGTAACAAGACAGCTTATGGGCGTTCTGTGAACAGGCGCGTGACAATTGTGAAAATTAAATAACAGGTAGATTACATGCTTAGTGATAAAGACAGAATTTTTACAAATATTTATGGGTGGGAGAGTTTTTCCCTGCCTGATGCGCAGAAGCGTGGCGACTGGGACAATACCAAAAGCATTATCAAAAAAGGTCGTGAAGCGATTGTTGAAGAGATGAAAGCCTCAGGTTTGCGTGGTCGCGGTGGCGCAGGTTTTCCGACAGGTTTAAAATGGTCGTTTATGCCGAAAGATTCGGGTAAGCCGCATTATCTTGTTATTAATGCCGATGAATCGGAGCCTGGAACGTGTAAAGACCGTGACATTATGCGTAACGAGCCGCACAAGTTGATTGAAGGTGCCTTGGTCGCCGGTTTTGCGATGGGTGCACATGCGGCTTATATTTATGTGCGTGGCGAGTTTTATAATGAAAGCTCTAACCTTTGGAAGGCGATTCATGAGGCTTATGACTCTGGCTTACTTGGAAAAAATGCCGCAGGATCAGGTTGGGATTTTGACGTTATTGTTCATCGAGGAGCGGGAGCCTATATTTGTGGTGAAGAAACGGCCTTGATTGAATCTCTAGAAGGTAAGAAAGGGCAGCCGCGCAATAAGCCGCCTTTCCCAGCTATGGCCGGGTTGTATTCATGCCCGACGACCGTAAATAATGTTGAGACAATTGCGGTTGTGCCGACCATTATGCGCCGCGGCGCCTCTTGGTTTGCCGGCCTTGGACGCGACGAAAAGAATGCCGGTACAAAATTGTTCTGTATTTCGGGGCATGTTGAGAACCCTTGTAATGTTGAAGAAGAGATGGGTATTCCGCTTAAAGATTTGCTCGAGAAACATTGCGGCGGTGTTCGCGGCGGATGGGACAATTTGCTTGCCGTTATCCCTGGTGGGTCATCAACACCGATGATTAAAAAAGAGGTATGTGACACGATCCATATGGATTTTGATTCATTGAAAGAAGCGGGCACAGGGCTTGGAACAGCAGGCGTTATCGTCATGGATAAGTCGACCGACGTTATTCAGGCGATTTGTCGTTTGTCGCAATTTTATATGCATGAAAGTTGCGGCCAGTGTACGCCGTGTCGTGAAGGATCAGGCTGGTTGTGGCGTATGATGACGCGCATGGTGCAGGGGAATGCTTCTGTTGAGGAAATTGATCAGTTGTATGAAGTAACCAAAGAGATTGAAGGGCACACTATTTGTGCACTTGGTGATGCGGCGGCGTGGCCGGTTCAGGGTTTGATTAAGAATTTCCGCCCTGAAATGGAAAAGCGCATCATGGAATACCGCAAGGCCGCGGCCTAAGAGGGGTGATGACATGCTTATTAGCACAACACATACGATTGAAAACCAGCCTGTTCGAGAATATGTCGGGCTTGTGAGTGCCGAGGTTATTGTCGGCGCTCATATTTTTAAGGATATCTTCGCCTCTTTGCGTGATTTCTTTGGTGGTCGGTCAGCCGCTTATGAGAAGACGATCAAAGAAGCAAAGGATATGGCGATCAAAGAGCTATCTGACAGGGCGCAAGCCATGGGCGGGCATGCTGTGATCGGTGTTCATCTTGATTATCAGGTTATGGGCAGTAAGGGCTCTATGCTGATGGTTATGGCGAGCGGTACTGCGGTGAAGTTTTAGCCCGTTTCCTTAGCCTGCTTTTTTCAAGGCGACGTCGAAATAGCGTGCGGCGTTTTCGAATATTTTCATACCATCTGCGGTTTCGGGTAATTCTGTTTTATTGCGTTGCGCCTGATCTTTTAATTCAGCGAAATCGTTACGTTGCCATGTAAACATGCCACGTTCGGGGTGGGGCATAATCGCCAAAATACGGCCTGATTTGTCGGTCATTGCGGCAATGTCGTCGATAGATCCGTTCGGGTTATAGGGAAATTCGCCATTTGGATACTCGCATTTCCCGTTGCCGCTATATTTGATATAGCGCGCGGCAATCTGGCCGTTTTCTTTTAATTTTTCGAGTGTTTGATCTTCCATCATAAAGCGGCCTTCTCCGTGTGCGACGGGAATATACATGCCCTTCATATCCTGAAGCCAAGGCGATTCGTTTTCGACTTTTAAATCAACCCAACGACATTGGTAGCGTGCAGAGGCGTTGTAGGTTACGGCGACATCACGATGCCCGTATTCACCAAGAGCGGGCACGAGGCCTAAATTCACGAGGATTTGGCAGCCGTTGCATATGCCTATCGTTAGTGTGTCACGCTCAATGAATTTGCGAAGATCATCGCGCAAGGCTAATTTCATTTTCTGTGCGAACGCATTGCCTGAGCCTGTATCATCGCCATATGAAAAACCACCGGGGATATTCAGGATTTGATAATTATCCAGAATTTTCGGGTTTTCGATGACATCGTTTATGTGCACGATGTCGCCTTCCAAACCATTATATTTAAAGGCGTGGAGCGTTTCTTCTTCTGAATTTAAGCCGTAGCCGGCAAGAACCAAAACTTTTGCTGTCATCTTAATACTCCCTTAGTGGGGCTTTATATGCCTCTTCCAAATCGGATAATTTGAGCTTTAGTGTGTCGCGGATGAATAGGTTTTCGCTATGTGCGACAGAGCCGACATAATGGCATTCTTCAAAGCCCTTGAAGTTTTTCTCGAATGCTTTTTTGTTGTGTGGGGCGACGGTCACGATGATGCGCCCTGTGCTTTCGGAAAAGAGTGCTTTGTCTTTTCTCAAATCAATGTGGGATAGATCAATATCCAGTCCGAAGCCGCCTGCGATTACTTTTTTCGCCAAAGCTGCACCGATTCCGCCATATCCAACCGCGAGGGCTGAGGCGATTAGTTCATCGCGGCTGGCGCGGTTATAGAGCTTATAGAGCCTTAGATTTTGATGTGCATCGGTTTCTGGCACGTTGTTGCCTAGATAGCCGAGATGGTCATAATATTCGGATGCGCCGAGTTCGTCTTTTGTTGCGCCGAGCAGATAGACGCTGTCTCCCGTTGCTTTTGGTGCGAGTGATATGGCTCGGTTTACGTGCGGGATGACGCCGATGCTGGATGCCAGAAGGGTTGGCGGTGCGGAAATCTTAATCGCATTGCCGTTTTCATCATAGCCTTTGAAGTCGTTAAACATCGAATCTTTGCCTGAGATGAAGGGCGTTTGGTATTTAACGGCAAGATTATAAATCGCTTCTACGGCGCGCTTGAGTTGGCCGAGGCGCTCGGCTTCATCGGATGAACACCAGCAGAAATTATCGAGCAGTGCCAGTTGACTGAAATCAACTCCTGCGGCGACGGCGTTTCTGACCGCCATATCCACGCCCGCGGCCGCCATTGCGCCCGTGTCAATATCGCTGTATCGGGGGAAAAGCCCTTGAGAGAGAACCACGCCTTTTTCAGATGATAATACAGGGCGTGAAATGGTTGCATCAGCATACACGCGGCCTTTACCCTGCAAGGGGCCCAGAACGGCGGAACCCTGCACGTTATGGTCATATTGGGTTGCGATAAATTCTTTTGAGCAGATATTTAATCGCCCCATCATGTCGAGTAGTGTTTGCTCGTAACTGTCGGGCTCGGCAAATTCAGGTTCGGTTTCGCCGCCGCGCGTAAAGGTCGTTTTGAGCGGTGTTTCAGGATTTCCGTCATGGAGGAAGTCCATTTCGATATCCATGATTTTTTCATCATGCCATGTGATTTCCGCGCGCGCAGTATCTGTGTATGTACCAACAACGGTTGCCTCAACGCCGCGTTTAGCGAAGAATTCGATGAGTTTTTCCGTGTTTTCCGGTGGAACGGCGAGCGTCATGCGTTCCTGGCTTTCCGATATCCAGATTTCCCATGGAGAGAGCCCAGGATATTTGAGCGGTACTTTTTCTAATTCGAGGTGGAAGCCACCCGATTGTTCTGCCATTTCACCAACGGAAGAAGAAAGACCACCTGCGCCGTTATCCGTGATCGCGGAATACCAGCCCTTATCGCGGATTTCCTTAATAATCGCGTCCGACATTTTCTTTTGCGTGATCGGATCGCCGATTTGTACGGCAGTAGCGGGGGAGCCTTCATCGAGAGCGACGGAGGAAAAGGTTGCACCGTGAATACCATCTGCGCCGACGCGACCGCCTGCCATGACGATTTTATCACCCGGGTTTGCTTTTTTGATGTGAGCGGGTTTGCCTGCAATTTCGCGCGGGATGACACCGACTGTTCCAACAAAGACTAGTGGCTTTCCTGCGAAACGATCATCGAAATAAACAAAACCTGCGGGCGTAGGAATGCCCGAGCAGTTTCCGCCTGCCTCGACGCCTGCTACCACGCCGTTCATGATGTGCGCGGGGGAGAGCAGGGCATCAGTGCAGTCTTTGTCACGGAAGTAGTTTGGCTTTTTGCGCGGATCTGCAAGGCAGAAGCCGTAGCGATTAATTGCGGGCTTTGCGCCTTGACCGAAACCGATGCAATCGCGGTTAACGCCAACAATACCTGTGATTGCGCCGCCGAACGGGTCTAGCGCTGACGGGGAGTTGTGGGTTTCGACCTTATCTGTGATCAAATGATTTTCATCGAAAATGATTCCGCCTGCGTTATCAGAAAACACAGAAACGCAGATGTCTTCATCTCCGCGGCTTTCTCGAATCTCTTTGGTCGCGCGCTTGATGTAATGCTTATAAAGCCCGCCTTTAACCTCATCAATCGGTGAGGCGAAGATTGTGTGTTTACAATGTTCCGACCATGTTTGAGCGAGTGTTTCAATTTCGATATCTGTTGCAGGGCGGTCGAGTTTTTTGAAATAGGCCTGAATGGCTTTCATATAAGTAAGGGATAAACCCAAAGGGCCTCGGCGGGAGCCATCTGCGTTTGCGATGCCTTTGTTACCGATTTCTTCTAACTCTTCATCAGAAACGTTTAGATCAACGTTATCTGCGGCGGCTCCTTTGTTGTCGAGGATTACCTTAGGGATAACCACATCCATGCCGCCATTGGCTTTATATTCGCTTTGGCTTTTAATGCTTACACGCTGAATCAGTTTATTCGCGATTTTTCCTGAAAGCCTTTTAACGGTTTCACGCGAAAGGTCACCTTTAATAAGGTAGAGTCTAGAGGAGTAGCACTCTGCGTTATCATTTGATGCAAGTTCCAGCAATTCAGACGCTGTGTGCCCGACATTATCCGTAACGCCCGGAAGAAAACCAATTTCTAATGCCCAATCAAAATCATCGGGTGTTTGGTTGATTTTTTGAGTTACGGGGTTAGCAAGGCTTTGTTTAAATGCGTCTTTATCGGCATGTTCACTGTCGGAAGAATAGACATCAACGGCACGTACATCTGCCTTAACATCCATTTCCTCTAATATTCTTTCGATTTCCTTTGCCCGCCCATCATCTTCGTGGGCTAGAATTTCTATACGGGTTTGCATATACTTTCTTCAAATCGCTCTTGATCTTCGTTACACGGGGGATTAAATAGTAGTCCAAGATTTATTTCAATACTCTAAGTGAGTTTAAAACACGCATATGCCCAAATTAACGATAAATGATATCGAAATTGAAGTTGAACCTGGTACTAGCATTTTGCAGGCTGCTGAACAGTTGGGTATCGAAATTCCGCGTTTTTGTTATCACGATAAGCTTTCTGTTCCCGCAAATTGCCGCATGTGTTTGGTTGAGGTATCGCCTGGGCCGCCAAAGCCGCAAGCATCTTGTGCGTTGGCATGCGGTGATGGCATGGAAGTGAAGACCGAGTCGGAGATGGTGAAGAAGGCGCGCAAGGGCGTGATGGAGATGCTGCTGATCAACCATCCGCTGGATTGTCCGATTTGTGATCAGGGCGGCGAATGTGATTTACAAGATCAGGCGGTTGCCTATGGTTTTGATCGCTCGCGTTATCATGAGAATAAGCGCGCCGTTCAAAATAAAGATTTAGGGCCACTGGTTGGCACAATTATGACGCGCTGTATTAATTGTACGCGTTGCGTGCGTTTTGCGGAGGAAATTGCAGGCACGCCTGTGCTTGGGCAATTTAACCGAGGTGAAGATGCGGAGATCGGCACTTTTATTGATGAGGTTGTCGATACAGAATTGTCAGGTAATTTGATTGATATTTGCCCTGTCGGTGCGTTGACGTCCAAACCTTACAAATACAAGGCGCGCCCTTGGGAATTGAAGAAAACTGAAAGCATTGATGTGCATGATGCGCTTGGGTGCAATATTCGTATTGATAGCCGTGGGCGCGAGGTTATGCGCATATTGCCTCGCCTTAATGAGGATATTAACGAAGAGTGGATTGATGACCGCGCGCGTTTTTCTTATGACGGGCTAGCGAAGGGGCGTATTGACCGCCCTTATATTCGCGATGAAGAAAGCGGCAAACTGAAGGAAGCGTCTTGGAATGAGGCTTTTGCCTTTATTAAGGAAAAACTATCCGATGTGAAAGGGCACGAGATCGCCGCTTTAGCCGGCAATCTGGTTGATGTTGAGGCTATGGTGGCGATGAAAGACCTGATGTCCTCGCTTGGCTCTTCTCATATTGATTGTCGCACCGATGGCGGACTCTTCAACACAGATAACCGCGCGTCATATTTATTTAACTCTACGATTGCGGGGCTTGACGAGGCGGATGCCATCATGTTGGTGGGTGTTAACCCCCGCACCGAGGCGACTCTCGTTAATGCGCGCATTCGTAAGAACTGGCTAGAAAAGCGTATTCCGATTTCCTTGATTGGTGCACCCGCTGATTTGACCTATCCTTATGAGCATTTGGGTACAGGGCCGAAGGATTTAGAAAAGGTCGTTAAAGAATATGCAGGAAAGGTTTCTGCGAAAAAGCCCGTGATGATTGTCGGCTCTCAAGTTTTTGCGCGTGAAGACGGTTTGGCGGTTCATGCTTTGTTGCATAAGGCTGCTGAAGAGCTTGGCATCGTCACAAAGGATTGGAATGGCTTTAACGTGCTGCATCAGGCGGCTTCACGTGTGGGTGGTCTTGATGTTGAGTTTTTGCCAAAGACAAAAGACAGCAAGGGGTTTGTCGATATTATGGCTGGCACTAAGGACGGCTCAATTAAGGCCTTGTTCCTGCTTGGCGCGGATGAATTTAATGCGCGTGTTAATATCGGATGGCAGACTTTTGTTATTTATCAAGGACATCACGGTGATCATGCGGCGAGTAGGGCAGATGTTATTCTGCCTGCTGCGGCTTACACGGAGAAGGATGGTATCTACGTAAACACAGAAGGGCGCGTACAGCTAGCCAAGCGTGCAGTATTCCCGCCCGGTGATGCGAAAGAAGACTGGTCGATTCTTCGCGCATTGTCAGATCATATCTGTTCTCAGCCTTTGCCTTACAATTCTCAAATGGAATTGAGAAAACGCATTCAGAAAGAATGGCCTTTGTTTAAAGCGGTGGACGACATTACACCAGAGAAATGGTCAAAGTTCACGCATAAAGGCAAGGTTATGAAGGATGAATTTGGCGTTCGTGTTAAGAATTACTACTTGAATGACAGTATTTGCCGCGCATCCGATACGATGAAGGAATGCGTCAAATCATTCGAAACCCAAAACTTTCAAGAGGCGGCAGAATAATGGATAAAAGAAGTACACTTGAGAAAGTTCAAGAATTTCATGAAACCTACGGTCTGCCCGTTTTGGACGAGGCTAATATATCGGATGAGCGTACGAATGCGTTGCGTATTAACTTGTTGGCCGAGGAATTGGATGAATTGAAAGAAGCTTTGGCGGAAGGTGATTTGGTTGAGACGCTCGATGCGCTTATTGATTTGCAGTATGTTTTGGATGGTGCGTTTTTATCTTTTGGTTTGCAAAGCGTTAAAGAAACGGCGTTTGATGAGGTTCACCGCTCTAACATGAGTAAGTTGGGTGCTGACGGGAAGCCGATTGTGCGCGAGAGTGATGGCAAAATCCTCAAGGGGCCTGATTACTTTAAGCCTGATATGTCTCAATTTATAAGCGATAAAAAGGACGCCGCATAACGTGATTGATTTAATAGGTGCATTTTTATCTGACCCCTGGTCGTACTGGCTGTTCCGTACGGTTGTTTATACTGTTCTGGTCGTTGTCGGCATATTACTTTCGGTTGCATATATGACCTATGCGGAGCGTAAGGTTATGGGCGCAATGCAGCGCAGGCAAGGGCCGATGACGGTTGGGCCGTTTGGTTTGCTCCAGCCTATTGCAGATGGTATTAAGCTATTTTCGAAAGAGACGATTATTCCGTCTCAGGCACACCGCGTTGTGTTTTTAGCCGCGCCGATGATTCTGTTTGCGCTTTCGCTTGTGGCTTGGGTGGTTATTCCGTTTGATAAGGGCTGGGTTCTTGCCAATTTAAACGTTGGAATCCTTTATCTTTTCGCGATTTCTTCCATGGGCGTTTACGGTGTTTTGATGGCAGGTTGGGCTTCTAACTCGCGTTATGCATTTCTTGGTGGGTTACGTTCTGCGTCGCAGATGGTGTCCTATGAAGTGTCGATGGGTTTGATTATTGTTTGTGTTTTGCTGGTGACAGGTTCGCTTAATTTACAGGAAATTGTGCTCGCGCCGCGCCCGATTTGGGTTCAGATTTTATTATTCCCGATGCTGATTGTGTTTCTGGTTTCTATTTTGGCCGAAACCAACCGTGCGCCGTTTGATTTGCCTGAAGGTGAATCAGAGATTACAGGCGGTTTTATGGTTGAATATTCCGCGATGACGTATGCGCTATTCTTCCTTGGGGAATATGCGAACATGATTTTGATGAGCGCGATGACTACGACGCTGTTTTTGGGCGGCTGGTTGCCTCCATTTGGTATTGAGGCGCTGAGCTTTGTTCCCGGTATTATTTGGTTTGCCTTGAAAACTGCGCTTATTTTGTTCTTCTTTATCTGGGCGCGCGCAACCTTGCCTCGTTTTAGATATGACCAGCTTATGCGACTTGGCTGGAAGGTGTTTTTACCGTTCACATTATTCTGGGTTGTGATGATGGCCGGTATTTTAATGAGCGTGAATGCTTTGCCAGGGCAGGTATCGGCGAACAATCCGATTGCGAACGTTGTAAAAACCGTTGGCGATGTGAAGACAGATATAGGTCAAACGGTTGAGAAGGTTATTCAAACCTTGGATCAGCCATCAGGCACGACGCCTACCCCCGCCATTGAAGGTGAAAACAGCGAAGAGGGAAATGCGGTTGAACCTGAAGAAGCTAAACCTGCTGAAGCTGATGATAATGTTAACGATACGAACAAAGGAGATGAATGATGGATGGATTTGCACGCTCGTTCCTTCTGACTGAGATTGTTAAAGGGTTTTTGCTTACGCTTAAATATATGTTTTTTATGCCTAAGGTTACGATTAATTATCCTTATGAAAAGGGTATGATTTCGCCGCGTTTTCGGGGCGAACACGCGCTGCGCCGCTATCCAAACGGTGAAGAGCGTTGCATTGCATGTAAGTTATGTGAAGCGATTTGTCCTGCGCTAGCGATTACAATTGAGGCTGAGCCGCGCGAAGATGGATCTCGCCGTACGACAAAATACGATATTGATATGACGAAATGTATTTATTGCGGTCTTTGCCAAGAGGCATGCCCTGTTGACGCGATTGTTGAAGGGCCAAATTTTGAATTTGCGACAGAAACGCGTGAAGAGCTTTATTATAACAAGGATAAATTACTCGCAAACGGTGATCGATGGGAGGCTCAGCTAGCCGCAAACATCGTCGCTGATGCGCCTTACAGATAGATCATTTTTACTTCGCGGGTAAAGGTTTCGAATATCTTGTTTTTTTTCATTTCGTGCCTTGCCCTTCGCGGCTTAAAAGACTAAAAAAGACACGAATAACGATAGAGACTTCTGATGGTCCAGGCCTTCGCCTTTTATTTATTTGCCGGTATCTTATTGTTTAGCGCCCTGATGGTGATCACGGCGCGCAATCCTGTTCACTCTGTTTTGTTCCTAATCTTAGGTTTCTTTAATTGCGCAGGCTTGTTTGTCTTGCTCGGTGCGGAATTCATTGCGATGATTTTAGTAATTGTATACGTCGGTGCAGTTGCAGTTCTGTTTTTGTTCGTTGTCATGATGTTGGACATCAACTTTTCGGATTTGCGAAAGGGGGCGATGCATTATGTTCCTTTCGGAATGATTATAGGCGGTATCTTGCTGTTTGAATTCATAGCCATTTATTCTTTCTGGCAGTTCGCGCCCGAAGCGAAGGAAAGCGTTGCCCTACCGATAGAGGCTTTTGAGAAGGCTGATGTGCCGAATGCGCAGGCTCTCGGCATGGTTCTCTACACTGAGTATGCACTCGCGTTTCAGGTTTCAGGACTTATTTTGTTGGTTGCCATGATCGGAGCCATTGTTCTAACACACAGGCAGCGCCCGGGTGTTCGAAAGCAAAAGGTTGCAGAACAGCAAGCCCGCAAACCTTCTGATGTGTTGGATGTGGTTAAGGTTACATCCGGAACGGGGGTATAATCATGGAGGCTGGCGCTTATATCGGGATGGAGCATTTCCTTATTCTTAGTGCGCTGATTTTTACAATCGGTGTGTTTGGGATATTTTTAAACCGCAAAAACGTTATCGTTATTCTGATGTCGATTGAGTTGATGTTGCTCGCCGTTAATATTAATTTCGTTACGTTTTCCGCCTATCTGGATGATTTGGTCGGGCAGGTATTTGTGATGTTTACACTCACCGTTGCTGCTGCTGAAGCTGCGATTGGCCTGGCTATTTTGGTCGTGTTCTTCCGTAATAAAGGCTCTATTGCGGTTGATGATATTTCGAGTATGAAAGGGTAGGGCGACATGCAATTCGAACTTATCGCTGTCTTTTCACCGCTCATTGCATTTTTGATTGCCGGTTTATTCGGCAAATCTATTGGTGACCGCGGCTGCGAATTCGTGACTTGCGGCGCAGTTATTCTTGCGGCGGCAGCGTCTATCGCACTGTTTTTCAACGTTATTTTCACGCCTAATATGGTTGATGGCAAATTTACAACAGTCTTATTTGACTGGATCACATCAGGTGATTTTGCCGTTAAATGGTCGCTACGAATTGATCAGCTTTCAGTTGTTATGATGTGTGTTGTGAACATAGTGTCCGCTTGTGTTCATGTTTATTCCGTAGGGTACATGCATCACGATAAATCACGCGGTCGTTTTATGGCTTATCTGAGCCTGTTCACATTCGCCATGTTAATGCTGGTTACGTCTGATAATTTGTTGCAGCTATTTGTCGGATGGGAAGGTGTTGGTGTTGCATCTTACTTATTGATTGGTTTTTGGAATCACAAACATTCTGCAAATGCCGCTGCAAAGAAGGCCTTTATTGTTAACCGCGTTGGTGATGTTGGTTTAGCACTTGGGATCATGGCTGTTTTTATGGTTTTTGGCACGCTCAACTTCCAACAGATTTTCGATACTGCGCCGAGTTATGCCGACGTGAGCTTACCTGTTTTAGGATATGATGTGCATGGCTTTACGCTGATTGCATTCCTTCTGTTTATCGGGGCGATTGGTAAGTCGGCTCAGCTGGGTTTGCATACATGGTTGCCTGATGCGATGGAAGGACCTACACCTGTTTCTGCGCTTATCCATGCAGCGACTATGGTAACAGCAGGTGTATTTTTGATTGCACGTCTTTCGCCAATTTTTGAATATGCGCCCGACGCTTTGATGGTTGTTACCGTTTTTGGCGCGACGACGGCATTTGTTGCGGCAACAATCGGAATGACGCAATTTGATATTAAGCGCGTTATTGCCTATTCAACGATGAGCCAATTGGGGTACATGTTCTTTGCGCTTGGTGTGTCTGCCTATGGCGCAGCAATCTTCCACCTTATGACACATGCTTTCTTTAAGGCATTGCTCTTCTTAGGTGCGGGCTCTGTTATTCATGCTATGTCTGATGAACAGGATATGCGTAATATGGGCGGAATATGGCGCAAGGTTCCGGTTACTTACACAATGATGTGGATCGGTTCTTTAGCACTGGCAGGGGTTTTTCCGTTTGCCGGCTATTATTCGAAAGACATCGTGCTTGAGGCGGCGTGGGCTGATCATTCATGGTTTGGTCATTACGCCTATTGGATGGGTATTGCCGCCGCGTTTATGACAGCATTTTATAGTTGGCGCCTCATTATCATGACGTTCCATGGTAAGCCAAGAGCAAGCGAGAAAGTTATGAGCCATGTTCATGAATCTCCATCCGTTATGATCGCACCATTGTTGGTTTTGGCGACCGGTGCAATTCTTGCGGGCTCCGTGTTCTATGGCGGTTTTGTCGGATCCACATACCATCATAACGACAAAGAAAAGCATGCAGGACTTGTTATATCGACAGCACATGCAGCGGAAAATAAACACCAAGCATCTGGCGATGATCATCACAAGCCAAATTATTGGTCTCGTGAATATTTCTGGCACAGCTCGATTTATGTCTTGCCTGAAAACGATACAGTTGCCGAGGCACATCACGTTCCGTATTGGGTAAAGAAGTTGCCTTCTGCTGTAGGGATTCTCGGTATTTTATTAGCCTATTTAATCTACATGGTGCGTCCCGGTACGTCCGGCAGTGTGGCACGCTTTTTCAAACCGCTCCATACTCTGTTTTTCAGAAAGTGGTTTTTTGATGAAATATATAATGCACTCTTTGTAAAAAACACGCTCCGTTTAGGACGTCTGTTCACGAAAACTGATCGCTCCGTGATTGACGGTGTCGGGCCTGACGGGTTTTCAGGCTTTACAAACCGATTGGCACACGGATTAAGTCGTTTCCAAAGCGGATTTGTTTACCAGTATGCTTTGGTCATGATTATCGCCCTGATTTGTTTGATTTCATGGTTTGTTTTCCGCGCTGATCCTTCTTTTTATGCCGCTCAAACTGATATTGTTCAGGAGGTTATTAAATGAGTACACCTCCAATTTTATCGATTATGATATTTTTGCCACTGATTTGTGCGCTCTTGGTCGCAATGGTTCGCGGCGAGAAGGGTGATCAGGCAATTGTAGAGAAAAATGTTAAGCATTTATCTTTGTTCAGCTCGATTTTTGTTTTTGCATTTAGCTTGTTTCTGTATCAAAATTATGACCCTCGTTCATCGGAGTTTCAATTTGTTGAGCAGTATAGCTGGTTTGGTGACACCAATATTACTTATCATCTTGGCGTTGATGGTATATCGCTTTATTTCATTCTGCTGTCTGCTTTCCTGACGCCAATTTGTATTTTGGCAAGTTGGAATTCAATCAAGACACGCATCAAAGAATATATGATTGCTTTCCTTGTTCTTGAAAGCTTCATGATCGGTACATTTGCGGCACTCGACACCGTTTTGTTTTATGTTTTCTTTGAAGGTGTCCTTATACCGATGTTTCTGATTATCGGTATTTGGGGTGGTGCAAGACGTGTCTATGCCTCATTTAAGTTCTTTCTATATACGCTTCTTGGATCTGTCTTGATGCTGTTGGCTATTTTGATGCTTTACCATGTTGGTGGGTCTACGGATATGAGCGTTTTGGCAAACGCCTCGATTGACCCCGGTTTGCAAAAATGGCTATGGCTTGCGTTTTTTGCCAGTTTTGCTGTCAAGATGCCGATGTGGCCGTTTCATACGTGGCTTCCTGATGCACACGTGGAGGCACCAACAGCAGGGTCAGTCATTTTGGCGGGGGTTTTGTTGAAAATGGGTGGTTACGGTTTTCTTCGTTTCTCGCTTCCTATGTTGCCTGATGCGAGCGCTTATTTCGCCCCGATGATGATGTGGTTGAGTGTCATTGCGATTATTTATACATCCCTTGTTGCGTTGGTTCAAAATGATATGAAGAAACTGATTGCCTATTCATCTGTGGCGCATATGGGATTTGTGACTTTGGGAATATTCAGCTTTACCACTCAAGGTGTTGAAGGTGCGATTTTTCAAATGATTAGCCATGGCATTATTTCATCCGGTCTCTTCTTATGTGTCGGTGTCGTTTATGACCGCCTTCATACAAGAGAGATTGGTCGATATGGCGGCCTTGTTAATAACATGCCTGCCTATGCGGTTGTCTTTATGACTCTGATGCTCGGCTCGGTCGGATTGCCCGGGACAAGCGGTTTTGTTGGTGAGTTTTTAAGCTTGCTCGGTGCGTTTGAATATAACTTCGTTTATGCGGCGTTGGCGGCGTTCGGTATGGTTCTCGGGGCGGCCTATATGCTTGTGCTTTATCGCCGTGTTATTTTCGGCCCGCAGGACAATAAAGATGCTGCAGAGATGAGCGACCTCAATAAATTTGAGAAAATCACGCTTATTCCTTTGGTTGCTTTGGTTTTTTATCTGGGTGTTTTTCCAAACAGTGTTTTAGAAAAGCTTTCTCCTGCCGTTACGTCGATTACAGCAAAGTATGAATTTATTTATGACGCAAGGGCGATGAGCGAAGAAGATGTTTATGACGGAGGGCTTATTCCGACCCCCATATCGGAAGATGCGATAGATCAGCAAAGCCCTGTTTTGGAAGACAGCGACGGAAATACAGGTGAGGGCAGGTCTTATAATGATTAGCGATTTGAATATTATGCTCCTGTTCCCTGAAATCTTTCTTGCTATCACAGGTATGGCATTTTTGATTTTCGGTGTTTTCAAAGGCAACCGCTCCACAGATGTGCTTTGTTACTCATCCTGTGCGTGTTTTATCTTGGCTGCTTTTATTCTCATTCGAAATGGCTTTGACGACGCAGATGTCTTCAGGGGCATGTTGGCGCATGATTCTTTTACCAGTATTTTTAAGCTTATGATTTTGGTCGGTCTGACGGCTTCGTTGGCACTTTCGATAAAGTATTTATATCAAGAGCGTATTGCGCGATTTGAATATCCAGTGCTTGTTATTTTTGCAGGCGTCGGGATGATGCTGATGGTATCAGCCAACAATTTTTTAAGCCTGTATATGGCGCTGGAGCTTCAATCTCTTAGTCTTTATGTTCTTGCCGCTTTCCATCGGAATTCCTTGCGTTCGGGTGAAGCTGCTGCGAAATATTTCATTTTGGGTGCCTTGTCTTCCGGTATGCTTCTATTCGGGATTACACTTGTGTACGGTTTCACGGGTAGCCTTGATTTCTTGGTCATTCAGGAAACAATTAACGGCTTAGACGCTATTCCTCCCGGGTTTACAGTTGGGCTTGTCTTCGTTGTTGCGGCCTTGGTTTTCAAACTTTCTGCTGCCCCTTTCCATATGTGGACACCAGACGTTTATCAAGGGGCTCCAACTAGTGTTACGGCATTGTTTGCGATTGTTCCTAAAATTGCCGCTATGGGGCTTTTAATCCGCTTGCTTTATATTCCATTTGAGGGGGCGCAGGTACAGTGGGTGCAAATTTTGTATTTCGTTTGTCTTGCATCGCTTTTTATCGGGTCATTCGCGGCAATTGCGCAGCGCAATATTAAGAGGCTGTTTGCATATAGTTCCATCGGGAATATCGGTTATGCGTTGATCGGTGTGCTTTCAGGTAGCATCGCAGGTGTATCTGCAGTTCTTGCATTCCTGCTGATCTATATGGTTATGACTACGGGCGTATTTGCAATTATCATTTCGATGCGTCGTAATGGCATTGCCGTTGATAAAATTGAGGATCTTGCCGGTTTTTCTAAGAATAACCCTATGTTGGCTTACGCAATGGCCGTTCTTATGTTTTCCATGAGTGGTATTCCGCCTATGGCGGGTTTCTTTGGTAAGCTCGTTATTTTCAACGCCGCGATTACCAACGAATTTTATGTCCTTGCGGTACTTGGTGTTCTGGCTTCGGTTGTTGCTGCGTATTACTACATCAACATTATCAAGGTTATGTTCTTCGATGAGCCTGCCCATCCATTTGATGATGAAATGAGCATCGCTAATAAAATTATTATTTTACTTTCTGTTGCCTTTGTCGTTTTGTTTATTCTCAAACTTGATCTTATTTTGAATGCAACAATGGGCGCGGCTCAGGCGCTGCTGTAATTTTAAATGTCTATACGCTGGTCGATTGAGACGCACAACACACTAGACAGCACACAGCGCAACCTTCTTGAGCGCAAAGATTTAAGTGACGGTCTTGTTGTTCAAGCTTATTCTCAACAGGCAGGAAAAGGACGGCATGGCCGAGAATGGTTTAACGCAGAGGGTAATCTTTTTCTGTCTTTTGTTTTGCAGCCAACTATTGAACAAAAATGCTTCGGTCAGATTTCTTTATGTGTTGGGCTGGCGGTTTTAAGAACAATTAAAGATTATGCTTCGACAGCTCCGGTTGTTCTGAAATGGCCCAATGATGTTCTGGTCGATGATAAAAAAATCTCGGGGATTTTGATTGAAAGTAAAACTGTAAATCATCAGCTTGCACCGTTTCTTATTGTCGGTATCGGCGTCAATGTGAATTCCACGCCAGTCGAACAGTTTGCGTCTTTAAAGGATTGCGTTCACAAAGATATAGACGTTGATACCTTTCGAGATAAGTTGCTTGAGCATTTTAGCATCATTTACGACCAGCTTATCACAGAAGGATTTGAGACTTTGGTAGAGGAATGGCTAGCTAACAGCTACGATAAGGGTCGGCATATTGGTGTGAAAATTGGAGACAAGACTGTTTCGGGCCAATTTGTCGATGTTGACAGATTTGGATATTTACGTCTTATATGCGATGAAAGTCACAAGATGAAAACGGTTTCTTCCGGCGATGTCTTTCTGATTTAAAATCAGTGTCTTGGGAAGTATGAAAGAGGTTCTATGTTATTAGGTGTTGATGTTGGGAACACAAACACGGTCTTTGCTTTATTCGATGGTGATCTCGTTAAGCATAATTGGCGATGCCAAACAGATTCCGCCAGAACAGCTGATGAATATGCCGCGTTTTTAAAGCAGATGTTTGAGATTGATAATGTTGATTGGCACGATATTAAAGATGTTGTGATCAGTACGGTTGTTCCTGATGCACATTTTCCGCTGACCAGTCTTTGTAAAACTTATATCAAAAAAGAGCCTGTTTTCGTTGATCTCGATCATGTCGGTTTGACCGTTGAGATTGATCAGCCGCGTGAGGTTGGTGCGGACAGGCTCGCAAATGGTGTTGCGGTTATTCACAATTATTCGCTGCCCGCTGTTGTGATTGATTTTGGAACAGCGACAACATTCGATGTCATTAATAAAGGCGGTGTTTATTGTGGTGGTGTGATTGCACCAGGCGTTCGTTTGTCGATTAGCGCTCTGGCAGAGCGGGCGGCGCAGCTTCCGAAAATTACGATCAAAGAGCCGAAAAAAACGATTGGAAAGAATACGCAAGAAGCTATGCAATCGGGCATGTATTGGGGCTATATCGGCATGATTGAAAAGATTTTGCACGGTATCGCCGATGAAATTGGAGAAAAGCCTTATGTAATTGCTACAGGCGGGCTTGCACCGCTTTATGCGCAGAATACGGAAATGATTGACGCGGTTGACGAAAACCTTATCCTTAAGGGCTTGTTAGAGATTTACAAAAAAAATAATAATTCCTGATGCGTGAAATTTTCGAAAAAAATAGCTTTTACTTTGTGCCTTTAGGCGGCAGTGAAGAATTTGGTTGTAACCTCAATCTATATGCCTGTAATGGTGAATTTTTAGCGGTCGATTGCGGAATTGGCTTCGCGGATGAGCGTGCGCCCGGCATCGATATTTTATTGCCTGACCCCGCTCTGTTGGAAGAGTATCGGGATGATCTTCGAGGGCTTGTGATTACGCATGCGCATGAGGATCATATTGGCGCAGTTGCGCATTTATGGCCGCGTTTTCAATGCCCGATTTATGCCTCTCGTTTTACAGCTGCGGTTCTTCGTAAGAAGTTAGAACAAGAAGGTGTGCGTGGTGCGGTTATTCACATCTTAGATAATGATGAGGATACGCAGGTTGGGCCTTTTACCGTTCGTGCTTTGCCCGTTTCTCACTCAGTTCCTGATAGTCGATCTTTATTGATAAGCACAGAGCACGGCTCGGTTTTGCATAGTGGTGATTGGAATTTAGACCCTGCGCCGATATTGGGTGTTAAGACAGAAGAAGAGCGATTTAAAGTACTTGGAAACCAAAATCTCCTTGCATATATCGGTGATTCAACGAATGCGCAGGTAGACGGTTATTCAGGATCAGAGCAGGATGTCGCGAAAGGTTTGGCAGAGGAATTTAAGGGTTGTAAGGGTAAAATCGCCGTTACAACCTTTTCTTCAAATATAGGCCGCATTGTAAGCATTGTGCGCGCCGCGCAAGATGTCGGGCGTAGTGTTGCCTTAGTCGGGCGGTCGCTTCATCGCATGGTGGGGTGTGCCCATGAATGTGGTTATATTTCTGACCTGCCTGACTTTTTGTCAGAAGATGATTTGCCGCATATTGCGGATGAAAATCTGGTTTTGATTGTGACGGGGTCGCAAGGGGAGGGACGTGCCGCTTTATCTCGTATATCACGCGGTGATCATCGCAGCGTATCGCTCAACCGAGGGGACACGGTTATTTTCTCGGCGCGTGCTATTCCCGGTAATGAGCGCTCCATTAATGCGGTGAAAAATAATCTTGTTGCCGCTGGTGTGCGTGTCGTATCGCCGAAGGAAACACAGAATATCATCCATGTTTCAGGCCACCCATGCCGTGCGGAAATTGCGCAAATGTTGCAATGGGTTAAGCCGCAATACGTCATTCCTGTCCATGGGGAGCGCAGCCAGTTGGATGCGCACGCCAAGTTCGCGAAAAGCTGTCAGGTTAAGAATACGATTGTTCCGAATAACGGATCTGTTATTCGTCTCGCGCCCGGTGCGCCTGAGATTATTGACCACGTTGAAACAGGGATTTTGGCGGTTGACCAAAAACGTATCATTCCAATCACGCATCAATCGATTACAGCGCGTCGTAAGTTGCAATATTCTGGCGCGGTGCATGCGTCCTTGGTTTTAGATTCAAACATGGCTTTGCTGGGTGAGATTAAAATTGATACTGTGGGTTTAAGCTGTAAGCGCGCAGGGGACAGCATTATCACCGAGCTTGAGCGTAATATATTGAGCAGCCTTGACCGGATTGACCCTGATGATGATTTCAGCGATGAAGAAATCGCCGAAGAGGTGCGGATCAGGCTCAGGCGCTTCGTGACAGATATGCTCGGCCTTCGTCCAAAGACGACTGTTCACGTTACGACTGTGCGTGTTTAAATTTACAATTTAGAGGCTTGTTATGAATCCTGTATCAGGTGTTGTTGTTTTTATCATGATCTGGTGGACTGTGATTTTTTGCGTTTTGCCGATTGGCCTTTCTAAAACGCAGGAATCGCCTGATGAGGAGGGGGAATATATTGCGCCAGGTGCGCCCAAAAACCTCAATATGAAGAAAAAGCTGATCATCACGACGATTATTTCTGTTGTTTTGTGGTGTATTATTTACGCAATAATTGTCTCAGAAATTGTTGATTTTCGCCTTTTGTCAGAACAGATTGAGTGATGCTTATGCGTTTTCTTATTGTTCTATTGCTGCTCTTTTTTCCGTGGACTTCACAAATTTTTGCTGCTGATGGTCAAAATCCGTCTTTGAATGTTTTGTGTGCGCATTCGCACAGTGTTGAAAGCAAAGATATTCCACCCGCTGATTATGTTCCAAATGTCGATGTCGAAGGCAAACCTTTGGTTCCTGTCGAGGTGGAATCGTTGCAGCCTTCCTTCTTGAATAATCCTATTATTGTGCCAATTGAAATTGAACTGATTGAGGGGTTTGGCCTTGATCTACCAGTTGGAACAGACTTAGAGCCGATTGTCGGGCAATTTGAAATCAGTCGCGACGGTACGACACGCTACAACGGTAAGGTCATTAATAACACTGTTAAACAAATCTGTGATCAACATCGAAATAACAAATTAAATCAGGCAGAACAGGATGGACATGAAAGTCATGTTCCCGTACTCTTGGACATGCAACAGGATGAAGAAAAAGATCGCATAGAAGGGCAGTTTCCGTCTGAACTTTCTTCATCACCGTAGAATTATAATCGCGTAAATTACTAAAACACTTTGGAGTATTTCATGGGTAAGAAGCAAAGAACAGCCATTACGCCCACGCGGGCAGAAGACTTTCCTGAATGGTATCAGCAAGTTATCAAATCTGCAGATTTAGCAGAGAATTCGCCGACGCGCGGCTGTATGACCGTTAAGCCTTATGGTTGGGCGATATGGGAAAATATGGTGAATATTTTTGACCCGTGGCTGAAAGATTACGGGATTAAAAACTGTAGCTTTCCCTTGCTTATTCCGCTTTCGTTTTTGCAAAAGGAGGCTGAGCATATTGACGGTTTTGCGACAGAATGTGCGGTTGTGACGCATCACCGTCTTGAGGGAAGCGATGATGGTCTGGTTCCTGCGGGAAAGCTGGAAGAGCCTTATGTTGTGCGCCCGACGTCTGAGACGATTATCGGTGATGCGATGTCGCGATGGATTCAATCCTATCGTGATTTGCCGATGAAGTTGAACCAATGGGGCAATGTTATGCGGTGGGAGATGCGCACGCGCATGTTCCTGCGTACGTCTGAGTTCTTTTGGCATGAAGGTCATAATGCCTTTGAAACGCCCGAGGATGCCAAGCAGGATTGCCTGACAATTTTGGATATGTATGAAAAGTTTTTCACCGAATATCTGGCGTTTGATGGATATAAGGGGATTAAGACCGCCGAAGAGCGTTTCCCGGGGGCAATTGAGACATACGCGTTTGAAAGCATTATGCAGGATGGTAAGGCTTTGCAGGCCGCGACGTCTCATGATTTGGGTCAAACCTTCTCTCGCAGTTGTGGCATTTCGTTCAACGGACGTAACGGCGATGAAGAATTTGCGCACACCACCAGCTGGGCGTTTAGTACGCGCGCGATCGGCGGCATGATTATGATCCACGGTGATGATGATGGAATGATGATGCCCCCGCGTATTGCGCCTGAGCAGATTGTTGTGATTCCCGTTGTGAAGAATATCGACGAAGATGGCGGCATTTTGGATTACGCCCAGAAAATCGTTGATGATTTGAAGGCGAAAGGTTTCCGCGCGCATGTTGATAAGCGCGATATGCGTAACGGTGACAAAATGTGGGATGCGGTTAAAAAAGGCATTCCTCTTCGCGCCGAGGTTGGTGGTCGTGAAATGGAAAATGGCGAAGTGACGTTTGTTCGCCGTGATATCGGGAAGGATTCCAAAGAGACGACTTCCGTCGACACATTCGTTCAGCGTACGCCTGAAATTTTGGATTCTATTCATGATGCGATGTTGAAACGTTCACGCAGCTTCCGTGATGATCATACATTTGACGGAACAAGCGTCGAGGACATTGATGCTTTCTTCAAGGCAGGGAAAATCGGTCTTATTCGTGTGCCTGTTTCTGTGCTTGATAATCCGCAGCTTGAAGATGTGATGAAGGCTTATGCGCTTTCAACGCGTTGTATGCCGTTTGAAGATGACGGGCAAAAGGTGCTCATCGGAAAGGCATATTAAACGGCATGGTGTCAAAGTTCGAACGCATGGTGGCTTGGCGATATCTTCGCTCTAAAAAGGCGGAGGGTTTCGTTTCTGTTATCGCAGGGTTTTCCTTCGCGGGCATTATGCTCGGCGTTGCGACTTTGATTATTGTCATGAGCGTGATGAACGGTTTTCGTGCAGAGCTATTTAGTCGTATTCTTGGGCTTGGCGGGCATATGAATGTTTATTCCCAAGCCGGTGCTTTGTATGATTATAAAACGATTGTTGACGATATTAAGGCTGTTGAGGGCATTAAAACCGTGACGCCGATTGTTGAGGGGCAGGTTTTGATTACCCATCAAGCAACATCTTCTGGTGTTATGGTGCGCGGTATTTCGCAGGCTGATTATGCCGCACGTGATGTTTTGTTTGACGGTATTCGTGCAGGCGGTATTGAGAATTTCGATGGCTTCAAAATCGCTATTGGTGAGGTATTGGCTAATAAACTGCGTGTTGGTATTGGCGATACGGTGACTTTAACGTCTCCTGTTATGCGTACAACACCAACGGGTACTATGCATACACAGCGCACATTCGAAATCGCCATGATTTTTAATGTGGAAATGTATGAATATAACAGCGGTTTTGTTTTTATGCCGTTGCCGAACGCACAGAAATTCTTTCAGCTTAAAAGCAGTGTTAGCGCGATTGAAATATCGTTGGATGATGCCAATCAGTTGGATGAAATTCGCAAAACGGTCGAAGTTGTTTTAAACGGGCGTGCGGGAATTTACGACTGGCGCGACATGAATCGTAGCTTCTTTAATGCGTTAGAAGTTGAGCGCAATGTTATGTTTCTTATTCTCAGCCTGATCATCATTGTTGCGGCATTTAATATTATCTCCTCCATGATCATGCTGGTTAAAGATAAGGGGCAGGATATTGCGATTATGCGCACGATGGGGGCAACGCGTGGGAATATGATGCGTGTTTTTATGCTGACTGGTGCGAGTATCGGTTTGATCGGTACATTTATCGGTGCGGTCTTGGGGATTACGTTCGCGCTGAATATCGAAACGGTTAAGGATGTTTTAGAAGGGATGACGGGCGCCTCACTGTGGGATGCGGAAATACGCTTTTTATCAAAGATTCCTGCTAAGATAGAATGGACCGAGGTTGCCACCGTTATTGGTATGGCGTTCTTCCTTTCAATTATCGCTACGCTTTACCCTGCCTGGCGCGCGGCGCGGCTCGACCCGGTGGAAGCGCTGCGTTATGAATAATGTTTTTTGCGAGATGACATGGATATTAATTTAATGGCAGAGTTTGCGCGAACAGCATCGCCTGCAGCGCTTGTTCAGCAAGAACACGAAGCGTATGTCACGCCGCTGCCTGATGCGGATAATCCGTCTGTAATAACGCATGAGAAAACGAGCGATACCGCAGCTGAGAGCCTTCAAGATGTTCCTGACTCTGCGGAGTATTTTGTCGATGAAACCTTCGATGAAAACGAGGCTCTGTTTTCTGACATTGATATTGAAGATGACACGGAAAATGACGAGGATAAAGAAACTGATTTTGAAAGCACAGAGAACGAAAGTGATCCTGTAAAGTTCGATGAAGATTCCGATGCCGACTTGTCAGATATAGACGATACAAAAGACATTGAGACGAGTAGCACGATTGCATCGTCCAGAGACTTGTTAGGTCTTACACATGATGAGAACGTTATTGAGGAAGGCAGCCTGCTTTTAAAAGCGGCCAACATCAATAAAATTTATAATCAGGGTGGCGACAAACTTCATGTGTTAAATAATGTTGATTTGCGCCTTTATTCCGGTGAAATAACGGCGCTGGTCGGACAGAGTGGTTCGGGTAAATCGACTTTGTTACACATTCTTGGGCTATTGGATGCACCAAGCTCAGGGCAATTGTTTATGGGTAATCGGGATATCTCTAAGCTTAAAGATCGTGAGCGTACGCAGTTGCGAAATGAGCATATTGGTTTTGTGTATCAGTTCCATCACCTTCTTCCTGAGTTCACGGCGATTGAAAACGTGGCGTTGCCCCTTATTATTGCAGGGAAGAAGCCCGATTACGCGAAAGACAAGGCGGCAATCTTTTTAGAGCATCTCGGCCTTGAACATCGTATGAAGCACAGGCCGGCAACCTTATCAGGAGGGGAACAACAGCGGGTTGCGATTGCGCGGGCGTTGATCAACGATCCTTATCTTTTATTTGCTGATGAGCCGACAGGAAATCTTGACCCTGAGACATCGGAAGAGGTTTTCGCGCTACTTCTTGATCTTGTGCATTCGCGCGGCATTAGTGCGTTAATCGCGACACATAATATTGATCTGGCTCATCAGATGGATCGCATTCTGGAAGTTAAATCTGGACGAATTCTACCTTATTAAATTTTGACGTAGCGACTTGTCGCTGTCTTTGTTAATGTTTTTTCATGTCAAAACATTTTGTGCATCTGCATGTGCATTCCGCTTATTCATTGGCGGAAGGGGCCATCAAGGTTAAAGACCTTGTAAAACTTTGCGTCAGCGCGAAGATGCCTGCCGTTGCTGTTACGGACACGAACAATATGTTTGGGGCTATGGAATTTGCGTTAGAAGCCTCTAAAAATGGTGTCCAGCCGATTTTAGGTGTGCAGGCCGCCGTTGGTGATGATCGGCATCAACTCGTTTTGCTGGCGCAGAATGAATCAGGGTATAAAAACTTGTGTAAAATTGTGAGTGCGTCTTACACAGAGTGCGCACAAGATGTTACCGCACCCTATGAATCTTTAGAAAAATATAATGAAGGGCTCATTGTCTTAAGCGGCGGTTTAAAAGGGCAAATTGCGCAGCATTTTTTACACGGACAAGCCGATAAAGCGCGCGAAGAGGCAGAGCGGTTACTTACGATATTCGGAGATCGGTTTTACATCGAGCTGCAGCGCCATGGTTTGGTTGAGGAAGATACGGTCGAAAGCGCGTTAATTGATTTGGCCTATGATTTAAACATTCCCTTGGTTGCTACGAATGACTGCTATTTCCCTGATCGGGGCGCGCATGAGGCGCATGATGCTTTGTTATGTATTGCTGAGGGGCGTTATGTGACAGAAAAAGATCGTCGCACGGTGAGTGAAGAGCATTTTTTCAAATCCTCTGCCGAGATGATCGAGCTGTTTAAAGATGTGCCTGAGGCAATTGATAATACGTTGGTTATTGCGCAGCGTTGTTCTTATCTTCTCAAGCCGATTGATCCGCTGCTGCCGCCTTTTGAGACCGAGAGTAAGCGGCCTGAGAAAGAAGAGCTTGAGGTGCAATCGAAGGAAGGATTGCAGTGGCGGCTTGATACATTTGTTTTTGACGACGATATGAGTGAGGCGGAGAAAAAAGAGGCCGGTAAAGAATACTGGGATCGGCTCGATTTTGAATTGAATGTCATTAACCAAATGGGCTTTCCGGGATATTTTCTGATTTGTTCAGACTTTATAAAATGGGCGAAGGAGCAGAATATTCCTGTTGGCCCGGGGCGTGGATCGGGCGCGGGTTCGATTGTCGCATGGGCTCTGCAAATTACTGACCTTGATCCGTTGGAATTTGGCTTGCTATTTGAGCGTTTTTTGAATCCTGAACGGGTATCTATGCCTGACTTTGACGTGGATTTTTGCCAGGATCGCCGCGATGAGGTTATTCGTTATGTTCAGGAACGATACGGATATGACCATGTCGCGCAGATTATAACGTTCGGTAAATTGCAGGCGCGGGCTGTGGTGCGAGATGTCGGGCGGGTGTTACAGATGCCTTACGGTCAGGTCGACCGGATAGCAAAGCTGATTCCGAATAATCCCGCGCATCCGATGACATTGCAGGAGGCTTTGAACGCTGATCCTGATTTGAGGGCGGAGCGGACGAAGGATGAAACGCAGGGTAAATTGATTGATATCGCGCTACAATTAGAAGGGCTTTATCGTCATGCATCTACGCACGCCGCAGGGGTTGTTATCGGTGACAGGCCGCTTGATGAATTAATTCCGACATATAGGGACCCGCGTTCTGATATGCCCGTGACGCAGTTTAATATGAAATATGTTGAGCAGGCGGGACTTGTTAAGTTCGACTTTCTGGGTTTGAAAACCATGACGGTTGTGCAGAAAACGCTTGATTTGGTACGCGAGCATCAAGGCAAAGATATTCACGCGCTCGACATTCCGTTGGATAGCGAAGAGGCTTATGAGCTCATGGCGCGCGGTGATACGGTTGGTGTTTTCCAGTTGGAAAGTGCGGGTATGCGCGATGCGTTGAAAAAAGTTAAGCCGAACAGGTTTGGCGACATTATCGCGCTTGTATCGCTGTATCGTCCGGGGCCGATGGATAATATTCCGCTTTATATTGACGTGAAAGAGGAACGCAAAGAACCTGATTACATGCATCCGATCTTACAGCCGTTTTTGGAAGAAACGTATGGGATTATGATCTATCAGGAGCAGGTTATGCAGGCCGCGCAGGAATTGTCCGGCTATACGCTTGGCGGGGCGGATTTGCTCAGACGTGCGATGGGTAAGAAAATTCAGGCGGAGATGGATAAACAGCGCGAGATGTTTGTCGCAGGCGCGAAAGAGCATAACGACGTACCAGAAGAGAAGTCCTCTGAGATTTTTGATCAGATTGCGAAGTTTGCGGGCTATGGTTTTAACAAATCGCATGCCGCAGCGTACGCATTGATTGCGTATTGGACGGCATGGTTGAAGGCTCATTACCCCGTTGAGTTTATGGCAGCGTCCATGACGCTCGATCTTGGCAATACCGATAAACTCAGTGTCTTCAAGCAAGACATGGATAAGATGGGGCTGACTTTGTTAATGCCCGATATCAACCTATCCCAGCCTGATTTCAAGGTGGAGGAGGGCGCGGTTCGATATGCTCTCGGCGCGCTGAAGGGCGTAGGCGAGGAAGCCATGATCAAGATGGCGACTGAGCGCAAGGAGAACGGCGCTTACCAGTCAATGGAAGATTTTGCTAAACGTCTTGATACGAAGGCGATGAACAGGCGGCAGTTTGAACGGCTCATTTGTGCAGGTGCTTTTGATGCGTTGAATGATAATCGTGCGAAATTATGCGCGGGTGCTGACTTGGTGCTTCGTTATGCTCAATCAGTTGCGGAGGAACGCGACTCAGGACAAGTCAGCTTATTCGGCGATGCGAGCGGAGACAGCGGACTTGGCATGCCTGATTTGCCTGATGTTAAAAAATGGGGGCCACTGGAAAAGCTGGCCAAAGAATTTGAGGCGGTCGGGTTTTATCTTTCTGCGCATCCGCTGGATACGCGCCAGACGCAGTTTGATCGGATGAACATCAAGTCGTTCTTACATGTTGAGCAGGATATTCAAACCAAAGGCGCGGCTGTTTATCAGATGGCCGGTGTTTTGCTGAAAAAGCAGGAAAAGATGTCACAAAAGGGCAGTAAGTATGCCTTTTTGCAGGTTTCTGATCCGACAGGAATTTATGAGGTCACAATTTTTTCCGAAACGCTGAATGCCGCGCGTGATTTTTTAAATGCAGGCGAGTCACTTCTTCTCTCTGTTGAGGTTGAGATACGAGAAGATCAGATGCGGATGACCGCCTCGCGCGTTCAACCTTTGGAGCAGGCCCTAGATGGTAAGATCAGTGAAATTCATGTTCACCTGTCAGACGCGCGCGGTGTGCCGAAGCTGAAAGAGTTTCTGGATATAGAAGGGCAAGGCCGGTCGAAGATTAAAATTTTTGCGCATTTTGATGATGATCGCCTCGCCGAAATCACGCTTTCAGGAAACCGTGCCCTAAGCGCTCAGGCGCGAAATATTATTCGCGCTGAAGACGGTGTTCTGTCAATCGAGGAACTATAAGAAGAATTTCTTTCAAACGCTTTGATTTCTCTCATATTTTTGTGCTTTTTTCCTTGCATCTTTTCGTTATGCCCCGTATAAAACGAGCAATTAAATTCACACGCAGGTTTCCTAACCCAGTGTTTAAATAATTTAAACCAAGGCCTGCGGAGGACATAACTGGATATATAAAAGGAGAAAAACTATGGCAGTTCCTGAATTTACTATGCGTCAACTTTTGGAAGCGGGCGTTCACTTTGGTCACCACACACGTCGTTGGAACCCCCAAATGCGTCAATACATTTTCGGTGTTCGTAACGGTGTTCACATTCTTGACCTTCAACAAACACAGCCGATGCTTCGTGAAGCGTTGACTGAAATCCGTAATATCGTTTCAAAAGGCGGTCGTATCTTGTTCGTTGGAACAAAGCGTCAGGCACAAGACACAATCGCGGAAAGTGCAAAGCGTTGCGGTCAGTACTATGTCAACCAGCGTTGGTTGGGCGGCATGATGACGAACTGGAAGACGATTACATCATCGATCAACCGTTTGCGTGAACTTGATAAAATTCTTGGCGGTGACCAGTCCGGTTACACAAAGAAAGAACTTCTTATGATGACACGTGAGCGTGGCAAGTTGGAAGCGTCTATTGGTGGTATCAAAGACATGGGCGGTCAACCTGATGCATTGTTCGTTATCGATACAAACAAAGAAGATATCGCGATCAAAGAAGCTAACAAGCTTGGCATTCCTGTTTTTGCAGTGGTTGACAGTAATTCAAACCTTGATGGCGTTGATTACGTGATCCCAGGTAATGACGATGCGCTTCGTGCGATTGATCTTTACTGTGAGCTTGTTTCTGACACTGTGATTGACGGTTTGAAAGCAGAACTTTCCAAAGGCGGCAAAGATCTAGGCGCAGCAGAAGAAGTTGCAGTTGAGTTGCCGAAGGAAGAGGCTGCGGCAGAGGAAGCATCTGAAGAAGATGCGGCCAAAGCAAAGAAAGCGGCATCTGCTTAACGGCAGGTGCTCCGCACTTTCACGCGCGAGCAATATAAAAAAGTTTCATTCATTAGATTTAAAAGAGGAAAAAGACATGGCTGATATTACAGCATCTATGGTTAAAAATTTACGTGAAAGCACAGGCGTTGGCATGATGGACGCCAAAAAGGCTTTGGTTGAAAATAATGGCGATATCGACGCAGCGGTTGACTGGTTGCGTACAAAAGGTATGGCAAAGGCAGCGAAGAAGTCAGGCCGTACGGCGGCTGAAGGTCTTGTTGCGGTTGTGACAGAAAGCCAGAAGGGCTCTGTTGTTGAACTGAATTCCGAGACTGACTTTGTTTCTCGTAATGAAGAATTTCAAAAGTTCGTTAAGGCTGTTGCTGAAAAGGCTTTGGATCAAGATTCACTCGAGGGTCTTGCTGCGGCTGACATGGACGGCAAGCCAGTGTCAGAGCGTTTGACTGACCTAATCGCTACAATTGGCGAGAACATGGCTCTTCGCCGCATGAAAACGCTTTCCGTATCAAGCGGTAAAGTTGTTGGCTATGTTCACAGCTCTTTGGCTGAAGGCTTGGGCAAAATCGGTGTTTTGGTGGCGCTTGAATCTGATGCGGATGAGGCGACACTTGAAGCATTGGGTAAGCAGGTTGCTATGCATGTTGCTGCTGCTAATCCGCAATTCTTGGACAAAAATTCTGTTGACCCAGAGGTTCTTGAGCGTGAGCGTACTGTTCTTAAAGAGCAGGCCATGGAATCAGGAAAGCCGGCTGAGATTGCAGAGAAAATGGTTGAAGGCCGTATCCGTAAATTCTACGAAGAAATTTGCTTAACTGAGCAAGCCTTTATCATGGACACGGACAAAACTGTTGCTGAAGCGATTGAAGCAGCTGCGAAAGATGCAGGTTCTGCAATTAAGTTGACAGCATTTGAGCGTTTCCAGCTTGGTGAAGGTATCGAAAAGGAAGAGGTTGATTTCGCCGCAGAAGTTGCTGCGACAGCCAACGGATAATTCGATTATTTAAATTTTACAGCCACGTTTTTCGCGTTTAACCCGCGCTCATATTCGGTTTGTTTGTTTATAACAGTTTGTTTATGTGCTTTGGACTTGCGGTATGGCGTGGCTGTCTTTATATTCACATTATCGCTGAATAAGTTATGAGGGAGCCATGTCCATGACCGCAAAAGATCATAGTTCAAACATATCGCAGGCGCTCCCGTATAAACGCGTTATGCTTAAAATGTCAGGTGAAGTATTGATGGGGCCGAAGGAATTCGGCCTTGATTCTGCTACGGTCAAACGTGTTGCATCGGATATCAAGCAGGTTGTCGATTTAGGCGTTGAGGTTTGCGTTGTTGTAGGGGCGGGGAATATTTTCCGCGGCGTGTCAGGTGCAGCTGACGGTATGGACAGAACCACAGCAGACTATATGGGTATGCTTGGTATCGTTATTAATGCGCTGGCTTTACAGAATGCGTTGGAGCATATGGATGTTGATACGCGCGTTCAGTCTGCTATTCGAATGGACTCAATTTGTGAACCTTATATTCGCCGCCGTGCAATGCGCCACATGGCGAAAGGCCGTGTTGTTATTTTCGCTGCAGGAACGGGGAACCCTTATTTTACGACTGACACCGGCGCGGCATTGCGAGCATCTGAGATGGATTGTGATGTTATAATGAAGGGCACGAAGGTCGATGGTGTTTATTCAGCGGATCCTAAAACAAATCCTGACGCAGAGCATTATGATCGTATTTCCTACATTGACGTTTTGACCAAAGACCTTAAAGTTATGGATGCAACGGCCATTTCTTTGGCCCGTGAAAATAATATTCCAATTGTTGTTTTCTCCGTTATGGAGGAGGGAAACTTCGCAAGCGTGGCTCAGGCGCAGGGTCGCTATACCGTTGTAACAAATACTTAAAATTATAAACGAGGTGATGCTATGTCATATGACAAGAATAATATCAGCAAACGTATGGATGGGGCAGTAGAGTCCTTACAAAAAGAATTTTCAGGCTTAAGAACGGGGCGTGCATCTGCGAGCTTATTGGACCCTGTTGTCGTGGATTTATACGGCTCGAAAATGCCTATTAATCAGGTAGGAACTGTTAGTGTGCCGGAGCCGCGCCTTATCTCTGTGCAAGTTTGGGACGCGTCTGCAGTGCGGTCTGTTGAGAAAGCCATCCGTGATGCGGGCTTGGGTTTGAACCCTATGCCCGATGGTAATAACATCCGTATTCCTATTCCTGACCTGAACGAGGAGCGACGGCAGGAATTAGTTAAAGTTGCAGGAAAGTACGCTGAAACAGCAAGAATTTCCGTACGTAATGTCCGCAAGGACGGTATGGACGGTATTAAGAAGATGGAAAAAGACGGTGGCATTTCAGAAGATGACGTGAAGCGTTTATCTGACGAAGTGCAGAGAATGACCGACGATACCGTCAAGAAAATTGACAGTATTTTATCTGATAAAGAAAAAGATATCATGACGGTCTAACCTGACATGACACTTTTACCCCCTCAAAAAATGCCGAAGCACGTTGCCATTATTATGGATGGCAATGGCCGTTGGGCGCGCAAGCGTGGGATGCCGCGTACTTACGGGCACAAGAAGGGCGTTGATACTGTTCGTAAAATTGTTGAGGCTGCGGCACGTGCGCATGTCGAGTATTTAACGCTGTTCGGGTTTTCTTCTGAAAACTGGAGCAGACCGGAAGACGAAGTTAAAGAATTGATGCGTTTGTTGCGCCAGTATCTTCGATCTGAAACGGCGGAGTTTCATAGCAAAAATCTGCGCCTTTCTGTTATGGGGTGTCGCGATGCATTTGATCAAGACATTGTTCAGTTGATTGAAAATGCAGAGGCTTTAACGCAGAACAATACTGGGCTACATGTCATTATCGCTCTTAATTATGGCGGGCGGCACGATATTGCTCAAGCTGCACATAAAATCGCGCTGCAAGCTCTTGAGAAGGGTGATGTTGATAGTGTCCAAGATATTGAGCGCTCCTTTTCGTCACATCTGATGAGTGCAGATATACCTGACCCTGATTTGTTGATCAGAACGAGTGGAGAGACGCGGATCAGTAACTTTCTTTTGTGGCAATGTGCTTATGCTGAGATGATTTTCACGCCTGTTCTTTGGCCTGATTTTAAAGAAACTGATTTTCTACAGGCTTTGGATGATTACGCGGGGCGCGAGAGACGATTTGGTGCGGTACACCATTTAGAAGGATAGATACACCGATATGACATCCTTTCTATCGTCATCTTTGTCCAAGCGTATTGTATCGGCCGCGATTATCGCTCCTGTATTTTTACTTTCACTTTTGTATGGCGCACCATTTTTAACGATCTGGCTTATTGTTGCTTTCGCCATTTCTGTTTATGAGTTATTCGGTCTGGCAAAGCGTACTGATTTTTTTGTTCCCTGTATGGTGCTTGGCGTTATTTACGCGGCGATCTCATTTAGCTGTTTCCTTGCTTTACGCGAAGTTTATTCCGTGAATGTTGTTTTGTTGTTTTTAGGCATGATTTGGGTGAGTGACATTGGCGCTTATGCTGTTGGGAAAACTGTCGGCGGCCCGAAATTATTGCAGAAAATCAGCCCGAACAAGACATGGTCGGGTTTTGGCGGTGCTTTATTCTTCCCCGCCGTTTTTGCTTTCTTTTGGGTGTGGACATTCGGGTTGCATGCGGAATTTAATCATAATCGTTGGTTTATCTTGCTTCCCGTTGCGGCAGGCTTGGGTGCTGTAATTGGGAGTGTGGGCCAAGCTGGTGATTTGCTCGTGTCTTTTATTAAGCGTCAGGCAGGCGTGAAGGACACAGGAACAATTATACCAGGTCATGGCGGCTTGCTTGACCGCATTGATTCCATGTTGCTCGGTGCCCCTGTTTTCCTGATTTTGATCACGTTGTTATCCTATGTCATCTAAGCCGAAGCGTAAGAAGGTTACTATCCTTGGGGTTACAGGCTCCGTTGGGCAAAGCACGGCTTCCGTTATTTTGCGTAACCCTGATTATTTTAAGGTGGAGTGTGTGACCGCCAATTCCAATGCTGAACAGCTGGCGGATGATGCAAAGCGTTTGAATGCAAGACATGCCGTGATCGCCGATGAGCAATATTTGGATAAATTGACGAGCTTGCTTGATGGTTCAGGTATTTCTTGTTCTGCCGGAGATGATCATATTTCATCTTGTGTGGAAGATGCTGATATTGTTATGGCTGCGATTGTCGGGTTTGCAGGCATACGCCCCATTCTACATGCGCTAGAGCGTGGTATTGATGTTGCAATTGCCAACAAAGAACCTTTGGTTGCAGCGGGTTCTTTGATTATGGATACAGCTAAAAAGAATAGCGCACGAATTCTTCCCGTTGATAGTGAACATAATGCGATTTTTCAGGTTTTTGAGAATCATAATAAATCAGAGATTGATAAAATTATTCTCACTGCGTCGGGCGGGCCTTTTTTGAGGTGTTCACAAGAGCAGCTTACAGGCGTAACGCCCGCACAGGCTGTTAATCATCCAAATTGGAATATGGGTGCAAAAATATCCGTTGATAGCGCAACAATGATGAATAAAGCCTTGGAAATTATTGAAGCATTTCATTTGTTTAATCTGCCTGCGGATAAGATCGATGTTTTGATTCATCCGCAATCTGTGGTGCATTCTATGATCTCCTACAAGGATGGTTCCACTTTGGCGCAGATGGGTGATAGCGATATGTGCACGCCGATTGCCTCGGCTCTATCCTATCCATCACGCTTACCCGAAGGTGGGAAGAGGTTAAACTTTCACGAGATTTCAGAGCTCAGCTTTGAAAATCCGGACTTCGAACAATTTCGCGCGCTACACTATGCTTATGAGTGTTTAAGGTTGGGGCAGGGCGCTTGTATTGCGCTTAATGCTGCGAACGAAGTGGCGGTTGATGCTTTTTTAAATGAGAGGATTGCTTTTACTGATATCCTTAAATGTGTTGGTTTTGCGGTTGATACATATTATAAAGGCAATGAAACCTCAGAATTTAGTACAATACGTGATATTGAGGGTTTTGATCACTCGACTCGTAAGGCTGTCGAAGAGTATATCAGTAAAGGATTACAGGAATAAACATGGATATCGCATCGGTTTTAAAATTGCTTGGAGAGAATATTTGGATTTATGGGGGGTCTTTTATTGTCGTCCTTAGTATTCTGGTTTTTGTCCATGAATGGGGTCATTACATTGTTGCCCGTCTTTGCGGTGTTCGTGTTGAGCAATTCTCTATCGGTTTTGGTAAAGAGATTTACGGTTTTCATGACAAGGCGGGAACACGGTGGAAAGTATCAATGATTCCGCTTGGCGGTTATGTTCAGCTTTTCGGCGATAAAGACCCGGCCAGCGCAGGGCATACTGATGTTATTGAAGGTGAAGATGGCGAAACGCGCCAAATGACGGATGCTGAGCGTGAAGTTGCGTTTTTTAATAAGCCGTTATGGCAAAAGGCCGCAGTTGTTTTTGCAGGCCCTGCGATTAATTTCATTTTTGCCGTTCTATTGCTCGCGGGGTTATATATGACCCACGGCAAACCTGTTTCACCGCCGACCGGCGCAGCTGTTGTAGTTGGTAGTGCAGCAGAGCGCAACGGATTTCAGCCGCATGATTTGATTGTTGCGATTGATGGTAAAACAATCGACGACTTTAGTGACATTCGCAGAGAGATGTTGGTTGCGCTCGATCAAGAAAAGCACTTCCGCATTATTCGCGATGGTGAGGAAATTGATATTTATGCGCGCCCTGACCGTAAGGAAACATCGGATCGTTTCGGGTTTAAAAGTTCAATCGGTGTCTTGGGATTAATAAGCGCAGAGCAAGGCATTCTTGTGCGTGATATTACGTCGATTGATGGCACGGAATACACAGATATCGCGGCTGTGATTGATGAAATTAAGCGCCGCATGAATACAACCTTTGAAGTGACCATGACATTTGGCGAAGAGTCTCAATCTATTGTTATCCACCCTGATCGCGAGAAAAATGCTGAATTTGGCCTCGGTAGCGATTTGGATGTAACGGCGCTTTACCTTTCAAAGTATGAGCCGAAGTATTTTGCACGCCACAGTGCGATGAGCGCAACGCAGGCAGCCATGAAGGAAACATATGTCATGACACGGAGCTCTTTAGAAGCGTTGTGGCAAATGGTTGTTGGTGTACGTAGCGCCACAGAGCTGGGCGGTATTATTCGAATCGGAGCCATTGCAGGTAACATGGCGCAGCAGGGCATCGTTCCTTTGGTGTTACTGACGGCTTTACTTTCAATTAATCTTGGTTTCATTAATTTGTTGCCGATTCCGATGCTGGATGGCGGCCATCTTACGTTTTATGGAATAGAGGCCATTATTGGTCGACCAATTCCTGAGCAAGTTCAAGATTACGCCTTCAGAGCCGGGTTTGTTTTCTTGATCGGGATTATGGCCTTTGCCAATTTGAATGATATTTATCAATTGTTGACTTGATATCACTATGGGACTTGATCTTGCCCTTATCAGTTTAATTGCAGAGCATCTGTTTTTGTTCGTTGTGATGTTTATCATCACGCTCGCGATTGTAATTATTTTGCATGAGTTCGGGCATTACCTTGCTGCGCGCTGGTGTGGTGTTCACATTCAACAGTTTGCTGTTGGCTTTGGCCCCGAACTGTTTGGTTTTGGAAAAAGTGATCCGAAGAATGGTAGATATCAAACGCGATGGTCTGTTTGCCTCATACCGCTTGGCGGCTTTGTTAAATTATTTGGTGATGTTGACAAGGATAATCCGGTTGTTTGGGACAAAGATAATGACTGTGAAAGGCGTTTATCAGATGAAGAACTGCAGAACGCTTTCTGCACAAAGTCGGTCTGGCAGCGTATTTTTATTGTCGCAGCAGGGCCACTTATCAATATTTTATTTACGTTCTTTTTATTAACAGCATTATTCAGCACATACGGGCAGCAATCACTTCCGATTAATATCACGGCTATTAAAATGCACTCAGCTGCTGAAGAGGCCGGTGTTCAAGTTGGTGACCAAATTCTTGAAATGGACGGTAAGCCGCTTAGACGTCTGGAAGATATTTACGATATTACACGTGAAGAAAACCCGCCGCAACCACACACATATTTGATACTGCGCGGGGATGAGAAAATTAACATTACCTTTGCGGCCAAATATGTTGAGTACGAAAATAAAAAGGGTATCGACAAAAAGCACGGGCAAACAGGTATGGTGCGCATGTTCGGCGCTAAATTTAAGGACATTGAAAGCGTTAACGGTGTTGATACTTTTGATAAGCCTGAGCTAGCAAGGTCTCTAGTTGAAGAGAATATGGGGCAAACGGTTGTTTTGGGTGTGCGTATTCGCAACACTCAAGATCGCAACGATCAGGATTATTTCACTTTATATTTGCCTCCTGAATTCAACGACCATCTTTCCGACCCTCAGCATGAAGACTATGATCAAGTTCAGTTTGTTGATGCCGAACACGTTTATTTTGTTCGCCTGCCTTTGTCAGAGGCCATCACAGAGGGAGGGCAGTTTCTTGTTGACGGGCTGGTCAATACATACAAATTCATTGCCGCATTTCATAAAGGGAAGACAGAAGAAAAACTGATCGGCGGGGTTGGAACGATTAGCTCTAAAACTGCAGAAGCCACTAAATCCGGTGTTTACAGCTATATTGTTTTTCTTGCAGGGCTTTCTTATATGATTGGGATAATAAATCTTTTACCTATCCCTGTATTTGATGGCGGATATCTGTTATTTTTGTCTTATGAAGCGTTGTCGGGCAATCCTGTTCCGCAGCATGTCCAAAATATTGCGATTATATTCGGGCTGGTGTTTTTGTTCGGAATAATGATAATAGCAAATGTTAGTGACGTTTTATCTCTGTTCGGTTCGAACTGATATTTCTTTTTGAGTTTTTTTATTGTTTTATAGTTTTGCACTTTTAAAAATTGAAGTAGGCGTGTGTGTATGAAAAATCTTAGGTCTTTTTGTTCTCATTATATTGGTCAGTTTACATTTTCATTCGCCCTTTTTGCGATCATGACTTTGCTTTTACCTTCTTTGGTTTATGCGCAAAATGTTCAAGACATTGAGGTAAGAGGGGCGCAGCGTATTGCTGCGACAACAATCGTTTCCTACACAGGGCTCAGCCTTGGTGACCCTCTTAACGATCGGGCAACCGACAAGGCTCTTAAAAACCTTTTCTCTACGGGTTTATTTGCCGATGTTAAGGTGCGTGGTAGTGGTAATACAGTTTATGTGGACGTTGTCGAAAACCCAATCGTTAATGAAGTGGTTTTTGAGGGTAACAAAGATATAAAAGATGCCGAATTGCTTGGCGAAATTCAAATCAGGCCACGTCAGGTCTTTACGCGTACAAAGGTGCAATCGGATGTTATGCGTCTTAATCAACTTTATCGCAGGCAGGGGCGGTTCTCTGCCTCTATTCAGCCTAAGATCATTAAGCTGGATCAAAACCGTGTGAATTTGGTTTTTGAAATTCAAGAGGGGGGAATCACAAAAATCAAAAGTGTTCGTTTTGTTGGGAACAAAAAGTATAGCGACGCAAAACTAAGAAGCATTATCTCTTCAAAGCAACGCGCATGGTATAGATTTTTCAGCAGCGCCGACCGTTATGATGCAGATCGCCTCGCCTTTGATCAGGAATTGTTGCGTAATTTCTATTTCTCTCAGGGGTTTGCTGATTTTGAAATATTGTCTGCCGTTTCAGAACTTTCAAACAACAAAGACAGCTTTTTTGTGACGATCACCGTTGATGAAGGTGCGCGCTATAAATTTAAAGATACAGACGTTGTTGCAGACATTCGTGAATTTGATGAAACCGTTTTATATGATTCGATCACTTTTGAATCAGGCGAATGGTACGATGCTGACGAAATTCGTAATACTGTTCAAAAAATGACGGATCAGCTCGGTGATTTACAGTTTGCTTTTGTTGATATTCGTCCTGATGTCAGAAAGGACAGAGAAAGCCGCGAAATTAGCGTAACTTTTAATATTGCCGAGACGCCCCGCGTTTTTGTTGAGCGTATTAATGTTAACGGGAACATCAGAACGCTTGATAAGGTTCTTCGCCGTGAAATGGAACTGGTTGAAGGCGACCCCTTTAACCGTACGAAGCTTGCGGCTTCTGAACGAAATTTGCGTAATCTTGATTTCTTTGAAAGCATGGATGTCTCGATCTCACAAGGCTCTGCGCCTGATAAAACTGTTGTTGATGTTAATGTTCAAGAAAAGTCTACGGGCGAGCTTTCTATCGGTGCTGGTATTTCATCAGAAGACGGCCCTTTAGGAGATATTCGTATACGTGAGCGTAATCTACTCGGTCGCGGGCAAGATTTGCTTTTGGCGACAACCATCGCAGCGGAGCGCTCTCAGGTTGATTTGTCTTTTACAGAGCCGTATTTCTTGCAGCGTGATATATCCGCCGGCTTTGACTTGTTCCACGTTGAGCGTGATTTTCAGGATGAGAGTTCTTTTGACCAGCAACGGACTGGCGGTGGCTTGAGAATTGGGTATCCTCTTTCACAGAACTGGCGGCAAACACTGCGCTATAACTTTGAGCGTAACGAGATTACGGATGTTCAAGATGACGCCTCTTTATTCATTGCAAATCAGGAGGGGACAAGAACAACGTCTTCGCTTTCGCAGCGCCTCTTTTACGACACACGCGACAGCAGGCTTTTCACTACCCGAGGCATGACATATTGGCTTGATACAACGCTTGCGGGTCTGGGCGGTAATGCAAAGTTTGTGTCTGCGCGTACAGGAGCAAGCCATTATCAACCGCTTACGGACGATGTTATTTTGAACTTGTCTGCAGAGGTTGGCGGTATTCAATCTTACGGCGGCGCTGATGTAGAAATTAACGAGCGGTTTTTCCTTGGTGACAGGTCACTTCGCGGTTTTGAGCGATCAGGTGTTGGTCCCAGAGATGCTGCGACGGGAGATGCGCTTGGTGGAAACATCTTTTATCGCGGAAGTGCGGAGCTCTCTTTCCCTATTGGTTTTCCGGATGAACTCGGTATTCGAGGTCATGCGTTTAATGATGTCGGATCTTTGTTTGAAATTGATGAAAGCGGATCTGATCTGCAAGAGGAAGACTCTTTGCGTGCATCCGTTGGGGTTGGTCTTTCCTGGCGATCACCATTCGGACCAATACGCCTAGACCTCGCTGTCCCTTACTTATCCGAGGATTTTGACGAAGAAGAAAATTTCAGGTTTGATTTTGGCACGCGCTTCTAATACTACTATTCATATTAGAAGGAGTACCGTTTTTATGACGACATTAAACTTAAAGGCTTTGAACCGTCTTTTCCTAACATTCACATTTGTTTTTTCGATTCTTGTGTTCCCTGCATGTGCGCAAGTGAACATTGCGGTCGTGGATGTTGACCAGATTCTTGTGAGCTCTAAAGCTGCGAAATCAATCAAGCAGGAAGTTGATACAAAACGTAAGGGCTTTATAAAATCTGTTAAGCAGGAAGAAGATGCCTTACGAGCAGCGCAAAAAAAGATTCAAGCAGAACACCAAGGTCTTTCGAAAGAAGAGCTTGCGAAAAAGATACAGGAATTTGACCGTAAACGTATCGAGGCAAAAACGGCCATCGACAAAAAGAAAAGCGCGCTTGATCAGTCATATTCAGAGGCGATGAATACGCTAACCAAAGTGATTTACGAAGTATGCCAAGAGATTGCGAACGAACGTAGTATTGATCTTGTAATTACACGACAGAATATTATCGTTGGCAGCAGTGCTTTGGATATTACAGGTGATGTTCTTGATCGTATGAATAAGAAGCTTCCTAATTTGAGTTTGAAATAGAGTGGTTGTGGTTTTTAATTATGGCTGACTCTCGATTTTTCGGATCTCCAAGCTCCATATCTGTTTCCGATCTTGCCGAGCGCATTGATTGTGATATCGATATACGGGGCGATCAAAACCTAGTTTTAGAAGATGTTTCTGCCTTAGATCGCGCAGGTTCAAAAGACCTTAGCTTCATCGATAACGCAAAATATAAAAAAGCTTTTACGCAAAGTAAGGCAGGGGCATGTTTTGTTTCACCAAAAAACGCTGCTTTTGCTCCCAACGGCATGGTTTTACTTGTTACAGACGCGCCTTACAAAGCATATGCTTTGGCTGCATCTATTTTTTATCCCGAGCCAGAAAAGTCTGCTTTTTTGTCTCCCACAGCATATGTCGATGATACCGCTGATATTGGAAATAGTGTCCATATTCAGCATGGCGTTTATATTGGAAAGCATGTCAAAATCGGAGATAATGTTTATATAGAGCCTAACGCCGTTATTGAAGATCATGTTGTTATTGGTGACAATTGTCGCATCGGAAGCAATGCTAGCGTTTCACATGCTCTTGTCGGCAACAATGTAAGACTTTACCCCGGTGTACGTGTTGGGCAGGACGGTTTCGGTTTCGCCATTGATCCGCAAGGGCATGTTAAAGTTCCTCAACTCGGGCGCGTTATTATAGAAGACCATGTTGAAATTGGTGCAAACACGACTATTGATCGCGGGGCGGGACCTGACACGGTGATTGGTCAAGGCACATGGATCGATAACCTTGTTCAAATCGGTCACAATGTGGTTATCGGTAAAGGGTGCATTATTGTTGCCAAGGTCGGAATATCGGGTTCAACACAGATTGAAGATTTCGTAGCGATCGGCGGGCAAGCCGGAATAGCAGGGCATTTAAAAATTGGAGCAGGCGCACGGATCGCTGCGCAAGCAGGCGTTATGTCAGATATTCCTGCCGGCTCTGAATATATGGGCTCACCAGCTTTCCCCAAGAATCAGTTTTTAAGGCAAATTGCAACACTTAATCGCTTGATAAAAGAGCAAAAAAAAGATTAACTATTGATTGTTTTGAAGATGCATAACGCAGGATTTATTTTTTCATGAGTAAGGAAGAAAAAGCCACTTTTGATATTCAACGTATCATGCAGATGATACCTCACCGCTATCCTATATTGCTTGTCGATAAGCTGGTTGATTTGGTGCCGGGCGAGAGCGCGGTCGGTATCAAGAACGTTACGATGAACGAGCCACAGTTTATGGGGCATTTCCCAGGTTTCCCCGTGATGCCCGGTGTTCTTATTATTGAAGCAATGGCGCAAACCGCCGCCCTTGTTGTTGTTGATTTTCTTGGCGATGAGGCCGAAGGCAAAATCGTTTATTTTATGACCATCGACAACGCAAGATTTCGCAAGCCCGTAGGCCCAGGAGATCAAATGCATGTGAAGGTTGAAAAGATCCAATCACGTGGGCCTGTTTGGAAGTTTAAGGGAACGGCAACTGTTGATGGTGTTGTTTGTGCCGAAGCCACATTCAGCGCGATGATTACAGATAAAAACGCTTAAAATCTTTTTATTTTTTCACTGCAACGCCTTGTAACAAAGCGTGACTTGAGCGGATGCGGAATTAATGGCACTTTTTACATACTTACTGCTTTTTCATTTAAGGACACATCAATAATGGCCGCTAACATCCACGCAACAGCAATTATAGACCCCAATGCGAAGATTGGTAATAACGTTAATATCGGGCCTTATTGTGTTGTCGGCTCAGATGTTGAAATTGCTGATAACGTTGAGTTGAAGGCTCATGTTTTTGTTGATGGAATTACACACATTGGAGAGGGCACGGTTGTTTATCCATTTGCCTCTTTAGGGAGCGCGCCACAAGATCTGAAATTCTCCGGTGAGAAATCATCGCTGATTATTGGTAAAAATAATACTATTCGTGAGCACGTAACGATGAACCCGGGCACTGAACACGGTGCAATGGAAACGGTCGTTGGTGATAATTGCTTGTTTATGATGGCGACACATGTCGCACATGATTGTGTTATCGGCAATAATGTGATTATGGCCAACAATGCGACGCTTGGTGGACATGTGCATGTTGGTGATTACGCAGTTCTTGGCGGGCTTAGTGCGGTTCATCAGTTTGTACGTATTGGTGCGCATGCCATTATCGGCGGCATGTCTGGCGTTGAGCATGATGTTATCCCTTATGGTCGGGTAAAGGGTGACCGTGCCTTTCTAGCCGGTTTAAATTTAATCGGACTGGAGCGCCGTGGCTTTACAAAAGACCAGATTAGGGAGCTGCAACGCGCATTTAATCAGCTCTTTGATAATAACGGTACACTTGAAGACAGGCTTGAAGCTGTCTCAGATAGTTTTAAGGACAGTGAACTGATTATGTCTGTTGTTTCTTTTGCACGTGCAAAAACCCGTTTTCCTTTGTGTCAGCCCCGCAAGAAATGAGTGAAATTAAAAAGCTAGGCATTATTGCAGGTAAAGGGCAGCTGCCTCAGGAGCTGGTACAATACTGTTCTCTTCAAGGAATTGAGCCATATATTGTTGCTTTAACGGGCTTTACCGATGAAACCGTTGTTCAAGATCACGCTCATGTTTGGGTTAAGCTTGGCCAGGTTGGTAAGATTATGTCCTTCTTTCGTTCACATGGGGTAAAAGATTTGGTTTTGATCGGAGCAGTAAAGCGTCCGTCTTGGTCGGAGATACGACCTGATTTAAAAGCTATAAAAATTATATCTCGTATCGGATTTACTGTTAAAGGAGATAACAGCCTTCTTGTTGCTTTGAAAAAAGAGTTAGAGAAAGACGGTTTTACCTTGCATGGAATTCAAAATTTTATTCCCGGTCTTCTTTGTGATGAAGGCGCCATCGGCAAGTACAGCTTTTCAAAAGATCAGGCCAGCAGCGTGCAAGTGGGTCTGCAGGCCTCAAAAACTCTAGGTGCTCTCGATATAGGGCAGTCCGTCGTTGTTCAAGACAACATCGTTTTAGCTGTTGAGGGCGTGGAAGGTACAGACGCGCTTATTAAGCGGTCAGCAGACTTACAAAAGAAGGGTGCAGGTGCAATTTTAGTAAAAGCTGCCAAGCCGCAACAGGATAAGAGTTTGGATTTGCCCACGATCGGAATAAGCACTGTAGAAAACGCACGTGAGGCAGGTTTTAGCGGTGTTGTTGTCGAGGCAGGGAACGTCTTAATATCTGATCGAAAAGCAGTTGCAGAATATGCAAATCGTTATAAGATGTTTGTGCAGGGCGTTGTATTTGAAAATGATGCCTAATATCCAGAACTTAAAAGGTTATTCATGAAGCTATTTTTTATTGTCGGTGAAGATTCAGGCGACGCGCTCGCCGCTCCTTTGATAAAAGCCCTAAAAGCTGTGCAGGGTGATAATGTTGAATGTATGGGTATTGGCGGGCCGCTTATGAAGGCGACCGAGGGCTTTAGTGAGCTTTTGCCTATGGATCAGATATCTATTATTGGCATATGGGAAGTTCTTCCGAAGATACCGCGCCTTATAAAAATCAGAAAGGCTATTGTCGAAGAGATCGAAAAGCAGCAGCCTGACGCGGTGATTACGGTCGATTTTCCTGACTTTAACTTTATTATAGCAAAGTCACTAAAGAAGCGCGGTGTCTACAAAGGTAAGCTGATACACTATGTGGCTCCCAGTGTTTGGGCATGGCGGCCAAAACGTGCGGAAAAAATTGCACAGTTTTTAGATGGAATGATGTGTTTGTTCCCTATGGAGGTTCCATTTTTTACAGAACACGGCATGAAGGCAGCTCATGTTGGGCACCCGGTTGTTACAACAAATGCGCTGAATGCTGATCCTGAAATTTTTAGGGATGCTAATAACATTCCTGAAAATGCGAAAACTATAGGTTTGTTTTTTGGTAGCAGGGAAATAGAATTTAAAAAGTTAAGCCCAATTATTAAAGAAGCTGCGATGCTGATTGACGATGTTGAAGATAACCTTCATATCATTTCGCCAACACTGCCGCATATCGAATACAACATCCGCAAATTGTTGCAGGACTTTAAGCTTCCTGTGTATGTCACATCCAACCCGCTTGTAAAGTGGGAGGCATTCAAATCTTGCGACGTTGCAGTGGCCGTATCCGGTACTGTTGCACTAGAGCTTGCATATTGTGGTGTGCCTCACATCCTTGTGTATAAGACGAATCCGATTACTGCATTAATTTTGCGTTTTATGTTGAAAACAAAGCATGTGCATCTTGCCAATATTTTATTAGAAGATGAGGTTGTTCCTGAAATGCTACAGGGCAAGTGTCGTTCTGATGTTATTGCTGAAACGACGCTTGAATTATTGGATAATGACGACCTTCGCCAGACGCAGCTTGATAAATTTAAAGCCCTAGAGCCGCTTCTTTCTGGTGAGGGTGACATGACACCGTCTGAGCGTGCGGCTGACTTTGTTCTAACTGTTATTCAGTCTCCGCCTAAACAGCCACAGGAAAAAACAAAACCTGATAACGCATGATCATCAGGTTTTGTTAATTATCTCATGTTTTTCTTTGATTTTTAGCGATCATCGAGATCGACATAGGGCCTTTCTTTAGGGCCCGTGTAGAGTTGGCGTGGGCGACCGATACGCAATTCGGGTTCCTCGATCATCTCTTTCCATTGTGATATCCAACCAACGGTACGAGCAACAGCAAACAAAACGGTAAACATGCTGGTTGGGAAGCCCATGGCTTTTAGGATAATTCCTGAATAGAAGTCAACGTTCGGGAATAGTTTGCGATCAATGAAGTATTGATCTTCGAGTGCAATACGCTCCAGCTCCATCGCTAGTTCGAGGCGAGGATCATCGATTCCTAAATCTTCGAGAACCTCATCACACGCGCTTTTCAAAACATTTGCACGAGGATCAAAATTTTTGTAGACGCGGTGGCCAAAGCCCATCAAACGGAACGGATCGTCTTTATCCTTCGCGCGTTCTAAGAATTCAGGGATTCTGTCCACTGTTCCGATCTCGTCCAACATTTCCAGAACAGCTTGGTTTGCCCCACCGTGGCTCGGCCCCCAAAGTGACGCGATCCCAGCCGCTACGCAGGCAAACGGGTTGGCCTGAGACGAGCCTGCAAGTCGAACCGTTGATGTGGATGCGTTTTGTTCGTGATCAGCATGCAGGATAAATATTTTATCCATCGCGCGTGCCAGAACAGGATTAACTTTGTACGGCTCAGCTGGTACAGCGAAACACATATACAAGAAATTCTCAGAGAATGAGAGATCGTTTCGAGGGTACATGAACGGTTGTCCGAGGCTGTATTTATGTGTCATTGCGGCCAGCGTTCCAACTTTTGCGATCAAACGATGAGCAGAGATTTCACGCTGTTCAGGATCGTTAATATCAAGAGAGTCGTGATAGAAAGCGGATAGTGCGCCGACTACGCCGCACATAATCGCCATCGGGTGACTGTCACGGCGGAAGCCGCGGAAGAAGAAGTTAAGCTGCTCATGTACCATCGTGTGGTAGGTGATATCGTGTTCGAATTTTTCTTTTTCCGTTTTGGTTGGCAAGTCACCGTACATCAATAGAAAAGCCACTTCGAGGAAGCTGCTTTTTTCTGCCAAATCTGAGATTTGATAGCCGCGATGCATCAGCACGCCTTTTTCACCGTCGATGAAAGTAAGACGTGATTTACAGCTGCCCGTTGCGGTAAAGCTAGGGTCGAAGGTGAAGTGTCCTGTTTGCGCATAAAGCTTGCGAATATCTATGACCGGAGCGCCCTCTGTTCCTTCTAAAACAGGCAGCGTTATACTTTCACCCGTCTCGTCGTTCGTGAGCGTGAAGGTTTTACTTGTTTCCGGATTATGTGGCATGCTCAAGATGCTCCTTTTGGTTATTTTGTGTACTGATATCAATGCGATATGTCTGATTCTCTATCGCGGATTTATTCCGATAACAGTACATGAAAAGGTAGGTTTGCACAATCATTGCAATGCAACAAAGCGCTGCTTGATGGGGAACCAGCCTTAAATGCGCTTGATTGCATCCTGAATACGAAGCACCACTTCATCTTTACCAAGAATTTCGGCGGCATGAAACACAGAAGGGGAGGCCGTTGTACCTGTAATCGCTGCACGTAGTGGCATTGCCACTTTGCCCATTTTGCCGTCTTTTTTCTCTGCTGCTATCTGTTTGCAGATATTTTGTACATCATCGGATGTGATTTTTTCTAAGGCGCTAAATTCGCTTTGTAATTCTTCTAGAATGTCTTTTGATTCAATCAGCGTGTTTTGTGCTTTTTCTGTATAGTCTAAAGGTGTTTTTTTCGCGTAGAAGGCTGCATCTGCCGCGAATTGAATCAGCGTTTTTGAACGCGACTTCAGCTCATCAATGCCTTCGATGATGCGTTGCTTACCAATATTATCAATGGCGATATTGTGGTTTTCTTCCAAGAAGGGCGCGGCAAGCTCAACGAGTTCCTCAGCCGATGTCTCATTGATGTAGTGCGCGTTTAGGCTTTCGAGTTTAGCAACGTCAAATTTTGCCGGTGATTTACCAATATGTTCAAGATCGAACCACTCAACCGCTTTATCCCTTGGGATGATTTCATCATCGCCGTGCGACCAGCCAAGACGAAGGAGGTAGTTAAACACGGCATCAGGCAGAAAGCCGAGGTCGCGGTAGTCAAGCACGCCTTGCGCGCCATGGCGTTTTGAGAATTTCCCGCCATCTTGGCCATGAATGAGTGGTAAGTGCGCGAAAATTGGAACTGTCCAGCCCATGGCATCAAAGATGATTTTCTGCCTAAAGCTATTGTTCAAATGGTCATCACCGCGAATGACGTGTGTGATGTCCATATCATGATCGTCAACCACGACAGACAGCATGTAGGTCGGCGTGCCGTCGCTGCGTAGAATAATAAAATCATCAAGCTGATCATTCTCAACCTTCACGACGCCCTGAACCTGATCTTCAATGACGCTTGTGCCCTCAATCGGTGCCTTGATGCGAACAACGGGCTTAACATCTTTTGGGGCATCTGAAGCAGGGCGGTCGCGCCAACGGCGGTCGTAAAATGTCTTTTGTCCTGTTTTTTTTGCGTTTTCACGCATTTCATCCAGCTCTTCGGCGCTACAGTAACAATAGTAGGCTTGGCCTTTTTCTATCATTTCCATCGCAACTTCTGTGTGGCGATCAAGGCGCGCAAACTGCGATGTGGCTTCGCCATCAAAATCAAGACCGAGCCACTCAAGGCCGTCCATAATCGCTTGCACAGCTTCTTCGGAATATCGTTTTCTGTCCGTGTCTTCGATGCGCACAACAAATTTTCCGTTATGGCGGCGTGCGTACAACCAATTGAACAGGGCTGTTCTGGCGTTGCCGATATGCATAAAGCCTGTTGGGGAAGGGGGGAAACGTGTTACAACTGTCATCGTACTTAAACCTAAATTCGTTATATCTTTTGACCTGGAAAGTCTTTTTATTTTGAGGGAGAGTAACACGCAAATTCAAGCTCGACCAGAGGCGAACGCGACGACGATTGCGGTTTTGTCTGCTTTTTCTTGGATACTGACTCTGCAATCATTCTTGATTAGTGCAGTGCGTGAACAAAAAGATCATTTCGTGCTTTGGGTGCCTGTCTTTTTTGCCTGTGGCATTGGCGCTTATTTTTCACTCTATACCGAGCCGCCTTTATCGATGGCTTTGATATTGTGGGCTTTTTTTGTTTGCTTGTTTTTGTTGGCAACATCTTACAGGCGTGATTCAACGCATCATAATTTTTCTGTTCGTTTTCTGCTTTGTGTCTTGCTTTTTGCTTCAGGGTTCACGGCCGGTGTTATTCGTACGGCTACGATTCATACGCCCGTTTTAAGTAAAGTTTTAGGGCCGGCTTTAGTAGAAGGGAATATTGTATCTTTGGAGCCATTGGAAAAAGGGAAGGGCCATCGCGTTGTATTGGATACGCTGGATATTGAAGATTTGTCTTTTGAAGATACACCAGAGCGTGTTCGCCTGACCATTCGCAAAGATTCCGAATTGTCGGTCGGGCAACGCATTAAAGTTTTGGCTGGCTTGAATCCGCCATCTCCGCCCGTTATTCCGGGCGGGTTTGATTTTCGGCGTTATTTATATTTTCAAAGTATTGGCGGCATTGGTTTTTCTTATAGCTCACCTGAGATTTTGCATGATGCGCCGCATGGTTTTCTGCTCAATTTTTCAGATATTCGGCACAATATTACCACGCGCATTTCTGAAATACTGCAAACCGATCAAGCCGCTGTTGCCGTAGCTTTGGTGGTCGGAAAACGGGGCATGCTGAGTGATGAGGATCGCGAAGGTATCAGGGATGCGGGGCTTGCTCATATGCTGGCTATTTCGGGGTTGCATATTGGTTTGGTTGCGGGGACGTTGTTTTTTGTGTTTCGATTTTTCATGTCTTGTTTTCAGGGGTTTGCGCTTCGCTATCCGATCAAAAAACTTGCTGTTATCCCTGCATTTCTTGGCGCGGTTTTTTACATGATGATGGCGGGAGCGACGATACCGACGCAACGTGCCGTTTTAACGATTGCAGTTGTTTTTCTGGCTATATTGTTAGATCGCTCGCCGATCTCTTTGCGGCTGGTTGCGTTTTCTGCCTTTGTTGTTTTGATCTTCAACCCTGAAAGCCTTTTATCGGCAAGTTTTCATATGTCTTTTGCCGCTGTGACGTGTCTGGTTTATTTTTATGACGTTACGCGTATGTTTTGGTCACGGCTGTATTCGAATAGCGGTATGTTGTTGCGTGTTATGTTCTATTTCGTCAGCGTTTGTGTCACGACGTTGATTGCCAGTTTAGCAACAATGCCTTTTGCCCTTTATCATTTCGGGCAGGTGTCTTTTATCGGTTCATTATCAAATTTGTTAGCTGTTCCCGTTTTGGCATTTATCGTTATGCCCTTTGGCTTGATATCTGTTGTTTTAATGCCCGTGGGTCTTGAACGTTTGCCCCTTATTGTTATGGGGGCGGGAATCGATGTTATTTTGGATCTCGCGCGTTGGGGTGCTGGCTTGCCACATGCAATTATCAAATTTCAGGCCATTCCGTTTATTGGTTTTGTTTGTATTATTTGCGGCTTTTTATTTATGATTTTGTGGAAAGGAGCGTTAAAGCCTGTCGGTTTACTTGGCGTCGCTGTAGGCCTGCTTTTTTGTGCATCATATAAGCCTGCTGATATTCTGGTTGCTTCCAGTCATAAATTGTTCGGGTTTTGGAATGAAGAGCAATCTGTTCTTTTTGTTTCAAGCCTTCAAAAAGAGCGTTTTGTGCGTGGTATTTGGACGGAATATTACGGTTTAGGCCGTGATAATATTCGTGTGCTTCCATACCGTGGACAGGACAAACACTATAGTTTTGCGACCTGCGGAGAACAAGGATGCCGTTTTGCACATCAGGGGAAAAATATTTCTTACGCGCGACAAGCCTACACTCATGAAAAAGAATGTCAGTGGGCTGATATTCTCATATCTGAAATGCCTGTGAAGGAAAAACCGTGCAATGCCAGGCTTGTTATCGATAAGTTTGACAGTTGGCGGCACGGTGCATATGCGCTTTGGATTGAGCCTGACGGTCGTCACAAAGTAGAGCGCGGCGCAGATACATACGGCCAGCGCCCATGGTCATTTCCGAAAAAAGACTAATGATACGTGCGCATGAGGCTGACAAGTGTGCCTTGAATTTTTACGCGCTCAGGCTCGAAAATTCCCGGTTCGTATGCGTCATTTTCAGGTTCAAGAACAATTTTCGATCCTGCACGGCGTAACCTTTTTAGGGTAACTTCAGCATCATCAACAAGCGCGACAACAATTTCCCCGTTTTGCGCCGTATCACAGCGTTTGATGATCACCGTGTCATGGTCGTGAATGCCTGCATTTATCATGGAATCGCCATCAACGCGCAGGGCGTAATGCTCGCCTGTGCCGACCATACCTTGTGGGAGGGCAACTGTTTCACCTTCATCGCGTACGGCTTCTATTGGTGTACCTGCCGCGATTTTACCGAGTAGGGGGACTTCATCAAAGTTGGCCGGTGCGAGGTTTTCGATTTTGTTTAGAATCTTGTCCACGTTGCTTGTGTTTTGTGTCTGAAAACCATCGGGGAGTTTTTTGATTTCCAATGCACGGGCACGATGGGGCAGTCTTTCGATATAGCCGCGCTCTTCTAATGCTGATATTAGGCGGTGAATTCCCGATTTTGATTTTAGGCCAAGAGCTGTTTTCATCTCCTCAAACGACGGAGGGATGTCATCATCAGACATTTTTTCGTGAATAAATAACAATAGATCGCGCTGTTTTTTCGTCAGCATGGTTCCTCCTGCATTCTGCGGCTTGTGGTTTTGTGCTGTTAAACACCCACTTTTGTTCTACTTTAGTTCTTGTTTTGTGTCAAGGGCGGGGTTTTTTGATATCAGGCCGCTTTGCCAAGAAGGTTGCGCACGGCTTGGCCTATGTCATCCTGACGCATAAGGCTTTCACCAACAAGGAATCCTTGATAACCCGCGTTATTGAGGTTTGTAAGGTCTTCATTCGTCCTGATACCGCTCTCTGAAATTTTGAATGTGGCACTCGGTATTTTCAAAAGCAAATCATAAGACGTTTGGACATCAACCTTTAGCGTTTTTAAATTACGATTGTTCACACCCACCATCATCGGGCTGAGTAGTAGCGCGCGTTCCAGCTCTTCCAAATTGTGAACTTCAACGAGTACATCCAAGTGGAGGGAAAGTGCGATTTCATACATTTCACGTGCCATGTTATCGGTTAGTGCCGCCATGATCAGCAGAACACAGTCCGCGCCCAGCGCTCGTGATTCGTATATTTGATAAGGGTCGACCATGAAATCCTTACGCAATAGGGGTAGTTTCACAGTTTCACGCACCAGCCTTAGGAAATCATCATGCCCCTGAAAGTACGGCTCGTCTGTAAGGACGGAAAGACAATTTGCGCCTGATTGTTCGTAAATCGCCGCGATTGTTGCTGGATTAAAATCTTCCCGAATAATGCCTTTGCTCGGCGATGCTTTTTTGATTTCTGCGATTAATGCCGCCCCTTTGGTCGCTTTTAAAGCGTTTAAAAAACCATAGGGAAGGGGCTTGTCTTCGACCATATATTGCAGGTCTTGTTGGCTTTTCAGGCTTTTTTTATATTCAACGTGCGCTTTTTTCTTTTCGCAAATCTCTGTTAGTTTATCCATTGTCTTCCTGCGCTTTTAAGCGTTTTCATGTGTGAATGCTGTATAGCTTCTTAATAGATCTTTGGCTTTGCCACTATCAATTGCCTCAGCCGCCTTTTCAACACCGTTTTTCAACGTCTTTTCTTTGCCAGCGATGTTTAGCACTGCGGATGTGTTTGCCAAAACTATATCACGATAGGCGTTTTTCTCTCCAGCTAGCAAGGTCTTTATCGCGGCTGCGTTATATTCGGGATCACCGCCGAGCAAATCTTCAGGCTTCGATGTGTCTAAGCCAAAATCTTTTGGATGGAATATGGTTTCTGTAATTTTGCCATTTTCCAGTTTTGCGCAGTATGTTTCGCCTGTTGTTGTGATTTCATCAAGCCCGTCACTGCCGTGAACAACCCATGCGCATGTGGTGCCGAGCTTTTGCAGCACCTGAGCCATTGGTTGTAGCAAAGCTCTGTCATAAACGCCGATCAGCTGGAATTTTGTACCTGCAGGGTTTGCGAGCGGCCCCAGCATATTGAAGATTGTGCGTACTTTCATCGCTTTTCTCACAGGAACAACGTGCCGCATCGCACTGTGGTGGCTTGGAGCCATGAGGAAAGCGAAATTAAATTGCTTTAAAGCCTCTTCAAGTTTTTCATGTGACGTGTCTAAATTAATTCCCAATGCTTCTAACACATCAGCTGCGCCTGATTTTGAGCTCGCGGCGCGGTTTCCGTGTTTTGCAATCGGAACTCCACAAGCGGCAGATACAATCGCAACCGCGGTTGATATGTTGTAAGTGCCTGATTTATCACCGCCAGTGCCACAACAATCGACTGCGTTTTCAGGAGCCTTGATCGGCGTGGCCATTTCCCGCATGACCCGTGCAGCGCCGCATATTTCATCTATTGTCTCGCCGCGCATGGATAAACCCATAAGGAAGGCAGCGATTGCTTCGTTGTTCCATTCGCCGTTCATAACCTCTGACATGATTGAGACCATGTGTTCTTCAGAGAATGTTTTTCCTGACTGCAGGTATGGAAGAGGAGCTTGCATCATTTTGTTTGCTCTACGAAGTTTTTGAGCAAGTCGTGCCCTTGTTGTGTTGCAATGCTTTCAGGGTGGAATTGAACGCCGTGAATCGGCTTTGTTTTGTGAACGAGCCCCATAATAATATTATCTTCAGTATGCGCAGTCGCCTCCAAACAGCTTGGTAACGTTTCCGCTTCAGCGATAAGCGAGTGATAGCGTGTTACTTTTAGCGGGCAGGGTAATCCTGCAAACACAGACTTGTTGTTATGGACGATATCGGATGTTTTTCCGTGAAGCGGTTCAGGTGCACGTATGACTTTTCCGCCGAAGGCCTGTGCGATTGATTGATGCCCGAGGCATACGCCAAGTAAAGGGATTTCCGTTTCGGCAACCGCTGACACCAATTCCAGGCATATTCCTGCAGAATCAGGATCGCTTGGTCCCGGTGATATAACTATGCCCGATGGCTTTTCTTTGATTACATCATCCACGCTGATCTTATCATTTCTGTAGACGCGCGTTTGCGCACCTAAATCCCCGAGATACTGCACGAGGTTATAGGTAAAGCTGTCATAATTATCAATTAATGTAATCATGGATTTGTTATGGCCTTGTGTGATAAAAAAAGCAAGATTATATCGTTTTTGCTTTCCGCGCTCCAAATGCTGTAAAAGAGACCTATGTATTTATTCAGACGTAAAATTAATCCCGTAAAAATACTGATCTTCATTATGGTCGGTGCGGTTCTTCTCGTTTTTACGGAGATTTTTATACTCGATGAGGGCAAACGCGTTTTGCCTGAAAACATGCCGAATATTACTGCGTTTCTTGATGGTGCAGGTGATGAGGAGCAAGTTGAGGTTTCCGCGTTGCGTGCACAGCATCAAGCATATCTTGAAAATGGTGTTAAATTTTCCGATCTGCCTGACACACCACGCGTGTTCCCTGATCCTATTGTGCAAGAGGAGTATGCATATCGTACAGAAACTTTTGAAAAGCAATTTAATGACGTTGCGCCAGCAGCGGGCGTTGAGGGTGATATCGTCATTGAGAACGCCCCGCCTGTTGCTAAGAGTGAGAATTTTGAAGGCATGGATGATATTTACGGAGCTATTTACCAAGAACACTCCGTTGATGAGCGTTCAGCTGAGGCTGATCGTTTGGATACAGGCAATCGCCAGAAAATGGCAGCTATTGTTCAGCCTTCTATAGAAACTGAAACCGTAGATGATGGTCGCTATACTTACAAAAAGCCTGTGGGGGGCGGTCGCATTGCGATTATTATTGATGATATGGGCTTGAATTTACGCAGTCGTTTGGTGGAGCTTTTGCCCGCACCTTTAACGCTCGCTTATTTGCCTTATGCGAAAAATCTGCCCGAACAAACAAGCCGGGCGCAAGCGCGTGGGCACGAGTTGATGGTGCATATGCCGATGGAGGCGATGAATGGCAGTCTTGATGGTGGACCGCGTGTTTTAAAGGTTTCCCAATCCCAAGATGACTTGCGACGTACTTTGAATTGGGGGCTGTCGCAGTTCAAGGGCTATGTTGGAATGAATAACCATATGGGAAGCCGATTGACCAGCAATGAGGAGGCAATGCAGACAGTTATTTCAACGCTCAAAAAGCGTGATCTGTTTTTTATCGATTCACGGACAATCGGTAGTACGGTTGCTGCTGATGTTGCAAAAGATAACGGGCTTGCCTATGCGGAGCGTGACATCTTTTTAGATCATGAGATTACGCCTGCTTTTATTCGGGGAGCTTTGGCAAAGCTTGAAGATAAAGCACGTAGCCAAGGCTACGCGATTGCGATCGGGCATCCGCATAAGGAAACGATTGATGCGTTGAAAGAATGGTTGCCGACTCTTAAAAGCAAGGGGCTGACACTCGTTCCTGCGAGTTCCGTTTTGCATGTTCCTGTTTCTTCGAACGATGCGGTCGCGTCAAACTAATTAACGTTTGTTACTGATATTTTTTCAAGGTGTTGTTTGCGGCATGAATAAGCGCTTTGGCTTTGTTGCAGCACTCATTGTGTTCAAAATCAGGATCGCTGTCGGCTACTACGCCGCCACCTGCTTGAACATATAATTTTTTATCTTTCAGGACGGCCGTTCTCAATGCGATACAGCTATCCATGGTGTTTTTAGAAAAATAGCCGATGCCGCCTGCATAGACGCCGCGGCGGCTGACTTCTAATTCATCGATTATTTCCATAGCGCGAATTTTCGGCGCGCCACTCACCGTGCCTGCAGGGAACCCTGAGAATAACGCATCCAAAACGTCACAATCTTTTTTTAACGTGCCTTCGACGTTTGAGATGATGTGCATGACGTGCGAATACATTTCGACTTGGAATTCTTCGGTGACTTTGACACTGCCTATTTCTGCTACGCGGCCTATGTCGTTGCGGCCAAGATCGAGCAGCATTAAATGCTCTGCGCGTTCTTTAGGATCACCGAGAAGCTCTTCTTTTAATGCCTTATCTTCCGCATCATTCGCGCCGCGTTTGCGTGTGCCTGCAATTGGTCTGATGGTTACTGTGTTTTCACGTAAGCGCACCAGTATTTCAGGGCTCGAGCCGATGAGAGAAAAACCATCAAACGATAAATGGAACAAAAATGGTGATGGGTTAACGCTGCGCAGCTCTCTGTATAGTTCAATTGAAGGGAGGTCGAAATCAATCGAGAAACGCTGAGATGGGACAACTTGGAATATTTCCCCCGCCTTAATATATTCCACTGCTTTTGAAACAGCGTCTTTATAGTCTTTTTCAGGCATGTTTGATACGGCTTCTTGCTCGCCTTTCAAACGCGTTTCGTGATTAAGCATTTCATGATCAATAGGCCGATTAAGATATTGCTGCGCCATGGCAAGTCGTGCTGTTGCTTTGTTAAACACAACATCAGCAGGCAATTCACTGTTATTAGCGTGTTCGTAAATCGGCGTTGCGATGCAGAGTTTATTTTTTACGTTATCGAATATAACCAAAAGAGTAGGGCGCATGAGCACGCTGTCAGGTACACCCAGTTCATCAGGATTTTCATCGGGAATATCTTCGACAAGACGCACCATGTCATAGCCAAGATAGCCGAACATACCAAATGCGCACATTGGCGGCAGACCGTCAGGTACGACATCTAATGCGCTTTGGCTGATGATTTCTTTTAGAGACTCCTTCGGAGAGGCGTTTTGTTCTGTCCACAAGGCATCTTCGTACTTTATTTCAACTTTATCACGTGTGCAGCGCCACAACAGATCCGGGCTTGTGCCGATGACTGAATAACGCCCCAGCGTTTTACCTCCTTCGACGGACTCCAAAAGGAAAGAGTGCGGGCGGTGACCACAAATTTTCAAATATGCAGATACGGGGGTTTCGAGATCAGATGATACCCAAGACCAGACGAGTTGTGATTTTCCGGCTTCGAAATTCTTTCTGAATTCCGCATTATCAGGCGAGAAGGTAATTCTTTGTTGCATGATGTGCTTGCCTTCTTAATGGTCTTTATTGGGAGCCGCCATAGGCTTGGCTTAAAAGACGCTCATTAATTGTTGCATCATACTTCACGCTTAAGCCTTTCAAGTAGGCAAGGAATGCTTCTTCTGTTGCTTCCTTATCAACTTGTTCTTGGATCACTTTAATATCACTTACCTGTCCGGACGGGTCGTTTCCAAGGCTGTATCCTGCGATTTTGATAATGGCAAACGCTCCGGGAACTTCGATGTAATCATGGCCGTTCAGTTCAGCTTTGAAAATGATCGGTAGGTTTTGACTGATTAACGGCTGCGGCAAGGCGCCGCCCAGTTTTACGTTCTCCAATGTTTCGATCTCTTTTCCGGTTTCTTTAGAGATGCTTTGTAATGTCGAGCCACCTGCTTCTATTTCAGCAAGAAACTTTCCGACTTTTTCTTTGTTTGCATCTTTTTTCAAATCACCAATAAATGATTGCTCTAATTCTTCTTTCACCAGTTCGAAAGGTTTGAAGCTCTGCTGTACAGTTTCTGTCAACACGACAGCAGAAAAAGAGCCGCTTGGCAGTTCTTCAACCAACACCGACTCTTGCGGCGTCAAAGAGAAAAGAATTTCCAATATTAATTCCCGATCCTGTTCAGGGAATTGTAGCATCGGGTTTTGTTGTGTATCGACTGATTCTGCTGCTTCTCCTTTTTCTTTTTCAGAACTGTTGGCTTGCTCAGGAGTCGGCAGTCCATCGGAGGTAACGAGTGGGATCTTTTGACGTACGACGCTCATTTGCTGTTCAATCTGCTCCAACGGTGTGCCGTCAGAAATAATCTCTTCAAAGCGCTGTGCGACCTTATATAGTTCATCTTGGCGTTTTTCTTGCAGCATGCCTTGACGAATACGTTCCGAAACTTGTTCGAATGGTGGGATTGTCGGCGGTATGATTTCATCAAGAATTACGACATGGTAACCCAACGTTGTTTTAACGGGTTCTAAGACCTGACCGATTGTCTCTTCACTAATCACGGCCGCGAGTTCGGCAATCATGGCTGATTTTTCAAAAGGTGTTTTTTCAAAATGCCTGGAGCCTTGTTTTATGACTTCTTGCGTTGCTTCTTTTAAAGGCGTTCCCTTTTGCGTAAGCGCGTAAACTTGGTTGGCTTGCTCTTCTGTTTCAAGCAAAGACTGGGTTAGAACATACTGCTCACCAATCTCGAACGCTTCCGGGTTTTCATCATAGAATTCTTTTACGTCTTCTTCGCTTACATCTACATCAATTGGAACACTTTCAATGTCTAAAGATACAATTTCAGCGGCGCGATATTCGGGCAATTTGTAGCGCGTGTTTTTTACACTTTCGTACAAACGTTTGAGCTGTTCATCCGTCGGGGGCTCGACTGATTCAATCTCAGCGCTTGGGAAAACAATCATTTCGAGTGTGCGCGATTGATCCTGGAATGTTCTTAAATCTTCTGCAAGATACTTAAACTGAGGTCTTGCACCGTCACGCATTGCGTCAACGAGTATTTCACTAAGGACTTCATCTTTTACGTTTCTTACAAAATCCTGCTCTGTGATCTGGCGGAAACGCAAAATTTCGTCTAGCGCCTCTTGCAAAGATTGGCCTTCGCGAGCCTGCGGCTTTACGACCTTGGCAATGTATTTCGCCAGATAATCTTGCGGAACTGACATCCCCATGTTTTTGGCTTCGTTAATTAAAAACCCTCTTTGGACTTGTGCATTTAAAACTTCTCTGTGGAAGCCTGCCTGATAGGCTTGCTGCGTTGAGATATTATATTGGCTTATAGCGTTTCTGAAGGCACGATCAAAATCACGAAGGCCTATGTCGTAATCACCGACACGCGCGACATCGTTTGATCCTACACTTCCGCCACTCAACACGCCGCGTACATCCATGACGACCAATCCGCCAACGGACATTCCCAGAAGCCCAAAAAGGATGTATTTCATAAAACCGCCGCTTGCGCCGTCGCGTAATGATCGCATTACCATGTTGTCGTACCCAATATTTGTTAACTTTAATAACCCCGCACTATAAGCATGCCCATAGGGCAGGGCAAGATGCCAAATCATTCATCGGCATAAAAACGAAGGATAATATTGATTTTGAACCTTATGGGATGTAGTTAAGGTACTTAATCGATCATAAAGAAAAGAGAATGGGAGGACAGCATGAAAAAGCTGATTGCAGGGAATTGGAAGATGAACGGCTCGATCGATACGGGCGCATCTTTAGTTTCAAACATCGTCAAATCCCTGCGCGATGAAAGAGATATTGAAGAGTATTGCGATATTCTTATTTGTCCTCCGTCTGCCTATGTTTCTGCGTTGACGCACCTTAGAAGTGACACACAACTTCATTTCGGTATGCAGGATTGTTCTGCGCACGAGGCAGGGGCACATACAGGAGAGATTAGTGCAGCCATGGCGAAAGACTGTGGTGCCGGTTATGTGATTGTCGGTCATTCAGAAAGGCGGGAGAATCATGGGGAAGAAGATGCACACGTTAAGGCTAAGGCGAAACAAGCTATAGCGCACGGTTTAACGCCTATCATTTGTGTTGGTGAGGGCGCGAGCGAACGTGAAGCTGAATTACAAAACTCAATCGTTGAGAAACAAGTTCGGGACTCTTTGCCCGATGGCGCATCTGCGAATCAAATCGTTATTGCTTATGAGCCTGTATGGGCGATCGGAACAGGGAAAACCGCAAGCCCTGAAGATGTTAAAAACATGCATGCTTTCATCAGAGCTTTGCTTACTGAAATTCAGGCAGATGCTGAACAAGTGCGTATTTTATACGGTGGATCGATGAAACCCGAGAATGCAAAAGCCTTACTTTCGACCCCGAATGTGGATGGCGGTTTGATTGGCGGTGCAAGTTTGGACGCTGAGAAATTTATATCTATTGCGAAGGCGGCGGTTTTTCGCTAAAACATCACAAACTAAAAACATAAGTGTAAATTTTCTATGGAATCGGTCGTTCTTGTTATTCATCTTATTTTGGCTCTCGCAATTATCGGGCTTGTTTTGCTTCAGCGTTCTGAAGGCGGTGGCCTGGGTATCGGAGGAGGCGGTGGTGGCCTTGGTGGTCTGGCATCTGCACGCGGTACTGCGAACGCATTAACGAAGATGACTGCATTTTGTGCAGCTGCTTTTTTTATCACATCTTTGACCTTAGGCGTTTTGGCCGGTGGTCATTCACGCCAAAATACAGGCGTTTTAGAAGATATTAACCCTGCGGAAATAGAGGCGCCTGTTCCTGAAGTCGCACCGCCTGTTGGTGTTACATACACACCACCGGAGGAAATCCCTGCGCTGCCGACACCATCTGAAGGACAAAGCATGATAGAAGGTGTCGCTGATGATATGCAAGACGCTGCGGAAGAGGCGGGGAGTGAAAATAGCGAAGCTGTTCAGCAGGAATTGGAGCAAATCGAAGACGCTGTTGAAGAACTGGTCGACGAAACTCAGCCTGACAACTTAAATCCTTAGATAAATCTGAGACCCTTTATGACTCGATATATTTTTATTACCGGCGGTGTCGTTTCCTCATTAGGAAAGGGCCTCGGCTCCGCTGCGCTTGGGGCGTTGTTGCAGGCGCGCGGTTATCGCGTTCGTCTTTGTAAACTTGACCCATACCTTAATGTCGACCCCGGCACGATGAGCCCGTTTCAACATGGAGAAGTGTTCGTTACCGATGACGGAGCAGAGACTGACCTAGACCTTGGGCACTATGAGCGTTTTACGGGCGTTCCCGCTAAGGCAACAGACAATACAACGACAGGGCGTATTTATACCTCTGTTTTACAGAAAGAGCGTCGCGGCGAATATTTAGGAGCCACGATTCAGGTTATCCCGCATATCACGAACGAAATTCAGGATTTTATCCGCGAAAAAGACGGCACGGCTGATTTTGTTTTGTGTGAAATTGGAGGGACCGTTGGCGATATTGAGAGTTTGCCGTTCTTAGAAGCTATTCGACAATTTGGTAACGAAGTAGGCCGAGAGCGCGCGATTTTTCTTCATGTTACTCTGCTGCCCTATATCCCAGCAGCAGGGGAGTTAAAGACCAAACCAACGCAGCATTCCGTTAAAGAACTTATGAGCTACGGTATCCGTCCGCAGATTCTTCTGTGTCGTGCAGATCGTGAAATTGAGGCGGAAGAGCGTCGCAAAATTGCACTGTTTTGTAATCTTGATGAGGCGAAGGTAATTCCTGCCTTGGATGTATCTTCTATCTATGAAGTACCATTGACGTACCATGAAGAAGGTTTGGATGCTCAGGTCATGGACAGCTTCGGTATTAAGGACGTTCCTAACCTTGATTTATCCATTTGGGATAATATCGTCGACAATATCAAAGCGCCGGAAAGTGAAGTCACGATCGCTATTTGCGGTAAATATACGAACCTGACGGATAGTTATAAGTCTCTAAATGAAGCGCTTATTCATGGCGGTATCGCCAATAAGGTTAAAGTTAAGCTTAAGTTTATCGAATCTCAAATTTTCGAAACAGAAGATCCTGAGCAGCATTTGCATGATGTTCACGGTATTTTGGTGCCCGGTGGCTTTGGCGACCGTGGTGTTGAGGGAAAGATCAAAGCAGTTGAGTACGCTCGCAAACGTAATATTCCCTACTTTGGCATTTGCTACGGTATGCAGATGGCGGTGATTGAGGCTGCACGCAATTTATGCGGTATAAAAGATGCGGGATCGAGTGAATTCAGCACAGATAATACGCCCGTTGTTGGCCTCATGACAGAATGGGTTAAGGGTAATCAAACCGAGGCACGCAGTTCGGATGAAGATTTAGGTGGTACAATGCGCCTAGGGGCTTATCCTGCCTTATTGAAGTCTGGTTCGAAAATTGCCGAGATTTACGGTTCAACCGATATAAGCGAACGCCACAGACACCGTTATGAGGTGAATGTAAATTATGTCGAACAATTGGAAGAGGCAGGGCTTAAATTTTCAGGTATGTCGCCTGATGGAAAGTTGCCTGAAATTGTTGAGTATGAGAATCACCCTTGGTTTGTGGGTGTTCAATTCCACCCTGAATTAAAATCGAAGCCGTTTGAGCCGCATCCGATTTTTGTGTCTTTTATTGAGGCCGCTCTGAAACAAAGTCGTTTGGTGTAATCTTTGATTTCAAGGTTTTCAAAGCTCTTGCATCCTTTGGAATTGCCGCTTACCCTTTCATCATTCAAACTATTAAGTAAGTAAGATTCGTATGACACAAAAAATCGTAAAAGTTGACCAGATTGAGATTTCTAACGACAAGCCCCTTACCCTTATCGCAGGGCCATGTCAGCTGGAGAGTAAGGATCACGCGTTTGAGATGTGTGGTGCTTTGAAACAGCTTTCTTTGCGCCTTGGCATTCCGTTTATTTACAAAACATCATACGACAAGGCGAACAGGACGTCCCTTTCAGGGAAGAGGGGTGTCGGTTTGGATGCAGGGCTTAATATTCTTGCAGAATTGAGAGAAGAGTTTGGCGTTCCCGTTTTGACCGATGTTCATACTGAGGATCAGTGTCGTGTTGCGGCAGAAGTTGTCGATGTGTTGCAAATTCCAGCATTTTTGTGTCGACAGACTGATTTGCTTGTTGCCGCGGCAAAGACTGGAAAGGTTATTAACGTCAAGAAGGGGCAGTTTCTCGCGCCTTGGGACATGAAAAACGTCGCGAATAAGGTTTCCGAAAGTGGAAATGACAATATTCTTCTGACTGAGCGTGGCGCAAGTTTTGGCTATAACACACTGGTTTCTGATATGCGCTCCTTGCCGATTATGGCGCAAACGGGCTATCCCGTGATTTATGATGCGACGCACAGCGTCCAACAGCCGGGCGGCCTCGGTGGTGCATCAGGCGGAGACCGTACGATGGTTCCCGTTCTGGCGCGTGCAGCCGTAGCTGTTGGCGTGGCCGGTGTTTTCATCGAAACGCATCAAGACCCCGACAATGCGCCATCTGACGGCCCGAATATGGTTAAGCTGGGAGAGCTTCCCGGTGTGCTGGAGACCCTTGTTCAGCTTGATAAAATTGCGAAAAACGTGTAGTATAATAGTAGAATTCATTATTTCGGTAGGAGACCGATTATCTAATGACCGTTATACGTGGCGCATCGCAGTTTCTGAATCAAGCAACTTTGACAAATTTGCAAGGTACAGCTGCGCAATCAGCTAATGTACTTGGTGAAGCAGCGGGTGGTGTTGGCATTCTTGATATCGGCCGCAATCTCGCCGTTCAAGGTGTTGGTATTTCGAATAATGCGCGTAATTTAAACAGACAGTTTTTAGAGCAATCTTCAGGGACTTTTAATCAACTTTTCTCCACAACGGGTGGAGGCAGCGCAACTGTTGAAGCTGCGCAAACTCAAATTTTGGCCTTGCGTTCATCTGTTCCCGCAACAAGAGAAACGCCCGATGTGCGTGAAGCTGTCGCCGAGGCCAGTGCCACCGCGGAAGCTGAGCGCGGCGCAATCGTTGACGAGAGCATATAGACTCACGTTTTTTGTGACTTTACCCTTTATCTTTTTTCTATATCCGCTAAAACCTTTTGTGAGATTTATTTTACGCAAAAGGATTACACAGCATGACTGCTATTATCGATATTCACGCGCGCCAAATTCTTGATAGCCGCGGCAACCCAACAGTAGAAGTAGACGTTCAACTCGAGACAGGTGCGATGGGTCGCGCCGCTGTACCATCAGGGGCGTCAACAGGCGTGCATGAAGCCGTTGAATTGCGCGATGGCGATAAAGACGCTTATCTTGGGAAAGGCGTGACTAAGGCTGTTGATTTTGTGAATACGGAGATTTACGAGGCCTTGATTGGTATGGATGCAGAAGAGCAGATGCATATTGATCAAACGATGATTGATTTAGACGGCACAGACAATAAAGGTCGTTTGGGTGCGAATGCGATTTTGGGTGTGTCTTTGGCGGTTGCAAAGGCGATGGCGGACGAATTGAGCACACCGTTATTCCGTTATGTTGGCGGCACGTTTGCGCATCAATTGCCAACACCGATGATGAATATCATTAATGGCGGCGCGCATGCGGATAATCCTGTTGATATTCAGGAATTCATGATCATGCCTGTGTCTGCGCCGACCTATGGTGACGGATTACGCATAGGCGCAGAGATTTTTCATGCGCTGAAAAAACAGCTATCTGCGGCAGGATATAACACCAATGTTGGTGATGAGGGCGGCTTTGCGCCTGCAGTGAAGTCCTCTGATGAGGCTTTGGATTTCATCATGAAATCTATTGAAGCGGCAGGATATAAACCAAAAGATGATGTCGTTATTGCGCTGGATTCTGCTTCAACAGAGTTTTACAAAGACGGTAAATATCATCTTGAAGGCGAGGGCAAGGTTCTGAGTTCCGATGAGATGGTTTCCTACTATGCTGATCTTTGTGATCGCTACCCGATTGTTTCTATCGAAGACGGTTTGGCCGAAGATGACTGGGCGGGTTGGACGGCACTGACGACGGCGCTCGGCGATAAGGTTCAGTTGGTAGGTGATGATTTGTACGTGACCAATGCGAAACGCCTGAAGCGTGGCATTGAAGAAAAGGCGGGGAATGCGGTTCTTGTAAAGGTCAACCAGATCGGAACGCTGACAGAGACTTTAGAGACGATTGAAATGGCGAAGAAAGCCGGTTTTGGTATTGTTTTGTCTCATCGCTCAGGCGAGACAGAAGATTCAACGATTGCTGACTTGGCTGTTGCAACCAATGCCGGGCAGATTAAAACAGGCTCGCTTTCACGCTCTGATCGTATTGCCAAATATAATCAACTTCTTCGCATTGAAGAGGAGCTTGGTTTGACAGCCGCTTATGCGGGAGACAGCTTTTTTAGAAAAGCGTCTTAAAAGAGAAGCTTGTAACGCTTTCTTTTCACAAATTCGGCGTGCCCGTGATATACTTAATTCTATGGAAAAAGTTTCTTTTCTAAGTATTAAGCGGGCGCGCCATTTTATTATCGCGGCGAGTGTTCTTGTGCTGATACCGTTGGTCTTGAGCTATTATGTCGGGCTTACGGGAAAAGTTATCGTTTCGACGTCAAAAACGCGCCTCGATCCTTATTTTGCCAAAACTGTTATCTATATTTTTGATCATTCTTACCGCGGAGCGTTCGGCTTGGTTTTAAATCAAGAGCCGCCGGAATTTCAGAAAAAGAAATATAATTTAGATAAAACGTGGTCCGATGTTTCTCTTATGCGGGGGGGGCCTGTTCTTTTCCCTGAATATGAATTTGTTATTGAGAATCGTAAGAAAGCCTTAACGCATTGGCGTACCTTGCCTGTAAGAGTGTCTAGTTACGATGCTGCCAAGCATAAGGGCATTGATACCGTTTATTTGGGGGTTTCATCGTGGGGCATGTCTCAGCTTGAGCGTGAGGTGAAAGCAACGGTTTGGGATGTGTATGAATGTAACGTGTGGGCTTTATTAACGCTGCACAATCACATTAATTTGTGGAACAGCTTTCAGAACGAAGAAATAGGAAATATTTGCACCAAGGAAAAAGATGAATAAATAGAATCCCTTACGGTTTTTTCGGCGCTTTTGTTCTTGTTACGTTCACCCTAAGCCATTGACTCAGCTACATTTTTTAACTTGATCCACAGGAATCTTTATGATTCTATGAGAATTATGAATTATCTTGTGGATATAAAGATCATTTTGCGCAAACACTTCCCACTTATGATCGGGGTGTTTTTGTTCGCCTATTTTTTCTATCATGCCGCAACAGGGGACAGAAGCTTTGTTCGTATGGCAGAGTTAGAAACCATAGTTGCCTCAAAGGAAATGCTTCTGACCGCATTACAGAATGAACATCAAACTCTTGAAGAGCGTGTATCAATGATGCGCCCGTCAACACTATCTGCTGACATGGCTGAAGAGCAAATTCGGTATGTTTTAGGATATCATCTGCAACATGAAATTGTCGTCATTAGCGACTAAGTATCATAAAATTTTATTTTTTTCTTTTTCATATCACATTTTCCTTTAGAATCAGCGTTTTGCAGCGCAGCAATTCTGCTTTTTTCACTGGCAATCATTTTTTATATGGTGTAGCTGTTTGTGTGAATTTGATTTCACTGCACTATTCGTATTTGGAGGATATTTCGTGGCCGCTTCGAAGACCAAAAGTAAAAAACAATCCAAGCCATCAAAAAAATCTAATGTTTCACCTGAGCCGAGCGCAGAAGAGCTAAAAACTCTTTATCGCGACATGTTGCTTATTCGTCGTTTTGAAGAAAAGGCGGGGCAACTTTACGGTATGGGGCTTATTGGAGGTTTTTGTCATCTTTATATCGGGCAAGAAGCTGTGGTTACAGGTATTTCATCTGTGCAGGAAGAACAGGACACTGTTGTAACGACCTATCGCGATCACGCGCACATGTTGGCGTGTGATATGGACCCCAAAGGGATTATGGCCGAATTAACAGGCCGCATTGACGGTTATTCCCGCGGGAAGGGCGGCTCGATGCATATGTTTAGTTTGGAGAAGAACTTCTTTGGCGGGCATGGCATTGTTGGCGCGAGTACGTCAATTGGAACAGGGCTGGGCTTTGCGCATAAGTACAAGGAAGACGGTGGCGTTGCCATTTCCTATACAGGCGATGGCGCGTCTAATCAGGGGCAGGTTGCAGAATGTTACAACATGGCTGCGCTTTGGGATTTGCCGATTTTATTCGTTATTGAAAACAACCAATATGGTATGGGCACGAGCGTCTCGCGTTCCTCTGCCGGCGAACTCTATCGTCGTGGTGAAGGCTACGGCATTCCCGGTGAACAGGTAGACGGCATGGATGTTTTTGCCGTTCAAGCCGCGGCGCGTCAGGCGCTCGATTATATTCGCGGCGGTGGCGGACCGTATATCCTTGAGATGATGACGTATCGTTATCGCGGGCATTCTATGTCTGACCCTGCGAAATACCGCACGAAAGAAGAAGTTTCGGGTATGAAGGATGATCGTGACCCAATTACGCAGATTAAGAATCTGATGCAGGAACAGGGCATTGATGAAGCAGATATCAAAACGATTGATAAAGAAATTAAATCTATCGTAAACGATGCCGCACAATTCGCTCAAGATAGCCCTGAGCCGCCGAAAGAAGACCTTTGGACAGATGTATTAGTGGAGACTGCTTAATATGCCAACACAGATTTTAATGCCAGCTTTGTCGCCAACAATGACAGAAGGAAACCTTGCTAAATGGTTGAAATCAGAGGGAGATTCTGTTGAAGCGGGTGATGTAATCGCCGAGATTGAAACGGATAAAGCCACCATGGAGGTTGAAGCCGTGGATGAAGGGATCTTAGGGAAAATTCTTATCTCCGAAGGGACAGAAGGTGTTGCCGTGAACACGCCGATAGCGGTTTTGTTGGAAGAGGGCGAGAGCGCGGATGACATCGGTGATGATGTTGCGGCCATCCCCCCGGCATCCAATGATGACGCAGAGAAAAGCGAAAGCGACTCAACTTCGCCGAAAAGTGATGTACATGCGGATCAGCCTGTCGGTGCTGATGTTGATAATAGAGACATTTTGCACTTGCAAGGTGTTGTTATTGAACCGCCACCTTTTGATGAGGCACCGTTTTTTGAAAATACAAAAGAACAGACGGTGCGCGAAGCGTTGCGCGATGCCATGGCAGAAGAGATGCGCGCCGATAAAGATGTGTATCTTATGGGCGAAGAGGTGGCTGAATATCAAGGTGCGTATAAAGTTTCGCAAGGTTTGCTTGATGAATTTGGTGCAAAGCGCGTGATTGATACACCGATTACTGAGCATGGTTTTGCAGGTTTGGCGGTCGGTTCGGCCATGAATGGTTTGAAGCCAATTGTCGAGTTCATGACTTGGAACTTCGGGATGCAGGCGATTGATCATATCATCAACTCCGCTGCGAAAACGCTGTATATGGCTGGTGGTAAACTGGGTACGCCGATTGTGTTCCGCGGGCCAAACGGCGCGGCCTCTCGCGTAGCGGCGCAGCACTCGCAGTGTTATGCGAGTTGGTATGGGCATATTCCTGGCCTTAAGGTTGTTTCCCCATGGTCAGCGGCAGATGCGAAGGGGTTGCTCAAAGCGGCTATTCGTGACCCGAACCCGGTTTGTGTTTTGGAAAATGAAATGCTGTACGGGCAGAGCTTTGATGTGCCGGAAGATGAAGATTATGTTATTCCAATCGGACGCGCGAAGATTGAGCGCTCAGGCTCTGATGTCACGTTGGTTGCGTTTTCGATAATGGTCGGTAAGGCTCTGGAGGCCGCTGAGGCGTTGGCGGAAGAGGGGATTGATGCGGAAGTGATCAATTTACGCACAATTCGCCCGCTTGATCGCTATACGATTTTGGAAAGCGTGAAGAAAACCAACCGTATTGTAAGCGTTGAAGAAGGTTGGCCGTTTGCGGGTATTGGCGCCGAGATTGCTGCGCTTTGTGGTGAGCATGCGTTTGATTATCTTGATGCGCCTGTCGCGCGCGTGTGTTCAGCAGATGTTCCATTGCCATATGCCGCAAATTTGGAAGCGATGGCCTTGCCGCAAGTTGGCGATATTGTCGAAGCGGCGAAAAAGGTTTGTTACAAAGACTAAAAAGTGAGAGTTATTTTGATGACTAAACGATTTTTCATTGCCACTTTTCTTTCAGCCAGTGTTTTCGGCTTCGTATTTTCAAATTGTCATGCGAGCGATAATATTGTTTCGGTGCCTGATCATTTGATACATATGCAAAAGTCAAAAAATGAGCGATGCAAGATTAACCAAAAGGCTACTATTACAATTAATATCGGCAAGCAGGCCGATACGTTCAAAGAATTAAGCTTATATTCTAAAGAGCTTACAACGCAGGCGTTTGAGCATGCTCAAAAATTAAACATCGCAGATTTTTCTATGCGTAATTCAAACCTGAATATTCAGCCCTCCCGTCAGAATTATAGCTTCGGAACGGAGCACAAATACCAAATTAGCGGCACAATTAATTTTGAAAGTGAAGATTTGGAAAAGTCCATAGAATACGCCGATGTAATGAGCCAAAAAGGGTTTCGTGTTCATTATCGTGAGAATAAAAACGTTCCGCATTGCCGCCATTAAGTTTAACTGTTTAACAAAGATGTGAAATTAATATGCCTATAAATATTACAATGCCTGCTCTTTCCCCGACCATGACTGATGGTACGCTTGCCAAGTGGTTGAAATCTGAGGGGGATACTGTCGAAGCCGGAGATGTGATTGCCGAGATTGAAACGGATAAAGCCACGATGGAGGTAGAAGCCGTTGATGAGGGCGTTCTTGGCAAAATTATTGTTTCCGAAGGCACGGAAAATGTGCCTGTAAATGACGTGATTGCGGTTTTGCTGGAAGAGGGTGAGAGCGCCGATGATATTGGCGATGTCACGGCATCGACCGGTGGTGCAGAGAAGAAGGATGAGGCTTCCTCTGATGATTCTTCTTCTCAAAATGAGAAGAAGGAAGAGACCAAAAAGCCGCAAACGACAACGAGCGATGATAAGGGTGACCGTATTTTTGCTTCTCCGCTCGCACGCAGAATTGCAGCCGACAAAGGACTGGATTTAAATTCGATCAAAGGGTCGGGGCCGCGTGGTCGTATTGTTAAGGCTGATGTTGAAAACGCAAAGCCGGGCGATACAAAACAGCAGAGCCAAGGCGCGCCTCAGATGGCGGCCCATTATGACGACCCTGATGTTAAGACCAATGTTTACGGTATGGCTTATAAGGAAATTCCGAATAATAATGTGCGTAAAGTTGTTGCGCGTCGTTTATCGGAGTCAAAGCAAGAAATTCCACATTTCTATCTGACTGTGGAGTGCGTTTTGGATGAATTGTTGTCTGCGCGTAAGGCGATTAACGATAAGGCCAATGGTGAATATAAGCTGTCGGTGAATGATTTTATCATCAAGGCGGCGGCGATGGCGCTCAAGGCTTATCCTGCAGCAAATGTGTCATGGAATGACGATGCGATCCATCAATTCTTGAAGGCTGATATATCGGTTGCGGTTTCTACGCCGAACGGTCTGATTACACCGATTATCCACAGTGCTGAAGATAAGGGTTTGAAGGAAATTTCTATTCAAATGAAAGATTTGGCAGGGCGTGCGCGCGAGAACAAGTTGAAGCCTGAGGAGTTTCAGGGTGGGTCTTTCTCTATCTCTAATCTAGGGATGTTCGGCGTGAAGGAATTTGCCGCCATTGTGAACCCGCCGCAGGGTTGTATCCTTGCGATTGGTGCAGGCGAGCAACGCCCTGTTGTTGTAAATGGTCAAATTGAGATTAAAACTGTTATGAATTGCACGCTATCTGTTGACCACCGCTCTGTTGACGGTGCGGTTGGTGCGGAATATTTGCAGTATTTCAAACAGTTCATCGAGAACCCCGTTAGTATGTTGGTCTAAAGAAAGGTCTCAAAACATGAAAAATTTACTTGTTCTTACCCTTTGCATTCTCAGTCTTGCTGCATGCAGGACCACAGTAAAAACGGATAGCCCGGATGTCAGTGTTAAGGGTGATGGGTACGAAGTTCAGATCGACGGAGACAGTAACCAAAAACGTGATTTCTGTCCGCCAGGTCAGGCCAAAAAAGGAAACTGCTAACCTATGAGCGTGAACAGATATCCGATTGTTGGCGTTATGGGATCACACGAAAAGGCGTGGCATGATTTTGCCTATCCTGCCGGTGAGTTGATTGCGCAACGCGGATATAACTTACTAACCGGTGCAGGGGCAGGCGTGATGACCGAAGCGGCGCGCGGTTTTACTGAATTCCAGCCGCGCGATGGTGTGAGTATTGGTATTTTACCTGCTGTCGATTATAAGGGACAAAATCTGGACAAAGAAGAATATCCTAACCCCTATATCGAAATTCCGATGATTACACCGCTCAGCATGAAAGCGCAGAGCGATGTCATGCCGTTCAGCCGCAATTTGGTGAATGTTATGACAGCGCAGGCTTTGATTATTTTACCGGGTTCACACGGCACGAAAAACGAGGTGTCTCTTGCGTTGATGTATAACAAGCCGATGATTATGTTTGGCCCTGAAAAAGAATTTGCAAAATTCCCGGAAGATCCGCTGCGCGCCGATACGCTCGACCATGTTGAGCAGTTTTTTGATGACGTATTCGGCACGAAATAAATTATTTCCATTTAAAGTATAAGGTTAGAAAAATGGCAAAAGAGTTTGATATTGTTGTAATTGGTGGCGGTCCCGGAGGGTATGTCGCGGCGATTCGCGCGGCGCAGTTGGGTATGAAGGCGGCGGTTGTGGAATCGACACATCTTGGCGGTATTTGCCTGAACTGGGGGTGTATTCCGACGAAGGCTTTGTTGCGTTCAAGTGAGACCTACCACATGTTGCATAACCTTGGCGATTTTGGGTTGTCTGCTAAAGATATCGGGTTTGATCTTAAGAAAATCGTTGAACGTTCGCGCGGTGTTGCGGGACAGCTTTCGGGTGGTATCAAGCACCTGTTGAAGAAGAACAAAGTTACGGTTTTTGACGGGTGGGGCAAGCTGCAGGGCAAAGGCAAGCTGAATGTCGAAAAAGATGGCAAAGTGATTGAAACCCTGAGTGCGAAACACATTATCGTTGCTACGGGTGCGCGGGCGCGTGAATTGCCCGGGCTAGAGCCTGATGGGAAGTTGGTTTGGACGTATCGTGAGGCGATGATTCCTGAAGAGATGCCGAAATCGATTCTTGTCGTTGGTTCAGGCGCGATTGGTATTGAATTTGCCAGCTTCTACCGCTCTATGGGTGCGGAGGTGACTGTTGTTGAGGTTATGGATCGCGTGCTGCCTGTCGAAGATGCCGAGATTTCCGCGATGGCACAAAAAGCCTTTGAAAAGCAAGGTATGAAGATTATTACGTCTGCCAAGGTCACAAAGCTGGATAAGGCGAAAAATTCAGTTACCGCCACGGTGGAAACGAAAAAAGGTAACGAGAAGATCAAAGTCGATCGCGTGATCATGGCGGTTGGTATTGTTGGTAATACCGAAAGTGTAGGCCTAGAGAATACGAAGGTTAAAACCGATCGCGGGCATATTGTGACCAATGAATGGATGGAAACCGATGAAAAGGGCGTTTACGCGATTGGCGATGTTACGGGCGCTCCGTGGCTTGCGCATAAGGCGTCGCATGAAGGAATTATCGCGATTGAAAAGATTGCAGGGCAAAAGGGCGTGCACCCGCTGAATAAATCAAACATTCCCGGCTGTACGTATTGTCACCCACAGATTGCTTCGGTTGGAATGACAGAGCAGGCCGCGAAGGAGGCGGGACGCAAGGTTAAGGTCGGGCGCTTCCCGTTCATGGGGAATGGTAAGGCGATTGCACTTGGTGAGCCGGAAGGTTTGGTGAAGACGATTTTTGATGAGAAGACAGGTGAGTTGCTCGGTGCGCATATGATTGGGCATGAAGTGACCGAAATGATTCAAGGGTATGTCATTGCCAAGACTTTGGAAACGACCGAAGCGGAGTTGATGCACACGATCTTCCCGCACCCGACACTGTCCGAGATGATGCATGAAAGTGTTCTGGACGCATATGGCAAGGCAATACACTTCTAAAGCTATACTTTTTTGGGGCTTTCGCGTATCTTGAACGAGATAAAAAGGATACGATATGGATCTTAAAGAAGAAGATATTCTGGGTGATAAAATCCACTCTCACTGGTATTACGTTTCCAAGGGGCGCGCGATGCGTAAATTTCTTGGTGTTTCGCATGTGCCTGAGGTTTTAGATGTGGGCGCAGGCTCAGGCGTTTTTTCGCGTCAGCTTCTTGATCATAATTTATGTGACAGCGCGGTGTGCGTTGACCCGGGATATGAAAAAGAGCATGAGGATCTTCAAAACAACAAGCCAATCAAGTTCGTAAAATCGATTGAGAAAACCACGCAAAAGCTGGTTTTGATGATGGATGTTCTAGAGCATGTGCCCGATGACGTGGCGCTGTTGAAGGAATATGCAGACAGCATGCCTGAAGACGGGCAGGTCTTAATTACAGTACCCGCATTTCAATTTATGTGGTCGGCGCATGATGTTTTTCTGGAACATTATCGCCGCTATACCATTGAAATGATGGAAAAAGTGATCAAGGATGCTGGTTTAAAGCCGATTAAAAGCCGTTACTTCTTTGGCTCTTTGTTCCCTGCGGTAGCAGGTATTCGCATTGCGAAAAATGTTGCGCGGCGTGGCGCGGAATTTGAACCTGAAAGCGAATTAAAGTTATATCCAGATTGGTTTAACAACACGCTGATTAAAATTCATGATGTGGAGCGTGCCAGCCTATTTGGCATAAACAAGGCTTTTGGCTTGAGTGTTTTTTGTTTATGCGGTAAGTAAGGGCCAAATAAGGACGAGAGTATGACATACAACCCTGATTTATTGGACAAGGCGAAACGCCATCCGGAGAAACAAAAGAACCCGGACCGCCCCGCAGGGCGTAAGCCTGACTGGATTCGCGTTCCTGCGCCGCAGGGTAAGGTTTATGCCGAAACCAAAGATATTGTTCGTAAGCAAAAACTCACGACCGTTTGTGAAGAAGCCGGATGTCCGAATATCGGTGAATGCTGGCAGCAAAAGCATGCCACTTTTATGATTTTGGGTGAGGTGTGTACTCGCGCCTGTGCCTTCTGCAATGTCGCAACAGGGCGGCCTGATGCGGTTGATAATCTGGAGCCGCTTCGTATTGGCGTTGCTGTCAAACAGATGGGGCTTAAGCATGTTGTGATTACAGCGGTTGATCGTGATGATTTAGAAGATGGCGGCGCGGATCATTTTGTTAAAACCATTCAAGCCATTCGGATGAAGAGCCCGGGTACAACTGTTGAAATTTTACCTGGTGATTACAAGGGCGATATTGGTGATATTGATCACGTCATTCATGCCAAACCTGATGTGTTTAATCATAATTTAGAGACTGTGCCGCGTTTGTATCCAACGATTCGTCCGGGGGCGCGTTATTTCCGTTCGCTGCGCCTGTTGGAGCGCGTGAAGGATGTTGACCCGACGATCTTTACGAAGTCAGGCATGATGGTTGGGCTTGGTGAGACGCGCGAGGAAGTCGGGCAGGTGATGGATGATATGCGTGCGGCGAATATTGATTTTATTACAATTGGTCAGTATTTGCAGCCGACACCAAAGCACGCGCCTGTTATGAAATGGTGGACTCCTGAGGAATTTGAGGGGCTTACACGCATGGCGAAGGCAAAGGGTTTCCTTATGGTTTCTGCAACGCCGTTGACGCGTTCCTCTCATCATGCCGGTGATGATTTTGCAAAATTAAAAGCGGCGCGCGATGCCAAATTTGGCACAGTGGCGGCGGAGTAGTACAATAGAGTTAGTATGACAACACACGCGGAAAGACGAACACTTCCTTACACCCCCGAACAATTGTTTCATATTGTTGCGGATGTAAAGCGTTATCCTGAATTTCTGCCGTGGTGTATGTCGGCTCGGATTACGCGAGAAGAGAGCAATGTTTTCTATGCGGACTTGGTTATCGGATACAAGATGATCCGTGAGAAATACGGCTCTAAGGTGACTTTGAAAGAACCTGATCATATTCATGTGGAATATCTTTCAGGGCCGATGAAATATCTGTCCAATCACTGGAAGTTTATTCGTGAGGATGACGGATCGTGTACGATTGATTTCTTTGTTGATTTTGAATTTAAAAACCGTCTTTTGCAGAATTTGATCGGAGTGTTTTTCAACGAGATTGTTCAACGCATGGTTGGCGCGTTTGAAGCGCGGGCACGTGATTTATACGGAGCGAGTGGCCTAGACTATATCAATGAGAAGGGTGAGCGCTTGATCACGAGTTGATAGGCGCACTTGGTTTCTGTCACCTTCAGAAATGAATTTATGTGCTTGGGGCGTTTCGCCCTTTTTTGCTGTCCCGATATAGACGAGGCCGACTGGTTTTTCTGCGCTTCCGCCACTAGGGCCTGCGATGCCTGTCACGGAGACGGCGATATCGGCGCGGCTGTTTTTTAATGCGCCCTCAGCCATGGCTTTTGCGCATTCCGCGCTGACTGCGCCATGTGTTTCTAATATCTCATCAGGAACGCCCAACAGCTCATGCTTGGATTCGTTTGAATAGGTTATGAATCCACGTTCGAACACATCAGAAGAGCCAGCTAAATCCGTCATAGCCACAGCAATCATACCGCCCGTGCAGCTTTCTGCGGTGACGAGTGAGAGGTTTTTTGCGCGTAGATGTTCGCTGAGTTTTACGGCCAAATCAGACATAGGCAGACAGTCCTATCACGACAAGGGCGGCGAGCAAACCTGCGGCGATATCATCGCTCATTACGCCCAGCGCGCCTTTGACGTTTTTATCTAAAAAGCTGATCGGCCAGGGTTTGAGGATATCGAAAAAGCGGAAGGCGATGAATGCGACGAATATATATAACGGATTTAGTGCCGCGGGGATGAGAGCAATCCATTGCCCCGCAACCTCATCAACCACGATCATTTTAGAGTCATGCCCATCCATCGCTTGGTCAAATTTATGCGACGCCCATAAGCCAATGATTGTGATCATTGCTGCGGATATGGCAAGTACTGTTTGACCGCCTGTGGCGTAGATTGCAACGCCAAAGGGAAGCGCGCCTAAGCTGCCCCAAGTTCCGGGAGCGGGGGAGAGAAAGCCACAGCCGAACCAGCTGGCGATGCGGACATATGCGTCGGAAAAACTGACCTGTTCAGGGATTTTGAATTTAATCATTTCCTGCCTCCTGCAAGGGAAGAGAGACGGACACAATTGCTTGTGCGGCAATGCCTTCTTCGCGACCTGTGAAGCCGAGTTTTTCGGTTGTTGTTGCCTTGATGTTAATCCGTGACTTCTCTACGCTTAGTATTTCAGCGATGCGGCTTGTTATTGCCTCACGGTGTGGGCCGATTTTGGGTGCTTCGCACATCAGTGTTATATCGGCGTTGATCAATTTTCCGTCTTTATCGCGCAACATTTGCATCGCGTGCTCTAAGAATATAGCGCTGTCCATGTCTTTAAAGTCGTTATTGGAGGGCGGGAAGTGCAAGCCGATATCTCCTTCGCCGATTGCGCCGTAAATCGCATCAGTCAGAGCATGTAAACCAACATCTGCATCGGAATGGCCCAGCAATTTTCGGCTGTGGGGGATATCCACGCCGCATAAACGCACCTTATCCACAGATTCCGTATCGTTATTGTCAAAGGCATGCACATCAAAGCCTTGGCCCGTTCGAACTTCTGTGGATAAGTGTGTTGATAGAAGTGTATTCACAAAGAGTAAATCCTCAGGATAAGTAACTTTGATATTATGGCGTCCACCAGTTACAAATTCAACAGGGACACCTGATTTAATGGCCAGGCCAGCGTCATCCGTATGCGGTTCATCTTTAAATTGTTCGTGTGCCTTTTTGATGATGTCGTATCGGAAGGCCTGCGGCGTTTGGATAGCATGAATATTATCTCGGGGGATGTCGTCCCCATTTTTATGCCTCAATGTATCTGAAACAGACGTTGATAAGGTTGCCGCATCTTTGCTTTGAAGCGCGTGAAGGAGGGCATCTATATCAGCATGCGTAATAAGAGGGCGCGCGGCATCGTGAATTAAAATAATCTGCTCTGATTGCGTTTGGTTTTTGAGGTGTTCCAAAACATTGGCGACGCTTTCCTGTCTTGTTTTCCCGCCATTCACATACTCGACAGGTTTTGATATGTTTTTGCAAATTTCAACATAATCATCTGCATAGTCAGGATTTATAGCGATAACAATTTTATCGAGTGCCTTGTGCTCTTCGAATGCCATTAGCGTATGAAGAAGAAGCGGTTTGCCTGCAATCTCCAGAAACTGTTTTGGCTTCTTAATATCTTCTTGATTAAACATGCGCGTGCCTGTGCCCGCGGCCACAATAATCAATATAAAGTCTTCTTGTTTGTGATTTGACACGGTGCTTTTCTTTTCCAAACGCCAACAGGACATACAATTCTGTTGTATTTCTGCATGATAAGTTGTAAAAATGCAACACTTCTTAGAAACTTGAATTCAAAGCTTAGGTGATTGTTTGACGGCGCAAGCAGAACATACTGAAAAGCACTTCGATGCAGCAGTGGAGGTTGATAAAACACCCCCTTCATTTCGTGCGTATGTTTCACGGATTATCCCTTATATCAAACCTTCGGCAATTAAGTATAAATCATGGCGGACAAAAGCCGGTATTTTTCTTGTCTTTGCCGCGATTTTAAGCGGAATTGTAACCTATGCCGCCCTGACAGAAACGCCGCCGTTTGGCGATGATCCTGATTTGGTTATCTGGCTGCTTAATATTGATTTGGTCATCTTATTGTTGCTTGTTACCTTAATTGCGCGCCGCATTGTAACAATTTGGAGCGGTAGGCGGCGTGGTATTGCTGGTTCTCATCTGCATGTGCGTTTGGTTTATACATTCAGTATTCTTGTTGCCGTTCCTACCGTGATGATGGCCGTGTTCTCCGCGTTTTTCTTTCATTTCGGCGTTCAGGCATGGTTTAGTGCCCGCGTTCAAACGGCGATTAACGAATCGCAGGCCGTTGCGCAGTCTTACCTTGCGGAGCATAAGCAGGTTATCCGCGCGGATGTCTTAAATATGGCAAATGATTTAGACAGGCAGGCTGATCTCTTTCTGATAAATGAAAGGGCGCTGAATAAGGCCGTTGAAGCGCAGTCTTTTCTGCGTAACTTATCGGAAGTGATTTTGATAACGGAAGATGGGCGCGTTATTTTCCAATCGGCTCTTGCTTTTACGCTTGCCTACGAAAAGCCAAGTGCGTTCGAATTTCAACGCGCGAAGGAGGGGGATGTTGTTTTTACGACGAATGAGGATCAGGACAGGGTGAGGGCGCTTGTTAAACTCAATAATATGCCTGGTGTTTTTCTTTTTGTCGGGCGCATGATTGATCCGCAAGTCTCTTCGCATTTAAGCGCCGTGCAGGTCGCAGCGGAAGACTATAAGGCTTTGCAGGCTCGTTTTTCGGGCATTCAGATTACTGTTACGATGATTTTCGTCGTGGTTGCGCTGCTTTTGCTGCTGGCTGCGATTTGGTCGGGTCTGTTACTTGCACGACAGCTTGTTCGCCCTATCGGAGAGTTGATTAACGCGGCGGATCGTGTTCGCGCGGGTGATTTGTCTTCAAGATTACCTGAGGCGAAACGTCTGGAAGAATTTGATTATCTTGCGCAGTCTTTTAACCGTATGACGACACAAATCCAATCGCAGCGTAATGATTTGATTGATGCTAACCGAGAGCTTGATCGGCGCAGAAAACTGACTGAAACTGTTTTGGCTGGTGTGTCATCGGGCGTTATCGGGGTCAATCACGATGGCACCATTAACCTTGCTAATAATTCTGCGTTGGATTTGCTTTCTCGTGGATCAGAAGGGGATGATTTAACAGGGCGATATATATTAGACGCTCTGCCCGAACTGGAGGGCCTTTTGGATAACTTAAGGCAAAGGCCAAAGCGTGTCGCTCAGGGTGAGATCCCCATTTCGATTAAAGGGAAAGGAAAACGCGTTCTTTTCTTCCGTGCGTCTGTTGAAGTTCTTGAAGATGATGAAAGCGGCCTGATCATTACCTTTGATGATATCACAGACTTGCAGTCAGCCCAGCGTAAGGCTGCATGGTCGGATGTAGCGCGCAGAATTGCTCACGAAATTAAGAACCCGCTTACGCCAATACAGCTCTCGGCAGAACGTTTGAAGCGCAAGTATGCCGATGAGGTCAGCAATTCTGACACGTTTGATCAGTGTACAGATACAATTATAAAACATGTTGAAGACATTGGGCGAATGGTTGATGAATTTTCATCTTTTGCGCGGATGCCCGAACCGATCTTGAAGCCCGAAAATTTAGGCGAAATTGTTCGCGACTCTATAACTTTATCGCGTCAGGCGCATGAAGATATTACATTTTCATTTGCGCAAGCCGACAACCGTGCAGATTATAACGTTCAGTGCGATGTCAGACAGATACGTCAGGTCATGACAAATCTTTTAAAGAATGCCGTAGACTCAATTCAAGAAACTAATAAACAGGGAATTGTTGACGTCTTGGTCGGAACGCGTGGTGAGGGTGATTTCTTTGTTTCAGTTACGGATAACGGGCAAGGCTTTCCGGAAGAACAGAATTTAAGTACCTTAACGGACCCATATATCACGCATAAGCAAAATGGCACGGGACTGGGCTTGGCGATTGTTAAAAAAATTATTGAAGATCATCATGGCGCTCTCGTTATGGGCGCACCGCCATGGATAAGCGAATATGATGATTGGAAAAATTATGGGGGCGCTTGCGTTGTTGCAACAATCCCCGGCACAAAAAGCGCTATGGCAGCCTAATTTTAGACAAAGACGAAGTGAATTTAGATTTTATGCAAAAAACAATTCTTATTATTGATGATGAACATGATATTCGGATGCTGATCGCCGGCCTCTTGGAAGATGAGGGCTATAGAACATTGCAGGCAGGCAGCAGCTCACAAGCTTATGATATTTTACAAAAAGAGCCTGTCGATCTTGTTGTTCAGGATGTTTGGTTGCAGGGCAGCGCTGATGACGGCATTGAGATTTTGAAAAACACAAAAACCGAGAAACCAAACTTGCCGTTTTTGATGATTAGCGGACACGGCACGATTGAGACAGCTGTCTCCGCTATCAAGCAGGGCGCTTACGACTTTATCGAGAAACCCTTTAAGAGTGATCGGCTGCTTCTTATGATCGGGCGCGCGATAGAATATGCTGCGCTTAAGCAACAAAATGACGATTTGAAAGCAAAGGCCGACAAAGCTCTGCTCAATCTGATCCAGCAAATTCCTGACTCAACACGCTCTATCTTGGATAAAGCAGCAGCAGGGAACAGCCGCATTTTCCTTACAGGGGAAGTCGGAAGTGGTAAAATGATCGCCGCGCGTTATGTGCATTTACAATCAGCGCGTGGCGAAAAGCCATTCATGGCGTTGGACTGCAGATCAGATAGTCTGGAAAACTTAGAAGAGGCTTTGTTTGGATGTCATGCAGGGTATAAAAATGGAGCGGAAGGGCGTATTGGCCTTCTCAGTCTGGCGCATGGCGGCACTTTGGTGCTTGACCATATCGAACATCTTCCTGTCGGTATTCAAGGGAAATTATTGCACGCTTTACAAGAGGGGGCATTCTTTCCGCTTGGGTCTCGCGAACAGGTTCATTTTGACGTTCGTATAATTTCTATATGCGCTGAACGTATTGATGACCTTGTGGAAGATGGTGTTTTTCGCGCGGACTTATTTTATCGTTTGAATGTTGTGCCTGTTGATATGGTGCCGTTGAGAAAGCGTAAATCAGATATTGAAAGCATGATTTCACGTTATAGCCCCCTTCGATTTACGGACAATGCATTTGCCTTAATTAAAGCGTATAGCTGGCCCGGTAACATCAAAGAACTTCATAATGTTCTGGATTGGATCGAGATTATGCATCAAGGCAAGGACACGTTAATAGATATCGAGGATTTGCCGCCTGAACTCCGTGGTGATAGCGCGGGGCAGAACCAACAGAACGCTATGCGTAGTGATATTTTCAAAACAGATGAGCTTTTAAACCTGAATCTTCGAGAGGCAAGAGAGCATTTTGAACGATATTACCTAAGCCTTCAGATCAATAAATATGATGGTAACGTTTCAAAGACAGCAACCTCAATCGGCATGGAGCGTTCGGCACTTCATCGAAAACTTAAGACTTTGGAGATGACGGGAGATGAACGCAAAGATGTTGCCTAGACTTTGCTTTTTTCTCGTCTTATAGTCTTTGTCGTAATAGCGGACATTTTGCGCCGCGTTATCTTAAGTAAAAAGGATTTCCATGCGCGTTATTATTTGTGGCGTTGATCAGGTGGGTTGGAGCATTGCATCCTATCTTGCCAAAGAGGCCAATGACGTTACCGTTATTGACACGGACAGTTTGGCGTTAGAACGCCTTAGCAATACAATCGATATTAACACCATCGTCGGTCATGCATCGGACCCTGATATTTTGAACAGTGCCGGAGCAAAAGACTCTGATCTTATTATTGCTGTGACGAATGACGATGAAACGAACATGGTTGCCTGCCAAATCGGGCATTCCCTGTTTGGCATTCCCAAAAAAATAGCGCGTGTGCGCAGGCAATCTTATCTTGACCCGTCATGGTCAAATTTATTTAGCCGTTCTCATATGCCGATTGATGTCATTATCTCTCCTGAGAAGCTGGTGGCGGAAGATATTGTTCAACGGCTTTCAATTCCCGGAACGACCGAAGCGATTGCGCTGGAAGATGGCAAACTTTATCTGGTTGGTGTGATTTGCACAGAAAATTGTCCTGTTTTGCATACGCAACTGGGGCAGCTTAACCGATTATTTCCAGATCTGTCTTTTTCAGTTGTGTCTATTACACGTGGGACGAGGCGCATCTTCCCCGATGACAACGATATGCTCGAAGTTGGAGACGAAGCGTATATTATTGTCGACACCAAGCACCTGAGGCGCGTTTTGGCGGCTTTCGGTCATCTGGAAAAAGAAGCACGTAAAGTTATTATTTCAGGGGGCGGTAATATCGGCCTGTCACTGATTAAAAATCTACAAAAAAGTGTTGCCGGCCTTCAGTTGAAGGTTATTGAGCAAAATGAAGAACGCGCCCAATTTTTAAGCGAGCAGCTGCCTGGCGTTGTTGTTTTGAAAGGTAATACACTGGAGCGGAACATTTTAGAGGAAGCCTCTATTGCGAACGCGGATACGTATATTGCATTAATGAATGATGATGAGAGTAACATTCTAGGCTCTTTGCTTGCGAAACAGTATGGCTGTAAGGGCGTTTTAACTCTTGTTAATAATAATGCCTACTATCCTTTGGTCGGTAATTTGGGCATTGACGCACTTGTTTCACCGCGCTCGGTCATTGTTGCGAGCATTATGAAGCATGTGAGGCGTGGTCGCATTAAAGGGCTTCATACGCTTTATGACGGAAATGCGGAGATTTTGGAGATCGAAATTTCAGAAAGCTCGCGCGCTGCTCATTATCCTATTGATGAGTTAGCATTTCCGACCGATGTCACCGTTTGTGCGGTCGTGCGCGACGGACAAATGATTTTCCCATCTGAGTGTAAGGACGTCTTACCAAAAGATATTTTGATTATCATGGCAACGAATAACAAAGCACGGGAAGTCGAGAAGATGCTTTCTGTACATGTGGATCTTTTTTAAAAATGAAATTGGGTATTTTCGACTCAGGATTGGGCGGATTGGTTATTGCCAAAAGTATCCGCGCTCATTTCCCTAATATTGATCTTGTTTATTTTGGAGACACGTTGAATGTGCCTTACGGCAATAAATCGAGAGATACGATTTATGGTTACAGCAAGCGCGCGGTCGAATTTTTGTTTGAGCAAGATTGCGCTCTGATTATTACTGCATGTAACACCGTCAGCGCATCTGCATTGCGACAGTTACAGCAGATTTATCTGCCAAACAGCGCTTACGCTGACAGGCGTATCTTAGGCGTTGTCGTTCCCACCTTAGAGACTGCGCTTGATGCAGGATATAAAAGATTGGGCGTCATAGGCACATCTTATACAATCTCATCTAATGTTTACCCTGATGAATTAAAAAAACTCGACCCTGATATTGATATTTTGCAACAGAAAACGCCGTTGCTGGTGCCCATGATTGAGAATGAGGGGCTGACGTGGGTTGAGCCTATTTTGAAGCACTATTTAGAGCCGATTATCGCGCATAAGGCGGAATGTTTGATTTTGGGGTGTACGCATTACCCTTATCTCAGACCGCAAATATCTGGAATTCTGGGTGCTGAATTTCCTATTTTAGCGCAAGACGACATTATTCCCGCAAAATTGGACGACTATCTTAACCGTCATCGCGATATAAAAGACAAGATTACCTTTCACGGCAACGCTGATTTTTTAATTAGTGATGTCACAGATAGCTATATCAATGCGGCACAAGACATGTATGATGAAGCAATTCACGTTGAGGCTGTTCATTTTGACAGTGAGAATGAATGTTATAAAAGAGTAGAGAAATAGACATGCAGTTTCCTAAAAATGCAGCGTTGCCGAAAATTGTGTTTTGGGATTGGGATGGGACGATTGCGGATAGCTATTCCTATCTTAACGACGCCCATAATTATACTTTGCAAAAATTAGGTTTTCCGCCCTTTAAAGACGGTGATTATCGCGCGTATTTCGGCAAGCCGAGGGATTATCTTTACCCTGCAATTTATAAAGATAAGGCCGATGAAGCCATTGATATTTTTCAGAAATTTGTTTTTGAGAACGCCCATAAAGTTGGTGTTTTTGACGGATGTGAAGATGTTATCTATCACTTAAACTCTAAAGATATTCCTATGGGTATTGTAAGCAATAAGAAGGCAAATTTCATTCGTGAGGAACTGCGCCACAAAAATTTTGGCGCCTGCTTTTCTGTGATTGTCGGAGCAGGGGAGGCGGAAGCGGATAAGCCGTCATGCGCCCTGCTTCGTTTGGCCGTTGATAAAATGAGCGCAGAGCATATCGCACCCAATGATGTTTGGTTTGTCGGTGATACAGAAAATGACTTAGCTTGTGCGAAGAATTATGGGGCTCGTGCAATTTTTCTTAAAGGACATGCCGATACAGAACGGCTGATTGAAGAGTACAAACCCTATGCCAGTTTTGATAATTACCGCCAGTTAAAAGACTTTTTAGTTGCAATATGATTTAATTGCTCTAATTATATGGATAAATTGTGGATTATCTTAAAAAAGATAGATAGAAACATAAAATAATAAAGAACAAAAAACGTAGGAAATTTAAGAATGTCCGACAAAATTCAAAATGTTCAAGATGTGTTCTTGAATAAAATTCGTAAGGAAAAAATGTCAGTGACAGTTTTTCTTGTTAATGGTGTAAAGCTGCAAGGTATCGTGACATGGTTTGATAATTTCTGTCTTCTTCTTAGACGCGATTCGCATGTGCAGCTTATCTATAAGCACGCAATTTCAACAATTATGCCCGGTGGCCCGCTTAACCTCAATGAGAGCGGCAGTTCAGAGGGTGAAACAGAAGACGATTAACAGTCGTATCTTTTACTCGTTTTGGCAAAAAAAACAAAAATGTATGATGGTGAACAAAGCCGTGCGCGTGACACGGCTTACATCGTTCATGCCATTGATAAAAACACCGTACAGATCAGAGATGTTGAGGATGCGATTGAAGAGGCCGAAGGCCTCGCGCGTGCAATTGATCTCGACCTTTTGGAAACACGTCTTGTTAAATATTCCAAAATAGACGCCGCACATTTTTTTGCCAAAGGCACGCGCCAAGAGATTGCCGATGACGTTTCCGGCCTAAAGCCCGATATTATTATCGCGAACTGTACTTTATCACCCGTGCAGCAGCGTAACCTTGAACGTACTTGGGGCGCGAAGGTGATTGACCGAACAGGTCTTATTCTGGAAATTTTCGGTGCAAGGGCGCAAACCAAAGAAGGGCGGTTGCAGGTTGAACTTGCGGCGCTTAGTTACCAGCGGTCACGCCTTGTCCGATCATGGACGCACCTTGAACGGCAGCGCGGTGGTGCCGGCTTTATGGGAGGGCCGGGTGAGCGTCAGATTGAGATTGACCGCCGTTTGATTGACAAACAGATTGTACGGTTGCGTAAAGAGCTGGATACGGTGAGTAAAACCCGTGATCTTGGCCGCCAAAGCCGCGCGCGTGTTCCGTTTCCGATTGTGTCACTCGTTGGCTATACGAATGCGGGTAAATCGACGCTTTTTAACCGTATCACGAATGCGGATGTATTTGCCGAGGATCTTCCTTTTGCGACGCTGGACCCAACCATGCGGCGCGTCTCCTTACCGAATAATCAGGATGCCATACTGGCCGATACTGTCGGCTTCATCTCTGATTTGCCGACTCATTTGGTTGCCTCATTTCGTTCTACATTGGAGCAAGTCGTGTATGGCGATGTTATCGTTCATGTTATTGATGTTTCGCGTGAAGATTACATGGCGCAGCGTCAGGATGTGATTGATATTTTAAAAGATCTTGATGTTGATTACGGGCAAGATCATCGCATTATAGAAGTTTATAATAAGATTGACTTGCTCTCCGATGACGACAGGGAAGAGCTTGAGCGTGCCTCAAGAATTTCAAAAACACCGATTGTTTTGATTTCAGCTGAGCGTGGGAAGGGCATTAGTGTTCTGTTAGATCAAGTCGCCGATATTACAGCACGTGACAGTGTTGAGGCTGAGGTTTCTATCCCGTATCACGATGGCAAAGCGGTTGCTTGGCTTTATGATCACGGTGAGGTTTTAGAGCGTGAAGAGCATGATGATCATGCGGCTTTTTCTGTACGGTTTAGCGAAGCGCATTTGAACCAGTTCAAGGATATTTTTTCATACGATGTGAATATTTGATTTTTTTTCAATACCTTAAAACAAAACCAACTCGTATCGTTTAGTTTTCTTTTTGCTTCTGTTTTTGCCAGCCTTCTTCCATTTGCGACAAGGTTACATCCTTAATATCTAAGCTTGCGCGTTTTAAATCATCTTCAAGGCCACGAAAACGGCGCTCGAATTTAACGGTGCATTGACGCAAGGATTCTTCTGCATTTATGCCGAGCATGCGCCCATAATTTGCGAGGAGGAAGAGAATGTCGCCGAGCTCTTCCTGTTGGTTTTCAAAATCATTGTTTTTAATCGCCGTACGCATTTCTGCGATTTCTTCCTCCAACTTATCCAAAACATGCGTTGAATCGGGCCATTCAAACCCGACCTTAGCCGCTTTTTTTTGAATTTTTTGCGCCCGTAAAAGTGCGGGGAGGGCTTTTGTAACCCCATCGAGTGCGCTGCCAGTGCTTTCTTTCTTGCCTTCAGCTTGTTTTTGGCGCTCCCAAATTTCATCAACATCATCCGCAGTGGTCGCACTGTCTGCAGCGAAAACGTGGGGGTGGCGTGTGATCATCTTTTCTGTGACATCGTTGATCACGTCATGTAAATCAAATTCATTTTGTTCAGCCGCCATTTGCGCGTGATACACAGATTGAAACAGCAGGTCGCCCAATTCTTCCCGCAAGTCTTTCATATCCTTGCGATCAATTGCGTCGACCACCTCATACGCTTCTTCCAAAGTGTAGGGTGCGATGGTTTCAAAATCTTGTTCTAAATCCCACGGGCAACCTGTCTCAGGGGTACGTAGCGCCGCCATAACATTAATCAAATCATTCAAATTGTGTTTTTTCTGTTGGGACATTGCTATTCCGTTCATCATTTGCTGGATTGTGTGGCTATCATCGGATATAACCATGAGGAAATAAAGGAGTTTTTGTTTTTCTGCTATGCGTTCTTCCGATGAATTTTTATCCCCGATCCTGATTACCGGTGCTGCCGGGTTCATAGGGTTTCATGTCAGCCTGCGCTTGCTTAAGATGGGAATTGACGTGGTTGGCGTTGATAACTTGAATGACTACTATGATGTTCAGTTGAAAGAAGATCGTTTGAAACAGCTTAAGGCTTTTGAAAACTTCACTTTTGTTAAACAGGATATTGCTGATTTTGATGGTATGCAGGCTTTATGGGCAGAGCAGGGGCCTTTTCAAAATGTCATACATTTGGCTGCGCAAGCAGGCGTCCGCTATTCACTGAAAAACCCGCATGCATATGTCACAAGTAATATTGTTGGTCATTTAAATATTTTAGAGTTATGCCGCCACACGGATGAATTTGAGCATTTGGTGTATGCGAGTTCCTCTTCAGTTTACGGCAAGAATGATAAGTTACCATATTCGGTTCAGGATCGTGTTGACCAGCCTGTTTCGCTCTATGCCGCGACGAAGAAAAGCAGTGAGATGATCAGCTACAGCTACAGCCATCTCTATGATATTCCGCAGACGGGGCTTCGTTTCTTTACCGTTTACGGCCCCTGGGGGCGGCCTGATATGTCACCATTTATTTTTGCGAATGCTATTGATAAAGGTGAAAAAGTTCCGATTTTTAACAACGGCAATATGAAGCGTGATTTTACGTTTATTGATGATATCGCTCAAGGCGTTATTGATATTGTCAGTAAACCTCCGAGCGATAATAGCGTTAAACACAGAATTTTAAATTTGGGCAATACGCGTAGCGTTCCTCTTATGGACTTTGTTGGCGCGATCGAAAGCGCACTTGGAAAAGAAGCGGATATAAACTTTATGCCAATGCAAGCAGGAGATGTTCGAGAGACGTTTGCAGATATTAGTGAGACGCGCGACTTAACAGGCTATGATCCGCAAACAACGATTAATGAAGGCGTTCCTGCGTTCATCGAATGGTATAAGTCTTACTATAACCACACGGACGAAGCCCCATAGGGCATGGTACATATTTGTGTGATAATATATATTATGGAAAACCTTGTGTTGCGTCAGAAGAGGGGTTCTTTACACTCTTTATCTTTCAGTGGCTTTATTGTTTGTGCTGCTTGTTTGTTATGTGCTTTGCAAGCTACCTTGATACTCTTGTATAATATTGAATCATACCAGCCTCCAAGGCTTTAATTGCCGGATCTTCACAGTCGTGTTTTTTCATCGCCGACCTGATACCGACAATAAGGTTTGATATGCGTGCGTCATTGAACAACATATCTGACAGCGCCGGATCGCCTTGTCTGAAATCTGAACGCCAAAGCTTTTCAAAATGACGCGCCAGACGTTTAGGGATCTTATAATGATCCTGTGTTGTCCATGAGCTGCGTGAGACTTCGAAGCCAAAGCCGTTTTTCCTGATTTCTGTTATTTCGGTGTTAATTGTAATTTCAGTTGGATCAGGCCCTAAACAGCCTTTATACAGAGTTTGATAATCGAGCAAATATGTTGCAAAAACCGCATGTACAACAGACATATTTTGCGACATTTGATCAAATTCAAACTGAGCAGATGGGCTGATACTTCCCATTGCCCGACCTGCCAAAGCGAGAAACGGTTTAAAGCCTTGTGTGTATTCCTGATCCATTTCTTGCAGGCCGGGCCAATCTTTACTGACCAATGCATTCAGATACTCTCCGGCAGGCATATTTCGAAACGGCGCGTTCTTTTTAAGCTTTTCAGTCAAAAGCTGATCAATTTTGCGTAGCGCGCTTTGTTTGAGGTCATCCTGAAGAAAATATGTTTTCTCAAATTGAATAATTCTTCTTGAGCTATTTTCGTTCTCAATTGCTGCATACAGCTCATTATAAAGCGTTTTCTGTAATTTTTGCCTATGTGCTGTTATCTTTTTCCATTGTTGAGACAGCCCCCCTACTTCCAGGCCGTCTTTGTATTTAAAGCGAATTCTTTCTGCAATTTTTTTGGCCTGCGCGAGATCTTCCAGTGTTTTGTTTTTGGAATATAACCCTTTATTTTCAACGTGTTTTGCAAGCTCTTTAGAGAGTTCATATGACAGGTTATTGGTGGCTTTTTTGAAGTTTTTTGCAATCGTTTTACATTCTGAAGCAGATGTAAGCAGGCATGCAGTGCCGTTATCTACATTTTTCGACCATGAGAGCATGTAATTCATATGCTCTGCGCGTTTTGCGTTTTTAATATATTGGTTTGATGCCTGAAGCAGATATTTATCTAATTGCTCTTGAACAGCTGTTTTCGTACCCGGGTATTTTTCGATTTGCGCAATTGCAAGGCCGTATAACAAATCGAAACGATCTTTTCGCTTATCCATCATTTCAATTCTTGCAAGACGCAATTTTTGTTCTTTGTTTTTTTCTTTCCGTTCTTGTATTTGCGGTGATAAATCCCGAAAGTCGAGCCTGTAGGACGCAAGACCAAAACTGCGCCATTCTTCTTTAATCCAGTCTAATTCAAGATCGGTCAAGGGTGTGTCGCTTGAAATCAAGGATTTGATATCCTCCGCCCATTTTTCCAGCACCTTCTTTTCTATTTTTCGATAATGTTTATCTTTATAAACTTTGGCGTTGATAATCATGTGAGACAGTTGCTGCGCGTGATTTGACTTTTTTCTGTCGCCTTGTAAGCAAGGGCCACGTAAAATTCCATGCGCTTCTCTCAATGTTGCGGCATCAATTTTTTCATGTTTTTCGCCCATTGCCTGTTCGAATTCAGGAATATCAAACACGTCTAAAATTTGATATGGGAACTTTGAGTTGTTTCGAATTTCGTACGCGGCATCAATCCAGGCTTGCATTTCCTTCGTACACGCGCCCTCAGAGGCCTTTGGCCTAGGCTGGCTGCTTAGCTCTAACGCTGTTTTCGCGATATGAGAAAGCATTTCAGCTTGCTCGACGGGTAGGAAAATACCTTTTGAAATTCGGCTTCCTTTAAACCCGTTTCTTCCACTTCTAAAGAATGCCGCGACGCTCCCCTCTTCCGTCTGGGCAATTTCGATAATGATTTCACCGGTTTTGATGTCTCCATTTGTGATGAGTCTGGCCGTTGCGGTTTTAGGATTAAATGTTCCTTCTACGCTTACATTTTTATTTGCCGGAAGATGTAAAAAGCCGTGTTCCGTTTCGTCTGCTGTGATTGTGCCGCTGACTTTTTCGCCGTCTTGTTGAAGTTCAAGCTTAATCGGCCGCAGTGATGTTCTCTCTTCTGCGACGCCCTGAAAGCTTGTGATCAGTTTTTTTTCAATCACATTTTTGGGCTGATTGTCTTGTGCGCGTGCACCGCCTGAATCATCGCATGCCGTCAGAATAAATACCGAGAGCGGAAACAATAAGAAAAGAATGCGACGAAAAAACATTAGAAACTCCAAGATTTGAACGGATATCATATATTTTTAAATCAATTGGCCTGATTTAAAAAGGTGCAATCTGTTTTAATCCGGGGAATAAATATAATGGCTTTTTTTATTCTACAATTTTGAAGGGTACTTCCATGCCCATAACAATTTCGTTTGTATCCATGTCCATTTGAATCAGCATGATTTTATCGATGACTTCCATCGTGTCTATTATTTCGTCGTCGATGGGCTCACCATAGGATACTTTTCCGCCGTCGAACTCAAAAATAAGATCTCCGGTTTCGGCTTTTAGCTCTATTCCTTTTAAATCTCTCATGAACGGTCGATCATAAATGATTGTCACATCGTCGTAATCGGCATAAATGTCGATAACCAAAAGGGATAGCAGAGTGTTTTCCGGAAATTCTGATAGATCGTGATCAGCTGTCATGTATTGCTACTTTTATGCTTCAATATACATTTATAGTATAACAGCATTTTAAGGTTGGCTCAAAGCTCGTCTGTAGCATGAACAACGTTATTATGCAGGCTCAGCGATATCGTAGGACGGGCCACGGCCTCCTGTGACGCCGAAACGGTCACGATTACCTTGTGAGATGACATCGCCACTTGCCACAGATTCACGAAGATTATCGAATCTGTCTTCAACACCGGACTTTTCCATTGCCCAGCTTTGCATTGCATCACTCATTGCATTCTTGCCGAATATCCAGCTTAGCATTCCTGCGGCTGCCATGACGATTGTAGAAATGAAGCCCATTTGCATCTGATCAGATGCCTCATCAACGGCTCGATCTACAGCATTATCGACACGATCTTCAAGAGCATCCATACGCTCGCTAAACGAAGCGCCTAAACTGGCCAGACTTCCCGGTATCATTGGGTTTGTCGCCATGTCCGAGAGCGTTCTGCCACGGTTTGTGGCGGCGTCATAGCTTTCTCTTTCCTGCTGAATCATCGCACGTACCGCATCTTCAGACAGATTTTGCGTGCTCGGGATTTGCAGATCAGGAAAGACATCGTTTAAGTCAGCACCTATCGTTTCCATTGCCCCCTGAATAGTCGCGACCATCACAGGCTTATCTCTTAAAAATGCTTCTAAATCTTCTTTGTCAATATCAGCTTCTCTACAGAATTCGTCGACGAAGACAGCGGAGCGCGCATTTTCATCTTCATCTGCAACCCTGATTGCGATACCTAAAGATTTTTGCGTTGCGACATATCCAACCATGAGCCCTGTTGCGACTTCTTCGTGGCCTGCCTCTCTTAAACCGGAAACAGACGCACGTACCATGGCATCTTGGCTGGCGCTCATCGCGTCCATTGTTGTTGTTGCCAAGTCAGGTGCTAAATCCATAATTCTTTGCCCGAGCTCAGGATTCCATTCCATCACCCAGTCACCGAAGTTGACCATCTGCGCACCTGCACCTTTTGCAAGGTTACCTTCGCCAATGAATTGGTCTCCGAGAACGATACCAGCGCCGCCGACCGTTATACCCAGGCCAGCCATTCTAATTCTGTGCCAGTTCCACATTGTTTGCATGCGGTTACTGCCTGACGGGCCGTCAGCAGAATTACGTGCAGCTGTTGTTCCATCAGGGCCATCGCTATTGCGACCGGCACCTGTCGCCGCATTATTTGCCGTATCAGACAGAGATGCTACCACGCCACGTGATCGCGCGACATGTTGATTTACAGCGTCATTTATGACTTGCATATCGCCGATCTGAATGGTGACGTCATCCGCTCTGGCCGCGTTAACAAAATTTTGTTTTGCTGCTTCCAGTTGTTGGTCAATCGTCTCCCTGCTTCCGCCGCTTGATAAAATTTCATCGACTTGGTTGAAGTAACGATTGCGCAGGCCTATCCCGTTGACATGGCTGCTAATTAATTCGTTATCCAAAAGTGCGCGTGCCTGTCTTGCTGTGATCAGACCGTCTTGCGCGCTATCATCAACCCATCGTCTAAAGTCATCTACCGCATTCTCGCTGCGCGCAATCGCTCTCCCCAAATCAGCTGAGGCTTCGCTAGAAAGGCGCGTGGCTGTACCGAGGACATGAACCGCTCCTGCCCCAGTTTCCCTAAAGAAATTGTCTATTAACTTGATACCTGACATTTTTTCACCCGTTGTGATTTATTAATCACTTAAATTTTTCTTTTTATACTCCTAGATAGTACCGCTTTTGGTTATTTGTTGTCAAACTTATTTTTACTTCCACAAAATCGCCTTTATTCAGCGCTTACAAATGAAAGCTCAGGCCGTCATATGCAGGATAAAAACCTTCAGGTAATTCACGCCTAAGTGTTTGATAATCCATCAAAGTTGAAAGGCATGTCACATATGTTTGCTCTGCTTTAACAATATCACTATACCTGAAAATCTGTTCTAAGTCACAATGAACATCATTATTTGGATTATGGTAGCCCGCAGAATCGACAATCCATATTTTCGAGCCTTTTATGATTTTCAACGCCTTATCGTCTAAAGATTTCATATCGACACAATATGATACATCACCAAAGCGGTAACCCACGGTTTTGCATGTGCCATGATCCATCTCGAAGGGAATGAATTTTATATCTTTGAATGATTGCTCAGTTCCGAACATATTCGAATCGAACGGGATGGCTTGCAACATCGGCGGATAGAAGTATTCATGATTACCGCCCTTAAATAAATACTCGAATCGGCCTGATATATCATCAAGCGCATCAGCATGACCGAAACATGGTATTTGCGTGCGGTTGTTTCGGAAGAAGAAGGCGCGTAAATCGTCTATACCGTGACAGTGGTCGCTGTGTTGATGTGTGTAGAATACTGCGTCTAATTTCGTGATGTCAAAGCTGTTTAATTGGTGACGAAAATCTGCACCTGTATCAATAATTATTGTTGTGCTTTCCGATTGTACTGCCAGCGCGCATTTGAACCGCCTGTTTCTCGGTTCGTCGGGATCGCAATCTCCCCAATAATTTCCGACGGATGGAACGCCGGCTGAATTTCCGCATCCCAAAATCGTTACTTTCAGCGTCATAATTGCCTTGCACATTTGAACTTTATTCTTTCTACTTCATAGCATGAGTACGAAAGAAATTCATGCAGATTTTGTTTCGCAGGCGCTTTCTCCGGAAGATCCGAATTGGCCTGTTGACCCACATACGCCATATATTGAAGCACATCTTTCAGCGTTGAGCCGTCCTTGTCTTGTTTTGGATGTTGGTTCGGGCAAAAGTCGCGTGTCAGGTACTTTGAAGGAAAGGCTGCCTGACTTTCATTTTACGGGCGCTGATTTTGTGCAGGAATCTTTGAATGTTGCGCTCGATAAGAGGCGTTTGGATGATGCTATTCATATAAATTTGGCGGAATATGAAGGCTCCTCTCCTTTGCCTGAAAGTTATTTTGATGCGGCGTTTTCTACACGGTCGGCTTTTTATTTTTCCCCTGATGAGTTGGTTAACATGTTACGGCATGCTCATCATGCCTTGAAACCTGATGCTTATTTCCTGTGTCAGCATTTTTTTGTTACGCCTTTTCACAGTAAGGCTTATGTCTCAGCGTTTCGAGGTGCAAAAACGCAGTATCGGCACTTGGAGTCTTTGGACGTGCTGCAAGATTTGCATAAAAAAACGGGATTTGAGATGGACATGGAATTGGCGCGCCGTTCAATTTTTCAAAAAGCGAATGAATTTTTTCCAAGTATTTTATCGTACTCAAGACGCGTTTAGTTTTGCTTTTTTGAATAGACGAAAGAAATTTTCCGTTGTTATCTTCGCGAACTCTTCTGCGCTTAAATCATATAAATCTGCCAAGAACTTTCCTGTTTCGGCGACATAGGCGGGTTCGTTCGTTTTGCCGCGATATGGCATTGGCGCAAGGAACGGTGCATCGGTCTCCACAAGCACACGGTCAAGCGGCACTGTTTTTGCGACGGCGCGTAACTCATCAGCTTTCTTAAACGTGACTATTCCTGAGAAGGAAATATAGAACCCCATTTCCAGTGCTCTATCCGCCAGCCATTGTGTACCGCTGAAACAATGCATAACGCCTGTAAGAGCTGTGCCCCGCCCCTCTTCTTGCATGATTTTGATTGTGTCTTCTTCGGCGTCGCGTGTGTGTACGATCATGGGTAGGTCGGCATTGATGCAGGCGCGGATATGTTTGCGGAAACTTTTCTGTTGATCAGGGCGTGGTGAATTGTCGTAGAAATAATCTAAGCCTGTTTCGCCGAGTGCGACGATATTTTCGTTGCCGTTTGCGGCTTTTACGATCCCTTCCTGACTAATCGCTTTTTCTGCGTCAAGCCCGGCATCGTGCGGATGTGTACCGATACTCATCCAAACATTATCATGCGCGTTTGTAATCTCGCTTAGCGTATCAATTTCCTGAGACATTTTGCAGCAGATGGTGATCATGCCGTCCACTCCGCTGTTTTTGGCGGCAGCGATTAAATCTGCAGGTGTGCCTTTGCCTTCAATACCGCTGTGGTTTAGATGGCAATGTGAGTCGATCCACATTTATGCGGCCTCCTCCTCAACAATGCGTGGGAATACGCCTTCGGGTTTATCGATTTCGGTTCCTGATTTTAGAATATAGTCTTTGTCGATATGTGCGAACAGACGTTGATCTTCAGGAACTTTCAATTGATCCAAGATTTTGGGTGCGCAATTTGGAACGACCGGCTGCACGATTATGGCTAATGTACGTATTGCTTCGGCCAAAACATACAGCACGGTTTCCATCCGCTGTGTATCGGTTTTTTTGAGCGTCCATGGCGCTTGGGCGTCGATGTAGCTGTCGCACGCACTGACGACTGTCCAAATATGTTCGAGTGCGCGGTTGACTTTCATGTCATCAAAATGTGTGCGTACTTCGTTGGTCATTCTGTACGCCTTATTTATCAACTCATGATCGTCTTCAGTCATGCCGTTTGGCTCGGGGATTTTTGCGTCACAATTTTTATAAATCATTGAAAGTGTGCGCTGCGCCAAGTTTCCTAGTCCGTTGGCAAGGTCGGCATTGATGCGCTGTACGGCTTGGGCGTGACTGAAATTACCATCTTGGCCATGCGGCACTTCACGCATTAGGAAGTAGCGAATTTGATCAAGGCCGTATGTTTCAACCAGATCATCAGGCGATAAAACGTTTCCAACTGATTTCGACATTTTTACGCCGCTTACATTGATAAAGCCGTGGGCAAAAATTGTTTTGGGTAGGGGCAAGTTTGCCGCCATCAAAAATGCAGGCCAGTAAATGGCATGAAAGCGCGTGATATCTTTACCAATCACATGATAATCCGCGGGCCAGAATGTTTTGAATTGCTCTGCGTCTTCATCAGGGTAGCCGATTGCGGTGAGGTAGTTGGTAAGCGCGTCCAGCCACACATACATAACGTGATCCGCATCATCAGGAACGGGGATGCCCCATTTCAGTCGGCTTTTGTGACGGGAAATTGATAAATCCTTCAGGCCGCCCTCTTGTTTGAGAAAGCTGACAATTTCGTTCATACGGGCGGAGGGCTGAATTGCGTCTACATTAGAGGCGTAATAATCGAGAAGCGCATCTGTGTATTTTGAAAGACGGAAGAAATAGCTTGGCTCTTCCACCCAAACCACTTCGGTTCCCAGAGGCGTGAATTTTTGGCCATCATCGGCGGTGGTGAGCTCATCTTCGGTGAAGTACCCCTCTTCACGAACAGAATACCATCCTTCATATTTCCCGAGGTAAATATCGTCGTTATCTTTCAATTTTTGCCAGATGGCCTGTGATGCGTCGTAATGGCGCGGTTCTGTGGTGCGGATGAAATCATCGTTCGAAATGCTTAATTTTTGAGTCATTTCTTTGAATGTTGCCGCGTTTTGATCTGCAAATTCTTTCGGTTGCATGTCATTTTGTTCGGCAGTTTGTGCTACTTTTTCGCCGTGTTCATCGGTTCCCGTCAAGAACATGACGTTATATCCATCGAGGCGTTTAAAGCGCGCCAGAACGTCAGTTAGTATGCTTTCGTAGGCGTGGCCTAGGTGCGGAACACCGTTCACGTAAGAAATCGCCGTTGTTATGTAGAAGTTTTTTTGTTCACTCACCCGCGGGTTCTCCTGCTTACTTTTGAAACAATCTATTGATGTATCATAGTAAATGCGTGTCGTACAGCATCTCTACGATCGAGATTTGAAAAATCCGTACGGGCAAAGTGTGCGTTTAAATCATCTGATATCTGCACCATTTTTTCTAAGGGCGTGCTGGTGAAGAAATCTTCGAGCGAGGGAGATGACAGATATAGAGGCAGAGATGTTTCACCGCGTGCCTTAATAAACAGCATTTTACGAAAGACCCAGACCAATGTTTCGGCAAACATACGGTATTCTTTATCTTGCGCGGATGGGGCAAGTTTATTGGATACTTCATGGATTGTGTTCCATTGCCATTTGGGATAACTGCGAAGAACATCAACAACCCTACCGAAGGTCGCGAGGCCGCCCTCCTCAACAATGCGCAAGGCTTGGCCGAAGCTTCCTTCTGACATGTCAGTCACGATTTGCATATCATCGACGGAAAGGACGACGCCTTTTTTATGTAACAGCTCACTGAGGTGATCGCGGCTTAACGGGTTAAATTTGACGGTGCGCGCACGTGAGTTAATGGTTTGAATGAGCAAGCCGGGACGATGTGTAATCAATATGATCAACACTTTAGGCGGCGGTTCTTCCAGAATTTTAAGGATTGCGTTTTGCGCGTTGCGGTTCATTGTGTCCGCGTCTTCGACCAGCACAATCCTCCAGCCGCCTTCGGATGCGGTCTTACGCAGGAATTGTTCAATACGCCTTAGGCTATCGACCTTAAGGCTCGCGTCTTGTTTGTTTTTTGATGCATCAAATTCGCGTTTGATGTGCAGCATGTCGGCGTGCCCGCCCGAAGCAATGCGCGCGAAAACGGGATCGTCATTGCCAACATCTAATGTCGTTGCATTTTGTGGTAAATCATCGCCGCCGAAGAGTGCGTCTTGCGCTGCGTCAGCTTTGTCATGTTTTAAAAGAAAACGCGCCAAGCGAAAGGCAAATGTTGTTTTTCCGATGCCTTTTAGCCCTGAAAATATAACCGCGTGGGGGATAGCGGATTTATTATACATCTCCAAGAAAAACTGTTCTTGTGCGTTGTGTCCAATGCATAATGTTGATGATTCAGGCTCCGCCATTCCCGTGGCGCTTTGTGTGTGCGGGCTTTCATCAATAATATCTTCTGCGTGGTCTTCAAATAAACTCATCAATTATCTTTTTTATATCGTTGAATACGGCCTCTGAACCTTGGCTGGCATCTATAATTTTGCAACGCTCCGGCTCTGCTTTTGCGATATCAAGGAAGCCTTGTCTCAATCGTTTGTGAAAGCCAATGTCTAAACGTTCAAAACGGTCTTCTGTTTTGCCGCCATCTTGGCTGTCGTTAAGGCGCTTTTGCGAACGTTTTAGTCCTTCTTCAACGTCGATATCCAAAATTAGTGTGAGGTTTGGTTTAAAATCGCCTATTGTCGTTTCTTCGATGGACTTTATTTTTTCGAGGTCTAATTCTCTACCATAGCCTTGGTAGGCGAGCGTTGAATCTGAAAACCTGTCGCAAATCACAATTTTACCGCTATGCATCGCAGGCTTTATGATTTGTTCCACATGCATAACGCGCGCGGCATACAGCAGCAATGTTTCTGCCATTGCTGTCCATTGGCCGCCATCACGCTGCACTAGAAGTGAGCGAATACTTTCTGCTTCCTTGGTTCCGCCGGGTTCTCTTGTGGTGACCACCTTAAAATTTTTAGATGTCAGATATTCAGCCAAGCGGTTGATTTGGGTTGTCTTCCCGGAGCCTTCACCGCCCTCGAGTGTGATGAAGAATTCTTTGCGATCATGATGTACCATTTTACAAGTCACCCTTCCCTGTTGTGAGAAGTCGTGCTTTTTGTACAATCCTCATAAACCAGTCAAGCTCAGCAATGTTTTCTGCGGCAAGGAGCGGCACAATGTGCGGGTTTTCAACGCCCGGCATTTTAACAAGAATATTACCGACTTTTTGTCCACGTTTTACAGGCGCCTTAATCGGGCTTTCGTATTGCAGTTCAACTTCAATATCGCTTGCATTTATTTTGGAGACCAAAATATTTACAGAGTCGCCGGCTTCCAGAGAAACAGTGCTTTTTTGTCCTAAATACACAGGCGCTTTGTCGAGTGTCTTTTTGTTTTCAAACAAGACTACATTTGTAAAACCGTTCAGCCCCCATTGAAGCAAGCGGATTGACTCTTCTCTACGCTCTTTTTTACTTTCCATGCCGTTCAGAACCATAATTACGCGGCGGCCATCATCATTTACGCCTGTTCCGATCAGGCCGTATCCACCATCATCAGTGTGCCCTGTTTTGAGGCCGTCTGCTCCTATCCCTGCGCCGAGTAGAGGGTTGCGGTTGGCCTGTTTAATGTCGTTAAAGGTGAATTCCGTTTCGCTGTAGAATTCATAATATTCAGGAAATTCTTCAATCATGGCTTTGGCGAGTTTTGCCAAATCGCGTGCGGTCGAATAATGGTTTTCATCAGGCCAACCGCTTGCATTCATGAAATTGCTGTTATCCATGCCCAGCTCTTTGGCCTTGCGATTTAAGGCGTTGGCAAACATTTCTTCACTGCCCGCGAGACCTTCGGCCAGAGCAATCGTTGCATCGTTTCCTGATTGAATGATCACACCGCGAATAAGGTCTTCAACTTTAACTTTTTTTCCGACTTCTATGAACATTTTCGAGCCACCTTTTTTCCAGGCTTTTTCGCTCACGACGAATTCATCATCTAAGCTGAGATTGCCTTTTTTCAGGGCGTCGAAGATGACATACATGCTCATCACCTTACTCATCGATGATGTCGGCATTTTTTGATCTGCGTTTTTCTCGAACAGGACATTACCTGTTTTGTAATCCACAATAATTGCTTGTTTGGCCGATGTTTGTTGCGCGGCATTCGCGTGGGTCATTGTTCCCCATACCATAATCAAGGCACAAATAAAGGCCGTAAGGGCATGTTTCAAATGGCAGTGTTTTTGCTTCAAATTCATTCTGTCTTTCCTTGGCTCAATCCATAAGCCTTAGTTTTTATCGATGACGATTACGGCTTGATCATAGCCACCTGAGAGCAGCTTTGACAAGAGTTCATCAGCAGCGGACACGGATGCGGACGGAAACCGCACACGATAGATTTGTTTACCGCTTACATTCGCAGGGAAAACTTGTGCCCTGCCGAAGCGGTCTAAGGATGACGCGTAACGTGTTGCTGCTTCCCTTGATGAAAACGCGCCCGTTTGGACGAATATATTTTGCGCGCTCACAGGATATTCAGAGATTATAGGATCAGGATAAAAATTACCTTGTTTTACATGCCCCGGAATCGTTTTCGGTTGCGCCGTATTTAACGTTTGTAGCTTTGGCTCCACCTTCGCGTAATCCACTTCTGCCGTGCGGCGCGGTTGGTAGCCGGACTTGTTCATGCTGACTTCTATTCCCTTGGTGCTTCCGCCATTTCTTGCAATTTCTGCAACGGTACGGCTTTCTGCTTCTAAAACCTGAACACGTACTTTTGCCGTTCCTTTATTTTTGAAGCCGAGTAGTTCGGCCGAGCGTTTGGACATATCGATAATTCGGCCATGAGCATAAGGGCCGCGATCATTCACGCGCGCGATTATAGATTTTCCATTTTCCAGATTCGTAACGCGCACAATGCTCGGTAACGGGAGTGTTTTATGCGCGGCAGTAATTTCGTTTTGGTCGTACACTTCTCCGTTCGCTGTAAGTTTGCCATGGAAGTTTGGGCCGTACCAAGATGCAATGCCTTTTTTATCGTAGTTGAAATCAACGCTTGGGTAGTATTTTTTTCCTTTTATTATATAGGGAGAGCCGACCTTGTAATGCCCTTTGCTGGTTGCAAGCGGGCCTGTCACGGTGGAGCCTTTGTTGCCAAAAGAACACGCAGATAGCGGGCACCCTAAGATTGTTATTAGAGCGATGCGAAGTACGGCCGCCTTATACATAAATTTAGCCCCCCTGCTTTATCGCATCGGCCAATATTCCGACTGATGTTGCGAAGTAGGTTGAGCGGTTCCATTTCATGACAACGCCAAAATTGTGATAGGCGAGATATGTCGGGCCGTTTAGCCCGTCAGGTGCGACCAGAGAGGCCTGAATTCCGTCTGCAACCGGCAAATCTCCGCCTCCGGGCAATGTCAGGCCCAGTTTTTTCCATGTTGCCAGATCGTGCTTAACCTTTAAGCTAACCTTATCTTTGCCGATTGATTTAGGCACGCTTACGCGGCGGCCCCATCGCTCATCTTCGCGCCAGCCGCTTTTGCTCAAGTAATTTGCGGTGGATGCGAAAACATCGGGCAGGCTTGTCCAGATATCGCGCTTGCCATCATCGTTGCCGTCTACTGCAAAGGCGTGGAAGCTGGATGGCATGAACTGATTTTGCCCCATCGCGCCTGCCCATGAGCCTTTCATGTTTTCGAAAGAGATGTGCCCTTCATCTAAAATTTTGAGGGCATTAATAAGCTCTTTGCGAAAGAATGAGCTGCGGCGGCCGTCATGTGCGAGCGTTGAGAGCGCTGTTACCACACCGAACCCGCCTGTGTTGTTGCCGTAGCTGGTTTCTACGCCCCACAGGGCGACGATGTATTGCGCGGGTACACCGTATTTCTTTGCTGTTGCGTCCAATAGCTCCTTATGTTCACGATACATGCGTTGGCCTTGTGCGATGCGGGCATCGCTGATCACACGTTTTTTATACTGCGCAAACGTCATCGTGCCTTCGGGTTGTTTGCGATCTAACTCTATAATCCGTTTTACAGGTTTCACGCCGACGAAAGCTTTATCCAGCGTTTCTTGAGAAATTCCCTGACGTTTTGCATCTTGCTTGAAGTTTGCGACCCATGTTTCAAATTCAGGCGCGGCCTGAGCCTGTTGTAATGGCGCCAAGCTTATTATTGCAGCGCAGATGATGGTAAGTGGTCGGTTGAAGGCAAACGTACGTTTCATGATTCGTCCTTGTAGAATTTTGATGTAAGCTCAAGATAAAGGCGGCGCTCTATCGGAACAAGATAAAACCGTTTCTGATATAAAAAAACTCACAAGCCTTAGAGTTCTCAATATAAAATATAGCAATCTTTTTGCATTTTGCACTAGACAGGCATGCATAAAACTCGCTAATAAGTGAAGCTCTTAAATGCACAACCCGCATCGGTTAGGACAGATGGCAGAGTGGTTGAATGCACCGGTCTTGAAAACCGGCATGGGTGCAAGCCCATCCAGGGTTCGAATCCCTGTCTGTCCGCCATTTTTCTCTTCATTGGTTCGGTGCTTTACTAAGCCTGAAAATAAAACTGTATCCATGAGAGTTTATTTTACAGCGCTTGTTTCTGTAAGCTCAATAGTTACTCTTCAGATATGTTGCTCTGTTTACCTAACTTTTCTTTTTCCTCAAGAAACCCTGTTTCTGCAAACTGCTGACCTGCAACGCCACCATCCATTTGAATTGATGGCGTTTGTGAGGTTGCCACTAAGTAAATCCACCACGCAACGAGAACACCTAAAAATAAGAAAAATATTTTCAACAATATTTCTTTCCTGGTTTATTAAATTATAAATTTAAACTATTCATTTTTATTAAGGATCATTTTTTCAAAATCCTCAGGGCTTTTCCAAAGAGTACGCGTTCCACCTTTAGTGCAAATAATTGCGGATGGATCAAAAACTGAACACTGCAATGTTCTAACGCCTCCGCCTCCAAATAGCCAAGCCAGCGATAAAACGAAGAAAGCGAATAAAATTATGTGACGTAGCTTAATTTTTTCGTATTTCTTATTTTTATGCTTTTTAGACATACACATCAATACGCGCTTGGGTTTGTTCGCTATGAATAGGAAAAGAAAATGGTCGGAACGAGAGGATTTGAACCTCCGACCCCTAAGCCCCCAGCTTAGTGCGCTAACCAGGCTGCGCCACGTTCCGATTTAATGATGTTGTATCTTATTGCCCTGTATAAATCAATTAAGATTGTCACGGACAAAGCAGTTAAGGCAGGAAACTTATTCTAGCTTTTTTTAATCATACCGCGCAGCTCTTTCAGTTCAGCCAGAACGTCTTCGAGGGCACGCTTTTGGCCTTCCGTTAACTTCGAGCCGACAGCTTGGTCGTCATCGTCCGCTTTTGTTTCTTGCAAAATGGGTGATTGTGCATCCGGCGTTGAGAAATTTTCGACAATAACGCTTTTTCCGGCTTCGCGGAATAATTTTTGTACGCCTTTAATTGTATAGCCTTCAATATAAAGAAGACGGTGAATTGCTTTTAACAGTTTTACATCTTCGGGACGGTAATAGCGACGCCCACCGCCACGTTTCAGCGGTTTTACTTGTGAGAACTTTGTTTCCCAGAATCGCAAAACGTGCTGTTGAACGCCTAAATCGTCTGAAACTTCACTGATTGTACGGAAAGCCGAAGATGATTTACGACGGCGCGATGATCTTGACGCGTCATTTTTCGCGGCGTTTTCCTTTGCCCGATCCAAATCGGCCTGATCTACGTGATCTTGGGATGGAACGCTTTGGTTTTGTTCTTCTTTGCGTTTTTGATGATCCATTGTAAATCCTTTGTTTATGATCGGTCGTTTATTTCTTAAACGCCTTTATTAACGCGTTCTTTCAAAACATGTGATGCGCGAAAGACCAAAACCTTACGCGGTGAAATCGGAACCTCTACCCCTGTTTTCGGGTTTCTGCCGATACGCTCTCCTTTTTCACGAATTGAAAAGCTGCCAAATGATGAAATTTTCACGTTTTCTCCTGCAACGAGTGCGTTGGAGACTTCATCAAGCACGGATTCGACCAGATCAGCTGACTCATTACGTGACAAACCGACTTCTTCGTAAACGGCTTCCGCTAAATCGGCGCGGGTTATCGTTCGATTTTCCATTCATTTACTCCATATCAATATAATAAAACACTAACGTATTTCATTGCCTAGCGTCAATGCAGGCGCGGTGAATAACGTAAAAAAAATGATTCAATTCAAAGGGTAAAGGACAGCCTTTGAAGTTCAAGTATTCCTTCAAACGCTGGATAATTGTGTGATTTTTATATGCGCACCAAGGCTGAGCCCCATGTCAGGCCACCGCCAAGCGCTTCGAAAAGAACAAGCTCGCCTTTTTTAATTTTACCGCTTTGCATCGCGCTGTCGAAAGCCAGAGGTATAGAGGCGGCGGAGGTGTTTGCGTGGTGTTGCACTGTCAAAATCACTTGCTCCATCGGCATTTTCAGCTTTTTCGCCGTGGCTTCTATGATGCGGGAATTTGCCTGATGCGGGACAAGCCAATCGATATCTTCGGCGGATATGTTGTTGTGTTCGAGCGCGGCATTGACCGCATCCGACATTAACTTTACAGCGTGTTTGAAGATTTCACGACCATGCATGACGATGTGACCGCTTTGCCCTGAGGAGCTCACGCCGCCATCCGTGTAGAGCAAATCTTTATGATTTCCGTTTGCGTATAAATGTGTGGATAAAATGCCTGACGCGTTTTCAGCATCATCTTGCTTTACTTCATTTGCCTCAAGAATCACAGCGCCTGCACCATCACCGAATAATACGCATGTCGCGCGATCTGACCAATTGAGGATTGAGCTCATTTTCTCAGCGCCAATCACGATCACGCGTGACATTTGTCCTGTTGCGATCATGCTGTTTGCAACGCTGAGGGCGTATATGAAGCCTGAGCAGACAGCTTGCACGTCAAATGCAACACCAACAGGAATATTCAAAGCTGACTGAACTTTTACAGCAACAGCTGGAAAGGTTTGATCAGGCGTTGTTGTGGCGACGATGATGCCGTCAATTTGTTCTGCACTTAAGGAAGAGCGCGCCAACGCTTGTTTTGCAGCCTCAATAGCCATATCGGCGGTTGTTTGGTTTTCGGCGGCGATGTGGCGCTGTTTAATACCGCTGCGCTGTGTGATCCATTCGTCAGACGTTTCAACGATTTGAGCCAGATCATCATTCGTTACGATTTTTTCCGGCAAATATCCGCCTGTTGATATAATTTTTGCACGCCGCGTCATGTCTTTTCTTCTTTTTCATTTTGTTCGTTAATATGTGCAATGTCGCGCATCAATTCTTCAACATAATCTTCGCGCGCCAATCGTATAGCACGGATCACCGCGCTGCTGAAGGCGACAGCGTCCCCTCCTCCGTGGCTTTTAATGCATAGGCCGTTTAACCCTAAGAACACGCCACCGTTATAGTGGCGGGGGTCCATTTGTTTCTTGAGCTTGCGCAGCGAGAAATAGGCCAGCATACCGCCTAATTTTGATAAAGGGCCTGCGTTGAAGGATCTTGAAACGAACTGCTTTACCATTGCGCCAACGCCTTCGGCGGTTTTTAGAGCAATATTACCCGCATAGCCGTCACACACGATCACATCGACGACGCCCTTGTTTATGTCTGTGCCTTCGACAAAACCATGGTATTTTCCGGGAAATTCCAGCTTTGAGAGCATCTCCCCCGCGAGGCGGACATGATCAGGGCCTTTGGTTTCTTCGGAACCGATGTTTAATAAGCCGACAGATGGTGACTGTATTTTCATATTTGCGCGCGCGAATATTGTTCCGAGGATCGCGAACTGCACAAGGTTTTCGGCCTCAACTAAAACATTTGCACCCAGATCAAGCATGATGGCCTCACCGTTTACGCACGGCATGACGGAGGCAATTGCGGGGCGGTGGATGCCCGGTGCCATTTTTAAAACGGTTTTTGCCATGGCCATTAGCGCGCCTGTGTTACCAGCAGAGACAACGGCAGATGCCCGCCCTTCTTTTACGGCTTCGATCGCGAGGCGCATTCCTGTGCCTTTGCTCGATCTGAGCGCTGCGGAAGGCTTATCATCGTTCAAGACCATTTTGTCGGTATGTGTTATCTCAGAGTGTGCTTGCAGCGATTTGCATTTCTTTAGGTAAGGCTCAATTTTTGTTTGGTCGCCGAAAATCAGGAAGAACACTTCGGGACGATTCTTCAACGTCATCTCAAGTGCCGGGATAATTTCCTTCGGCCCGTGATCGCCCCCCATAGCATCAATTGCGATTACTATTTTGTCTGTTTTCATTTTGTTTTGATCTTGTGCGGTCATTGAATGTATTTTTATAACGAAATATCGGCCAATAATAAACATTATTGACCGATTATGTCGTGCCTGTTTTCAAAAAATCTTTATTTTATCGACAGAGCTTTATTTTATTTGTGTGCAACCGAGCACGCATGAAGACGCGATTAGTCCTGCTCTTCAATAACCTGACGACCTTTATATGTGCCTGTCTTAAGGTCGATGTGGTGGCGACGCTTCGGCTCGCCTGAATCCTGATCTTCAACCCAGTTCACAGTTTTGAGGGCGTGATGGGCGCGGCGCATGTTGCGCTTAGATTTTGTAGTTTTTCTCTTTGGTACGGCCATGACCTAATTCCTTAAATTCTTTTAGCATTCTTAAAATGTGTGTGCGTTTTACTCAATTTAGCAGAGGATGGCAAGGAAATTGTTGAAATTATTCTATTTAAATACCCTGCCTATTTGTCCTTTTTATCTTTTTTGCCGGCTTTCTTTTGTTCGTTCGCTTTCCATTCCTTCAGTGCGGCAAAGGGATTGTCGTATAAAGCATTCTCGTCCTCAGCACTTCCTGCGGTTTCCGGCCATTCAGCATCTTTCGATCGCGGGTAAGGATTTAACCCCAGAGACAGATGCTGCGTTACCAATTCACCGAGGTCAATTTTTCCATTGACGACGGGCTCAGGGTCATCACTTTCTTCGATCATTGGTTGCTCAGCTTTTTCGATATCCGGCAAGCGGTCGCGCTTTACTTTCGATAAAGAAACCGCGCCGCTTGTATCTGCGTACCACGCCTTAAACGTTTCCTTGATATGTTCTTCAACAGGATCGGCGGTTATGACGCAGGCTTGCTTAATATCGGCCGTGATCGTTCCTTCAATTTCAATCGATTTGTTAATTTGGTTGCGTTGCATTATCAGATCAGCTGACAGGCTTTCAATTTCAAGTACGCCTAAACGCTGGCTCAACGCTTTTCGTTCTGCTGCGTTTGTCTTGATTTTCAACTGATAAGGCTTCACATCTATTTTATCGCTTTCAACAAAATGAGACCATTCGTTCTTATCATCGAGGGAGTCGTTTACTGTCTTGTTCATTTTTTAATTTTCTTCCCTTATGTTGTCATCATCGAAAATGAAAGATGCGCGGTCGATTTCTTTATCTTTAACACCTAAATTCGTGCGCATAAACTGTGACATTTTGTCGACGACCTTTTCATCCCATTCTTCATTATCAGAAACAGTTGCGTACAAGTTGCGCTTGATGGCCTGCTCGAGCGTGGAACGAGGTAATCCCTCTATGTCTTTATCAGAAAGCGTTTCAGGGGCAACCGCATATTGATAAGCATGCATACGGCCGTTAAATGCCTTCATCATGCGTTTCATATGGCGTTTCATACCCGTGTCGCCGATTCCGATTTCGCGCAATGTTTGATCCATATCTTTAAATGTCACATCGAACAAAGCTTGGGCGAGCTGCTCGTAGCCCTCTTCGTTCATACGGCGATTGAGAACAATAAAGAGATGGATTAGTAGCAAGTCAAAACGTCCGTCAAGCGTATCCGGCACACCGTAACTTTCATAAAATGACGGCTCGCGCGTGTGCAAGAGCGCGTCACAATAAAGCTTTTCTGCGGAAGCTCTTTGTTTGTTTTTGGGCTTAAATAAAGTTGCAAACATCTCGTTTTGCCGTTTTGGCGTTTTCTTGTGGTATTTTTATTTCTATTGGTTAGTGTTATAAAAAATATCATCTTTAGACAAGAGAACCATTAAGAATATTATGCGCCCTGTTCTTCAAATTTTGTTTTTTTTCTTAGCCTGTTCTTCTATCGCCGCATGTTCGCCTGTAGTTGCGCAGCGTGGCAACATGTTGGCAGAGCATCAGTTAGAGAATGTTCGTATTAATGAGCACACACGCTCTGACGTATTGCGCATTTTGGGCTCTCCCACCACGCAATCTACTTTTAATCCTAATATCTGGTATTACATCGGGCAGGAAACGGAAAAACGCGGCATCATGGATGACCAAGTTACTGATGAGAAAATTATTTCCGTTTTCTTTGATAAGCAAGGGGTTGTTCGTAAAATTGAAGATAAAAGCGGCGCAAGAATTGATGTGCCGATTTCTGACGATCAAACCAAAACGTACGGCAACGAGTTGACCTTTATGCAGCAGCTTTTGGGGAATGTCGGTAAGTTTAACACACCACAGTCAAGCCCGACCGATTTGGGTCGTTAAGGCACATCATTGTTTTTAGGTAAACTTATATCGGGCGTTGTTGAACAACCTGCAGAAGCACTTCTGTGTCGATGTCGTCGCCGACAATTTTGTTTGTCACTGCATTCAATTTATCTTTGATCATTTTGACCTGAATAACGCCGCCTTTTAGGGCTGCATGTTTATTCAAAATGCCGTACATATTTTGAATATAAGCATCGGCGAGGCGAGGCTTGATCGATTTGATTTTATCAGCATCGGAACTTCCGCCAACCTCTATCGCGACAACCATGCTCACGACCTGTTGCACACCATCATCATCGATAATCGGCAGTAATAGTGGGTCCATTTTCACGTATTCGGCGCCAGTGCTTTTCTTTTCTGCGCCTGCAGACAAGGCAGGTGATGAGACGATAACGCCGCACGCGAGAACCGATAAAAGTGTCAGTGTTTTACGCATTATTATTCCTGTACGTTTTATTTGCAAGGGGAGCAAATATTCATATCCCGAGAACCAGAATATCAAAGAAAGTTTAATACAGATTTAGCTTTAGGTAAAATTTAATCTTTATTGTTTGGATGTTTTGTATTTTACCTCAAGAACGAATGGCTTTAGAGACATTGTCCAGAATACCATTAACAAAACCGGCCTGACCTTTACCGTAGAAACTGTGGGTGACATCGATATAATCATTCACGATAAGCGGCGCGTCTATCTTGTCATGACATAACAGTTCAGTTACACCACAAAGCATGATTGATTTCAGCAAAGGCTCTATTTCTTTGGTGTTTTCGGTCGCTTCATTATCGGTGTTATTTTTAATGCTCGATTTTAAAATCACATCGACTTCGCTAAGACGTTTTTGAAGATTTGTCATGATGTTTTTAAACAACGTGCCGTGGGGCTTGAATATTTGAATGTCGGAGCTCTCTTCATCGGCGCCCATTTCAATCGGCATGCCGCGTTCCAGATATTCCTGCACCACTTCGGGCACAGGGCGTTGATTTTGTAGGAGCTGATAGCAAGCCTGAGCGGCCATCATACGAGCGACGAGTTCTTTATTCTGGTTCAGGTCAATTTGTTTTGCGGGTTTTGACATACTTACTACTTCTGAAATTGTTTTTTAATTTTTATGAGCCCAAGAACAGCGGATACTGCGTCTGCGCCCTTATTTTTTTCGCGTGGGTCAGCACGCTGGACGGCTTGTTCCATCGTGTCGCATGTTAGAATTGCGTTTCCGATGGGAAAATTATTTTCAAGCGCAAGATTTGTTATGCCGCGTGCGCTTTCATTGCAGACGATGTCATAGTGAGAGGTTTCGCCGCGAATGACACAGCCCAAGGCAAGCGCGCCGTCATACTTACCGCTTTCCATACCCAGTTTAATTGCCAGCGGTATTTCGAGCGCGCCTGATGCTTCGATGATATCGAATGTTGCAGATGCGTCGTTCAAAGCGGTTTGCGTGCCGTTCATCAGCAGTTTTGCGACATCTTCGTAATATGGTGATGTAACGATTAGTATGTGGGGCATTAAGTGTCTTTCTTAGGTGATTTTGCGATGGCCGTGAATGTGAAGGCCATAGCCCTCCAATCCGGGAATGTTTTTCGGGCTGTTTGACAACAAGGTCATGTCTTTTACGCCCAAATCGAGCAATATCTGCGCGCCGATACCATAATCGCGTAACACTGCATCTTTTTTCGGTGCATCGACTGGAGCAGCACTGAGGCGCTCGGACAGGCTGTGCGGGTTTGGTGGACGCAAGATGACCACAACACCGCATTCTTCCTGCGCAACAATCCGCATGGCGTTTTCAAGCATCCGATCGGGATCGGCGCCGAGAGCATCTTTTAATGTATCAAGCGCGTGCATGCGCACCAAGACAGGCTCTTTGGCGTTTTTTATGTCACCTTTGCTCAGGACTATATGCTCTGCATAGTCGATTTTTGCGGCATAGAGGGTGAGGTCAAACGTGCCGATATCAGGGGCGTTGAATTCACCTTCGTGAATTTTTTCGACCATGTTTTCGGTGCGGCGGCGATATTCGATCAAGTCAGCGATAGAGCCGATTTTCAGATTATGGAATTGGGAAAATTGCACCAAGTCACTGAGACGCGCCATTGTGCCGTCATCATTCATGATTTCACAAATCACGCCTGCGCCGCTAAAGCCTGCGAGTTTTGAAAGATCAACGGCAGCCTCTGTGTGGCCTGCGCGCACCAAAACGCCACCTTCTCTTGCAACCAGTGGGAAAACATGCCCTGGTGTGGCGATGCTGTCAGGGCCGCTGTTCGGGTTGATGGCGGTTTGAATGGTTTTGGCACGATCTGCTGCAGAAATCCCTGTGGTTACGCCCTCTTTCGCTTCGATGGAGACAGTAAAGGCCGTACGGTGTTGTGTGTTATTGCCGCGCCCCATCAGATGCAAGCTCAGGCGGTCAACCATCTGTTCTTCCATCGGTAAGCAGATTAGGCCGCGGCCTTCTTTGGCCATGAAATTGATGTTTTCAGGTGTTGCCATTTGCGCTGCGATCACAAGGTCGCCTTCATTTTCACGATCCTCATCATCGACGATGACCACAGGCTTGCCGTTACGCATATCGGCGATAATTTCTTCAATATCAGATAGCACGGCCTGATCGTCCTCATGAAGACGTGTATCACTTTGGCGCGCATCGCGGATATTTTGTTTGCTGATCGTTGCTTCGGTCATTTATGTGTCTCTAAACTGCATTTGACGTGCAACATAGCGTGCAATCGTGTCAATTTCCAGATTTAGTTTATCGCTTGTCTTGCGATCGCCGAGCGTGGTGTGTTCCCAAGTGTGCGGAATAATGTTTACGCCGAAATATTCCTGCTCAACTTCGTTGACAGTCAAAGAGATTCCATCAAGTGTGATTGAGCCTTTCGGCGCGATGAATGCTTTAAATTCTTCAGGTATTCTGATTTTTAAGCGGTGCGAGTCGCCTTCGGGCGTGATGTCCAAAATTTCAGTCACACCATCGACGTGGCCTGAAACGAGGTGTCCGCCAATCTCATCGCCCAGCTTTAAAGATGGCTCGATGTTAATTCGGGTCATGACCCGCCATGCGCCTATGATGGTTTTATCCAGGCTTTCCTTTGATACATCTACTTTGAAGGTGTTTTTTGACTTCTCGATGACACTCAAACATGCACCGGAACAAGCAATGGACGCACCGATCTGCACCGGCTCAAGGTTCAAATTCGTTTCGATTTCGATCCGCCAATCGCCTCGCGTTTTGTCGATGTTTTTGACTATTCCGATGTCTTGGATCAGACCGGTGAACATAGATTACTCTTCCTTACTTTTGTGCGTATATATTTCGAGTGTGTCTTCGCCGATTTTGCGCATGTGTTGCAGAATCATATTTCGATTTTCTTTTATATTTTCAAGATTTATCCCGCTTACCATGCTTTTTGAATCGCCTCCGAAGACGCGTGGAGCGCGATAGATGAGAAGGTCATTCCATAAGCCGCTTTGTAGAAAAGAGGTGTGGATTTGTGCGCCGCCCTCTACCATCAGCCTTGTTACTCCGCGCCTTGCCAATTCTGCAAGGCAAGCCTTTATGTTATGCGGATCAACATGAATTAAAATGACACCTGTTTGTTCAAGCTCCTCTTTTGTGTCACTCGCGTTTTTATATACGAGCCAGAGCGGCGTTTCCAAGGCTGTTTTGACCAAATTTGATGACGGGTCAATGCGCATATCCGTATCGAGGACTATGCGTATCGGATTATGGTTAATCCCGTCGACTCGCGTAGTCAGTGATGGATTATCGCTCCGCGCCGTTTCGATGCCGATAAGGATGGCGTCATGCTGGCTGCGAACCAGATGAGCGTGCTGGCGCGCCGCCTGTCCTGTAATCCATTTGCTTTCGCCGTTTTTAAGCGCCGTTTTCCCGTCAAGTGAGCAGGCCGTTTTGAGAGTGACGAGCGGCCTGTTTTGGGTTAGCGTCAGGAAGAATCCTTTGTTGACGTCATCACATTCACTTTCAAGAACAGATGAGACAACCTCTATTCCTGCTTTTTCTAAGGTTTGTGCAGCTGTTCCCTGAACTTGCGGGTTTCTGTCGGTTGAGCCAATAACAACACGCGCGATGCCTGCCTCAATAATGGCTTGCGTGCAGGGCGGCGTGTTTCCTTGGTGAGTACAGGGTTCGAGCGTAACATAAAGAGTTGCGCCGCTAGCGCCCTGCCCTGCTTTTTCCAAGGCTTGCGTTTCGGCGTGTGGGCGGCCACCGTCGGCTGTTCTGGCGCGAGCAATGACATGGTCGTCTTTTACAATGACACAACCAACCGACGGGTTTGGCGCGCAACGCCCTAAACCTGTTCGCGCGATGGATAACGCGTTTTTCATATGCGCGATATCTTCTGGCGTGTGGTCAGGCGCACTCACTTGCTGGATTCCTTATCCTTTAAGTGTGTGACCTTATCAAGGAAATCATTGAAATCTTTAGGGTTGCGGAAGTCTTTGTACACAGAGGCAAAACGGATATAACCAACCGCGTCAAGTTCCGTGAGCGCCTCCATGACAAGCGCGCCGATTTTATCGGAATGCACTTCGGCCTCGCCTTCGGATTCGAGAGCACGAACGATTTTATCGGCTTCTTTTTCGATTGCGGTCAGTTCGACGGGGCGTTTGCGCAACGCCACCTGCATGGAGCGAATGATTTTATCGCGATCGAAGGGCTGTTTACGCCCCCCGCCTTTTAGTACCGTCATATCACGGAGTTGGACACGTTCAAAGGTCGTGAAGCGCTGGTTGCAATCAGGGCAGAAACGGCGGCGGCGGATGGCGGAATTATCCTCCGTCGGTCGCGAGTCTTTGACTTGCGTTTCAATATTGCCACAAAACGGACAGCGCATTCAGTCTCCTTTGTTGTGTTTCCTTGTCTATCTATGCCTTATAGCGTTGGATAGATCGGGAAACGCTTACATAACGCTTCGACACGTGTGCGCACGGTTTTCTCAACATCGCCGTTGCCTTCGGGGCCGTTTGCGGCCAAACCGTCGAGAACCTCGACTGCCATGCGACCGACTTCGCGGAATTCATCCGCTCCAAAGCCGCGTGTCGTGCCCGCCGGTGTGCCGAAACGTACGCCTGATGTGACAAACGGCTTTTCGGGATCAAACGGGACCGCGTTTTTGTTACAGGTCATGCCTGCGCGCTCCAGAGCTTCTTCTGCGCGGTTACCTGTTAGGCCTTTCGGGCGAAGGTCGAGCAGAACGATATGGCTGTCTGTGCCGCCTGATACGATATCGAGGCCGCCTTCGATCAACACTTCTGACATTGCGCGTGCATTATCCACGATGGCTTGCGCGTATTCTTTAAAGCTAGGCTTTAAAGCTTCACCGTAAGCAACTGCTTTTGCAGCCATTACATGCGCCAAAGGTTTACCCTGCAATCCAGGGAAAACAGCAGTGTTCAGCTTTTTACCGAGATCAAGGTCGTTTGACAGGATCATACCGCCTGATGGCCCGCGCAGTGTTTTGTGCGTTGTTGTTGTAACAACATCAGCATGCGGGATGGGTGACGGATATGCACCGCCTGCGACCAAGCCTGCATAGTGCGCCATATCGACCATAAGTTTAGCGCCGACTTCATCAGCGATTTTGCGGAAACGCGCCCAATCAATCACGCGAGGATAGGCCGATGCACCAGCGATAATCAGCTTTGGCTTGTGTTCGCGTGCCAAACGCTCCATTTCCTCGTAATCGAGAAGCGCGTCTTCTTTGCGTACGCCGTACTGAACCGCGTTGAACCATTTTCCTGATTGTGCAGGAGCCGCGCCGTGTGTGAGGTGACCACCGTGTGCGAGGCTCATGCCAAGAATTGTGTCGCCGGGCTGCAGCAAAGCCATGAAGACCGCACCGTTTGCTTGCGCGCCTGAGTGTGGCTGTACGTTCACATATTCACAACCGAATAATTCCTTCGCGCGGTCAATCGCAAGCTGTTCAACAACATCAACATGCTCACAGCCACCGTAATAACGCTTGCCCGGATAGCCTTCAGCGTATTTGTTGGTCATGATACAGCCGTTTGCTTCGATCACAGCTAAAGACGCAATGTTTTCAGAGGCGATCAGCTCAATTTGGTTTTGTTGGCGCTCAAGCTCGCCGTCCAAAGCGGCCTGTACGGCAGGATCAGCTGTTTTTAGATGTTCTGTGAAGAAATTGCTCTCGATATATTCGGGAAGTTTTTCTGCTGCATTGCTCATAATTGGTTTCCTTTTTTATTGATCAAAATTATGGGGTTATTTTTTCTATACGACGCTGATGGCGGCCTTCGCTGTTTTTTGCGTCGTCGAATTCTGTATTGATGAATGTTTCAATGATGTCGAAGACAGCCTCTTGCCCCGTGATGCGCGCGCCCAAGGCCAGTACGTTTGCATCGTTGTGCTGTCTTGTCAGGCGTGCCATTGTCACATTTGTGCATAAAGCGGCGCGGATATGCTCATGGCGATTTAAACTGATGGAGATACCGATGCCGGAACCGCAAATGGCGATACCATATAAATCTTGCTTTTTTTTAAGTTCTTCAGCCAGTTTATGGGCGTAATCAGGATAGTCCACGGAGTCAGATGAGTCCGTTCCTAAATCGGTGAACGTAATTTGTTTACCAAAACGATTTTTAATCGCCTCTTTTAGCTCGTAGCCGCCGTGATCACATGCAATTGCTATATTCTTAATCATGCCCTTTTATAGGGCGAGACGGTTACAGAAATCAATCCTTTTATGATGGTTTTACGAAAAAGACGTGTGCAGATTTTAAATCAGGTTTTTCTTTTTCAATACATATTCAAGGCGTTTAAGCGCGTTGCGTTTTAACATATCGCGCGGTGTATTCGCCGGCCCTTGAATAGACGCTTCGGTCAGAGTTTTTGAGTCCATTGCGGACACTTTCACATACTGCCCTATAGGATGGAATTCAATGATGATTTCTCGATCTTGTAACGGGTTTTGTGGCATGTTCCTGATTGCCTTACGACCTTTTTATTTAGAAGCCACCCGAGAAGTTTGTTTGCTGTGCCCAGAAGCGCTCCAGCATTTTCAGCGTTTGGTTCAATTCGCCTAATCGTTCTGCAGTTAGTTCTGTGCCTTCGATTTGATCTTCGTGACGCTTGAACATATCTGAAATCATTTTTCTGAGCTCAATCCCTTTATCAGACAAACGAACGCGAATGGAGCGCTTATCGTGCACGGAGCGTTCTTGGATCAGATAGTCATTTTCCACCATCTTCTTCACGTTGTAGGATACGTTTGAGCCCAGATAATATCCGCGGATTGTCAATTCCCCAACGGTCATCTCCTCCTCACCGACATTATACAGAATCATGCATTGGACGTTGTTAATGTCTTGCATGCCCTTCTTATCCAGCTCTACTTTCAACACGTCCAAGAAATGACGGTGTAGTCGTTCTATGAGTTGGATTGAGTCGTAATACGCTGCTGTCACGGAAATCTCCCGTTGGTGGGTTGATAAATATTGAATGATCGTAATAAAAGTTTGATCACGCTGCAAAGTGAATTTATAACTCTTTTAGCTTAAAGAAATGTAAAAATAAAAGTAATTGCTAGATATGACAGGCTTTTTCCCCAAAAAACGTATGCGTAGACTGCGTTCTGCACCATGGATCAGAAATATGGTGCAAGAACATCATTTGCATGTTAGCGACCTGATTTGGCCTGTTTTTATGGTCGAAGGTGATAATGTTCGCGACCCGATTCCCTCTATGCCGGGTGTTGAGCGCTATTCTATTGACGTTCTTTGTGATGAAGTTAAAGCGGCTCGTGATTTGGGAATTCCTGCCATTGCCCTATTCCCTGTGACGCCGCAGGAGAAGAAAAGTGATGATGGTGCAGAGGCCTTTAATCCTGATAATCTTATTTGCCGCGCTTTAAAGCGATTAAAAGCAGATATCCCTGACATTGGATTGATCACGGATGTCGCACTTGATCCCTATACCAGCCATGGGCATGACGGCGTTTTACAAGATGGTCGTATTTTGAATGATGAGACGGTTGATATTTTATGCAAACAGGCCGTTGTCCAAGCCGAAGCAGGTGCAGATGTGATTGCCCCGTCTGACATGATGGACGGGCGCGTTGGTTTTATTCGCGATGCGCTGGATGATCATGGTTTTCAAGATGTTATGATTATGGCGTATGCCGCGAAATATGCTTCTGCTTTTTATGGCCCGTTTCGTGATGCTGTGCAGTCTTCTTCTGCGCTTCAGGGTGATAAGAAAACGTATCAGATGAACCCTGCTAATGGTGATGAGGCCATGACTGAGGTTGCTCTTGATGTTGATGAAGGCGCCGACATGGTCATGGTGAAGCCGGGTATGCCTTATCTGGATATTGTCCGAAATGTTAAAGATTCATTTCAAATGCCCACGTTCGCTTATCATGTCAGCGGTGAATACGCGATGTTGCGAGCGGCGTGCGATCAAGGCTGGTTAGATTATGACCGATGCATAATAGAAGCAATGTTGTGCTTCAAGCGTGCGGGGTGCGATGGTGTTTTAACCTATGCCGCGCGTGATGTTGCAAAACTTATCCAGAAGTAATTTGTTGAATTTCCGCCTGTTTTCTGCCTGACACTTGATTTCACACCCTAGACAGCGCAGTATTTTTATATTGCGTAAAACTTCGATTCTGCGATTCCTGCAGAATTATTTCAAATTCTTGACTGCGTTCATCTTCTAACTTTTTGTTTTAACGGATCACTCAGCACCATGAAGCTGTTCGGTATTCTTCTTGTCTTTATCTGCACCATTGGTGGCCTTATGATGGCTGCCGGCGTTGATAAAGCTATGCACTTGCTTACAGGCATTATCCTTCCTGCCACGCCTGCAGAGGTTGTCATTATTATGGGCTGTGCAGTTTCGGCGTTTATCATCGCCAATTCGATGGATACGATTAAATATACGATTAAATATTTCGGATGCTTGATTAAGCCTGCCGCCTATAAAAAAGACGATTATGTTGAGCTGCTGTCCATGATGTTTACAGTATTTAAGCTCGCGCGGACAAAGGGGTTTCTCGCGCTGGAGCAGCACGTAGAAAATTCACATGACAGCGCCTTATTCTCTGCGTTTCCGAAATTTCACGGTAATCATCACTCGCTTGATTTTCTGTGTGATTATTTGCGTATTATTTCGTTGGGTAACGAAGATCCCGGGCAAATCGGTGCGTTGATGGATAAAGAAATTGAGCAAATTGCGCACCATGAACTTCACCCCGCGCACGCGATGCACCATATGGCCGAAGGTATCCCCGCGCTTGGTATCGTTGCTGCGGTTTTGGGCGTTATCAAAACTATGGCCTCGATTGCAGAGCCGCCCGAGGTGTTGGGTAAGCTGATCGGTAGCGCCTTGGTTGGTACGTTTTTGGGTGTTTGGTTGTCTTATGCAATTTTCTCTCCGATCTCTACGGCGATGGAAGAAAAGGCCAATACAGAAATTATGTATTACAAGGTTTTGAAGGCAGGAATTGTTGCATTTCTTGGCGGCGCTGCGCCGCAAGTTGCCGTTGAATTTGCAAGGAAGACTTTGCCGCATAACGTTCAACCGAGTTTTATTGAATTGGAGGAAATTTTGAACGAGCTTCCTCCGCCGCCAACATAGGAAGGGGTTTATGAAAGCGCCCTCTTCTGTTTCTATAGAGCTCATTGATTTAGATTACGTTCACCATGGTGGCGCTTGGAAGGTTGCCTATGCTGACTTTGTGACGGCGATGATGGCGTTCTTTCTGCTGATGTGGTTGTTAAATGTCACAACGCAGGAACAAAAAGACGCGCTTTCCGATTATTTTAACCCCAGCCACCCTATGGTTTCAGATAGCCGAAGCGGAGCCGGAGGCGTTATGGGTGGACTGACCATGTCGCCTGAGGGTGCCATGGCGTCGACCAAAAATCCGATTATTCCCATACAAGCAACACAGCAACGCAAGCGTGGCGGCGAAGTAAAATCAAAAGTTAATCAGGCAAAGGAAAAGGCGCAACAAAAGCGATTTGAAGAGGCCGCGTTAAAAATTCAGCAAGCCATCGCAAAAAACGAGGCATTGCGAAAATTATCTGACAATATTGCAATTGATATCACGCCTGAGGGTTTACGCATACAAATCATCGACCAGGAAGATGAAGCGATGTTTGCGCCAGGCAGCGCGCGTTTGTTCGAACGCACAGAGATGCTGTTGCGTGAAATCACCAAAATTATTATTGAAATGCCAAATGATCTCTCTATTCGCGGGCATACGGATTCCAGTCGATACGCGGCTGACGCAACCTATACAAATTGGGAACTTTCGGCGGATCGGGCGAATGCGTCGAGACGTGTCATATTAGGGGCAGGAATGCCGACTGATCGGCTTAACAATGTTATGGGTAAGGCTGATACATCACTCCTTATTACTGATAACCCGCTTGACCCGCGGAACAGGCGTATCAGTATGATTTTGCTGAATGAAGACTTTTCCAGCGCTCTTCCGCCCGAAGAGGGTTCTGAAATCACGGACGATGACGGATCGTTCGAAGGCTCTCTGGGCGATTCGCCTTCATTGTTTGAAAAAACCCCAGGCGTAGTTGAATTTCCTTAAATATATCGCTACCTTTGGTGATCAACCGTAAACAAATATAAGGTTTGTCCATGATTTATTTCCGTCTGTTTTTAATTCTTTTTCTGTGCGGCGCTTTATCTTTTTCTGCTTTTGCCCAGACCGCTCCTACACCTGAAGTAAAACCAGCTGAGGAAGCGCGGGTAAAGCTCTACAGGTTAGATTGCGGAACAATTAACGTTTCTGATTTGAACGTTTTTTCTGATACAGACCAATATGTCGGAGAGCAAAAACAGCTGGCCTCGTCTTGTTACCTTATACGCTATGATGACAAAGTTGTTCTTTGGGACACAGGTTTACCGAACTCCATCGCTGAAAAGCCGGAAGGTGTTGTGAACGGTGTTTTCGGCCTGAGAGTGCAAAATACATTAGCAAGTCAATTAGACGTTCTTGGTCTAAAACCTTCTGATGTTACGCATGTGGCTCTTTCACATTTGCATTTTGACCATGCAGGCAATACCAATATGTTCGAGAACGCGCAGTTGATTGTCCAGAAAGTCGAACTCGATTTTGTGAAGAACAATCCGGAAGAAGCCAAAAAGTATTTCATGGATGCAACGCTTATCAGCCACTTTTTAGAGAGTAAAAAGGAAGATAAGATCAAAGCCATTGAGGGTGACGTCGATTTGTTCGGAGATGGTATTTTAAAAACAATTTTTTTGCCCGGTCATACACCGGGTCACATGGCACTTTTGATTAACCTTGAGGAAAGCGGCCCCCTTATTCTGGCCGGCGATCAGTGGCATTTTACTGAAAATCATGCTCATAATGGTGTACCGAGCTTTAATTATGACCGCGCAGATACGCTTGCCTCTTCCGATAAGCTGGATAAATTACGGGAAAACCATAATGCGATTATGATTATACAGCATGAGCCGAATGATAATTCATCGTTTCCTGCGTTACCTGATTTTATGAAGTAAAAGCAGCCCCGATCAGAAGTTTTTAACTTACAGGATCAAACTGACCCTCATCGCTCGGTTCTTCTGCTGCGAACAGGCTTTCAAGAGTTGCGTCATCTTCATCGTCCCAGAGGACGCTGATGACTTGATCTAGCGCATGTGCACCGTCCGTGTCGCCATTATCTTGCATCATATCGGCAAACAGCACCGCCCGTTCATAGGCTTCGTCGCTTTGTGACAGCTCTTGTTGCACTTGTTCAGGCACATCAAAATAGCGCAGGTCAATTTCCGCGCCGCTTTGAAAAAAAACGTGATCAAAGAATTCTGTCATTTCATGAGATACGGTCGCAGCGGCACCTTCCAAATTCGGCTTAACCATCTCTACTACGTAAGGTTTTGCGAACCAGCCGTATGTTGCAAGTATGTCCTTTGCCGTCAATGTCTCTTCAACTTCACCGTTTTCGTTTTGTGGCAACGGGCATAAATCAAGATATGTCACAGCATATAATTGGGTGCGCTCAAATAGATCAAATTTTCCGCCGTCAAGGTATTCAGGTACTTGCTCGGGCAAACCGAAACCTTCGAAATCGCCTGTTTTGCAGGCGCAGTATGATTGCAGCAAACGTCCCGTTAACGTGTTGTTTGGCGGGTCTTTGATTTCATTTTCGAGTGCTTTACGCAACTCTGCGCTTAATTCTTCGTGATTATCGGGAAGCATTTCAATCAGAGCGGGCCATGTGTGCCTTTTACGATGCGCCTCTTTTATATGTGCTGCAATATCGGGCAGTGGCGAAAAAAATCGTTCCGCTTCGTTTATATCAAAGGTTATGTCATCAAGGCCTTGATCCTGAACGTGTTGCGACATCTTGACCAAAGCGGGCACAAGAAGTTTAAAATGTAGCGTATGCCAGAATGAGTTCTGATCGCCTGTAAATGCTCCATCGGATTTTGTTGGTGGTGTCACGCCTTCGGACACGAGGATTTCTACAAGTTCCTCGTCCTGCTCACCGTTTTGTTTGCGCCAGATATCGGAGCCTTTCAGCTGTTGCATAAGCTCGGTCTGGCTTTCAAGTGCTTGGAATAAAACTGCGTACGATAGACGTTTCATTTTATAATTAGACCCGAAACGTTTATCTTATGTCAATGAAATTGCTTTGCGTTTGAACGCGCTCTTAGTCGTTGAATTTCCATCCGCCATATTTTTCGGCATATTCTTTCGCCTTGGCTTTCATTTTTTCTCTGGACTCATTACTGATCGTAATATCATTGTCGGCAAGCATCTTAGAAACCTTAGCATCGAGGTCAACGAATGTTGCGTCAGGCCTTTCTGAGGCCAATGCCGTGAATGCCCAAGCATAGGTTTCGAAAAAATTCTTGGGAACACCATGCCCGAAGAGATAGAGCTCAGACAGTTTCTGTTGTGCGTCTGAAAAACCGGCTCCTGATGCAATAAGACAGTTTTGTACTTCTGTTGAGTTAGGTTTTTTAATGGTGATGCAAAGCTGCCTCGACTCTTGAATATGACGCTTTGGGTCTTCTTTTCCTCTTTTGGCAGCTCTCTCGTACCAGAAGCCTGCTTCCAATAAATCTTTTTCTACACCTCGGCCCCTGAAGTAAGAATTACCCAAGTTTATCTGAGCTATTGCATGGCCACTTTCAGCAGATTCTTTTAACCAATAAAAACCTTTTTCATAGTCAACATCAGTTCCGATTCCTTCATTATAAAAGGTTCCAAGTTTACTTTGCGCTATAACATCTCCAAGCTCTGCTGCTTTTTTGCTCCACTTAAAAGCTTCAGCGTATCTTTTGTGTTGGTAACTCAAATTAGTGAGATTTTTCATGCCAGTGAAATCGCCATTTATCGCAGATTGTTCATACCAATAAAACGCTTTCTCTAAATCCGGCTCTGTCCCAGAACCTGTTTTGAAAAACACCCCAAGATTATTCTGCGCTTTTGCGTGCCCCTTTTCTGCCGCCCTTAGATAGTATTCGAACGCTTTACTTTCGTCTTTTTCAGCTTCGTTCCGAGCAAAATGATAGTATTTTGCGAGGCTAAATAAAGCTTCCACATCACCTCGTGAAGCCTGCTTTTCCCAATATGATACTTGCATTGCAAAATAAGCATCATTGAACGATTTTTGATTAATATAAAACAACACTAAATATCCCGCTGGCAGGCTTGCCGCGACTAACGTAAAAATAAGTATTCGTTTTATATTCACAATACGGATTTAGAAAATCCTTTAAAACTTGTAATCGAAGCGGTTGCTTTTGGGGAAGCCGTTTGGCGGCAGGCGACCTGCGCTGGCGCGTTTGCCGATCCACGGTTTGATATCCTCAACCGTGGTTGTTCCTGATCCGTATTTATATTCCAGCCCCTGCTCCATATTAAATGCTTTTGCGTCGGAGAGCTTACCATCCTTGTATTTCTGTAAGATTACGCCTTTGCCCTTGGTCATTTCGGGCAATTCATCCAGCGGGAAGACCAACATTTTGCGGTTTGTGCCGATGATTGCGATGTGATCGTCCTGATCTTCGACATAACGGCAGATTGCGGCCTTGACCTTGCCTGAGACATTCAAAACCTGTTTCCCGTTCTTTGTTTGCGCCAAAACATCATCTGTTTTGACGATGAAGCCGCGCCCGTCACTGGAGGCGACGACCATTTTGCGTTCGGGTTCGTACAGGCGCATGGAGGTCACAACCGCGTCATTCGGCAGGTCGACCATGATGCGTAACGGCTCACCGAAGCCGCGGCCTGACGGCAATTTATCACAGCCGAGCGTATAGAAACGGCCGTTAGTGCCGAAAATCATGAGCTTATCGGTGGTTTGTGCCTCAATCACGAATTGGCCGCGGTCGCCGTCTTTATATTTGATGTCGCCTGATTTGTGGCCGTGGCCCTTCATCGCCTTTACCCAGCCTTGCGCCGAACAAATAACGGTTATCGGTTCTTTTTCGATCATGACTTGATCAAGGTCGACGGCAATTGGTGCAGGCGGCTTACCTATGACGGTGCGGCGTTTGCCTAATTCGGTCTCTTCGCCGAACATCTCTTTAAGAGATTTGATTTGTTTTTTGATTTTTGTCCATTGGCGCGCTTCGGATTTGATCAGTTTTTCCAAATCATCGCGCTCTTTGGTCAAGGCTTCGTGATCTTTGCGAATTTCGAGTTCCTGCAATTTATGCAAACGACGCAAGCGCAAGTTCAGAATTTCTTCAGCTTGATATTCGGTTAAATCGAAGGTTTCGATCAGTTTTTCTTTTGGCTTATCTTCGAAACGGATGATGCGGATGACTTCATCGATGTTAAGATAAACAATCAGGAAGCCCTCCAGACGTTCGATATCCCTGAGCACTTTTTCCAAGCGGTGTCGGGATCTGCGCACAAGGACTTCTTGCTGGTGGTCGAGCCAGTTTTGAAGAGCTTCTTTAAGGTTCATGACTTTTGGCACGAGGCCGTTTTCAAGAACGTTCAAGTTCATGTTGAAGCGTGTTTCAAGGTCACAGGCGCGGAAGAGTGCCTCCATCAAGATTTGCGGTTCGACGTTGCGGTTTTTCGGCACGAGGATGAGGCGTACATCTTCGGCAGACTCATCGCGCACATCGTCGAGCAGCGGCAGTTTCTTTGTATTGATAAGATCAGCGATTTTTTCGATTAGTTTGGACTTTTGAACCTGATACGGAATTTCAGTGACCACAATTTGGTACATGCCTTGTTTCAGCTCTTCCTTTTCCCATTTGGCACGAATGCGGAATGCGCCCTTCCCCGTGGCGTAGGCGTTAATTACATCTTCGCGTTTTTCGACCAATGTTCCGCCTGTGGGCATGTCGGGGCCTTGGATAATATCGACCAGCTCTTCGATGCTCGGGTCTTTTTCCAACATGAGCAGCATGCCTTCACACAGCTCAGCGACATTGTGCGGCGGGATGTTGGTTGCCATTCCCACGGCGATACCGCTGGAGCCGTTCGCGAGCAAGTTCGGGAACCCGCCGGGCAGAACAACAGGTTCACTTTCTGACCCGTCATAGTTTGAACGAAAATCAACCGCGTTTTCTTCGATGCCGTCAAGCAGTAGTAAGGCCACGTCTGTAAGTCGCGCTTCGGTGTAACGCATAGCGGCCGCGTTATCGCCGTCAATGTTTCCGAAATTCCCCTGCCCGTCCACTAGCGGATAGCGTTGGGAGAAGTCCTGCGCGAGGCGGACCATTGCGTCATAGACGGCTGTATCACCATGCGGGTGGTATTTACCGATGACATCACCAACAACACGCGCGGATTTTTTCGGGCTTTGTGTCGGGTTCAGTTTGAGCTGATACATCGCATACATCAGGCGTCTGTGTACAGGCTTCATCCCATCGCGCACATCGGGGAGTGAACGGCTCATAATTGTAGAGAGTGCATAGGAAAGATAGCGATCCGAGAGGATCTCGCTCATAGGCTGGTCGATGATTTCGTTTGCGGGTTCTTGTGCAGTATTATCCTTCGACATAGAGGTCTGTTCCTAACGCATCAGTGTTTCTTGTATTGTCGCCGTCTTTTTCGGCGCGGCCTTTTGTTTTTGCAAAAGTTTCGGTAAAACGCAAGCCCAACCTGTTTCTGGCCTCGGGCAATCCACGGCTGTGATGGGCGAAAACCCAGTGCTCGAGGAAGAATTTTGTCAGTTGCAGTCCGGTGAGGATATCCTCATCATCAATCGGGCCGCCATTTGGTTTGAGGAAAGATGGTAGCGGGAGCATTTTATCTTTGTACGGCTCAGCGGCGGCATAGCTGACGGCGCGGCCTGTTTTCGGCGAGACATAAGCCAGCGTGTTGTTATCACCGCCACCTGCGCATTGGGTCAGGTCAAGCGAGAAGCCGAGTTCTTTAAGCAGGGCGATTTCCCACATGATGTAGCCTGCTTGCCATGCGTCGCTGTCGAAGATTTGAAACAAGGCCAGCATGCCGTGGAAAAGCCCCTCGCCCCCTTCGCCTTCGGGGACGGCTTGGTCGCATAAGGCGCAAGCTGATTGTAGTGCGGCGAGTTTTAAGGGGTCTTGGAGGAACCGTGCGGCGGTGGAGCGGCTCAGCTCTAATGTTAGTGTGCCGAGGCTGTCTGCGGTTCTTGCGCGCCAGTTTGCGTCGACCACGTTGCCGATTTCTAGTGTGCCGCGATTTTTTGATGAGGATGCACCGCGCATATAGCCTGCCCTGCGGCCTTGGTTTTCTGTTAAAACAGAAACGACTGCGCCGCTCTCACCGTGTGCGCGCACGTTCAGAATAATAGATTGATCTTGCCATTGCTCCATTGACGTATATTATCGGCCTTATATTTTGAAAATGCCAGCAGGAATATTCAATATGATGGTGACAATCCCCAAAGACGAGATCGTTCAATTAATCGAGGCATCGCTGAAAAATGCGGGTTTAACCGATGATGATGCGATTTCGACGATCAGCACGCACTTGCTGCAAAATGAGATGGCGGGAAAACGCTCTCACGGACTATTACGCGTACGCTGGAGTTATAAATACACCAAGAAAAACGGTGCGCCCGAGGCGAAGCCTGTTTTGGCGTTGGATGCAGGCGGGCTTGGTATTGTGGACGGGCGTAATAATCTGGGCTTGGTTGCTGCGCAATATGCTGCGGAGGTTGCGATTGAGAAAGCCAAGACGCACGGCATCGCGTTTGTTGGGGCGCGTAACCATTTCGGTACGACGGGTACGATGAATTTTTATAACCGTATGTTTGTTGAGCATGGATTGCTCGGCATTGCGGGGTGTAATTCTCTGTCGCAAGTTTGTCACCCGAACGGATATGATCCTGTGGTTGGAACGAACCCGATATCGTTTGGTATTCCTTCTGCAAAAACGCCCTGCGTTGTGGATGTGACCACCGCGGAGTGGGCATACGGCAAGTTGATGGAATTGGATAAGGCAGGCAAGAAGATGCCCGAAGGCGTGATTATTGATAAGAACGGGCAGCCTTCGGACAAATTGAGCGATGCGAAAGATGGTGCGATTTTACCATTAAAAGGATTTAAAGGGTTTTCTATCGGGCTGGCGATTGAAATTCTGAGCGGCGGTTTGATAGGTGCGAAAATGGGCATGAATGCGGTCGAAGGGTCAGACGGCATTTTCTTTATCACGATTGATCCTGACAAGTTGGTCGGGCGCGATGTCTTTGAGGCGCAGGTTGAGGCGTTGTTACAGGAGGTGAAAGCCTCGCGTCATGATGCGCACATTGATGAAATTCTTATCCCTGGCGAGCGCTCTGAGGGCGCGTTGCGGGCGGCGCAAGGGCAAGATACACTCGAAATTATTGATACAGTTTATAACGATTTGAAAGAAATGGCATATGCGTAAAATTGGTGTTGTTGGTGCAGGTGCAATTGGTGGTGCGGTGGTGCGCGCCTTGCAAAACGGGATTGAAGGATGCGTTTTAGAATGTGTTTCTGACCCGTATTTGACCCGTGACGTAGGTGTTGAGAATGTTGATACGGCTGATTTAGTTTCACGGTGTGATTTGGTGGTGGAGTGCTTGCCCGCCGATGAGGTTCCTTCACTTTCAAAAATTGCATTGGATGCGCATAAAGACATTATTTTTATCAGCAGTGCCGCCTTGCTGATTTATCCTGACATTATTGAACAGATCAAGGAAAGCGACGCGCGGTGTTATCTTCCCTCCGGCGCGCTTTGCGGGCTTGACGGCGTGACGGCAATGCGGGAGATGGGCATTCGGTCGGCAAAAATTGCATCGACGAAGCCGCCAAAGGGATTTGCGGGCGCGCCGTTTGTGGTTGAGAACAATATTGATGTTGAACGTATTGAAGAGAAAACCTTGATTTTTGAAGGGAACGCATTGGAGGCTTCCAAGGGCTTTCCTGCGAATGTAAATGTTGCGGCGACACTCAGTTTAGCGGGAATCGGCGCGGAAAGGACGCGTGTTGAAGTATGGGCTGACCCATTGGCGAGTGGGAACATGCACGAGGTTACCGTGAAGAGCGATTATTCCACTCTAACCAGTCGGATTGAGAATGAGCCTGACCCGGCAAACCCCAAAAGTTCGGTTTTGGCGGCGCAAAGTATTGTTGCAACCTTGCGAAACCTGCATAATGCTTTGGTCATTGGTTAGATTCGCATTATTTAAAAGGACAGAGAGATGCCCCTGCCGCAGAAACATTTTTATATGATCCGCCATGGTGAAACGGAAGCGAACGCCGCGCGTTTAATGGCGGGCAGTCTTGACTCACCGCTCACCGATACTGGAAAAGATCAAGCGCGCGCGGTTCAGGATGTTGTGCGCACTATGGATATTAAGCCTGCGGTTATTGTGCATAGTAACCTTTCACGAGCGCGCGATACGGCGGCGATTATTAACGAAGCGCTGGATGTGCCGATGCATGAGGAGCCTGATATAGCCGAACTGCATGCAGGGGACTGGGAAGGTGTGCCGTATGATGAATGTGCGGAGCTGCTATCAGGTTGGCCGACACCGCCGAACGGGGAATCGTTTGACGCATTTTGTGCGCGTATACAGCGCGGAAAGAAACGTATTTTAGAGGCGCATGACGGCCCTGTTTTGATGGTGTCACATGGTGGCGTGTTTCGCGCGCTTGGCGGGTTATATGGCTTGCAAACACCGGGCGTCTTTCGCAATTGTCATATGTATGAATTTCAGCCTGCGACAGATCGCGGCTTTTTCCCGTGGGATGTTTATTCCTACGACTTTGATGCGGCCTCTCAGCCTGTGCGCCAGTCTGAACCTGTTTTTCACGAAAGCCCGCGCTTGGATCAGGAGCCTGCGGAACGGATTGCCTGATAGACGTCTACGGCCTGTTTGACTTCGCTGACATCATGGACGCGGTGGATTTCCACGCCCTGTTCTAACCCCGATAATGTTGCGGCGATTGTTCCCGGAATACGGCGCTCGGGGTTTGGAATGCTGCAGAGTTTGTCGATAAAACTTTTGCGGGAAACGCCGAGTAGTATCGGGCAGTCGAATTTTTTAAAGCGTTTTAGATTATTTAAAATTTTTAAATTATGCTGCAGCGTTTTGCCAAAGCCGATACCCGGGTCGAGGATGATGTTTTTTATTCCTGCGGCGTTGCATGTTTTTATTCGTTCAGCGAAGAAGTCTTCAATTTCAACGAGAATATCATCATATTCAGGCTTAGATTGCATTGTTTCCGGCGTGCCTTGCATGTGCATGATGCAGACGGGCAGATTTGATTGTGTGGCGACCTCAATTGATTTTGGGTCATGGGTCAGGCCGCTGACATCGTTGATGATGTTTGCGCCTGCGTCGATGGCGGCTTGCATGGTTTGGGCGTTGCGCGTGTCGATGGAGATGAATTTCGCTTTGCCTTCAAGCCCTTTGATCACAGGTATAACGCGGGATATTTCTTCATCTATGCTGACCGTTTCTGCGCCTGGGCGCGTAGATTCACCGCCGATGTCGAGGATGTCTGCGCCTTGCTCTAATAATTTCACACCATGATTGATCGCCTCTTCTGCGCCGAGATAGTGTCCGCCATCCGAAAAGCTGTCAGGTGTTACATTGACCACCCCCATAATGAGCGGCGTGCCTGCTTTGTACTGTTCCATAAGGTCGGTCATTTAATTACGACTCCTTCAATGCGCTCTATATCCTGCCCTGTCGGCATTTCACTTATAAGCATGTCTGTAGTCTTGCCGATTACAGGATGAACCCAGTCGGGCGCAATTTCCAGCAAAGGTCTTAGTACGAATGCACGTTCATGCATGCGTGGGTGCGGGATATGCAAGGTTTCGGTTTCGATGATTATGTCGTGATAGGCGATGAGGTCGAGATCAAGGCTGCGTGCTTCGTTTTGCGTATGACGGGTGCGGCCGTTTTCGTGTTCTATTTTTCTTAAGGCATTTAGAACATCGTGTGGTGTTTTGTCAGTTTCTACGTTGCATACGGCATTGTGATACCATGGCTGATCCGAAATCGGTACGGGTGCGGATTTCCAAATGTGTGACGCGTTTTGAACAAAAATATGCTCGTCCGCCAGAAAGCAGGTGCATTTTTTTAGTGTCTGTATTGGGGATCCGTGTGGCCCGTCAAGATTCGCGCCCAGAGCAATCAGTATCACATCTATGCCCTTTTTAGGCTGATCGTTGTTTACGAGCTCCAAGACCGTACTTTGCCGGTATCGACATGCACAAAGCCACTTCGCGGGTAATACCCTACGCCGCCGGCTTGCAAACTACGGGCAGCATTGCGGACTTTCTTTGTGCTCACACCTTTTATGCGCAGGTCAACGGCTTGACCGTACATATGAAAGGAATTTGATGCAACGCCGTTCGACCTTTTGCCGAGCATGGCGTTTGTCTTCGGGCTACGATAGCCGGAAAGTACCTGAAATGGTTTGTCCGTGTTTAGCTTGTTATGGATGATGGCCATGATATCAATGACATGCGGATCCATCGGGAAAACTTCTTTTGTGCGGAAATCGCGCATAACGTAATTAATACGCTCGAATGCCTGTGGCAGGTATTTATTGCCTACGCGGTATACACCGGAAAAACTTTCATCTGTGTGGGCATTATGAAATGAAATTTTCCACGGGGTGTTTGACTTTGCCGCTAATGCTGCGTTCGTTAATGAGAAGGGCAATATAGAGCCCAATATGCCAGCTAAGCCGAACTTCAAAACATCTCTGCGCTGCTGTAGCAGGCGTTCATCTGTTGCTTGTTCATCAAAAAATTTATTCGTCATGGTGTTTCCTAAATTCGTATAAAACATACAGTGCAAGTGCTATGCCATGATTTGTTACTGTATTGTGATAAAGATTGATCCGAAAAAATTCAAGAAAAAACAAATTTCACGGTTCTGTCAGATGTGCAAAAACATGTAGACTTTGTTTATGCATCAACCTTCAGTATCACCGATTTTTGGAAAACCGTCAAGTTTTTCCAACGCTTCAATCATGCGTTGGTCATAGCCATAAATATCCTGTCCATAGACCACTTGGCCTTCTGCGCCGAGCCAGACAGTATAGTACAAAAGATAAACGGGAATTTTTTCTGAGGTGTAGATGTCGGTAACCTCGCCTGTTTTTAGGATGTCCTGCATTTTGCTCTCGTCCCAGTTGCGGCGATTTTTTAAAACGTATCGCGCGATATCGTCGGGGTTTTTCATACGGATGCAGCCCGAAGACAGTGCGCGGTCTGTTTTGTAGAAAAGGCCGCGTTCGTTGGTGTCATGGAGGTAGATATTATATTCATTCGGCATAAGAATACGGAAGCGGCCCAACGGGTTGTGTGCACCCGGAATTTGTACCATGCGCAAGCCATGTAAGTCTTGTTCGGTTACGGCATGCCAATCTATTGCGGTGGGGTCAAGCGTTGGCGCATCTTTCGCATACCCGTCAAACAGCTCCATTCCCTTTGATGCTAAATATGTTGCATCTTCCTTTAGTTTAGGCCAGATATCCTCTTCTTTGATGGTTGGCGGCACAGTCCATGTCGGATTGAATCGAACGCCATGTATATAGGTTACAAACGAGAGAGTTTCACGTTTTTTACGCCCCACGACGACAGGCATTTCATGCAGCACGACACCGTCCTCTATAGCCCACAGGCTGGCTGAGGGGATGTTGACAACCACAAAACGGCTTGGCTTTTCATCTTCAACCCAACGCAGGCGCTCCATATTCACCATAATCTGTTTGATTTTTGCACCTGTTGTCAGGTTCAGCGCGTGTATCGTTTGTTTGCCAATTATGCCATCAGGCTTTAACCCTTGGCTTTGCTGGAAATTTTTTACGGCCTGCACCAATTCGACATCATATGTGTTTTGATCGTTGGCGCGCTCAGGCGGTAATATCATGTTCAGCCGTGCCCTCAAGGTTGGCATGGCAGTACTTATATTGCCCGGATAGAGGGTTTTTTCGATTTGGACAACGGGAAGGCTCTGTTTGCCTTCCTTCTGTTTATTCACCAGTGCGATCAGTTCGGATTTTAACGCTTGGTAGGTTCGGGTCTGAGGCTCCTGCACCTTTAGAAAAGCGGCAATGTTCCGTGCATGATCGGGCAGGTATGATAAGGCCAGTTGCGCAGACACTTTCTGGCGCCAATCTTTCGCACGCAACGATAGTGTGGAAGCCTCAACACGCATACCTGATATATCGCGAATGTAACCTGTGTATGCACTGGTTAGAAGTAGCTCAAGATGAAGAGCAGTTTCGCTGTTCATGGCCTCACCACCGTTGGTTTTAGCCAGAATGTTTTGTATTTCTTTATTGTAGTAATTGTTTGGGTTTAGTCCGTTTTGCCACGCGTCATTAAGAACACCGGCCAATGCTTTACCCTGTGTTGTTAGAGCGCCTTGATCGTCAATCCAAACCGGCGTTCCCTGACGCGTTAGATAGAAGGTGTCGATTTGCGGTTTATATTTCAGCGGTGCAAAATGCGTGGCGTTCTGTTGCGCGCGCGCGGACAACGCCAAAAGCAGAAATGCCGCGGTTATAATGGCCGCGACTGTCATCTGTTTCAATATATGGCGTTTACAGGTCAACAAAGGTATGTGTCTCCTCTTTCGCACCGGGATGTGTTACAGCTCCGTATTGAGCGGAGCCGACAAGAGCAGCGTATTTTTGCAATGCGCCTGAATTATAATCGGTTTTACGCGGTGTCCAGTTTTTGCGACGTTCTGCAAGTTCCTCTTCGCTGAGGTTTACATCAAGCGTGCCTTTTTCTGCGTCTATTGAAATGATGTCACCATCTTTGATCAAGCCGATCGGGCCACCAACTGCGGCTTCGGGGCCAAGGTGGCCGATACAGAAGCCGCGCGTTCCGCCGGAAAAACGTCCATCAGTGATCAATGCAACTTTTGCGCCTTGACCATATAGCGCCGCTGTAGTGGAGAGCATCTCACGCATGCCCGGGCCGCCTTTCGGACCTTCGTAGCGGATAACAATGACTTCGCCATCCTCGTATTGTTTTGCCTGAACCGCGTCAAAAGCGGCTTGTTCCCCATCAAAGACGCGTGCGGGCCCTTCGAAGGTGAGTTCTTCCAACCCGGCGATTTTTACGATTGCACCTTCCGGGGCAAGGTTGCCTTTCAGGCCGACCACGCCACCTGTCGGATGAATCGGGTTAGAGCATGGGAACACCACGTCTTGGTTTTCAGGTAGCGTTACATCAGCATAATTTTCCGCCAGTGTTTTTCCCGTGACCGTGATACAGTCGCCGTGCATAAAGCCGTTATCCAGCAATTCTTTGATCACAACACCCACGCCGCCGATATCGAAGAGGTCTTTGGCGACATATTTTCCGCCCGGTCGTAAGTTTGCAATGAGTGGAGTTTTTTTAAATATTTCGGCTACGTCTTCAAGCGGGAAGTCGATTCCTGCCTCATGTGCGATTGCGGGAAGGTGGAGAGCGGCGTTGGTTGAGCCGCCTGTTGCCGCTACGATAGCCGCTGCGTTTTCCAATGATTTGCGCGTGACCACATCGCGAGGATACGGGCCACCGTTTTTGATCAGGTTCATGACCGCCTCGCCCGATGCTTTGGCATATTCATCACGGCTTTCATATGGTGCAGGTGCGCCTGCGGAGTGCGGAATAGCCAAACCCATCGCCTCGGAGACGCAGGCCATCGTGTTCGCGGTGAATTGACCGCCGCATGCGCCTGCGGATGGACAAGCTACGCATTCCAGTTCTTTCAAATCTGCATCGGTAAATTCGCCTTTTGCGTGTTTTCCTACACCTTCGAATACGTTTACGATGTCAACATCTTGGCCGCGGAATTTGCCTGGCAGGATTGTGCCACCATACATGAATACGGATGGGACGTTCAGGCGCACCATCACCATCATCATGCCCGGTAATGACTTATCACAGCCCGCAAGGCCGACAAGCGCATCATAGCAGTGCCCGCGCATCGTGAGTTCAACCGAGTCCGCGATGGCCTCACGGCTCGCAAGGGATGAACGCATTCCTTCATGGCCCATGGCAATACCATCTGTGACGGTGATGGTGGTGAATTCACGCGGTGTACCTTTTGTTTCCTTCACGCCGACCTTAACGGCTTGCGCCTGACGAGATAGAGCGATGTTACAGGGCGCAGCTTCGTTCCAGCAGGTTGCGACACCGACGAGTGGCTGGTGAATTTCTTCTTCGGTTAAGCCCATCGCGTAATAATAGGCGCGGTGCGGTGCGCTTTTTGCGCCTTCGGTGACGTAACGGCTTACAAGTTTGTCTTTATCCCATCCGTTTGGATGTGCGCGTTTTTCATCGTAAGTCATTGTTTATAATCCTGCGTTATCTTTTGTAATACCCGTCATTACTAGCGGATACAGGGCGATCAATCAATATCTGCGCGTGGCTTTATGAACATATTAAAAGCCCCAAAACACGTTCGGGGCTCTTTTTTAATCTTATGCCTCCAACAAGGCAGAAAACTTAGACCTTGTTTCTTTTATTCATTGGCTTTCCTGCCTGCTCGACAATCTGCTCTTGAAGGTTTCGCACCTCTTCTTCGCCTTCTTCACTGCCCTCTTCAGCCAAAACCATTTCGTTGTAGAAACGGCGGAAAGCTTCGGCGTTGGAGATGTAGGGCACGCGCAGCATACGGTTACCCGTTCCCATCACGACCACATTCGCGTAGCCGAAAATGTGACCCGGGAGCATACGCTCAAGGTCAATACTTTCGATTTTACTGAGGCGAATATCGACCACATCCATTTGAAGCAGGCCATATCGTGCCAGCACACGTTTATTCGTGATTGCCAACAACAGATAATGTTGAGTTAAAATAGAGACAGCCAACATCAGTAGACCGACAAAACCGAAAAGGAAGCCAAACGCGGTGATTGATGTTATAAAGAAAATGCAGGCCAAAATCAGCACTGCAACGGTTTTCCAATAAAGCGCTCCGTGTAAGTTTGCCCTTAAAATCACTTCTTCGCCGCGCACCATCATGCGCTCTAGTTCTTTATCCTGAAAAGTTTTGAACTTTTTTTGACGCTGCTTTGGTTGCGGGTTTTTCGTTTTTCTTTCCGCTTTCTTTTGATCTTTTTTGTTGTCTGTCATCGTGCCTTCGCCTCCTCTATCCCTCTACGGAATGAAATTGGATCCTCAATCGGAGGCAACAAGACCTCCCCCACACCCATACCACGCACCATAACCCTGCCATAATTGAAGATACGGCCTAAAACGGGCTGCAAAACATTTACACCTTCAATACGGTCAATACTGATTTCGCCAACGTGACGCGCGACAAGCCCGCGTTTATACACAAGACGATTATTTGTAATAGCAATTTCGGTTGTGACCTTCGTCACCATCATTTGTGCGAATTTCACCAAACCAAGCACAAAGAATAAAAATGCACCGACGCGCACGCCGGGATGAATAATTTGGATAGATTTAAAAAAGCCTGTGTTTGGCGGCAATTTCCCTAAGAAGCTGTAGGCGTTATACGCGATGATCATAATGACGATGGCGCCAAAAAAGCCCCATACGATCGACATGAACGCGTTTACTGTATACATCCAATGGAATTTTCCAACGTGAATTAGCTCTTCATCAGGGCCGAGAGATTGTTGAACATAAAGCATTAATTAAATCACTTTTTCATAATAAAATATTAGAGTAATAGAGTATATATGTTCTGCGCACCCTGCAAGTTTGAAATTACTTTAAATGTGCGGATTTACACATATTTATTAAAGTCATACAGAATTTGAAGAGAATTTACTCTTTTTAATCGCCGAGCGAGATACCTAACGCTCGTGCCGTATGAACAAGCATACCATCTTTTTCGACAATGTGACATTCTTTGATTGCATCTTCAATCGGCACGTCAACAACGCCGTCATTTTGCCAGGCGACCATGCGGCCGTATTTTCCATCGGCGAGCAAATCAACGGCGCGCACGCCAAAAGCTGATGCCAACAGGCGGTCATTGTATGTGGGCCCTGCGCCACGCTGGACGTGCCCCAGAACAGTCACGCGCGTTTCGGAATTTGTGGCCTGAGCGATTTTAACGCCGAGATAGTCCCCTATTCCGCCGTAACGGGTTTCGCCGCCATGATAGACAACTTCGTGTTTGCGCCCGTCGGGTGTTTTAACGGCTTCTGAGACGATGACGAGAGCGAAATTGCGTCCTGTTTCTTTTACGGCCTTAATTTTTTCGGCGATTTTGTCGATACTGTAGGGAATTTCGGGAATAAGGATAACATCTGCGCCGCCTGCGATGCCTGCAGTGAGGGCGATGTGGCCTGCGTCTCTTCCCATTACCTCTAAGATCATCACACGGTCGTGGCTGGCGGCGGTAGGTTGCAGGCGGTCTAAAGCTTCGGTTGCGACGGAAACAGCTGTATCATAGCCGACGGCGAAATCGGTCATGAAAACATCATTATCAATTGTTTTCGGTACGCCGACGAAGTTTAAGTTTCCTTGCTTGACCAGCTTATTCAGGATCGCGAAGCTGCCGTCACCGCCGATGCCGATGAGTGATTCAACGCCCAAGCCTTTGAGTGACGCAATCAGCTCGTCTGAACGATCTTTCACGCTGCCATCAGGCATTTCGTATGAAAACGGATTGCGGGAATTTGTGGTTCCTAGAATTGTGCCGCCCATGCGCATGACGCTTGTGTCGAAATCAGCGGGCTTTAATTCGCGGTAGCGTGGCGGATCGTCGAGCAAGCCTGCCGTACCATTTTCTATACCGATGACTTCCCACCCCAGCCCGTGTGCGCGAATGACAGCAGCGCGCATAACGGCGTTGAGGCCGGCGCAGTCTCCGCCACTGGTGAAAATTGCAATTTTTTTATTTTGGGATTGGGGCATGGTCTCTCAGCGTTGTTTGTTAATTCTATTCATTACTTTAGGCTTAAAAGGCTACATGATTCCTTGTTATTATCAAATGAAGTCTTTCTGGCCGCGCCCTTTATGGTGGAAAAGTTTTATTTTATTTTACAGGGCATTATGTGATATAATCTATGTTCAATTTTTAAATTATATCAATAAACAAATAGTGTTTTTTAAATATTATGCAAGAAGATCAAGAAGATTTGAAGCTGAAACTCAGTGAGTATCGCGGAGAACATCAGGCGCTTGATGCGCTGATTGAAACGGCTGTTAGCAGCGAGCAGCCTGTTAATTTGCTTCATATGCAACAGCTCAAAAAAAAGAAGCTGTGGTTGAAAGATATGATACAGAAATTAGAAAGCGCGCTGATCGACGATATTATTGCATAATCAAACTATGCAGTTTTAAATAATTGCGTGCAAAAGGTTTCTCTACCCCCTTGCTTTGGTTAGGGGGTTTTTCTATAACTGCTTTATGACACATTCAGATGATAATCCAGATGTCGGCATTATTATGGGGTCTCAGTCGGACTGGGAAACCATGAAGGCCGCGCACACGATTTTACACGATATGGGCGTTGCGCATGAATGCCGTATTGTTTCCGCACACCGTACACCTGAACGCATGACTGACTACGCAACGCAGGCTTTGACGCGCGGTATTCAAGTGATTATTGCAGGTGCCGGAGGGGCTGCGCATTTACCCGGTATGGTGGCAAGCATGACACCGCTGCCCGTTCTTGGTGTTCCTGTTGAGAGTAAAGCATTGAAAGGCATGGACAGCTTGTTATCCATCGCGCAAATGCCTGGTGGTGTGCCTGTCGGCACACTTGCGATCGGTCAGGCGGGCGCGAAAAACGCAGCGTTGCTTGCGTGCTCTATTCTCGGGCTTTCTGATGAAACCATCATGGCGAAGTTGATGGCTTATCGTGAGAAGCAGAGCCAGAGCGTTGCGGAACATCCCACGGATTAAAACAGGTCGTCGTTTATGTCACAAGCCAGCTTTTCGTCAGGACTAACCTTAGGGATATTGGGCGGTGGTCAGCTTGGTCGCATGAGTGCGGTTGCGGCGGCGCAATTGGGAATATCGGTCGTGATTTTCTGCCCTGAGGATAACAGCCCCGCGGCGAAGGTCGCCTCTCGACACATCAAGGCTGATTACGATGACGGCGCAGCGCTACAGACATTTAGTGATTGTGTTGATTATATCACCTATGAATTTGAGAATATCCCCGTTGAAACAATTGATATTCTTTCGGCGATGAAAGATGGCGGTGTTTTCCCATCACGGAAACTTTTGGATGCGTCGCAGGATCGGATTAAAGAAAAGAGTTTTTTGAATAAGCATGGCTTAGACACAGCACGCTGGGCGCGTGTTGAGAGCATTAAAGATATCAAAGATTTCTGTAAAAAGAACGATGTTCAAGACTTCATTATTAAAACAGCGCGTTTTGGTTATGACGGTAAAGGGCAGATTTCAGGACAAGCGGAAAATTTAACCGACGATGCAAACCTTTCCGAGTTTCTTGATGATCGCTCTGACGTATCGTTGATCATTGAAGAGAAAATCAATTTTTCTTCAGAAGTTTCCGTTATTGTGGCGCGCGATTTTGAAGAGACATCAAAGAGTTATGGGCCGATGTTAAATCAACATAAGAACCATATTCTTGATACGACGACTTATCCTGCTGGACTGGATGATTCGTTGAATATTGCATCGCTGGGAATGGCGCAGAAAATTGCGGATGCCGTGAATTTACGTGGTGTGCTGACCGTTGAATTTTTTGTCTGTGAAAGCGGGAAGTTATTGGTGAATGAAATTGCTCCGCGCCCGCACAATTCAGGGCATTGGACGATTGATGCCTGTGCCGTCTCACAATTTGAAAATCATGTACGGTGCGTTTGCGGTCTACGCGCCGCACCCGCGCGGGTTCACAGTGATGCTATCATGCACAATTTGATCGGTAATGACGTGGAAGAGATTTACGCGCACTTACAAGACACTGATGCGGATGATGATGCGCATTGTGTTCATCTTTACGGAAAAAAGGTTGTCCGTGAAGGGCGCAAGATGGGGCATGTCACAAATTTATACCCCAAAGGCTCACTGTAGACTTTCGGGTTTTTTCATATTTAGATTTTAAGAAGGAGTATTATTCATGACACAATTGGCACAAGCACAGGGCAGCGAGCAAGTTCGCGAAGAGACAGATTCGCTTGGTGCGGTAGAGGTTCCTGCGCATCGGTATTGGGGCGCACAAACACAACGATCATTGCACAACTTTAAAATTGGTGGCGAGCTAATGCCCGCGCCGCTTGTTCGTGCTCTTGGTATTCAGAAAAAGGCATCCGCGCTTTCCAATCAGCAATTGGGCGTTTTGGATGACACGCGGGCAAATGCGATTGTTCAAGCTGCTGATGAGGTGATTGACGGCACGTTGCAAGATGAATTTCCGCTTGTTGTGTGGCAGACGGGCTCAGGCACGCAAAGCAATATGAATGCGAATGAGGTGATCTCTAACCGTGCGATTGAAATTCTTGGCGGAGAGCGCGGCAGTAAAACTCCCGTTCATCCGAATGATCATGTGAATATGGGGCAATCATCGAATGATACGTTCCCGAGCGCGATGCATATTGCGGCGGGGGAGCAGGTGCACCATGCGCTTCTCCCTGCTTTACAGCATCTGCACAACGCTTTGGATGAAAAAGCGAAGGCGTTTGAAAAGATTGTTAAAATCGGACGCACCCACATGCAGGATGCAACGCCGCTGACCTTGGGGCATGAATTCTCAGGCTATGCCAAGCAGATTGAATATGGCATTGAGCGCGTTAAAACATGCTTGCCGCGCCTTATGCAATTGGCGCAAGGCGGCACGGCTGTCGGTACAGGTATTAACTCCAAGGCCGGATTTGCCGAAACATTTGCAGAGCATGTTTCCAAAATCACCGATCTTGATTTCGTGACGGCGGAAAATAAGTTTGAAGCCTTGGCGGCGCATGATGCGATGATTGAAATTTCAGGTGCGCTTAATGTGATTGCGGCCAGTCTAATGAAGATTGCCAATGATTTGCGTCTGCTCGGTTCAGGCCCGCGTTGTGGTATTGGTGAGATCAGCCTGCCTGCGAATGAGCCCGGTTCATCGATTATGCCCGGTAAGGTAAACCCGACACAGTGTGAAGCTCTTACCATGGTATGCGCGCAGGTGATGGGTAATCACGTTGCGGTTACGATTTCGGGTTCAAACGGGCATTTTGAATTGAATGTGTTTAAGCCGGTTATGATTTACAACGTGCTTCAGTCGATCCGTCTGATTGCGGATGGTTGCAACAGTTTCACCGATAATTGCGTGGTCGGCATTGAAGCAAATGAAGCGCGCATTGATAAGCTGCTGAATGAGAGCTTGATGCTCGTGACGGCATTAAACCCGCATATTGGCTATGATAATGCGGCGAAGATTGCGAAAAAGGCGCATCAGGACGGCTCAACTTTGAAAGAGGCTGGCGTTGCGCTTGGCTTGTTAACCGAAGAGCAGTTCGCGGAGTGGATTAATCCGCTGGATATGATTAAGCCGCGCGATTAATTGTCTATGGACGCAAAGCACATACCCATAAAAAAACGCTCTGTTCGGATTAAGGGGCATGCGACCAGTGTGACCCTTGAGGAACCGTTTTGGGATGTTTTACGTGAGATTGCCGCGCTGCGCGGGTTGTCGCTGAATAAGATGATTGCCGAAATTGATGAAGGGAACCCTGACAACCTTTCGAGTGCGATCAGGGTTTTTATTTTGCGTGATTTACAGGCGCGCCTTGAGAGCGATGATTAATGCTTAAGCACGTATCGTGTGCTGTTGCAAAGATTACCTAAAAATATTATCCAGAACGCCTTTAATGGCTTCACCTGCCGCGTCTTCCAGCTCCTTTTTCGGATCACGCTGACCTGTAGGCTGTCCTTCTTGTGCTTGGTTTGCTGTGCCCTCTCCGCCTTCTGTTGGTGCAGGATCTTTCTTTTTACCGCCGAACAGTTTGTCCGTGATCAAATCGTCAAGCTTGCGCTGTAGCTTGTTGTTCAGATATTGGTTTAGCGCGCCTTGGCCAAACGTTTGCCCGGGATTATCGAGAGAACCGCTGAAGCTCATTTCGAAGGGTGGAATTTCATCGGTGACGCCTTCGATTTTCTTTGCAATCATTTTGTGGTTTGTCGATAGAGTCCATGCAGGCAGATTCACGATGCCTGTTGTCTCAATGCGTGCGGTGGTGCCGTCGAGAGTCATTTCCTTGATGTCGGCGATGCCATTTTCGATTGTGAAAGAGCCGTTTAAGGTTTCAAATGCGGTTGTGCCGCCCTGTGTTGAGCCTTTCCACAGCCCTTTGATGGTGTCGCCCGGCTTGCTGTCGTAAGAGAGGGCTTTGACGAATTTGGTGACATCGACGCCGCCAAGGACGAAATTTTGGCCTGTTACGCTGCCTTTTCCTGACAGATCGTGGATTAGTGCGGCGGGGCTGGCTCCTGTGCTTTTGACATTCACGTTGAAATTTCCTGAGCCTGATAATTTTACGAGTCGCGTTCCGACCATGGATGCGGCGACTTTTGCAATATCAACATTGTTGAAGCTGGCATCACTTTCGAAGACGATCGGTTGGCGCGGTTTTTCGGATGTTTGAACCTTAATGTTCGTGTTAATTAAGCCGCCGAAAATTGAGGCTTTCACGTCTGAAAGGTCTAAATTCCCGTTGTTCAGCTTTATCTTCATCGACGGATTGCTGAGCGGCCAATCGCCATAATCTATTTTTGATGCTTTCAGGCTAAGATCAGCATTTAGTGTGTGGAGGACTGACACGTCGATCGGCTCTTTTGACCATCGCCCGCTTCCCGATGAAGCTGCGCCTGAGCCGCCTGATGACGCACCGCCTTCATTCATCACTGACGGAATTGTGATTGTGCCGAAAGTGAGATCGCCGCTTAATGCAGGTACTTTTCCGCCTGTTTTGGCTGTCAGGTTTCCTGTCACGCTCATGCCTGATAAGTCGCCTTTGACGTCATTGAGTGTATAGGTGTCACCGTTTTGTGAGACTTTAGCGTAAATGTCGATGGGTTTGCGCATATTTGCGCCCTGCAGTTCTGTACCCGACAGTGTTTTAACCGCTTGCGCCATGTTGGGATGTTTCAGCTGTAGGGCTATGCCATCCAAAGCCATGTTGCCGAGCGGATCATTTACATTTCCTTTTACGATGACCTCGCCTTTTAGCGCGTTGATGTTCGCTGTTACGTCGAGTTTTGACAGTGTGCCTTTGGTTTGCGCCTTAATCACTGCACTTTTCAATCCTTCGGGCAAGCCAGATGTATCCATCTCGAATTTTTTCATCACGGCAGGCAGGTTGCCGGCGTTAATTGTGCTGTAGATATCTATATTTGGTGTCGCGCTTAGGTTTGAAAGCGTTCCTGAAATATCAGCCGATGTTGAAAAAATATTCTGCGCGGAAAATTTGTTGATTTTGAATGAATTCTCACGCGCGCTAATGTCTATATTGACGTTGCTGATTGTGTCACCGCCGTATTTCAGGCTATCGATTTTGGCGGTGATATCGGCGTTCATCGGTAATATCAATGACTTCATCATGGCTTGCGCATCTTTTGCGGATGTTTTTTGTGACGCATTTGATTTTCTGCCTGTACTGCTCGCGCCGCCTGTTGTGAGAGCCATCAGCGCATCGGCATCCAATGATTTGGACGTGACATTCATTTTCAGGTTTGAGCGGCTCGCGTTTTCAGGTGTGGTGTATGCACCCGAAAGGTTCAGCGTGTTTCCGGCGATTGTCAGGGTTGATGGTTTGATTGTGACATTGCTACCCTTCCCCGTGACAACGAAATTTACGCTGCCTTTTGTGTTTGGCTTTATGTCTGCATAGATTTTATTCATATCAACGGGCTGCAGCGTTTGTAATGATACGTCATAGCTGAACGGGTCGTAGGACAGTTTCACCGCACCTTTTGCTTTATCGCCGCCGAGGGTGATTTCGAGGTCGTCATAGCTGAGCTTTTCAGCATCAATTGTGAGCAAACCCTTAGACATAAAAGCGGCCTCCATCGCGGCGTTTTGCTCAATTTCCGCTTGGTTAATAATCGCGGCGAGGTTATCAATTTTTGCGCTTAGTTGGCCTTGCGCGGAAAAGCTGTCTGACATATCGAGTGCACCGCTGTAGCTGAGTTCAATGTTTTCAGGCTTTAAGGTCAGCTTGATATTCGCGGGCAGTATTGAGTTTTCTTGGTCTAATTGTTTTGTTGCAACATCAAAATTGATGGCGTTGCGGTTGTAAAAGAGTGACCCGCTTGCCGTATATGGACCTGCGGCGAGCGTTTGCGCGCTTAAATCTGTATTGATGTTTTGGATGGTGGTTGTTTGACCGTCGGCGCCTGCGTAATTGAATGTTCCGTCCTTAATCGAAATAGAGCCGACGGCGATATCAGGTGATGATGAGCCACCAGAATTTTCGGTTTGGTTTGCCTCGCCCTGCTCTGCTCCCCCATTCATAAGCGCGTCAATTTCTGCTGTTGCGAAATTGAACTTTCCGTCTTTGTCCGTCGCGATTGAGATGGTTGGTTTGATCAGGGAAATCGACGAGATATCCACCGCACCTTGCAAAAGCGGCAGCAGGGAAACATTGACATTAAGGGCGCCGAATTGTGCGATTTCTTTGGTTTTTTCTGTGGCGTTCGGGTTTGTCAGCTTGACCTGCTCCACGGAAAAACGTGGCGATGGGATAACGGCAAAACCAAGATTGCCATTGATCTCGACATCAAGGCCCGTTTGTTTTTTCACCTGCTCTACGGCTTGGCTTTTATATTGGTTCCAGTCGATGAAGGACGGAGCAATAAACGCGCCACCGATCAAGACGATGATAATTACAAACAGTATTGAGAAAAACTTTTTCACGCGACATTCTCCAATGATTTTGGACCTGATTTTAAAATATATACGATCATACGCATGGCAAAGTTCAGGAGCAAGGGGAAGAATTTTAATTTATTTTTCGTCTGATGTGTAAAATGTTGATAATTATTACTTGCTGTTTTTTTATTGCTCGTGTAAATACCTATCCATGTTCGGAGCGTAGCGCAGCCTGGTAGCGCACCTGTTTTGGGAACAGGGGGTCGCAGGTTCGAATCCTGCCGCTCCGACCATTTTTTCTTTGATTTGCTGCATTTTGTTGAAAGCAATCTTTTTTTATCCTAGCTTTAGGATCTGGGGGCATATGGCAACCTCTTCACATAAAGAGGCATATAAGACACAGGGCGAAGAATGGTCACGCCTTGCAGTACAGGCACAATCAGGCGATAAACGTGCTTATTCCACCCTGTTAAATGATATTTACCCTTTTGTGAAAAGTCGTGTAGCGTCGGGTCTTGCGAATCCTGATTGGATTGATGATGTTGCACAAGACGTTTTGATCTCCGTTCATAAGTCTTTAGAATCCTATAGCCCTGAACGCCCGTTTCGCCCTTGGCTGATGGCGATTATACAGTTCCGCAAAACGGATTTTTTGCGTAAGCATTACAAAAATAAGAAAGTGAAAGAGAACACCTATGAAAAGGTCAATGTTTTTTCCGAAGATGTAACCGATTCCCCAAATGCGGGCGAATTAAAAGATATCGAGGCCGCTCTTGTTGATATTCCTGAAAAACAGCGCGAGATATTCTTGCGCATGAAAGTTGAAGGATATAGCGCAAAAGAAGTTGCCGAAGAAATGGATATGAGCGTTTCGGCCGTGAAGGTCAGCGCACATCGAACCGCAAACAAACTGAAAGAGACGTTGAACGAGCATGAGTGAGGATGCAGACAAATTTAACCCTGATGAGCTGATTAACGAGCTTTCGCAAAAGCTGGAGCCCGTTAAGGTAATGGAACACCCGATTAAGCGCGCCCTGCCCTGGGTTGCGTTTGTGCTGTTCTATCTCAGTGTTGCGTTGATTTTTTTAGGCATCCGTTCTGATTTCTTAGCGGTGTTGGGCACGCCAATCTATATGTTAGAGATGATCATCGTTTTCGCCATGGCATGTTTTGCGGCCTTGTGCTCTATGTGGTTGTGCGTGCCTGATATGCGCGGTGCGAAATGGATGCTGTCAGTACCGTTTACGTTGTGCGGCGCGTTTTTCACGTGGACGGCGTTGCGAGTTGTTGATGAAGGGTTTTACCTGCCGCAATTCAGCTTCTGCCTTTGCACCACTGAGATTATCATCAATGCGATTTTACCCGCCGCGGCACTTTTTTACTTTACGGTAAAAGGCAAGACGACCCGCCCCTATCTGATGGCATTCATGAATGTTATGGCCGTCGGGGGTTTCGGTTATGTCGCATCGCGTCTGACTTGCGGGTATGATGACATTATGCACGTTCTGTTTTCCCATGTCGGCCCCTATATTTTAATGGGCATGGTTTTGGGCATGGTGGGTAAGCGTATTTATCGCTGGTAACGCGCCTTTAAATATTCTATGACAGACTGATATATATTTTAAACGCCATGGAGCATTCTTTTTATGCATGTCAAAATTTACAAGCCAAGCAAGACCGCTATGCAGTCAGGCCGTGGGAAAGGTTCTGACTGGGTTTTGGAGTATGAACTAACGAGCACTCGAGCGCCTGAACCGCTGATGGGTTGGGTTGCTTCTTCTGATACGCTCAATCAGGTTCAGCTTCGCTTTGACAGCGTGAAAGATGCCGTAGCGTTTGCCGAAAACAAGGGGTGGAATTACACCGTCCTGCCCGAGCGCACGCGCCGCGTGAAACCACGTAATTACAGCGATAATTTTGTTTACAGGCCAACAGAATCGGCAACAGCTGCAGGGAAAGACATAAAGAAGAAGGCCAAGAAAAAGGCTTGATTTCGCAGGCGTTTTTTTGCATTTTACACATGAACGGTCCCGTAGCTCAACCGGATAGAGCACCTGCCTTCTAAGCAGGGGGTTATAGGTTCGAGTCCTATCGGGATCGCCATTTTTTAAATTTTTCGAATTAGATCAAAACACGTGCGATATTATAATTAATCATTGGTTGATACTGAATGTCGAAATCATTCGATCAACAGCAGTTGATGTATCAATCTCGTTTTCTTCTGGCATTGCGCTTATAATCAGAAACATATGCCCTTCAACGGTAAAAGCCCATTGACGCCAGACTACTTTAGAAGCCAATCGACTGAAGTCCTTTTTGTACCAGTAGAGCGCTTCATCACCTGATATTATTTTTTTTATTTGCATATCATTTAAACTTGGAATTTCAACAGAGCCCATCACTTTGTGGTAATCAATCGCAAAATGATCACGAACTCTATTATAAAATTCATTTTTATCTTTATTTTCTGGTGCAGAAAAATGCCCAAAATAATAAATATCCATCCCAAAATTCTGCCCTTCTGGAGCATGCCATATGTATAGTCCTCTGTCTTGCATTCTCCAATTTGGCTCAAGATCGACTGAAAAAAACGATTTTTCATTAGTACCGCAAAATTCGAAATTTTTATTCTCTTCTTTCCATGTCCACTTAGCCTTCATTTGTTTAGCCATATGGTCAAAAAATTCGCGCCATGTCGGCTCATAAAAATCTGGATATGTATATGCAATGTGTTGCCTAAGAATATCATCATCACAACCATAAAAGGCGTCAATTCCCATTAGGGTATAACTATGAGACACAAGTCCTTTAAATACTCCGCCTTTGATGCCGTTATATGTCTGATTTAAAAAGAATTCTGGCTCCATATCGCTATGTATGCCGTCTGTTAATGCACTTTTTGTAAGCCACGGAACCGACGCAGGGGGGCTATTCGGTGGCCTTGATGTTTTTTCTTCTGTTTTAATTTGTGAAGTTGTGTCTGAGGCTAGTGCAGGTATATTAAATGCTGCCAATATTACTAAGCAGAAAAACAATAACATATAGTAGGCTCTCAAAATCATATAGTATTCCGAAATAAAATTTATATTGACGTAACGTACATTTATAACTGAAATTAGTAAATCATATTTCAAGCTACGGGATCAAAGCGATGACGAAGCTGGTTTAGAAAAAATCAGTAAGCTAAGGCTCTAATCATGCATTATCGACGCGGTGTTTGTTGGCGCTTTCAACACGCTTGATCAGCATTTTGACGATGGCCTGAATTGTCGTGTCGGTGTTTTTCAGTTTATCTTCAAACGCGCTGCGTGTGATGACAACAAGATTGCAATCTTCGGCAGTTTCCACACTTGCACCGCGTGGCTTGTCGTTTATGAGAGCCATTTCACCGCAAATCTCGCCCATACCTAAAATCGCAAGCTCGACTTTTTTTCCGTTTCTTTCCTGAAAAACTCTGACTGAGCCTGACTGAATGAGGAAGGCTGCGTAGGCTTCCTCCCCTTCTTTGATAACAACTGTTCCTTTGGGAACATAGCGACGTTCTAATATCACACGATCTTTACTCATATGATAAGAGTAACGCACGGCGTTTAGGTTTCATACCACGCATGAATGAATGACGCCGAGTTATCGACAGTTTTCTCGGCTTTTATACCGCGATCAGCGCTTAAGCCATGTACTGACCACCATTAGCTGAAATGGTCGCGCCCGTAACAAATGCCGCCTTTTCTGAGGCCAAGAAGGAGACGATTGCTGCAATCTCCTCAGGTTGCCCCATACGGTTTTCCGGAATTTGACCAACGATGCTTTCCAATACTTTTTCAGGCATAGCGGCAGTCATCTCTGTTTCGATGTAGCCCGGGCAGATTGTGTTAACGGTTATTTTCTTTGCGGCTGACTCGAGCGCGAGTGCCTTTGTAAAGCCGATCATGCCTGCCTTCGCTGCAGAGTAATTGACCTGACCGAATTGCCCTTTTTGTCCATTAATTGAGCTGATGTTAATGATGCGCCCGTCTTGACGTTCACGCATTTTTGCAACAATCGAGCGACACATATTGAAACATGATGTCAGGTTTGTTTCGATTACGTCATGCCAGTTTTCTTCGGGCATTTTGTGCAGTACGCCATCGCGCGTGATCCCCGCGTTATTAACCAACACCGCAATGGGGCCATGATTTTCTTCGATTTCATTCATTGCCGCTTGGCAACTATCGAAGTTGGCGACATCAACCTTAATTGTTTCGCATCCGGTTTCTTCATTGAATTTCTTCGCAGCCTCATCATTGCCACGATATACGGCAACAACTTTGAAGCCATCTTCTTTGAGTTGTTTTGATATGGCTTCACCGATGCCTCGGGTTCCACCTGTTACTACTGCTACTTTTGTCATTATCTTTTCCTGTTCTCAATAAATGTTTTTTAATTTCGTTTTGGCCTAGCGTTCAACACATAGTGCGATACCCATGCCACCGCCGATGCATAGTGTGGCGAGCCCTTTTTTCGCGTCACGGCGTGTCATCTCATGCAATAATGTCACAAGAATACGTGTGCCTGACGCCCCAATCGGGTGCCCCAGAGCGATTGCGCCGCCATTCACGTTCGTTTTATCAGGATCAAACCCTGTTTCCTGCAATACGGAACAAGCCTGCGCCGCGAAGGCTTCGTTTGATTCAATAAGATCAAGGTCGGAAGCTGACCAGCCCGCCTTTTCCAGAGCGGCCTTTGATGCAGGAATTGGCCCTGTGCCCATAACGGCGGGATCAACACCGCGTGTTGCCCATGACTTGATTTCAGCGATTGGTTTTAGGCCACGCTTCTCGGCCTCTGACTTTTTCATCAGAACAACTGCAGCCGCGCCGTCATTAATTCCTGATGCGTTTGCGGCAGTTACCGTACCGTCTTTTTTGAAGGCCGGCCTTAATTTTGCCAAGCCTTCGGCTGTTACGCCAGCGCGCGGGAATTCGTCTTTATCAACTGTTATAGTCTCTTTGCGTTTCTGGACTTCAACAGGCACGATCTCATCATTAAACTTTCCTTGATTGATCGCCTCTTCCGCGCGATTTTGAGAGGTTGCAGCGAATAAATCTTGTGCTTCACGAGAGATGCTGAATTTTTCCGCGATGTTTTCGGCTGTTATGCCCATGTGGTAGTCATTAAATGCATCCCACAAGCCGTCCAAGATCATCGTGTCGCGCATTTGTGCATCACCGAACTTTACAGCCTCGCGCAGGTGCATTACGTGCGGAGACTGGCTCATATTTTCCTGGCCGCCTGCAATGACAATTTCTGCGTCACCAGCTTGAATAGCCTGAACGCCCATTGCGACAGTGCGCAAGCCTGAACCACAAACCTGATTAACTGTTATCGCGGTTGCGGCCTGATCAATACCTGCGGCAATTGCCGCCTGTCTTGCCGGGTTTTGCCCACATCCAGCCGTTAAAACTTGCCCCATAATGACATCATCAATATCTGATGCGCCCAGCTTTGCATCCTCCATCACTTGTTTAATGACAACAGCGCCAAGATCTTTCGCGCTAATTGTGGACAGGCCGCCGCCAAGTGTGCCAATAGCCGTTCTTTTTGCTGCAACAATTACGATAGGGTCAGACATGTTTTTCTTTCCGTTCAAATGATTTTTGAGTTGTGTTGAGAATACTCAACTGCGATGAATTATCAAGGTTTAAATTGTTTCAGAGATTAGTCAGATTTGTTCTCAGAACGTTTTATTTTTTAAGCCATTCGATAATTGGGTTCCACACTTGGTCACGTGCTTTATTCCCTACAATAAGGCCGACATGCCCGACATCGGGCGAGAGAATTTCACGACAATTCGGGTCTATAATTTCGCGCACTTTTATTGCGCTTTCATAGGAGACAATTTTGTCTTGTTTTGATGCAACGACCAGACAGTCATTATCAATCTTCCTTTTTCCGATTGGCGCACCATTTAAATGATATGTGCTTTCTGAGAGTTGATTTTTTGAAAACCAATTTTCAATACATTCGTGCGCAATTTGGGCAGGTAAATCGATTCCATCATTTAGCCAATCTTCCACCATTACAAACAGTTTTGCTTTGTCACTGTCTTGATCCATGTTGGCAAACTTAATGAATTTTTTTGCTGCGCCTTTTTTATCTAATGACGCAAAGAGAGATTGGATCCATTCACTAGGTAAACTCTGCTTTGTTTGCAAGGTTGGCATTACATGGTTTGACCAAATTTTGATATGCTGCGCGAGTGTTGAGTTTTCGGCTTTGAAGTCCCATGGCGTTGCGAGCAGAACAATTTTGTTGATTTTGCTGCTGTCTGAGAGTGTGCTGAGAATGCTCAGCGTCCCCCCCATACAGTAGCCGAGGATGTCGACGGTTTTATTACGTTCGGCGCTTAGATGTTCCACGGCATCATTTATGTGCTGCACAACATCTTGAATTGATGCGCCTGATTGCATGTTCGTGAGCGCGCCCCAATCCATTAAGTACGTTGGGATACCCGCATTATTAAGGTATCTCAGCACCGATTTTTCAGGTGACAAATCCAATATGTAAGACTGGTTAATTAATGAGGGAATAATCAGCAAAGGATTTTGTTGCCAGCCACCTTTATTTGAGCCCTCATTCACGCCCTTAGGTTTAGCCATTGTAACACCGTTGCGCTCCCACGTGACCGCATTATCGGGCTGTTTACGCCTGTGCGGGTGCTGCTGGTATATTTGTATCCCTTCGATTATTTTTTGTGCATCATCAGGCGACAGGCTTAGGGCGTGGTGACGGTCGTACTCGTAAAGATTAACGCGCGCAGCAATAATGCCCATGTGTGCAGCGAGGGGGTATGGTGCATCGCGCATATTTCTGCCGCCTTTTGTTTGTTTTATTGTGCGATTATTATAGTAGCGTATTTATATATCAATGAAAATCTGTGCCTTTGTGTTCAGAACGCTTTTCCTTTTGTAATTTTTGTGCATAATGGAAGTATTCTGACAGTAATGGTTTTTGCAACATATTTTAAGGAAGGTGCAGCATGGCAGGTTCAAAAAAGGGCAAAGACGGCCCTACGGTTATTAAGAAATATGCGAACAGGCGGCTTTACGATACAGGTCGCAGCAGTTACGTAACACTTGATGATTTGTGCGAGATGGTACAGGAAGAGCATGACTTCGTTGTTGTAGATGCGAAGAGTGGCAAGGATATTACGCGCAGTGTTCTGACACAAATTATTGTTGATCAGGAAGCGGGTGATGAGACGTTGCTGCCAACTAGCTTTTTGCGCACGCTTATCGGATTTTACGGAAACAACATGCAGGCGATGTTGCCGAGTTATTTGGAGCAGACTATGAATGTGTTCGCGCAAAATCAGGAAATGATGCAGGAGCATATTAATAAGTCGCTCGGTGGTATGTTTCCACAACCAGCGAACTTTGAAGATATGGCACGTAAGAATATGGAGATTTTTGAGCGTACCATGAAAATGATGCCACCGTTCAATATGGCCTATATGGCTGGTAGTGAAGAGCAGAAAGACGATTAATCATCGTCTTTTTTCTTTAGGTCGCAATCTCTTTATTTATTACCTGCGTTAGATAGCGGCTTTAGCTCCATCGAGAGTAAATCTTCGGGGTTCATGTTTTTTAGTGCTTGCGCGTTTTCTGTCGCAATATTTGTCTCAGCTTTTGAAATGCGCTGACCGTCTTTATTTAGGAGCGGCCTGACATCATCAACTTTCGGATAAGATGTTTCGACGTACTTTACGCTGCTCTGGCTTTCGAGTTTCTGTGTCGCACCTTTCAACAACTCAATGCGCGCCTTCAGATTTTGGTTTTCAAGAAGTATCGCATTCATTTGTGTGTTTTGCGCACTTGGCTTTCCTGATGCGACCTTGCCGACTTGTTCCTGATATTCACGGATTTTCTTTCTGTATTCTTTTGAGGCAATCTTTTCTTTTTCCAATGCCTGCTCCGCTTCGGTTAGCTTTGCCTGCAAAGAGCGTACTTGAAATGATGAGGCCTGGTTTGTTTTTGCGGCCTGTGACACTTGGCTATTTTCTGCCTGTAATGCTTTTACAGTCTCTTTTAGTGGCTCGAGCTGAGCGATGTAATTATCGCGTTTTGTAATTTCCGTTTGTAACTTCTGATTCAGTGCCATCAAATCTTGTGTAGTATCAGATGATGATTGATTGGATTTTGATGCTTGTTCCAGTTGCTGTTTCAAGGCTAGATTTTCACTCATCAGGCGTTCAGCCGCTTGTGTGGAATTGTCAGCGGATACTAACACTTCATTTTGTGCCTTGATTGTTTGGCGCAGGCTTTCATTTTGTGCCTGAAGATCGGCGATTTTCTGATCAAATTGCTTTTTTGTCTGGGTTTTAGATTGCGCTGTTTTGTTCGCTTCTTTTAATTGCGCATCTTTTGCGGCAATCTGCGTTTGCAGGGCGCTGTTATTTTGTGTCAGTTGCGCGAGTTCAGCTTGCAGTGCCGCCAATTTCTGCTCGACTTCCTGTTGCCCTTGGGATTTGAGGTTAGCTTTTTTATTGGCCTCATTAAGGAGTGTGTCTTTTGATGCGATTTGCGTCTGTAGAGTGCTGTTGTTTTTACTCAGTTCGCCAAGTTGCGCATTTAATGTTGCCACTTGTTGAAGCAGTTCGGCTTCTTTGTCTTTCTTCGTATTCGCCAGTTGTGTTGTTTGGGACAATAATCTGTCTGTTGATGCGATTTGGGCATTCAAGTTTTTATTTTCTTTTTTCAGCGTTTCTAATTCAGATTGCAGGCTGCTGATGATTTGGCTTTGTTGGCGTTTTTCGTTTTCTGCACTGCCTTGGCTTGCTGCGATCTGGTTTTGTTGGCTTAGCAAGCTGGCCTTTAGTGTTTTGTTTTCCTGCTCTAATGACTGGAGGTTGGCGCTTAATGCATTAATCTGCGTTTGCATCTCTGCGCTAGCGGCGGCTTCGCTATTGCGTTGCGCCAGAGCGCTGCGTAATTGCTCATTGCTGCGTTTGACCTGATCCACTTCTTTTTTTAGGGCCTTCACGGCTCTGCTATCTGTTGACGCGCCGCTTGTTCGCGCTGCCTTTTCCATTGTCATGACACGTTTGGTCAGGCGATTATTTTCTTCAATAAGCGCCTGAATTTGTGCATTTTTCTTACCTGTTTCATTCGCGCCTGCAGCCGGATTTATGGCGTTCAATTGACGGCGCATTTGGGTGATGCTGTTTCTTAATTGTTCGTTCTCGCGCTCTAGCTGTTCGATGCGCGATAAGGGATAAGACGTGGTTTTGCGCGGTACGGGCACTGTTTTTCTGTCTTCCCATCCTGCCAGCACAATACCTTCCGTTACGCGTTGTTGCGTTTCGGTGGCATTTACATGCATTGTTACGAATAAAAGAGGAATCGCATATAGCGCGGTCTTATTCATGTTTGAGCCTTTTTGCACAGATTAATCCACAAAATAATATTATGTTAAGACTGCTTTTGCAAGAATAAACGCGGGCGTGCTTGTTGCGGGTAAGCGTTTATACTTTGTGACAAGAGCTATAATATCGTATTACTGGTATCATGAATGCAAAACGATACTTAAAATCCGAAGAAATACAGCTTATAGAAGCGCTTATTAAATTCGCCGGAGACGAGTGGTGCTTTTTAAAAACAGATCTCAATAAAACTTTTGTTGCCGATATGCAGGACGGAGAAATGGGCAGTCTTCTATTTCACCCTGAGAAAAGAGAACGTAGGAGTTTGGGACAGGTTATAGCAGAAGCTGAATATCACGATGCTGATGGGACTTTAGTTTCCGTTACCTTGAACTTGGATGAGGACGCCCAATTATTTGAGCTTGATAGCTGGAAAGTCGATTTTTCAAAGTTGCAACGTATTGCAGACTTAAAAGACATAAACTTTAAGAAGCCCGGGTGTCATTAAGCCTCAGCGTTCTGTGCTAAGGCGGCTTCGAGGAAGGTGTCGATGTCGCCGTCCAGGACGGCTTGGGATTGGCTGGTTTCCACTTCGGTGCGTAGGTCTTTGATCATTTGATAAGGGTGTAGCACGTAAGAGCGGATTTGATGCCCCCAGCCGATATCTGTTTTCTCGCCATGCGCTTCGGCCTGTTCATCGGCGCGTTTTTGTAATTCCTGTTCATACAATTTCGCGCGAAGTATTTCCATTGCCATTGCTTTATTTTGATGTTGAGAACGGCCGTTTTGGCAAGCGACGACGGTATTTGTCGGGATGTGAGTCAGGCGTACGGCGCTGTCTGTTTTGTTGACGTGCTGGCCGCCTGCGCCGCTGGAGCGGTAGGTATCAACGCGGAGGTCTTTTTCATCGATTTGAATATCGATTGAATCGTCAACCACGGGTGAGACAGAGACAGATGCAAAGCTGGTGTGGCGGCGGTCGTTCGAATCAAATGGAGAAATTCTTACAAGACGATGCACGCCTGTTTCGGTTTTGAGCCAGCCGTAAGCCTGGTGACCTGCGATTTTTAGGGTCGTTGATTTAATGCCTGCTTCGTCGCCCTCGCTCCGTTCAAGTGTGGTGAGCGAAAAACCGCGCCCTTCGGCCCATCGCATATACATACGCAGGATCATTTCCGCCCAATCCTGCGCCTCGGTTCCGCCTGCGCCTGCGTTGATTTGCAGATAAGCATCGTTGGAGTCGACTTCGCCTGACATCAGGCTTTCAAGGCGTTTGCGCAAAGCCTTTTTCTGAAGCCTGTTCAGAGCGTTTTCACATTCTTTTATGACGGCCTTGTCGCTCTCCTCCTCTGCCATTTCGAGAAGGTCGATGTTGTCTTGCAGTTCGTTTTCGATTTCGCGAACGGCTGTTACGGATTGATCGATATGGGCCCGTTCGCGCATCAGTTTTTGCGCTTTTTTTGCGTCGTCCCAAAGGTTTGGGTCTTCTAACAAGGCATTTAATTCTTCGAGGCGTTTGAGGGCATTGTCCCAGTCAAAGATGCCTCCGAATAAGGCCTGTTGCTTCGGTGACTGTGTTTGATATTTCCTGAATTTCTGCACGCATTGTTTTCAACACCCTATAAATCATTAAAACGCATTTGGCTTTTTGCCATCACTGCATTTTAATCTGCGTTTTTATGATTTAAAAATCAAGCGGCTTGATATGAGCTTGGCAAATCGCCCGATGATGCGACTTTTTCAACATATGGCTCATTTTTCAGAACGGCGTCTATCGCATTGATCAATTTTTCTTCTGATTCTTCACGATATCGTGACAATGTAATCAGGTTTTTACTTACCACCAAATTTTCAGGGGCACAGCGCCCGCCTGATTTTTTGACAGTGTCGCAAAGATCAGCCTTTGTCGCCATGGAATACCCTTTTGACAGACCCACAAAGTTTATGAGGTCGATGCCTAGATTATAAGCGACGATAGGCTTGCCTGTGTTCACGAAGGACGCGATAAGCGTGCGCAATTCAGGCTGGTTTTTTAATTTGTTGGTGCTTCTTTCGCCGCCGGGAATAACAAGTACGTCAAATTCTGAAGGAATGCAGTTTTTAATCGCGGCATCAACCGCATATTGGCTGCCCCAGTTGGATGCGTTCTGTTCTTTTTCTTCGTTCCACGCGGTTACTATTGTTTCACTGGTGGAAACAACCCGACAAAAAATGCCAAGTTTTCGTAAGGCATTTTGTGATTGTAACAGTTCGCGTTCACAGAAGCCGTTTTCCACGAGGAAAAGTGCTTTTCTGTTTTCTTGATCAGTCATATTGCCTGCCTTGTGTTTTATCTTGTTTTACTAATGTAACATAATCACCCTATCTTAACTTTTTGTGCATTGCAACAATAATTGCTTATTACCAACAAAATTGTAGATAAACGCAAAGTAAACTTTACATTTGTCGCGTGGAGGGCTAAAAATTTAGATGTTATATGAGAATCATGTTTTTTATCTTTCCATTTGAAAACACAGATAAAAACCAAATAATTAGGTGTAGTTTTAAGGAGCAAATAAATGAAATCCGTGCGTAATCTATTTTTAGCCGTTGGGGTTGTCGCCTTGAGTGGTTGTACAATGTTTGACACTTACAGCGAAGTCGACGCGCTAAATGAGGTTCAACCTGTTGGTAGCCCGTTTACGCAAGCCTTGGCCAATGAGTATAAGGGTTTTGCAAATATGCAGCTTGATAAGGCGTTGGATTACCCTGATGCTCTACACTTTGCGCGCAAAGGTCTGGCTGCTGCCGGTGGTGATGCCGTGATGCCAGAGCCAGTGAGTGACTGGAATCTAAGCGAAGACCACATTAAAGAATTAGCTGCTGCGCGTGGCCGTTTGGTTATTGCTTATGATTTGGGTGCACGTGAAATTGCGCCTGCAACTGCGGCTTTGGCACAAGCTAAGTTTGATTGCTGGATTGAAGATCAGGAAGAAAACTGGAAGTCAACTGCGCCTTTGGAGTGTAAGACCGCATTCTTGAACACCTTGTCAGAATTGGAAGGCTTGATTCAACAGACACCACAGCCTGTTGAAGTGGTTGAGCCGGCACCGATGGTTCCTGAGGAAGCACTTTACCTTGTGTTCTTTAACTGGGATTCAACAGAATTAAGCTCAGGTGCCAAAAATGTGCTGGATGCGGTAGCAAAAGAAGTTGCGAAGAACCCGCCAGAGCAAGTGATTATTGTTGGTCATGCTGATACGTCGGGTAACACGGATTATAACGACCGCCTTGCATTCAAACGTGCGACAGCCGTCAAAGATGCATTGGTTGAGCGTGGTGTCTCTGCAGATATGCTGGTAGTTGAAAGCCGCGGTGAGCAAGAGCTTCTTGTTTCAACATCAGATGATGTGCGTGAGCCGGCCAACCGACGAGCGAACATCTCATTCAAGTAAGATGAGTATCGACCTAATTTCAAAGAGGAAGCGTGATCAAATTACGCTTCTTTTTTATTGGATACCCTCATCCCTTCACTCGTAAGAGGTTTTCGATTTGGACTTTCGGCCCATATTATACGTAAACGGTATTCTCCTCTCCGTCCTTTCTTTGAGCATGGTGTTTCCGATGCTTGCCGATTTATATTTCGGGTATGACGATTGGAAAGTCTTCATGTCGTGTATCATCATCACAGGCTTTTTCGGTGGTGCGCTTATCCTCAGCAATATGGGGCATCGTTATGATAATGTGACCACACGACAAGCGTTTTTACTGACCAACTCCGCTTGGTTCTTTCTGCCGACATTTGGGGCTTTGCCGTTTTGGCTTTCATCGCTCGATATGTCCTTTACGGATTCGTTTTTTGAAGCGATGTCAGGTATTACCACAACAGGATCGACCGTTATTGTCGGGCTCGATTACACGCCCGCAGGCATTTTGCTCTGGCGTGCCATTCTGCAGTGGCTTGGCGGTATCGGGATTATTATTATGGCGATGTCTGTTCTTCCGTTTTTGAAAGTTGGGGGGATGCAGATTTTTATTGCCGAAATGTCCGAGGACGAAAAAGCCCTGCCCCGCGCAGCGCAGCTCGCCAGCTTTATTATGGTCATCTATGTTATTTTGACAGGCATTTGCGCCTTATTTTACATGTTGGTCGGCATGGAGATTTTTGATGCTGTTGCGCACGCCATGACAACCATCGCCACGGGTGGTTTTTCGACGTTCGATGCATCATTTAGTCATTATACAAACCCAAGTGCTGAAATTGTCGCAACGATCTTCATGATTATGGGCGGTATACCCTTCGTTCTGTACCTAAAAGCCGTGCGTGGTGATATTAAGCCATTATTTAAAGATTCTCAGGTGCGGTGGTTTATTTCTATTCTCGCCATCACGATTACGGCGATGACTATTTACCTTTACCACACGCAAGGAATGAGTGTTTTGGAAGGGTTTCGACGGTCTTCTTTTAACATTGTCTCCGTCATGACAGGGACAGGTTATGGCAGCGGTGATTTTAACGCATGGGGCGGTTTTGCGGTTAGTTTGTTCTTCTTTCTCATGGTTGTTGGCGCCTGTGCGGGTTCAACTTCATGCGGGATTAAGCTGTTCCGTTTTCAGGTTTTGTATAGTGTTACAAAAATTCAGATCAATAAGCTGTTGCACCCGAATGGTGTGTTTATTCCGCATTATAACGGCAAGCCGATGCCGAAGGATGTTCCGGGCTCGGTTATGGGATTTTTCTTTATCTATGCGTTAGGCTTTTCATTCCTGGCGATCGCCCTGTCTTTCGTGGGGTTGGACTTTATCACTGCGATGTCAGGCGCGGCGACCTCCATATCTAATGTAGGGCCCGGGTTAGGGCCAATAATCGGCCCAACAGGGAATTTTCAGCCCCTGCCAGACAGTGCTAAGTGGATTCTATGCGCAGGCATGTTGCTCGGTCGCTTAGAGCTGTTTACGATTTTGGTTATGCTGTCACCGCATTTTTGGAAGAATTAATCTCCGATTCTCAAAGCACTTTGAATTTTCTTAAAAGATTTTCACGTATGGCGATATCCAGATCATCCAGCATTTCATCTACGGCTTGGAATTGCCCTGCTTCGCGCTCAGCCAAAGTCAGATGTTCGGATTGTTTAATCACACGCTTTATTCTAAGAACGGTCACATCGCGTTCAATCGTCTGCGTACCTAATATCTCAAACGCAATTTCTGCCGTTATTGTGTAGATGTCTTGCTCGTCTAGAGTGAGAACAGCAGCGACTGCGTTGCCTGATTCCTCTTTGTTATAATCAATCGTGACCGATTGAATATAGGCCTTCAGTTTTCCAATATTACCAGATGGCTGAAAACGTTTTGCCAGATAGCCGTAAATGGCTTGCTCAGGATTTACGTCCAAGCCTTTTGGCAGGACGATTGGGTTATTCTCTGCAAAGGACGCGTATTGATATGAGGCGACATTGACGGGATAGCTTTTCGCTGCATTAAAGGTCATATCCTCAGTTTCAGTCGTTTTCGTGGTGAATGCCGCGCAGGAGAGGAGCAAAAGCGGTAATGTAAGTACGGCTAAGCGTTTGACATTATTCATCATGGTTTTGATTTTCCTTCATTTTGGTGAGCATTTTTTCAACCGCGTTGCGATCAAATTCGTATTGTTTACTGCAAAATTCACATGTCATCGTGATCTTTCCATCTACGGTGACATAGTCGATATCATCAGGTGTCAGCGTATACAGAACATTCTTCACGCGTTCTTCATCGCAGCGGCAGTTTTTTTGTATTGGTTTCGGATCGTAGATGCGTACACCCTCTTCGTGAAATAGTCTGAAAAGAAGCTCTTCTACTGTTAAGTCAGGGCTTAAGAGCTCGTCATCGGTACAGCTGTCTAATAAAACCATTGCCCTACGCCAATCATCTTCACGCACGTTTCCCGCACCGGCCTCAGAATTTTTTTGATCTTCAGGCATATGTTGGAGCATGATTGCAGCGCTCCGCCACTTTCCGTCGCGTTCACCGATGGCCATTTTGATGCCTGTACCGATTTGTTCGGATTGCGCGAAATAATGCTGTACGCATTCGACCAATGATGCACCGTTCAATTCGACAATGCCCTGATAGCGATCAGTATGTGCGCCCTGATCAACGGTGAAGGCAATGTAGCCCTTTCCCAGATATTGCGCGAGATGGTTTTGATCGCCCTCTACTGTTTTCAAGGCGGAGAGATGTTCCCTCGAGTTTTGGAAACGTTCAGAGTCAAAAGACGCGCAGGCACGTACATCACCGTTACTGGCAAGATCGGAGACAAGCATTTTTAAAGGTCCGTCACCTTGTGCCTGTAATGTAAAGATTCCTTCATATTTTAACATGGATGACAATGCGACAGCCAAAGTTGCCGTTTCACCAACCAGATGCGCAATGGGTAGCGGGTAATTATGTGCTTCTAAAATTTCATCTATGACGGTTTCAAGATGGACGATGCGCCCGCGAATTGACGAGGCCTCTAATTGAAACGTTTTGTAGAAGTTTTCATCTGACATGGTTTTTCTCGTATCACCCGATCTTTAAGATTTAACTTTGTAGCCCGATTTTATCATTTTGTAGCACAGGAATGTCAGCCCTCCGTTGCATGCAAATAACAGTATCAGCCCAAATATAATATTGCCGTCAGATTGCCCTGTGAAGCCATAGCGGAAGCCGTCTATCATATAAAAGAACGGGTTTAGCAACGCCATGTCCTGCCATATTCCTGGCAAAACTTGAATAGAGTAGAACGTGCCGGACAAAAAGGTGAGCGGCGTGACAACGAAATTTGTAACCGCTGCAATATGATCAAACTTTTCTGACCATATCCCTGCGGCGATGCCGATTGTGCCGAGCATGTACGTGCCCAAAACAGCGAATAAGACCACTGCCCATACGGCGTGCATGCCCATGGGGGCGAACATAGATAGGACAAGCGTGGTCAGAACGCCGACTGTTAACCCCCGTGTTACTGCACCGGTGGCGTATCCTGTTAGGATTTCGCCTGCAGATAAAGGCGGCATAAGGACATCGACAATGTTGCCTTGCACTTTTGAGATGACAAGCGATGAGGAGGTGTTTGCAAATGAATTTTGAACCATTGTCATCATGATCAAGCCCGGTGCGAGAAAGGCCAGAAACGATATTCCGTTCATCTCGCGGTCTGCGCCGCCGAATGCCAATGCAAAGACTGTGTAGTACATAAGTGTTGTCACGGTTGGTGCGATGATTGTCTGAGTATAGACATTCACAAAACGCAAAACTTCACGCTTTACCAGCGTGTAAAGGCCGATTTTATTGATGCCGTTTACTTTTTTATCGTGTGAAAATTGATTTGCCATGAAGGAGCCTGTAGCATGCGTTTTAGGAGTATTTTTTCAATATGTCATACAATACGCCAGAGACGTCAAATATCAAGGCTGAAAACGATTTTGCTTCAGATGGCCGAGAAACAGATGCCTCTAAGCCACGCTACAAAAAGCGTACGCCGCGGCGCCCGCGTAAAATCACGAAAAGTTATCTGCATAATTCAGGTTTGTATTATCTGGAACGTTTTGCCGCCAGTAAGGCGCACTTTAAAACCGTTATGAAACGTAAGGTTAAACGCTCTTGCTTGTATCATACAGATCAGGATTATGATGAATGTGCAGAGATGGTGGATGCGCTGGCCGATAAATTCGAAGAATTGGGCTTACTCAATGATGCGCTTTACACGAGGGGCTGTGTTGAGGGGTTTCGGCGGCGCGGGCTTTCGCGTTCTGCCATTTTGAACAAAATGCGCGTCAAAGGTATTGACCGCGATGCAACGCTTGAAGTTTTGAATCATATTGATGCGGAAGTTTATGATGGCGAAGACTTATCTGAAAAGCGGTCAGCACTAAAGCTGGCACGTAAGAAGAAGCTCGGCCCTTATGTTGTGGAAGGCACAACCGATCATTTGGATGATGATGAGAAACGAAAGGCGCAGCAACGTGCGCTTGGGGCATTTGCGCGTGCGGGGTTTTCCTATGCACTTTCACGGTGGGTTTTGGATTTGATGCCAGAGGATTTAGACGAGTTGGATATTGATCTATTGCGATAGGTGAAATCTAAGCATTTTCGTTGTCAGCGTTTACGTCATACCGAACAACCCGGTTTGCAGGGAAGATAATGGTGACTGTTGTACCAATTGATTTTTCCGACAATACATCGATACGCCCATCATGGATGCCCATAACAGCTTGTGCCAATGGCAATCCGAGACCTGTTCCTGAACTGGCACGATCAAGGGCGTTGTCGATTTGACCGAAAGGCGTGAGAGCTTTGCGAATTTCATCTGCGTTCATGCCGACGCCCGTATCGGAGATTGAGAAACGGAATGCACCATCGCTGTCTTCGTTCGAGAAAATGGTGATGCGGCCGTTTTCGGGGGTATACTTAATCGCGTTTGCGTAAATGTTACCGAGCACCTGTTTGATGGAGACTTCTTCGCCGATAATGTTCGGCAAGCTTTTTACATCGTTAATTAAGACGATGTTCTTTTCTTTAATTCGCGCACTATACAGGTCCATACAGCTTTCAAGTACGTTCTTAAATGAGAATTCGCTTTCATTCAGATCGCGCTTTCCTGCCTCGATTTTTGAGATGTCCAATATCTCGCTGATGATTTTGAGGAGGCCTTGGCCGCTTTTGTGGATGTCAGTCACATATTCTTTATATACCTCCTGCCCTAGCGGCCCCATCACCTCGTTTTTCATGATGTCCGAAAACCCGATGATTGCGTTAAGCGGTGTACGCAATTCATGACTCATATTGGCGATAAATTCGGTTTTTGTGCGGCTGGCGATATCGGATTCAATTTTGGCTTCCATTAGGGCAATGTCGGCTTCTTTCCTTTTCGTGATATCCTCCATCGACCCTTCAAAGTAAAGAAGATTTCCGCTTTCATCTTTAACGGCACGTACATTTTCCAGAACCCATATTTTAGTGCCGTCCTTTTTGGTCACTTGGTTTTCATAGCCGAAGATTTGCTCATGAACCATGAGGGTTTTGATAAAGTTTTCACGTTCTGCGGTGTCGGCGTACACTGTTCCATTTGCGTTCTTTACAACGCGCAGAAGCTCTTCCGGTGAGCCATAGCCCAAGATACGCGCCATAGAAGGGTTGGCGCTCAGGTAAATTCCTTCGGGCGTTAATTGGTATAAACCGCCTGCAGCGTTTTCAACAATTGTTCTATACTTCTTTTCCGCTTCTGCTAAAGCGCGCTCTGCACGGCGACGTTCTTCTACGTCGGTAATTGTTCCGACCACACGTAACTTTTGGTTTTCATCTTGCCGGATCATGGATAAGGCGAGTTCTATTGCTCGGAACGTTCCATCTGATATGCGTATACGGGTAAAAGAGCGGTATGCGGTTTTCTTACCTGCTATCAGCAAATCAAAATCATGCTTCTGCTTTGCTTGTTCTTGAGGGTGGAGCATAGAAAACAGATTGTGTCCACAAGAGCGCTCCGTTTCAAAACCTGTGATTTTTTCCCATGCCGCGCTTAAGAAAAGTAGTATTCCGTTGGTGTCGGTTTCAAAGATAATATCACTGACAGAATCAATAACAGCTCGGTTATCGCGTTCTGATGTAATGATCGTTTCGTTTAGCCGCTCTCTTTCCTGAATCTCTTCATAGAGCTCACGGTTTTTTTCTTCCAATGCCTTGTTGATGTTTGTCACACGCATAGACTGATTTTGACTGTGGCGTATGAATAAGGTAATCAACGCCACTAAAATTGCGCCCATGACCAGAATGAAATATGGGATCGTTTCTAAAATTTGCGTATTTTTTGCTTTTTGAAAATCAAGCACGACCTGCCAGTCCGCGTTTCCGACAGAGAAATTATATGTCAAAGCATTATCATCCGATTGGCTTTTGCCTGCTCCTTCACCAATGTTTGCATCCATATGGTAGATACGATTATCGGTCAACATATCCCGAATTGTAAATCTTGAGACAACCTCACTACCAAGTATCACGTTTTGGTCAAAAACCAAGCCTGCACGGCTTACCCCTATGATTGTCCCTATATCTGATCGCCCTGTCTGCACTGTTTTGAAAAGAGCAAATGATCGTGTTCGCGTTGGTCGATTTCCCGGCTGTTCAACATACTCCATCCCTTCAAAATCAATGAAGGTCTGTATTCCTTCTTTTTCAAATACCTTACTTCCGACTAAACGCGTAATCAGGTCTTTATCAACTTTTAAAACGTAACGATTTTCAAAAGACGGATCAGTATTGCTTGCGATTGTTTCGAATTGCCAGTTACCGGGGGATTTTTCATAGAGCCAAATAATTTGATCAAAATAACTTAAGTATGGAATGTTTCTACGAATTTGCTTTGCGACGCCCTCTTTATCTTTTTCATCAGCCAAAGAAATAACGCTGGTGATCATGCGCATCACATTTTCAAGCCTTGAAATCCCTTCAACAATCATTGCGCCCGCTTCTTGAGATGTGCGGCTTCTTTCTGTGGTTGATATGTTGGCTGTGTAATAGGTGAAGGTAAAGAATGCGACGAGCGTAATAATAGCGCCCAGCGTCACGACAAGCGCCTGAGACAAGCCCGAAGCAATTTCTTTCGGGATTAGGGGTGATTTATCGTCACTGTTTCGTTTTTTAAATATCATTTTAAGTCAATTAGCCGGACGGCATCTTTCGTATTGCAGCAAGATGATAGCGTAAATTACAGGAAAACACCAATATGTTTAGGTGTTTTACCCTCTTTTACACGGTTTTTGGCTGCTCAGAAACTACAATGGTAATATTATGTGTACCAACAATCCGCCATGTTCGCTGTCGCCCAGCATGATTTCACCCCCGTGCGCATGAATGATATCCATAGCAATGGGAAGCCCTAAACCAACGCCTCCCGTCTCAGGGTTGCGCGAATCTTCAACCCGATAAAAAGGGCGAAAGACATTTTGTTTATCCTCGGTTGAAATTCCGGGACCGTTATCTTCTACCAGAATTTCAATATTCTGTTTTTCGTTCACTTTAAAAGTGATCCATATATTGTCAGCAAATTTAGCAGCGTTGCCCAAAATGTTCATTAGGCATCTTTTAAAAGCGACCGGCCTGATCATCATGAAGCAGGGTGCGTCGCTTTCGTTTGCATACGTTACGTCTGTGCCCTGGCGCTTCATAGCGGTTGTTACATCTTCCAGTATGGCGTTGATATCACAGGATGTTGATTTTTCGCGCCCCTCGCCGCGGACGAAATTCAGATACCCTTCAATCATTCGTTCCATATCGTTGATGTCTTTTTTCATCTCATAGATATCAGGACCATCGCCGAGCATCGCTAACTGTAATTTCAGGCGTGTTAAGGGCGTCCGCAAATCGTGGGATACACCCGCGAGCATATCAGTTCTTTGTGATATTTGGCGTTGTATGCGTGTTCTCATATCAACGAAGGCTTTACCGGCTTGACGCACTTCGCGCGCGCCTTCGATTTTGAAGTATGGTACATCACGCCCTTTACCGAACCTTTCAGCAGATACGGCGAGGCGGCGGATCGGACGGATCTGGTTTCTCATAAATAAGACGGCGATAATTAATAATACAATTGAAGCAGCAAAAACCCAGAGTAAGAATATGTAGGTTGTTGACGAAAATAACCTGCGTTGGGGCAAGGTAAAGTTTATTATATCGTCATCAACTTGTACGCGGACCTCCACCCATTTTTCTGAAAAATCTACTTCTACGGTGTACGGGTTTTTGATTTTATCGCTTAGTTCTTTGTGAAGGCTGTTTTCTATCATCGCCGCCCAACCGACAGAAAAACCGTTATTCTTGGTGGTATCGAGCGTTTGATTTTCGTCGAAGGAGATTAATATTCCGAGGTTCTTTTCATATATGTTTTCGGCCTTATTCTTGAAACCATCCCCATTCGCTTCATTTACCAAATCCACAAAAGATTGAATCTCACCGGCAACAGCGTAGGACAGACGCGATGTTACCTTGCCCCAATGTCGATCAAAGAAGATAAAGGTCGTTATGATCTGGATCAAAAAGACAGGAATAATCAAAATAAGTAATGAGCGCAAAAACAAGGTTTGCGGTAGAAATCGTTTAATTATTCCTCTTTTTTTTATATTTTCTGCCATTGCCTACGCCTTTTCCGCCCGTAGAATGTAGCCCTTGCCGCGTACGGTTTGCAAGAAGCGTGGCTGTTTGGTGTCTTCTTCGATCTTGCGGCGCAGGCGTGTCACCTGCACATCTATTGTGCGGCCTCCAGCGTCTAATTCACATCGATCCGCCAATTCATCACGAGAGACCACATTACTGTTTGATTGTAATAGTGCCTGAAGCAAGTTTTTTTCGACTGTTGTTAAGGCAATGACGTTCTCACCATCTTTCAGCTCTTCGCGGGCAGTATCGTAAATTAGCCCTCCTATTTTATAACGCTTCGCATCGTTTCCTTTGTTGTGCAAACGCTTCATGATGACCTGAAGCCTTAGCACCAGTTCACGCGGCTCGAAAGGTTTAGAAAGGTAATCGTCTGCGCCAGTCTCAAGCCCCGTAATACGATCTTCGACTTCATTGAGTGCAGTCAAAAGTAATATTGGGATATCGTTACCTTGTGAACGTAAATGCTGCGCAAAATCAGTGCCGCGCTGACCCGGCATCATGACGTCAAGCACGATGACGTCAAAAGCGAACCGTGTCATGATTTCTTGCGCGTCTTTTGCATCTTCCGCTGTCAAAACGATAAACCCGTTTTCTTGCAAGTATCGAGAGACAAGAGATCGAATTCGCCTGTCGTCATCCACAATCAAAACATGTGGTTTCGAAAACTGGGCTTCATTGTTGGTGCTATTAATTGGCATCGTTACTTATTTACACAAAATCCAATTTCAAATATAGCTATTTATAGAATTAATGCGTATTTTGTTAGATTGATTATCTGCTGAATGCAAAGAAGAAGGACTTAAGAAACATGTCGATCATACCATTTGACGAGCGGGACGGAACAATCTGGATTAACGGTGAGATGATGCCGTGGAAAGATGCGAAGATTCACGTGCTCAGCCATGGTTTGCATTATGCCAGCTCTGTCTTTGAGGGTGAGCGCATGTATAACGGCACGATTTTTAAAAGCCGTGAGCATTCGGAGCGGTTTCATAAATCGGCTGAATTGATCGGCATGAACCCTATCCCCTATTCTATTGATGAACTGGAAGAAATTAAGTATGCGGTGTGTAAGGAAAATAATCTGACCGATGCGTATGTGCGCCCTGTTGCTTGGCGCGGGGGTGAGCAGATGGGCGTGTCGGCTAAGGCCACCAAGACGCATGTTGCCGTGGCGGCCTGGCATTGGGGCACATATTTCGGTGAAGAAAAACGCGATAAAGGGATAAGCCTGAAAACAGCGGATTGGCGTCGCCCTGCCCCGAACACCGCACCGACCAGCAGTAAAGCCGCGGGGCTTTATATGATTTGCACCATGTCAAAACATGCGGTTGAGGATGAGGGGTTTGATGATGCGTTGATGCTTGATTATCGCGGCTATATCGCCGAGGCCTCTGCGGCGAATTTCTTCGCGGTGCATAACGGCACTCTGATCACGCCGACGCCTGATTGTTTTCTGAACGGCATTACGCGCCTCACTGTGATTGATTTGGCGAGGGAGATGGGCATTCCGTTTGAAGAGCGCCATATCAAGCCTGAGGAGCTGTCTGAATTTGACGAGATTTTTGTCACTGGTACGGCCGCGGAAGTGACCGCCGTTGGGCAAATTGACGACCATCACTACACCGTCGGGCCGATCACGAAGAAACTGCGCAGTGCTTATGAGGAATTGGTTAGGGGTGGCTAAATCTTATTATCCTGTTTTTAGCTTTTGTTCTTTACTGCTCTGCTCATAGGCAATCAGTTGTATAATAGGTATCCAGAATATAAACCAGCTGCTGTTTAAGGAGTAGTAGTGACCGCCTGTATCGACTGTACCGAATACCAAACCGAACATAAATATGATAAGCGGGCTGTATTCTTTTGTACGTTTCACGTAGCTTCCTAGCCCGATAACAACGCACACGCATAAGATTAGGAGCAGGGCTAATCCTAAGATTCCCGTATGGACCATCGCAGAGAGATAGATGTTATGCGTATGACCCTGAACAGTTGTTCTACCGCCATTCAAGGTTAATTCGTACAAAAATCGTGTCCCCGCTCCATGTCCCAAGATTGGCGCTTGTGTAAATTGTTCGTACGCCATGCGCCACAGATCCAAACGCCCTGTTGATCCGCGCTCTATCATGTATGAAATTATGTGGGGGAACATTAGTGATAGTATACACGCCGCACTGCCTAAAATGGCCGCCGATGCGTACACGTACTTCATAGATTTGCGATTATTCAACCCATAAAATAAAGATATTGCGCCTAGTGTCACAGCAAAAGCCAGAAAAGCTCCTCGGGAGAGTGTGAGGAAAAATACAGATGCTGATATTAAAATACAAGCCGCTCTAACATATTTGCTTTGCAGTATTGGGAAAAATTGCGCTTTTAAAAAAAGTATATTCAAAACAGCTATCCCATAAAAGAGGCCAGCCATATTTGAATTTTCGGCCCGACCAAACGCTTCTAAACGCCATGCCCTTTGTTCCAAAATGTAAGAATTTATAATATCGTTCGCATTTAAGGCGAGCAAAATAGTACCCGTTACTGTCGCAGTTAGGATATAGACTTCGTTGAGAAACGACACTGTTTGTTGTTTACGTTTAAAGTACGGAATAAGAATTGCAAAGAATAAGGTTAAGAACAGGGTTGGTTTTGTTTTTTGCCATAGCCGCTCATAATCTTCTATATTTGACCATAATAGAGACATTAAATTTAAAGCTAAGAAAAGTAACGCAAGTATGAGTACGTTGTTTTTTATATGCCATATTTTTACATGTTGAGTACTGGTTTTGAGATAGATCACACCTGCTACGAACAGGGCGTATAGCAATATTCTATGTGGGGATGTTGTTAGAATCAAAAATCCCGCCACAATCAATGCGAGTAGAATAAGCACTACCCGCTCAACTTTGCGCAGATTTCTTAAAAATTGTTTTCCCTCAGACGAGATTAGGCTTTCAATATTTATGTACGAAGACATCTTTTATCCATGTGTCATGTGCTTGCTGCTTTATCCCATGTAATCTTAGCCGTGTGGTTTTAATAAGCTGTGTTTTGAGATCTTTGGCATTAAGAATACATTTCTATCTTTGAGGCTGTTTATATTTTGTTTTACCTTAAGATTTTTTTCAAATTTATCTCGCTAAACATTAAACCTGAACAAAATGATGTCGCCGTCTTTTACGGTGTAATCTTTGCCTTCCTGGCGCATTTTTCCCGTGTCTTTTGCGCCCTGTTCGCCGCCGTTGGCGATGTAGTCGTCATAGGCGATGGTTTCGGCCCTGATGAATCCTTTTTCGAAATCGGTGTGAATGACGCCTGCGGCTTGCGGGGCCTTTGCGCCGATGGGGATTGTCCAGGCGCGGGTCTCTTTCGGCCCCGCGGTGAAGTAGGTTTGCAAGTTCAACAATCCAAAACCTGCGCGGATGATGCGGTTTAAGCCCGGCTCTTCCAGCCCCATGGTTTCGAGAAATTCGTCGCGCTCTTCCTTTGTATCAAGTTGTGCGATTTCGGATTCGATGGAAGCGCAGATGATAACCATTTCCGCGCCTTGATCTTTCACCATCGCCTCGACCTTCTTCGTCAATTCGTTGCCATCTGCCGCGTCGTTTTCGGTGACGTTGCAAACATAGAGCATCGGTTTTGCGGTGATGAGTTGTGCGATTTTAAGCCAACGCTCTTCGTCTTCATCAGTCGGCTCAATTGTGCGGGCGGCGATGCCCTCATCGAGCGCGGCTTTTATTTTTTCCAGAAATGCGCTTTGTGCGACAATTTCCTTATCGCCTGAACGGGCTTTCTTCTGAAGGTTTTCAATCTGTTTTCCGAGGCTTTCCAGATCAGCCAGCATCAGTTCGGTTTCAATCGTCTCCGCGTCACGGATCGGGTCGACAGAACCCTCCACATGGTGGATGTCGTCATCTTCGAAACAGCGCAGAACGTGGATGATTGCATCGGTATCGCGAATGTTGGAGAGGAATTGGTTGCCGAGCCCTTCCCCTTGGGATGCCCCCTTAACCAGCCCCGCGATATCAACAAATTCCAATTGTGCAGGCAGAATTTGCGCCGAACCTGCGATGGATGCGATTTTATCGAGGCGCGCGTCAGGCATAGCGACGCGGCCGACATTCGGCTCAATCGTACAAAACGGGAAATTGGCGGCTTGCGCGGCGGCGGTCGCGGTTAGTGCGTTGAACAATGTTGATTTACCTACATTCGGCAGGCCGACGATTCCGCAATTAAATCCCATGGTTTGAATTCCTTATACTGGTTTAAATGAGTTTATATCTTTCGTAACGCTTTGTGCGCCGTTTTCAATGATTTTTCCGTAGATATCAGTGGTGAAATCAATCACCTGCTCCAGCCAGTTTTGTTCGGCTTTTGCGAAATCACTGAGTACGTAGTTGGATACTAAATGTTTTTCGCCCGGGTGGCCGATTCCCATGCGAATGCGCCAGAAATCAGGTGTGGATAGGTGCGCTTGAATTGATTTGAGGCCGTTGTGACCCGCGTTACCGCCACCTTTTTTGATGCGGAGCTTACCTGCTTTCAGGTCTAGCTCATCGTGCAAAACAACGATGTTTTCGGGTGAAATTTTGTAAAACCTTGCAACCGCGCCGACTGATTGACCGCTTTCATTCATATAGGTTTGCGGCTTCATCAAAATAACTTTTGTGCCGTCGATGTTTTTTTCCGTGATCTCAGCCTTAAATTTTGAGGTTTTGAACGGCGGAAAATTATATGCACCATCGGCCATCGCCTCCACTGCCATGAATCCGATATTGTGGCGATTCTTCTCATATTTCGCGCCGGGGTTACCGAGACCGACAAAAAGCCACATGGCTTTGCCTTCCTGTTCTTGAATTTCTTTTTCATACGATAAAGAGCCTTTATCAGATAAAGGCTCTTCCGTGAATTTTGATAATAGCGTTTGAAGCCAGCTTTTCATAATCGAGAGAGGCTTACTCTTCTTTTTCGGCTTCTTCGCCTTCACCGTCTTCTGCAGCTGCGGCTTCTTCATCACTGATGATGCCATCGCCTGCTTCTGCAGCGGCAGCTTCTTCTGCCTCTTCCTGCTCTGCTGTCTTCGGCGGAACAAGTGTTGCGATTGTGAAATCACGGTCGCTAATGACCGGAACCGCACCATCAGGCAATGTCGCATCGCTAACTTTAACGGCGTCGCCGTGCTCTTTGCCTTCGATATTCACTTCGATAAAGTCAGGGATGTTTGTCGCGCGGCATGTTAATTCGATTGTAAAACGAACAACGTTCAATGTGCCTTTTTGCTCAAGGCTCGGGCATTTGTCTTCATTGATGAACTGAACAGGAACGTCAACCGCAAGGCGCGTTTTGTCCGTCACGCGAAGAAAGTCAACATGTTCCACAACGTCTGTTACCGGGTGCAGTTGAACATCACGCGCAAGAACTAAGTGCTCTTTACCTGCAACGTCTAGGCTACAAAGTGTTGTAAACAGCTGTCCGCGGTTATATTCAACATTGATTTCATTTTCGTTGAGCGTGATTTTCACAGGCTCTTTTTTGTCACCATAGATCACGGCAGGTGTCTTGCCGGCGCGGCGTAGTGAACGTGCAATCCCCTTACCGGCGCGCTCTCTTTCTTCCGCTTTTAAAGCATATGTTTTAGCCATTTTCGTTTTCCTTATACATGTTGTGGCTCACCTCCAGGGGTGTGAACCGTTAAGATGTTGCAAAAAAGCAAATTTTAAGGGGCTTTGCAAGAAAAAAGAGTGGTTTTGCTTTGTTTATAATAAAAGCATGCTGATAAATTTTTGTTTGGCTTTGAAATGTATTCTTTAAAACAGCCCGATACTAGCATAAGGTTTAAATTATACTTGTTTTTAAAAGGTTATTTTATGAGATATTTATTTCGCAGTCTTTATTTTCTTCCTTTGTTTTTTATAACGTCAGCGCACGCTTCGCAGCCGATTTCTGAGAGCATGGTTGAGTGTTCCGTTATTTATGAAATTTTTTCAAATACAGCGGAACAAAAAGGCAAACCGCAAGAACAGATCCAGCAAATGCGTCAAGCATCAGAGGACTTTCTTGCGGCCTCTTACCCGCAGGCGAGTAAAGAGGGGCAAAAAGATTCCAAAGCTTATATCTCCAAGACGTTTGACGAAAAGATGGAGACTTGGGAGACGAAGGTTTACGGTAATTCAACCGCCGAACTTGTGTTAGATTTGCCCGAAATGTTGGATTGGGCAAAATATTGCGGAAAAATGGGCAAGAGTTACGGCGTTTTGGGTAAGGACTAGTCGCTCTATTTGAACAATTCGGAAATAGATTGCTCTTTATAGATGCGTTTTGTTGCTTCACCAATGAGCGGCGCAATGCTGATTTGTTCAATATTGTGCGCCTGCTTCATTTCTTCGGTGGCGGTGATGCTGTCTGTAATAACAAGGTTTTTCAACGGTGATGCTGTTACACGATCAACAGCTGCACCGGAGAGAACGCCGTGTACAACATAAGCATGAACCTCTTTCGCACCTTTATCGATGAGTGCGCCAGCGGCATTGCATAATGTGCCGCCGGAATCGACGATATCGTCGACCAGGATACAGATTTTGTTTTTAACTTCTCCAATCACGTTCATCACTTCGGATTCGCCTGCCTTTTCGCGGCGTTTATCAATGATGGCCAGATCTGCCCCGATACGTTTGGCCAAGTGGCGAGCACGCACAACGCCGCCAACGTCGGGGGAAACAACACACACCTCACCCTCACCGAAGCGTTCTTGGATATGGCTCATAAAGACGGGGCCTGCGCTCAAATTATCAACAGGGATATCAAAAAACCCCTGAATTTGGCCTGCATGTAATTCTAGTGTAAGGACGCGATCAGCGCCTGCAGCAGTAATTAGATTGGCGACCAGCTTTGCTGATATCGGTGTGCGGCCGCCTGTTTTACGATCCTGCCTTGCATATCCGAAATATGGGATAACGGCGGTGATACGCTTGGCTGAGCCGCGGCGTAAGGCGTCAATTGCGATCAGCAATTCCATTAAATGGTCATTTGCGGGATAGGATGTTGATTGAATGAAAAAGGCGTCTGTTCCGCGGACATTCTCCATCACTTCAACGAAAATCTCCATGTCGGAAAATCGTTTGATGCTACATTGTGTCAAAGGGGTATCGAGATAGGACGAGATATTTTCAGACAATACACGGTTAGAATTGCCGGAAATTAATTTCATCATTGATTTGACCCTTATTGCTTTTGGTTAAGGCGACAACGGCTTTTGCGCTGCCGATATATTTTCAAACGGTATTCGCACTATAGGAAAGCGTTGAAATAAATCAAGTATTTTGGTGTGGAAAATTTATTTGGCTTCTACTTAAACTCTTCAGGCTTTAGGTCCGGATACTTTTCATGTATTGGGTTCAAAACTTCAAATAAAATTTCCCCCAATACTTTCGATACTGCTTTTTTGTAAGCAACGAAATCTTCTTCTGAAGCTCTCTTTTGAACGAAATCAATACTGTTGTCTATTTCTTTACCGCATTTCAACATGCAGTTATGAACATATTCTGCGACATTTCTATTCTTTATCATTATACTTCCCCTTCTATTCCGATCAGTGAAATTTGGCGGCCGTAATCGTCTTCCCCTTTATGGGTCATGCGGCGGTAGCTGTAGAATTCATCTTCGTTGGTGTAGGTATCTTTATCCATGAGAATAACATGCTTAAGCCCTGCGGCGGCGAGGCGCGCGGCGCAATAGCCTGGAAGATCAAACTGAGCATGGCCTTCGCGGCTGCCTGCGTGAAAGAACACTTCATTTTGCGGGTTGTCGTCTAATAATCGTTCGATAAATTCTTCTGAGACTTCGTAGCTGTTTTTGGCAAGGCACGGGCCGATGCATGCTTTTATGTCCGCTTCTTCCGCGCCCAAACGGCAGAGCGCAGAGACAGTGTTTTCCAATATGCCCGCCAGAGCGCCCTTCCAGCCCGCATGCGCCGCGCCGACCAAAGGGGCGTTGTCGTTGCCGCGATTTGGCGCATAGAACAGAACAGGCGCGCAGTCCGCGGTAACAACGCTAAGGTAAATGCTCGGTGTGTCGGTGACGCTGGCATCGGCCTTGATGCGGTTCATGTTTGGTTCATTGATGTAGAGCACGTCTGCGCTGTGATGTTGGTAGGGGGAGAAGATGCGATCTGAGGATGACCCGAACTCTTGAGCGGCACGGCTGAGATTTTCTTGTACTTTTCCAGGATCGTCGTTTGAGCCCTGTCCGCAATTTAGCCCTGCGTATACACCTTCACTCACGCCGCCTTTACGCGTGAAAAAGCCGTGCTTAACGGGCGTTTTTGCGCCAATAAAGTTTTCATCCGTGTAATATTTCAGCGTCATATCAGAATCCTGCTGGTGTTATTGCACCTTTATAAAAGCACAGGGCTTTGAATAAATCACCCATTTCGTTTTTATCGGTGAGGCGGCGATACCCGCCTTGAATTTGTAAAACTTGTTTCTGCGATTTTGCAGCCTTGGTTAAGGTGTTGCACCTGATTTGTCCGCCGAGCGCGTTTAAAAATTCGGCTTGAGTTATTGTACGCGTTGTTTTTACGCCTGCGTTTTGCGCAGCTTTGGCCGTGGTTTCGAAATCGACATGCGCGGTGATATCGCTGTCGCCGATATGGCTCAGTAGTTCGCTGTATTCATGGTTTCTGATGGTCTGTAGCGTGTCGCCGTGGTGGGTTTTGGTATGGCCGTAATCGATAAGTAAGGCCACGCCGCTATTTTGGTTTATTATTTCAGCGCATTTTTTGACGTATCGCGTACGATCAGGTGCGATTTCGTAGATTTCACCACTAACGGTTTTTTGCGGTAATGCGGCTTGCAATGATTTTGGAGCGAGTTGCCAGCATTCTGTGAGTGTATCTCCGCCCTCTTCCAATACTATGTGTTTTTGCATCCACCCGCCTGCTGTGCGCTTGAGTTGTTCGATCGGCAAAGCATCAAGGAATTCGTTGGCGATGATGATGGTAGGTTTGTCGTTTGGAATGTCTCCGATATGATTGTACCAGTTTGCGTTCGTTCCTTTTAAGGCTTGTTTTTGTTTGGCGATCAAGGCCGTGCTGGTTTCAACCAGATGCATGCTAATGGCTTCGTTCGCCTTTTCATTTTTTGAGAGGATGCGTACGATATCGTTCATTAATGTGCCGCGACCGGGGCCGCATTCGATCAGCTTTAATTCTGGGCTTCCCATTTGTAGCCAAATATCCAAAACCCATGCGCCGATCAACTCGCCGAAGATTTGCGATATTTCGGGTGCGGTTGTGAAATCACCTTTTTTCCCAAAAGGGTCTTTGCGCATGTAATAGCCGTGTTCGGGATGGCCGAGCGCGATATTCATAAATTCGCCGAGCGGCATCGGGCCGTTTTGTTTTATCTGCGCTCGGATGATGTCTTCAAGCATGGTTGTCTTTTGCAGCTTGAGATTTTTTGTTGGCGACGATAATCACGATTAGCCCTGCCAAAATCATGGGCAGGCATAAGATTTGCCCCATGGAGATATAGCCGCCGATCAAGCCGATTTGCGGGTCGGGTTCGCGTACAAATTCGACAAGGGCGCGGAACATGCCGTAGCCCATGAGGAAAACACCGGTAATGATGCCTGATTTTGCCCCCTTCTTTGACAAGATATAGAGGATGAGGAAAAGAACGAGCCCTTCTAAGACCGCTTCGTAAAGTTGGCTCGGGTGGCGGGGTTCGGTTTGCCCGGGGAAAATTACGCCCCACGGCTTATCTGTTATACGTCCGTAAAGTTCTGCATTAATAAAGTTTGCTAAGCGCCCGAAAAACAAACCAATTGGCGCGGCAGAACAGACGATATCAGAGAGCTTGAAAATTTCAATTTTATGTTTTGATGCGTAACCGAACATGGCGATCATCACACCCAGCATTCCGCCATGGAATGACATGCCGCCGCGCCATACTTTATAAATTTCGCCCGGGTTTTCTAAATAATATCCGGGCTGATAGAACATGACATAACCAAGACGCCCGCCGATAATAACGCCGATTATTGCCCATGTCAGAAAGTTATCCACATCCTCACGGTTGGGACGCTCATTTTCATTGCCCCCTACCCGTGACAGGCAGTATTTCCAGCCTAAGAGGAAGCCTGCCAGATATGCCAGCGCGTACCACCGCACCGCAAAGGGGCCGATTGAAAATAGAACGGGGTCGATATTTAATGATGAAAAATCCATTTGATTTCAAACTCCTGCCTTTTTCATACTCTGATCCAGGGCAAAAAAAAAGCGAAAATCGTGCTAAAAATTTCATGCACAGGCATTTGTTCGGTTTCTTTTTATCCTCCTTGCGTCGTCATAATTTCGCATGTTACACAGGCAAATATTAGAAATTAATGGATACAAGAATCATGGAAAAAATCCTCGATGATGCAGCGCGTATTGCAGGCGGAGCGGTTGGTGTTGCCAGTGATCTTGGCAAGCAGGCCAGTGAGGCGTTGCGCGCAAAGGTTGACCACATCGCGCAGGAGATGGATTTGGTTCCGCGTGAGGATTTTGAACGCTTAGAGGCTGTCGTTGAGGCGTTGCGCGCTGAATGTGACGCGCTGAAAAAAGAGGTCGCATCCCTTAAGAAATAACCCGTTAAAACTGCGTTATTCGTCAATATAATTATACTTTGGAAGAATTATGGCTCTGGAACTTTTTGAACATGAAAATCGCGCAATCAACCCTCTGGACAGCGTGGAAGATGTTCTGGTCAATCATAACTGGATTTATGAACGTGCGACCGCGGAAGAGTTGGTTGTCGATGTTGCGGGTGAAAATTGCGGGTATCGTTTGGTTTTCATCTGGCAAGACAGCCTAAAATCTCTGCAGATTTATTGCCAATATGACATGAATATCGATAAAACAAACAGTGACTTGGCCTATCGGGCGATTTCTGAGATGAATAAAAACCTCTGGCTGGGGCACTTTGAAATCGGGCAAGAGAGTCTGTCTCCTTGCTATCGCTATACGTTCTTATGTCCTGATTTTGTTCCGGAGCGTGAGAGTGCGGTTATATCACATATGGTTGACGTCTCTCTAACACAGTGTGAGCAGTATGCTTTCGTTTTCGATATGTTAGCGCGTGTGTCAAACCTAGATGAGGGTCAGTTGTCTTTAGCGATGATGGATACAGTCGGTGAGTCCTGATATCCAAGCGCAGAAATACAAAGCATGCCTGATTGGTTGCGGCAAGATGGGCGGCGCGATGTTGCGCGGCTGGCTTCAGGATGATGCCGTTGCTTCTGTATTTGTCGTTGACCCCACCCCTATTGAACCAGCGTTTCTTGATGATCAGCGCGTGACGTATAACGATCAGGTTAAAGTCGATGCCCTATCAGATATTGATGTTCTTATTTTGGCGGTAAAGCCACAGGTTCTGGCTGATGCCTGTGGCGATTTGGGCAATGTTCTGCCTGCTCACTGCTTAGTATTATCTATTGCAGCGGGGCAAAGCCTAGAACGTTTGGAGCATGTTTTGGGTTCTCGCAGTATCGTGCGTTCCATGCCAAATACGCCTGCTGCTGTTGCAAAAGGCATTAGCGCAGCGATTGGAAACAGCCATTGCCACGCCGAAGATCTGGCTTGCGCGCAGACGTTGCTTAGTGCAGTGGGGGATTGCGTTTGGCTGGATGATGAGAGCGATATGGATCGCGTCACCGCACTTTCGGGCAGTGGCCCTGCTTATGTTTTTTACATGATTGAAGCCTTAGCCAAGGCGGGGGAACAGATTGGCTTGGATCAAGAGCTTGCGATGAAGCTAGCGCGGCAAACCGTTATTGGCAGTGCTGCGCTTGCCGAGAATGATCACGAAACGCCCGCCTCGGTCTTGCGCGAAAATGTGACCAGCCCGAACGGGACAACGCAGGCCGCGCTCGATGTTCTGATGGATGGGCGGTATCAGGACGTTTTGACACAGGCATTGGATGCTGCGCGTAAACGCTCCATCGCGCTTAACTCTTAAATTTTCAGATTAGTTACGTGTGCCTAAGCCGATATCTTTGGCCAGTTTGCTTCTTTTGGCCGCGTAATTGGGCGCAACCATCGGATAATCAGCAGGCAAGCCCCAGCGCTCACGATATTGCTCAGGCGTCATGTCATAGGCCGTTTTAAGGTGGCGTTTCAGCATTTTCAGCTTTTTACCGTCTTCGAGACAAATCAAGAAGTCGGGCGTGATTGAACGGTTAATTGGCACGGCGGGCTGCGGGCGCTCTGCGATGGTCGGCGTTGTTTCACCGATATTTTCTAACGCAGCGTATGCTTGATTAACAACAGCAGGGATATCCTCAACACTCACAGGGTTTTTGCTGAGGTAGGCAGACGCAAGTTGCGCCGCAAGTTCCAAGATTTTATCATTTTGGTTATTATTTTGATCGTCCATTAGATTTCTTTTTTCTTATGTTTGAGTTTCCCCTCTAAATAGCGTGCGACTATAACGTTTTTTATGCCTTGACCCAACATAAATATATTTATTTTTTTGCGATTTTTCGCATTTTTGTCTTCGGTGTTCCGATATCCGGAGGCCTTAAATAAACGGGCGTTACTTTTGGTCGCTCATTGCCTGCTTTTTTCATTTTTTCATAATTTTCTATTCCTATTTCTGCAATGCACTGCGGGCTTGGCATTAGCATATTTGTAATATTCAGATGTTCAAATTTCTTATTCATACCTTGCCTTTTGGCTTCTGCGTTGAAGCGATCAAAAGCATCCCCGACAATATTCCAATGACGTTCAGAGTCTAACGCCTCTGTAACTTCGTCAAAAGAGGCTGTTTGCTTTTCAGACCATTTTTGATTTTTGCGCTGGTAAATATAGAAATCTTTACGCTTTGTTTCGAGCAACACACACAGATTTTCATTTTGTGGAATATCGTTTTTTTTAGATGCCGTTGTTGCGACGGCCTCCAAAGTGCAGACACCTATCGCCGGTATATTCAGGGCGAGAGCCAGAGCTTTTGCAGTTGCTATCCCTATGCGCATGCCTGTAAATGCGCCGGGACCATGTGTTACGGCGATCAAATTTAAATCTTGGTATGTTTTATCAGCCTCTTTCAGCGTGCCTTCGATCATGGGCATAAGGTGTTCGGCCTGCCCGCGACTGATTTCGCGTGTTTTTTGTGCTTTTACGCCTTCGTTAGCATCAAAGACGCAAACGCCGCATCCGTTCATTGTGCTGTCAATCGCGAGCGTGATCATGGACTTTAAAAGTAATCAGGTGTTGGACGCACTTCGATGACTTCAGGGATATAGTGGCGCAGCATGCCTTCTATCCCTGATTTCAGCGTTGCGGTCGAGCTGGGGCAGCCTGAGCACGCGCCTTGCATGCGGAGATAGACGATGCCGTCTTCGAATTTATCAAATACAATATCACCGCCATCCATCGCGACCATCGGTCGCACGCGTTCATCCAACAGCTCTTTGATTTGTTTGGTTATCTCTGTGTCTTCTTCGCTGTCGTTATGCCCTTGGTCTTCCTGTTTATTATTGTACCCCTCTTCCATGATGGGTTGTTCGGTTGAAAGATGTTCCATCAGGGCGGCCAGCACCATAGGCTTTAGCATTGACCAATCTGTATCATCGGCCTTCGTGACGGATACAAAATCCGTCGACAGAAACACGCGGACAACGCCGACGATGCCAAACAGGCGTAAGGCTAGCGGTGATTTCGCCGCATCTGCGCGTGAGGCAAAATCAAGTGTACCGTCTTTTAAAATCTCGACGCCCGGTATGAATTTCACTGTTGCGGGGTTTGGTGTGTCTTGAGTTTGGATAAACATCTTTATTCTCTTTTTCTGTTGTGCCTGACTGGCTCTTGGCTCTCACTATTCGCCGATTTCGCTTAGGTGCCCGGGAACGATCAAAAGCGGTACGGGCAGCCTGGCCATGCCTTTGCCCGAGAAATAATCAACCAATGGGCCGGGTTTTGACGAATTCGCCGCCGATGCCAGAACAAGGCCTACGATATTTTCATTCTGTTCAATCATATCAACGATGATATCGCTTCGGTCGCTGCCCTCTTCGATACATGCAATTGGAATTTTTCCTGTGTTTTGTAGAACGCGACCGGCTGATTCCCAAATCATTTGTTCGGCTTGCTCGCGTGCTTCTTTACGAATTCTTTTTTCAATATCACGCCAGTTCATCACTGCGGACTGGTCGGCTATGACATTTAGTAAGGCGACATAGCCGTTTTGAGCATTGGCGTAATAGCATGCATAATCAATGGCTTTCGCGCATTCTTCTGTTGAATCGACAACAACAAGAAAAACACCTTTCTTTTCAATCTTAGCTTGTTCAATCGCCATTTTACATCGCTCCGATTTTTGCCTGCGCCATTAGGGTTTTACTTTTATAACACTGATTAACCAGCCTGAAAACATGGCAAATGCGATACAGATCAATGCGTAGATCAGGCTGTATTCTTTTGCCGCGTTGTTTATAAAGGCATTCGCACCAATTTGCTCGATAACAAGCGTATCTTCATCACGCTGCACTATTTTCCCGTCTTTTATAAGAAAGCTTTTAATCACGTATTCGCCCGTTAATGCCGATGGCGGTATGCGAAAATGAACCTTAAAGAAGTGATCATTTAAAAAGGTGAAGTTTTCAGGCTCTGTAAAAAAAAGCTCTTGTTCAATTTTTTGATTAATCAATGATTTTACAAATTTTTCTTTTTGTTGTTCTGCGGAGATTTCAGCATCAAGATTGCTTATATAGGCCGCTGTTTCGATGTTGCGCTCTGTAACGATGCCTTCAATCGACGTTTTTGTGAGTGGCGCGCTGAGTGCGTATTGATAGTATGCGGGAACGTCTTTTACGCGCATAGAATACCGATTAACCCATGCACCCATGATCCGTTCTTTTTTCCAGATGGTTACATCTTTTTTAGGCCCCTCTATGGTGATGATGACATCCGTATCAGGGTCGCGACGATCGCCGAAGACACGTACATATGAGCCTGCGAAGCCCATTGAAACACCGATTTTAACCTGTGCCAGCTCAATACTTAGGGCATTGTTAAAGGCCGGCTGTATGTTTTGGTCTTCCTCAGGCGCCGCGGGCTCTACCACCAATGTTTCCGGTTTTATGATAATCGGGGGCGGCTGCTCGGCATTTGCAGTTTCAGCACGAAGCTGTGAACCTGCTCCGATCACAGCAAAGAGCGTGATTACGAAAAGATATCGCGTAATCATTCAACCTCCTCTATCACGAAGAAATTGAAAGGCTTGTGGAAGAGTTGAATTGAAAGCTGTCCGCAAACGCTGAGGACGAGTAGTGCTAAAATAATACGTGCCTTCGCGCCTGTGACTTTTCCTGATGCGAGCACGCCGATTTTTGCGCCGATGACGCCACCCAGAATTAAAATCACTGCCAATAAAATATCAACGCTGTTGCTGACGGTTGCGTGCATCACGGTGGAAAATGCACTGGTGAAGATAATTTGGAACAGGGATGTTCCTGCGACCAGTAGCGGAGGCATGCCCAAGATATAAATCATCGCGGGAACGAGCAGAAACCCTCCGCCTACGCCCATCGTTGAAACCAAGAATCCGCTCACCATGCCTATGCCGCCCGGGACAAAAATACTGACATATAATTTGGATCGCGGGAAACGAATTTTATAGGGAAGACGCGAGATTAGAGACGGGGATTTCAGTCGGTTGAATTCTGACTTCATGGTTTTTTTCTTAAACATCGTAAAGACGCTTTCGAATAACATCATGATGCCGATAGAGCCCAATAATATAATATAGAGAAGCGCAATTATGAGATCGATCTGCCCGAGATATTTAATGTATTGGAAGAATATAATTCCTAAGACGGCGCCGATTATACCGCCGACCAGCATGATAATCCCGACCAGAAAATCCACGTGCCCGCGTCGCCAGTAGCCCATCACACCGCTCACGCCTGACGCGACAAGCTGGCTGCCTTGTGTTCCAACGGCGACGGCGGATGGTATACCCATGAATATAAGTAAAGGTGTGGTCAGAAACCCGCCACCAACACCGAAGATTCCCGAAATAAACCCCACAAACGCCCCCAATAGAAAGACATATTCTATGGCGATGCTCATCTCCGCGATGGGAAGGTATATTTGCATGTTCTGGTCCAAGGGGTGCGTGCGCTGTTTTTACAGCAACGTGTTCTTATTCTTTAGTCATATAATCCACACAGTTTTTATGCAAGATTTATGTCATACAACGTACTTCAGTCTCTTACTAAATCGGTTTTTTCGATTTATCTTTTTCATAAGCTTTAAACATGCTTCTTATATCATCACAGAAATTTCCGCAGTAGCTTTTAATGCCACTCGTACTTAGGCCAATTTGTTTTGCCTTTTTTATATATTTTTCCACTTCATCCGGATTTTGTTTGTTTTTAAAAAGTTGCGATGCTTTTGCAAGATATGCTGTTCCCACGACCTGCCTTGCCATACCGTAGTCCATAAGACTCAAGGCCTTTTGACCATACTTAATAGCACCATCGTAATCATCCATTCTGTGCAGCAGGAAACTTGCATAATTTCCGTGCGTCCATGCATGCTTAGGATTTTTTCTTACCTGTTCAAGATGCCACTTATTATCTTTATCAACATTTTCTTTTTGTTCTCGGTCGTATTTAGCAACCGCTCGTTGATCAGCAGGATCTTCTGATTCTCTCATGCTGCCCGTAATTCTTGTTCCTTTTTTGATAAACCTTTTATTGAGGTTGCTCAATTCGTCAGTGGTGAAATAACGATCCCACTTGAGAGATCGGAGATGTTCCTTCGCACGCTTGTAATCTCGCTTGCTAAGATAAAGATAGTTCAGTTTGGAGGCTACGGATAAATCAAAATACCCGTTTTTTTGTAACTTTTCCAAGTCTTCAATCGCTCTGTCTCTGGCATTTGGCTCGTACTGGTCACCGATGTAATAATTGCTTTCAAGATTTATGTGTATTTGCGTATATACAACTTCGGGTATGTTGGGTGTAATTTTCGCCTGATCCGTTGCGACTTTATTGGCAATCTCTAAAATCTCAGGTCTACCTTGCCAATACCTCGAAATGGCAAATGCGATCCATGCTCTCATGTACGGCTCTTTAAAATCATGGAAAACGTGCTTCTTTATTTTTGCGGCTCTTTTTCGATAATCCTTTTCCGGCTTATATTTTTCCAACAAAACGCCTGCGATATGGTATCCGGCTACTGAATTTGTGTTTTGATCATTACGCTTTCCGTTTAGAAAAGCTCTGCGTGCAAGTGTGTATGAGGCCTCCAAGCTTGCTTTAGTACCTACGCCCTTATAGTACAGTCTTGATAGGTTAGCCATCCCATAAGCATCACCGAGTGACATTGCCTTTTCGTAGTATGTTTTTGCTTTTTTGTAGTCGTTTTGATTGGGTTCTTGTGCCGCTTCACTCATAGTTTCATAGGTAATGCCCAGCTCGTTTAATGCACGTGTGTGATCTTGTGCTGCAGCAAGATTTAACCAGTATATTTTTTTGCTTAAGTCATAAAAGCCATTTGTTTTTTGTGCATATAAAATACCCATCATATATTGGGCATCTGCATTTCCCTTTTCCGCTGCCTTGTTACACCAGTAATAAGCCTCAATAGATGGATCAAGCGTGCTGTCACGATACTGGTAGTTAAGAGCGCATAATCCGGCCATTGCCGGTACATCTCCTTGTCGAGCTGACTTTTCCAGCCAGCTGCGCGCATGCGTTACGGATTTTTCTTCATTTCTTCTGTCAGAGAGGCCTTCGAAATATGCCTTTCCTACTTTTCTTTGCGCAAATGCATTGCCTTGAATTGCTTTTTTGATGAAAGCCTGCGCATTTTCTGGCAGCTTCTCTTCTTTAGCGAAGAGAGGAAGCCAAACTGCGCGCGTTTCTCCTATCGGAAACTTTCCTAGTTCCGCCTGGTTTAACAATAAGTGCGTAGGCTTCAAGCCCTCTTCATCTTTTGGTAATTTAATTTCCAGTTTTGCTTCGTTACCATTCAGCTTTAGTTGTCCCATCCATGTGTAACCCTCATCGTTCACATGGTTCAAAACGTTCGTTTTTAGTTTTTTGTACGTCTCATGATGGTGAAGACGATCATCTGTCTTTACAGCCCCCTCTCCTATATGAAACAGCGTAGCTCGCAAGCTATCTATCTCATAATTTGTTGATATGTCGACATAAAGGAGCTTTTCTTTCGTGTTTTCCGGATCTGCTTTAATCTCTAAGTTATCTGCTGTTATTTTAACGGGCGATGCATGGAAGTTAGCCTTTGCCTCTCTTTCTCCGTTAATTGAGACATTAGATGATACACCCAAACCATCCAAATTTAGTCTGATTCCATATATCTGGCTTGGCGTCCACTCTTGGTGTGGCGCAAATTCTAAAACTCCACCATTTGCCCAAGATAACTCCCCCTCTACTCTGGGGGTAATATCAAAGCCTACAAATGAAGGAGATTTTTGTGATTTTTCGGGATTGAATACACACTTGTCCGCACTCTTGTTATGGTAAGCTTTCGCACACCTTTCGTTATCTATGTCTAGTTTTATTCGAAGCTTTCTTTTTCCGTCAGGAAATACAGGCAAAGTTTTGGGTAGGGAAACGTATACAGCACCTGAAGGTTTCTCTTCTACTTTTGGCTTCAAGCTTAGAAGATCAGAATTCTTGCATACATCTTCGTTTATTACGGGCTCTCCGTCTCTTGTCATGACGCAAACGTTTCTTGTCATTTGCGTTAAGCTCGTAGTCGGCAGCTTTATATCTTTGTGATCAAGTATGAAGGAGAAACTATAACTCAACGGCTGAGCAGGAAAAGCTTTCATGTCTTTTTTAACAAGAAAGACAGCTCTCTTTTTTTCTTTGCTAACGTCAAGCAGTTCTATCACACCTTCGCTTTCAAGTTGTCCGGCACCCAACCAATATGGTTTGTATTCGGGGTTGTATACATAAGCATTTGTTACGATTTTTCTATCGTCCAGCTCCCTATAGCCGCCGGGTCTCCATTTTAGAAATTCTTTCCAGTAAATCTCTTTTATATTTTTTGGCTTGTTTTGTTCCGTGGCGTTCATCTGCACGTTTATTTCAGGAGCCGTTTTAATTTGGAATGCTTCAGCTTCAGTTACAGCTTTTATAAGGTGCGGGTACGTGCCTGATAGTTTCTTTGTAATTCCACGTATTTTTCTTAGTTTGACGTTATTCTCATATTGTGTGAAATTTTTGTGTGGCAGTTGAACACTGAAACATTTTCTGTAATCGGCAAAAGAAACCTTATCTTTCTCCACCCCTTGAATGCCGGCGAATACAACATCGTCTGAGAAAGCTCTGGCAGGTGCAAAGGAAAGTATTTTTTTGATAGAGGGTGTGTCGCCTTTAATTGACCAAACAGTATTCCTTGTGCTGAAAAGAACAAGATTTAAGGGTGTTTTTTGTTTCTCTATATTTACCTCAACAACATTTGTTTCTTCATAAGAATGATTGTTAAAATTAACAGGTGCGATAACCGAACCCCGATGTACGCCGAGAAAATACGTATAAGCATTATCGCTATTTAAGGCCATTGCAGCCCGATCACAATCAGGTTTTGGTAGGTTTGCGTCACGGTATATTTGCATTTCTCTGTCATCCAATACTTTATCCCGATTCAGAACATCTAATGTGTTGAAAGCTTTGGTTGCAGAGTGGTGTATTTCTTCGAGGCTGGTCTTGTTTTTGTTTTCGGAAAGCGACAAATATGCTTCGAATTTTGCGATGTTTTTGTTGGCTATCTTTGCAAACGCTTTTTTTTCAGGCGTCTGTATTTCGTTTTGGTCGACTTTTTTGTCTTTGTTTAAATCAAGCGCAATAAATAAAGGGATTATCTTGTCAGCAAACTGTTTTGGCTGAAAATGCTTTATTTTTTCTCCTTTCAGTTTTTGTACCAGCGGAGTAAAAATGGGTTCCGCCGAAATACCGTGTTCCTGCATCGTGTTATAGAGGTTAACGACGTCTTCGTATTCATAACCATACCAAAAAGCAAGCTCTTCTAGCGAAATGTTATCGTCGTTATTCTTATTGTATTTTGTTAGTTTCCATTTCTGCTCCTTAACAACTTCTTTAGCTGCGTAGCGTTTGTAAAATTCCAGATTTTCTCTGGTCACATTACCATTTTCGTTAAGAAAGCTTATCCTTGGCGCAGATACCAAAACGGTTTGTAGCTCCAAAAAAACATATTTCATGTAATCTTGAAGAGTTGTGCCTTTTTTAATGTTTAAAGAAAAAGGAATCTCGTAAATGTTTGCGTACTTATCGTTAGATTCTTTTCGCGCGCCTGCTGATCCCGGCATGCAAACAAGAAGAGTTAAAATCAAAAAAAAATTTTTCATTTTATAAAGTTTCATTTCTGATACACCATTTTGATTGGAAGCGTTCCGCCATTATTTCAAACACAGAAAAGCTCATCGACACACTTTTGTGAGACACTCCGTACTTTCCTATGAACTCGGTTTTAAATTTCAGCATTTTGTTTTTCCAGTCGGGGTTTCTTTCAAGGGCACTATCCAAAAGAGATTTAAATATCTTGCCCTCTTCTTTTAAATCGCAGATGCAGCTCGTCTCTGTAAAGCTTCCAATTTCACAGGCATTTTTACTTTTACGTATATATTCGTAGATATCATATAATTCTAAAAAGTCATCACGTTGCGCTGCGTCATTAATATTTAAAACCTCTGTCTTCTTATAATTAGCAACAACGTTAGATTTTTTTTTAGGATCACGGACTTTTATGGCTGGTGGATATTCTGCTTTTATTGCCTTATTTAAATTTTTTTCTGCCTTTTCTTCATCTTTATATATTCCGCGCATGTCTTGACCCCACGCCCCACTTGAATATAGAAAATACAACCGCAGTTGGGAGGCCGCGTTTCCTAGGTTTGCTGCTTCAATGTACAGTTTTTCTGCCTCGACAATGTCGTGATTGATTATTTCTCCATCCATATATTTTTGAGCCAACCAATATTTTGCGGCGGCACTCCCAAGTTTCGCTTGCTGTTGGAAAAATGGCACGTAACGTTCCTGATTATATTCTTCCAAAAGGCTCTCTATCGCGACATGATCATTTTTATCTGCTTTAACGAGGTCAGACAGTATATCCGAATCTGCAGAAGATGTCTTGCTCATCACCATGCCTAAAAGAAGCACGAAAATTAATGCGAATATAAAATCGCGGATACCTGCACACATAATCTTTTTATCGTTTTGTAGTTAAAACAGTACACTACATCACCTTGAGCATAAAAAAAAGCACACTACCGTGGATAGCGTGCTTTTGGATTGATTATCGAAATTTACAATCTAGAATTTATAGATATCTAATTCTGTCGGGCCTTCTACTTCCAAAGCGTCTTTTTCATCCATGCTTCTGTAGTGGCCGTATCTGTAACGATCGCGTAATGGTTCAAAGCTGACTGACTTTACAATGCTTAAGAATGTCGGGCGCCATTTGCTGTAAACACTCTCTTCCGCAGAACAATCAACAACGAACAGGTGGTCGTGATAAAGAGTTGCGAACATCAAGCCACGTTTACGGACGATGGCGCCTTCGGCTGTGTCGAATGTTACTTCGGCCATTGTTGCGTGCCCTTGGCCTAAACCTGAGTTATCTTTGAAAGCATCGATGTTTACGTTGTCGTACTCACCGACATAATTGTCCCAGAATTTGCGGCTAAAGGCTAATCTTTGTATTTCATCGTCGAACTGGCTAGGGAAAATAACGAAACGTCTGTCTTGACGAACACGTACGCGGCAGGTTGCAAATTCGAACTTTCCCGGACCTGCGATTGTAATTTTATCATCTGGCTTTTGATTTGTGATAACTTTCCATGTGTCAGGAAAGGTTACGGTGAACCCGCCCTCATCGCTTTCAACGTGAAAGACTTCTGCCTGTGCGGGTGTGAAACTCACCCCAAGAATGAAAGCACATGTTACCGCGCCAAACAAAAATGATTTGATTGAAAACTTCATATTACTCTGCCCTAGTTTTTTCGTCGTGTTGTTGGTTTTACTCACTCGTATTATTTATATAATTAAAACGTTAAGATACTGTTTGATTAATGTTTTAAAGTATAAATTACGCTTGCTATTGTGCTCTTTTCATAAAAAAAATGCAAACACCTTCTTTAACTATATTTCTTAAACATCAGGCGCGTAATGTTTTTCTTAAAGAAAGCCCATTGCATCTTGTACTTTTTTGAGTGTGTCTTCGGCCACTTCACGCGCGTGAATTTCACCTGTAGCGAGTGATGCGTCAATGTGATCGGGCTCGGCCAGTAAGTCATTCAGGCGTTTTGTAATCGGCTCCAGATGGTTGATTGCTACCTCTGCCAGTGCAGGTTTGAACGCGCCGAATTGCTGGCCGGCATATTGTTTTAGGACGTCTTCTTTTGAACAATCATCAAACGCCGCGTAGAGGGTCACAAGGTTTAGCGCCTCAGGCCTGTCTTTCAATTCATCTAAAGTTTCGGGCAACGGGTCGGGATCGGTTTTTGCCTTTTTGATTTTCTTGGCAATCATATCGGCGTCATCGGTCAGGTTGATCCGCGTCATATCGGACGGGTCAGATTTGCTCATTTTTGATGTACCGTCACGCAAAGACATCACACGGGGTGCGGGCCCTGCAATCATCGGCTCGGGCCGGATCAGTAAATCCGTGTTGTAGCGCGTGTTAAAAGTCGACGCCAGATCACGGGTCAGCTCAAGGTGCTGTTTTTGGTCCTCGCCTACAGGGACGTGTGTCGCATTGTATACTAAGATATCCGCGGCCATGAGCACGGGATAGGCAAACAAGCCGAGCCCCGCGCGTTCTTTATTTTTACCCGCCTTGTCCTTGAACTGAGTCATACGCTCAAGCTTGCCCATTTGCGCCATGGTTGCGAGCAACCACATCAGCTGAGAGTGCTCGGGCACATGAGATTGAACGAACAGAGCAGACTTTTCAGGGTCTATCCCTGCAGCCATGTAGGCCGCGGCAATTTCACGTGTGGCTTGGCCTAAGGTTTCGCGGTCATAATCCAGCGTAATGGCGTGCAGGTCGACCACACAGTAGAAGCATTGAGCGTCTTCTTCATCTTGAAAAGCGACCCAGTTTTTTAGCGCACCCAAGTAATTGCCTATATGGAGTTGGCTGGTTGGTTGCATGCCTGATAAAATTCGTTTCATTGATTTTACGCTTTCTTATTCAATAAATATTTCTTTACATCGTTTCGTTTTACTGCGCCTGTTCCCAAAACAGACGCGCCATAAACAATTATTCCGCCGCAGACTATACTGCCCAGCGCGATAATTTGGATAAATGCCGTGCCCTCGAAAGTTGCGCCTTTCAAAAGCGCGCTGAGTATAAACACTGCTGCGCCCATGATGCAAGATGACAGCACGATCTTCGGGATGTTTTGAATAAACTTCTCATCGAAGTGCGCAGACGGATGATCTTTGAGCGCGCTCACGTGCATGTAAAATTGAAGCCATCCTGTTAAGCCCGTTGCCAGTGCAATGCCGACAACGCCGATAAATTGGATGAGTAGTATGCTGAGTGCGATATTCGCGATGGTGGCGATGATGGAGATTTTTACAGGCGTTTTGGTGTCTTCTCTCGCCCAGTGCGCGGTTGAAAACACCTTTATAGCAACATATGCAGGGAGGCCAATGGCGTATGCCTGCAATACACTCGCGGTTACCGCGCTGTCTTCGGCGGTGAATGCTCCGCGTTCGAATAGTACGGTTATTAATGTTAGCGGCATAACAGCGAGCGCGATGGCGGCAGGAAGCGCGAGGAGCAGGCAATATTCCAGCGCGCGGTTGAATAAATGCGTGGCCTCTGCGCTGTCAGTTTTCGTCATTGCACGGGAAAGCATCGGCAAAAGCGCGGTTCCAACAGCTATTCCAACAACGCCCAACGGTAATTGATTGAGGCGATCAGCGTAGTATAGATAGGAAATTGCGCCGCCCTGTAGCATGGATGCGAGAATGAGATCGGCAAACAGATTGATATGGATTACGCCTGCGCCGATGACTGCAGGTCCCATCAAGCGAAAGACCTTTTTCATGTCTGCGTTTAGCTTTGGCCGCGTTAGCTTTATTTTTATGCCTGCGCGTTTTGCACATACCCAGAGGAAAACGAACTGCAGAATGCCTGCAAAAAGCAACCCGTAAGATAAAGCATGCCCGACTGTTTCAAAATGTGTGCTGAGCAGGAGAGCCGCAATCAGACTGATATTAAACAGAACAGGTGCGAATGCAAAAGGTGCAAAACGATCAATCGCGTTCATCACACCGCCGAGTAACGCAGTCAACGACATGAGCAAAAGATACGGAAACGTAATACGAGAAAATTCAACCGCGCGGTCAAATTTATCGGGTTCATCGATGAAGCCCGGGGCGATTGCCATGATGACCAACGGCATCGCAAGCAGAGCCAGAAGCGTGAAAACTGATAGCGCCGTTAGCATGACCGCGAATGCATTACTGGCGAACTTATCAGCCTCAGCTTGGTTTTCGTTTTCGATTTTCTTTGAATAAAGCGGGACAAAGACGATGCTGAATGCGCCCTCTGCAGTGACGCGGCGGAAGAAATTGGGCAGCTTTAACGCGATAAAAAACGCATCTGCTATCGGCCCTGCCCCTAAATAAGCCGCGGTTAAGATATCACGCACAAACCCAGCGATGCGTGAAAGGCCCGTCATTCCGGCAACTGTAACCATAGCTTTTGCTAATTTCATATGCTAAGTACTAGCATTATTGAGATGCAAAGACAGGATAAAATCATATGCAAAACCCTGAAAAATCATGGTTTGGGGATAAAGAGGTCAGCGCCGAGGAAAAAACCGAAGGCGTAATTGGCGTTTTTGACAGCGTGGCGGATCAGTATGACCTGATGAATGATTTTATGAGCGGCGGCATTCACCGCCTTTGGAAAGATCGTTTGATTCGTATGATTCGCCCGCGCGCGATGATCGGTGATCGTCCGATACATTATTTGGATGTCGCAGGCGGCACGGGTGATATTGCCTTTCGCATTCGCAACAAAGTAGGAAACAAAGCAAAAATCACGCTTTGTGATTTGAATGATAATATGCTTAGTGTCGGGCGAGATCGCGCTTACAATAAGGGGTGGCTTAATGATTTCGATTGGGTTACAGGAAACGCCGAATCTTTGCCGTTACAGGATAATAGCGTTGATGTTTATACGATTGCGTTCGGCCTGCGTAATGTTACCCACATTGATACGGCCTTAGCCGAAGCGTATCGCGTTTTAAGGCCGGGGGGGCGCTTCTTTTGCTTGGAATTCAGTCAGGTGCGCCCCGCTCCGCTTGCGAAGGCTTATGACGTCTATTCTTACAATGTTATTCCGTTTTTGGGCGAAAAAGTGGCGAAAGACCGCGATAGTTACCAATATTTGGTTGAAAGTATACGCAAGTTCCCGTCTCAGCGAAAATTAGCCAAGCGCATGGAGAATGCCGGTTTTTCACGTGTAAAATATAGTAATTTATCGTTCGGTATCGCTGCAATTCATCAAGGATTTAAAGCATCATCCTAAATATTGCCTGTATTTGTCATTTTGTTTTTATTTGACAGTGACAGTAAAAAACATGCATTATTATATGTATATCGAAATTTTCGCCCAATTATGAGGTCAGGAGAGTACCCAAAATGAGCAGCTTTAAAAAATCCGTTATTTTTTCAACAACCGTTTTGGCCGCAGGTGCCATCGCGATACTCGCATTCCCGAACACATCGAATGCACAAGAGATTATTTCGCGACAAGGCGGGACTTTAACCGTTAATCCTGACGCTGTTATGGGGCGTTACAATGACTCAGCAGGTACCCGTGTTCCACAGCATCAACAAAGCTTGGACAACGCAGCGGCAACGGCGGCCGGAGCTAACATACAACCTGCCCCCGGAATAATGGGAAGTTTGTATGGGCAAACTGTAGAAGGGCCAAATCGTTACAATCAGGCACGTGAAAGTGTTCAGGCGAATATTCCGAACATTACGAGCGGTATTGCAGCTAATTTACCGACGGAAGCAGAAATCAGAGCGATTGCAGAAGCCGAGATCGCAGCAGGACAAAAACAATCAGTGGCGGAACGTACGGCACTTATCGAATCAATTCAGCAACCTGCAACGAGCGTTGTTGAGGCCTCTATACAGGCAACGGCAGATAGTGTTGCTGCAGCAGCCAATGGCGATGCAGCCGGTGTCGCAGGACCTGTCGGGCAAGGTATTCTAGCTGATACAAACATTGTTGAAGAAGTTCGTGCGAACGCAGATGTCGGCGTCACAATTCAGGCCGTTGATGAAGACGGTAACTTTTATGACGAGGACGGGAATGTTGTCGGTCAGGATGCTGACGCAGGTGCAGCCTTCGGTGCGGCCAGCCAAGCGGAAGAAGACCGTATAGCAGCGGAACAAGCGGCGGCAGACGCAACAAATGCAGCGAATCAGGCGGCAGCGAATGCAAGCGCGGCTGAGAGCGTTTCAACTTCGGCAGCGAACCAAGCATCTTTAGATGCAACCGCAGCGGCAGATGCGTCAACAGCGGCAACCACTGCGGCAGCGGAAGCGACTGCGGCACAAGCGGCGGCGGATTCTGCAGCAGCTCAAGCGGCAGCGGCCCACGCTGACGCAACGGCGGCGCAAGCGACAGGTGATGTTACTCTTGCGGCGGCGGAAGCAGCGGAAGCGACAGCAGCACAAGCAGCGGCAGATGCAGCGGCAGCGCAGGCGGCACAAGCGGCGGCAGATGCAGCGGCAGCGCAAGCGGCGGCAAACGCAGCAGCTACGCAAGCGGCACAATCAGCAGCAGCGGCTCAGACAGCCGCAGCGAATGCAGCAGCTGCACAGCAAGCGGCTGCAGATGCAGCGGCAGCACAAGTGGCAGCACAGCAGGCGGCAGCGGAAGCACAAGCAGAAGCTGAGGCAGCGATTGCAGCAGCCGGCGTTGACTTCGACGCAGAAGCGGCCATTCCATAAGCCAGGCGACTTGTTACTATCTTATTTTAAAGCCTCGCTTTTTGCGTGGCTTTTTCTTTTTTAGGTTTACAGTTTTTTGAAAAGCGCCATAATGGCAAACATGTTTGAAAATAAACGTATTTTACTGATCATTTCCGGCGGGATTGCGGCGTATAAAACGCTCGATCTTATTCGCCTGATCAAGAAAAGCGGTGGTGACGTACGCTGTATTTTAACAAAGGGCGGATCGCAATTTGTGACACCGCTTAGTGTTTCCTCACTTTCAGAAAATAAAGTTTATGGTGATTTGTGGTCTCTCACCGATGAGGCGGAGATGGGACATATCCGCTTGAGTCGCGAATGCGATCTTGTTCTGGTTTGCCCTGCCACAGCGGATATTATGGCGAAAATGGCGCATGGTCATGCAGATGATTTGGCATCGACCACCCTGCTCGCCTCTAATAAACCGATTATGATTGCGCCCGCGATGAATCCTGAAATGTGGCATGCGGCGGCTACTCAAGATAACCTGGAGCTCCTGAAAAGCCGTGGTGTCCATGTGGTCGGCCCGAATGAAGGTGAGATGGCCTGCGGTGAAACGGGTCTGGGGCGAATGGCCGAGCCCGAAGAAGTTTTCGACGCGATCAAAGATTTTTTTTTTGAACGCCCGCTAAAGGGGCGAAAGGCTCTGGTGACGAGCGGCCCGACATACGAGGCAATTGACCCCGTCCGCTTTATCGGAAACCGCTCCTCAGGAAAGCAAGGGCATGCGATTGCCGCGGCGTTGCGCGATGCGGGCGCGGATGTGACCTTGGTGAGCGGCCCAACAGCTCTTCCACACGTTCAAGGCGTTCAAACAATTTCGGTACAAAGTGCACGAGAGATGATGGATGCGTGTTTAGAGGCGTTGCCGTGTGATATTGCCATTTGCGCCGCAGCAGTGGGCGATTGGAAGCCTCAAGCCTTTTCAGATCAAAAGATGAAAAAGAAAGACGGCGCTGATGACCTTACTCTAAAGATGGTTAAAAACCCTGATATTCTTCAGGCACTTTCTCAGCATGATAAATTTCGTCCCAATCTGGTTATCGGGTTTGCCGCAGAAACTGAGAAGATGAAAGAGCATGCGCAGGATAAATTAAAGCGCAAAGGGTGTGACTGGATTATTGCGAATGAGGTTGGAGCGGATGAGAATGGAGCGGAAAAGGCTTTTGGTCGCGACGAGAATCAAATATATTTCATATCATATGATCATTTTGAACCTTGGGAAAAAGCAAGCAAGCGTGATATTGCGCATGCTTTAACGAAAAAGATAACGGAGCATTTTAAGCATGACTGATGAGCGACCGGATTTAGACGAATTTATCAATGAAGATGACATTCGGGTTGCGGTAAAGCCGCTGAAAAATGCTGTCGGCCTTAAATTGCCAAGCTATGCAACGTCGCAATCAGCGGGTATGGATTTAACGGCGGCTTTAGAAGAAGCATTAGAGCTTGGCCCAGGCGAGCGTGCGTTGATACCCACAGGCTTGTCTATTGCCTTGCCGAAAGGATATGAAGCACAGATTCGTCCGCGTTCGGGTTTGGCGATTAATCACGGTGTGACTGTTTTGAACACACCGGGAACCATTGATGCCGATTATCGCGGTGAAATTAAGGTGATTTTGATCAATCACGGACAAGAGCCCTATACCGTTCAGCGCGGTGTGCGCATTGCACAAATGGTTGTTGAACGATTTAGCCATGTTGACTGGCAGATTGTTAAAGATATCGATGATAACAGCGAGCGTGGTGAGGGCGGTTTCGGCTCTACAGGTACGGAATAAAGATTCGCTTTTACGTCTTTGAATTTTAAAAGAAAGATAGAGTTACTATGCGCGCCCAAGGCTCCGCATTACAGAGTGATCCCCAAGACGATTCCGAGCTTGGCTTAGATGATAAAATGGCCGCCTTTTTAGATAAAGGCCACACCCCGATGATGGCGCAGTTTCATGTTTTAAAACAAGAGCATGCGGATTGTTTGCTATTTTACCGCATGGGGGATTTTTACGAGCTGTTTTATGAAGATGCCATTATTGCCGCTGATGTTTTGAATATTACGCTAACAAAACGAGGTAAGTCTAACGGCGATGATATTCCGATGTGTGGTGTGCCGCATCATTCCTATGAGGCTTATCTTGCGAAACTGATCAAGGCGGGACATAAGGTTGCGATTTGTGAGCAGACCGAAACGCCTGAGGAAGCGAAAGCGCGTGCCAAGCGCGAGGGGCGCAGTGTTTCAACGGCTTTGGTTAATCGTGCGGCGGTTCGAATTGTTACGCCCGGTACGTTGACCGAAGATCATTTGCTGGATTCACGGCAAAATAATTATCTGTGCAGTCTTTCTGATATTGGCGGTGTGTGCGGCGCGGCTTGGGTTGATTTGTCCACGGGCAGTTTTTCAACGCAGAATGTTGATTATCGCGCGGTTCCGAGTCTGTTGGAGCGTGTTGATCCGAGTGAGGTTTTGCTCAATGATATTGTGAAGGATCAATTGTCAGATACGCTGACGCCGTTTTTGGATAAGGTTTCGGTGCATGATACGACCTTGTTTAACAGCGAAAATGCGCACGGTTATCTTAAACGGTTATTTGATGTTGATACGCTGGAGAGTTTTGGTGATTTCAGCCGCGCCGAAATTTCTGCGGCAGGTGCGTTGATTGATTATATTTTGCGTACTCAAAAAGGGAAAACGCCGCATATTCAGCGCCCTGTAAAGATGGCGGCTGATCAAGTCATGGATATTGACGGGGCGACGCGGCGCAATCTGGAATTAACGCGCACGCTGTCGGGTGATAAAAAAGGCAGCTTCCTTGATGTTTTAGATCACACTGTGACAGGTGCAGGTGCGCGGCTGTTACAGGCCTATGTTTCCGCGCCGTTGGCAAATGTCACGGCGATTAATGCGCGGCTTGATCGTGTTGATTGCCTTGCAAAACATGATGATTTGCGTGGCGATTTGCGCGGCCTTTTAAAAGGTGTGCCTGATATGCATCGCGCTTTGGCTCGGTTGAGTGTCGGGCGCGGCGGGCCGAAGGATTTGGTCATGATCCGTGACGGGCTGATCAAAACTGAAATCCTGCGTGCGGAAATTCAGAACAACAAAGATTTGAGTGCGGTTTTTTCAGACACTTTAAATGATCTTCAATATCCGCCGAAACTTGCTGATTTACTTGATCAATTGCGTTTAGGAATTATTGATGAGCCCGCAACTTTTGTTCGCGATGGCGGGTTTGTGCGCGCGGGCTATTCTGCACCGCTTGATAAGCTGATCAAGCTGAAAACCGGTAGTAAGGGATTGATCGCTGAATTACAGGGCAAATACCAAAAACTGACGGGTATTGATCGTTTAAAAATTAAGTTTAACAATGTATTGGGCTATTTTGTTGAAGTGACATCGAAACATGCCGATGCGTTAATGGTTAAGGCTGATGATGATGCTTCTTCTGCATCGAATCCTTTCATCCATAGGCAGACACTGGCGAATGCGGTGCGGTTTACAACGGCGGAGCTTTCAGAGTTAGAGCGCGATGTTGCCAGCGCAGACGATAAGATTAGCGCATTAGAAGTGCAGATTTTTGATGATTTTGTCGCGCGGCTTAATGATATGGCGAATGATGTCGGGCGCATTGCTCATGCGGTTGCACAAATTGATGTATTTGCAGGCTTGGCAGATTTGGCAAGAGAGATGAATTATACGCGGCCAAGCATAGACGAATCGCGACGTTTCGATATTCAGGGCGGCAGGCACCCTGTTGTTGAAAAAGCGCTTCAAAAACAGGCGCAACCTTTCGTACCAAATGACTGCAAATTGAACCCTGAACAGCGATTATGGCTTCTAACCGGGCCGAATATGGCGGGTAAGTCGACTTTTCTGCGCCAGAACGCGCTTATTGCGATTATGGCGCATATCGGGTCATTTGTTCCCGCAGATCGTGCGCATATCGGCCTGATTGATAAATGTTTCAGCCGTGTTGGTGCGTCTGATGATTTAGCGCGCGGGCAGTCGACCTTTATGGTGGAGATGGTGGAAACAGCCGCCATTCTTAATCAATCGACTGAGCGTTCACTCGTTATTTTAGATGAGATCGGGCGCGGGACAGCGACTTATGACGGGTTATCTATCGCCTGGGCGTGTGTTGAGTATCTGCATAATCAGAACAAATGCCGTTCACTTTTTGCTACGCATTACCATGAATTGACCGCGCTTGAGGAGCGATTGGATGCCCTATCCTGCCACAGTGTACAGGTTAAGGATTGGGATAATCAGATTATCTTTATGCATAAGGTTATTAAAGGCAGCGCCAATCGGTCATATGGTGTGCATGTTGCGAAATTGGCGGGGTTACCGCATTCCGTTATCAGGCGAGCGGAAGGCATTTTAGAGCAGCTTGACGCGCAAAAGAAAAACGCCTCCTCTCCACTGCACATGGATGATCTCCCTCTGTTTTCCGCTGACATTGAAGCGGTTGCCGAGCAGAACGAAACACTGGATGACCTTCCCCTTGACGCAGATACGATTCATGCGCTTAGTGATGCTTTAGATGATATACACCCTGATGAATTAAGCCCCAAAGCGGCCTTGGATCTTCTTTATAAGCTGAAATCAATGATTTAATTTCATGTTTGTTTAAGGCCTCTCGGGCTTTACTTATGGCGTTCAATACTCTATCACATGTTTTGTTAAGAGTTAATCGCAAGTAGGTATGGGTTTATTGAGCTATGGTCAATTCTGCAGAACAAACGCTGGAACGTATTGAAACAGATGCCGTTATTATCGGCGCGGGGCCTTGCGGCCTGTTCACCGTTTTTGAGATGGGCTTACTGGATATGTCATGCCATGTGGTCGATATTCTGGACCGTCCGGGCGGACAATGTGCAGAGTTGTACCCTGAAAAACCGATTTATGATATTCCGGCTTATCCTACGATTACAGGGCAAGAGCTAACGGACCGCTTGATGGAGCAGATTGCGCCTTTTAACCCAACGTTTCATTTTCAGCAGATGGCGGAAAAGGTACAAAAGCTTGATAACGGTAAGTGGGAATTGACCACAGACATCGGCACTGTTTTTGAAACAACCTGCATCATCATTGCTGCGGGTGGCGGTAGTTTTATGCCGAAGAAGCCCCCTATTCCGAATATTGATGATTTTGAAGGTACGTCCGTGTTTTATGCCGTTCGTAAAATGCAGCAGTTTCAGGATAAAGATATCGTCATTGTTGGTGGCGGTGACTCGGCGCTGGATTGGAGTTTGAACCTACAGCCAATTGCGCGGAGTCTAACGCTGATCCACCGTCGCGATGCATTTCGCGCTGCACCTGATAGCGTCAGCAAGATGCGCGCACTTGTTGATGAAGGCAAGATGAAGTTTGAGCTGGGGCAAGTGAAACAGCTGAATGGTGAGAACCGCCAGCTAAGTTCGATTGAAATTCAAACGCCTGATAAGACGATGAAAGAGATCGATTGTGACACTCTTTTGCCTTTCTTTGGCTTGACCATGAAGCTCGGTCCGATTGCTGATTTTGGCCTGAATTTGCACCAAAACCTAATTCCTGTTGATACGGAGAAGTTTGAAACGTCGCATGAGGGCATTTTTGCCGTTGGTGACATTAATTGGTACCCGGGTAAGCTGAAACTGATCCTGTCAGGGTTTCATGAAGCGGCGCTTATGGCACGTCAGGCGTTTAAATATTGTCGCCCTGATGCAAAGCTTCGCTTTGAATACACTACGTCCAGTTCTTCTTTGCAGGAGAAATTAGGCGTAGATGATGATAAGGCGGCATAGTCTCCTACGCCACCTTTTTTCGATTCACATCGTTTTGTTTTTATCTATTCCGTGATGCCTTCAAAGAGTGGGCTGGAGATATAGCGTTCCGCGAACGACGGAATGATCACAACGATTTGTTTTCCTTTGTTTTCAGGCATTTGTGCGGCTACCTTCGCAGCGGCAAATGCGGCGCCTGATGAAATTCCGCATGGTATGCCCTCTAAACGCGCGACCTCGCGGGCGGTTTGCATTGTCGTATCGCTGTCAATTTTGATAACTTTATCAATTAAATCTGTTTCCAGAATTGACGGCAAAAAGCCTGCACCGATGCCCTGAATTTTATGCGGTCCTGGTTGACCACCTGAAATGACAGGGCTTTCTTCGGGTTCAACGGCATAGGTCTGGAAGCTTGGCTTTTTGGCTTTAAGCACCTGAGAGGTTCCTGTTAATGTTCCACCTGTTCCAACACCCGCGATCAGGATGTCTGCGCCGCCGTTTGTGTCTTCCCAAATTTCCAACGCGGTGGTTTCGCGGTGAATCTGCGGGTTTGCAGGGTTATCGAATTGGCCCGGCGAGAAAGAATCTTTATGCTCATTCAATAATTCTTCGGCTTTTTGGATTGCGCCGCTCATGCCCTTTTCCTTTGGTGTCAAGACGACCTCCGCACCATAGAATTTCAACATTTTACGGCGTTCGATGGACATGCTTTCGGGCATGGTCAGGATGAGTTTGTAGCCTTTGCTGGCCGCGACGAAAGCCAAGGCGATGCCTGTGTTACCTGATGTCGGCTCGATCAGAACGGTTTTACCGGGTTTGATTTTGCCTGAACGCTCAGCATCTTCGATCATGGCAAAGCCGATACGGTCTTTAACGGAGGCGATGGGATTGAAGAATTCCAGCTTGGCCAGAATTTCTGCCTCTAAACCGTATTTTTCGGTGAAGCGCGGTACACGCACCAAAGGCGTTGCGCCGATCGTGTCTAAAATGCTGTCATAGACGTGGCCGCGCGCTTCGGCGTTCGGTTTTAAGGCTTCATTTTCATTTTTCAGTGCGGCAAAACTCATGTTTTTTCTCCTTTAATTCAAAGTATCTTTTAAAAAATTTGCGATCTAATCGCCTTCTCCCGGTTCGGGGCTGAAATCTGTTTCGAACTTGTTTTCTTTGTCCTTCATCTCTTCAGCTTCGGGTAATGCGTCTTTCTGTTCTGTTATATTCGGCCATTTTTCAGAATAGTCACGATTTAATTCCAACCATTTTTCGGCGTTTTCGTCCGTGTCGGGCAAAATGGCCTCGATCGGGCACTCAGGCTCACAGACGCCACAATCAATGCATTCGTCGGGGTGGATCACAAGCATGTTTTCGCCTTCGTAGAAACAATCAACGGGGCAAACTTCCACGCAATCGGTATATTTACATCGGATACAAACGTCCGTGACGACAAAAGTCATTCTTTATAACTCCAAGAACAGTTGAACTTTATTGAGGATCACATTAAAGGCAAAGCCGCCTCAGCGCAACGCTGTTTCGGCGTAAGAATAAGGGTTTTCTTAGGTTTTATGAGGGGCTATACAAACTAATCGTCGTTGCTGCGGCTGCCGAGGAAATTTCGGCTGAATGATGAAATCATTTCTTTTAAACCGCTACTTTTTCCAGACTTAGCTGCGCTTATATTTGCAAAAGTCGGCTCTTCTTCGAATTCCAAGCCTACAGTTCCGATCAACTCATCAACTTTTGTATCCTTAAAGTGCGCTTGATACAGTTTGATCATGACGCTTTGCTCTTCTGAGCCGAAATCGCCATCAACCCAGACGAGGTCACGGGCGAATTCGAAGAATTCAATGCGATCGCTTTGGCTGGTTATGCCTCGGAACATTTCTTCTGCGTCTTTCGGCACGTGGATATCATCTTTTAAAATGGCGGTCTGTGCATCAGAAAATTTAATATCTTCAAGTACATGCGCCATGAAGGCGATTTCTTCTTCCGTGACGATATTATCCGCATGAGCAATCGCGAATAACGTTCTCCACATGTGAAACCTGCTTTTTGGAACGCCTGCTTCTTCTGTCATATGTCCTTGCCTTTGTAGAATGCTTCCATGTGATTTGACACAATCTGCATTAGTCCGTCTTGGTGTGGTGCATCTTGATCATGCCCCTTTATCATAATGGGTTTACGCTCTACCCAACGCAACTCATTTTGATACCTTTTTACATCTTGCCCCAAACTATCTACGATTTGGTTAATGGCCTTTAATTCTAATTCGTGCAGGAAATTGTCGCACCACACAATTGCGCGCGCCATTACGAAAAACTGGCGGATGTTTTTTTCTTCTTCAATTTTTTTAAACAAAGAAACGACACCAGCTTTTTCTTTTAAATCGTTGTTTATTATGTCTTTTTGCTCGTTAGAGAATGAGAATGTGTCCATTATTCTTTCGACGTAACGGCGCTCATCATCAGAGAATTCTCCATCGACATGGACAAGCGCGAAAACGGCGCGCCATAAACGAAATACATCTTCTTCCGGTGGATCGAACTGGTATGTCATATTTTTTTCTTCCCTGCTTTTGTTTTATTTGACCATAGATCGCGTGAATGTGACAAGCATGAAGTGCTCTTGCACTAAAATGTTCTTGATTTGTTCTTTTTGTGGGCGTATATTCTAAATCCTATCAGGAGCAAGGAATATGAGACGTGAACCGGGCATAAAATGGTTGTTTATGGATTTGAACAGCTATTTCGCGAGTGTCGAGCAACAAGAGCAACCGCATTTGCGCGGCAAGCCTGTGGCGGTGGTGCCGATGGAAACGGAACATACATGTGCGATCGCTGCCAGCTATGAGGCGAAAGCCTATGGCATTAAGACGGGGACGATTATTCGGGATGCGCGGCGCATGTGCCCTCATCTGCTTTGCACGCTTGCGCGGCATGATGTTTATGTGCGTTATCACCATTTGATTTTAGAAGAAGTGATCAAGCACACACCGATTAATAAAGTTTGGTCGATTGATGAACTTTCCAGTCGCCTGCCGCCAAGCAAACGTAATATCGATGATGCGGCTACGATTGCGCAGAATATCAAGCGCGGGTTATGGGAGCATGTTGGCGAGGCGATTAATTGTTCGATCGGTATTGCGCCGAACTCATTCCTCGCCAAGGTCGCGGGTGAGATGAAGAAACCTGACGGGCTTGTGGTTTTGACGCAGGAGGATTTGCCGGGTCCTTTGCTTGATTTGAAGCTGACTGATTTGCCTGGGATCGGTAAGAACATGGAAAAACGGCTGTACCGCGCCAATATCACCACGATGGATGCGCTATGGCGGCTTTCACCCAAACATATGCGGCGCATTTGGGGCGCGGTTCAGGGGGAGCGGTTTTGGTATATGCTTCATGGTTATGATGTTGAGCCGCCCGCGACGGAGACCTCAATGGTGGGGCATAGCCGCGTTCTTGACCCTGATTTGCGCCTGCCGCATAAGGCGCGGATGATTGCCCGAAAACTGGCTTTCCGCGCGGCGCAACGATTGTGCGGCAAGGGGTTCTTGGCACGGCGGATACGGCTTTCTGCGCGCACGCCCTACGGTTTGAAATGGTCGAAGGATTTGGCTATTCCGCCGACGGATACTGCGCTGACATTGTTGGATCACTTGGCTTATCTATGGGATCAGCTTATGGATGATTTGACGCAGGCGCATTCGCCGGAATATGGCCGGATGAAACTTAAATCGGTTTCTGTGATTTACAGTGATTTGATCGCGCCGCATTTGGCGACGGATGATTTGTTGTCCTTTCACGATGCAAAAGCTCAAGAAAAACAGTCGAAGCACAAGGGCTTGCAAGATGCGATTACCACGCTTCAACATAAATATCAGAAAGATATTGTCTCGTTCGGCATTACGCCGAAGACCTCAGCGGGCTATGTGGGCACGAAGATTGCGTTTTCTCGCGTGCCTGAAAAGGAGGAGTTCTGGCAATAAAGCTATTCAACGCGAGCATATACCTCTTCGTTTTTAATTGCCCTACTCTGCGGTTTTTGATAAGACCCTTGATATGAAAAAGGATGTTTTACACATTATCGGCGCAGGATTGGCGGGCAGTGAAGCGGCATGGCAGGCGGCCAATATGGGCGTGGATGTGATTTTGCATGAAATGCGCCCTGAACGGCAGACGCCTGCGCATAAAACGCAGCATTGTGCGGAATTGGTGTGTTCGAATTCCTTCCGATCTGATGATGCGCAGTATAATGCGGTTGGTTTGTTGCATGAAGAAATGCGGCGCATGAATTCCCTGATTATGCGCGAGGGCGATAAGGCCGCTGTTCCCGCCGGCGGCGCTTTGGCGGTTGATCGTGATATCTTCTCAAGTAATGTGACTGAGGCGTTGCAGGCGCATCCACGTATTACTTTGGAGCGTGGTGAGATTGCAGGATTACCGCCCGAAGAGTGGAAGCATGTGATCATTGCAACGGGGCCTTTGACTTCAGATGCGTTGGCGCGTGATATTCAAGCGATGACGGGTGAAGACGCGCTTGCGTTTTTTGATGCACTCGCGCCGATTGTGCATTTGGACAGCATTGATATGGATCAAGCGTGGTTTCAATCGCGTTATGATAAGGCTGGCCCTGCAGGAACGGGGAAAGACTATCTCAACTGCCCGATGAATAAGGCGCAGTATGAGGCATTTATTGATGCCTTAGTCAGTGCGGAATATGGCGAGTTTAAAGAGTGGGAGAAGGACACGCCCTATTTTGAAGGGTGCATGCCAATTGAGGTGATGGCGGAGCGCGGCGTTGAAACGTTGCGCTTTGGGCCGATGAAACCTGTTGGTTTAACCAACCCGCACAGCGACGAGAAGCCCTACGCCGTTGTGCAGTTGCGGCAGGATAATGCGCTTGGCACGCTGTATAACATTGTCGGGTTTCAAACCAAGATGAAATATGGTGAACAGGTTCGCGTGTTTCGCATGATTCCCGGATTAGAGACTGCAGAATTTGCGCGACTGGGCGGTATGCATCGCAACACATTTTTGAACTCCCCTATATTGCTGGACAATATGCTGCGCTTAAAGAAGATGCCGCGCATTCGTTTTGCAGGGCAGATCACAGGATGTGAAGGGTATGTTGAGAGCGCATCTGTCGGCTTAATGGCCGGGCGCTTTGCTGCAGCGGAGATATTAAACCAAGAGCCTGAAAGGCCGCCCGAAACGACAGCCCTTGGTGCTTTGCTGCATCATGTTACAGGTGGCGCAAACCCTGAGACATTTCAGCCGATGAATATTAATTTCGGCCTCTTCCCCTTGCCGCCCGATGAAATGTTGCGCCCCGTGCAAGAGAATGGTAAGCGCAAGAAATTAAAGGGCAAAGACAGGAAAAAAGTTTATAGTGATATTGCGCTGCGTGATCTTGATAAATGGATTAACGCCGATGATACGATTGCGGCGTAACATTTTATTATGCGTGTTTGTCCTGATGCTAGGGTCGTGCACAACTTTAAAGGATAAACAAATGAGTGAGCCAGAGAACAAAGATCTTGTTATATTCTTGCATGGCATTTTGCGCAGCAATATGGACATGTCCTTTCTGCAAAAGTTCTTTAAAAAGAGAGCGTATAATACGCTTAATATTCTCTACCCCTCGCGAGAGCAGAATATTGAGGGCTTAAGTGATTTTGTTCATGCCGAAATTTTAAAATCACCCGATTACGGAGATGACGTAACGATTCATTTTGTGACGCATTCTATGGGCGGTTTGCTGGCGCGGTATTATATTGCGCGGCAGAAGCCCAAGAATTTGGGTAAGGTTGTGATGCTTGGCACGCCGAATACAGGGAGCGAATTTGCTGACTGGCTTTCGGATGCGAAAATGCTAGGCCCGATTTTTAGAAATGTCTTTGGCCCTGCAAGTGCACAGCTTAGGACTGATTACAAGCATATTGACGGCGATATCACCTACCCGCTTGGCGTGATTGCGGGAAGTATGTCTGTAAACCCCCTTGCGCCATGGGTTTTGGTTGGGGAGCATGACGGGATCGTACCGGTGGAGCGCACAAAGATTGAGGGTATGAAAGACCATATTGTTATGCCCGCAACACATAGCTTTATGATGTTTAATAAGGATGTGATGGCACAAGCGTTATATTTCATTGAGAATGATCGTTTTGACCATTCGAAGATCGCGCCCAAGTAAGTTCGCCCTATTCTATCGGCACGCCATTCAAGGATTTTGACGGGCGGATGGAGAGATAATTTTCTACATATTCGACGTTCGTGACCTGCTCCAGTCTTTTTGAAACGAATCCTTCATACTCATCTTTTGTTCTTGAGACGATTTTTAGCAAAAGGTCAAACTTTCCATCTATGACGTGGCATTCGCGTACGGCAGACAGGTCAAAAACGTATTTTTCGAATTTCTGTAACGCTTTTTCAGAATTGTCCTTTAATTTTACAGACACAAAGCCACTGACGTCGTAGCCGAGTTTCTGCGGATCAATTTCCGCATAATACTTTCTGATATAGCCCAAATTTTTAAGAATTTTAACACGACGTAAGCATGGCGGTGCAGAAATACCGACATTTTTTGCAAGATCTACGTTTGATATACGACCATTTTCCTGAAGATTTTTTAAGATATTTCTATCAATTCTATCGAGTTGTGATCGTTTCATAAACGGAGCATCCTTTACTTTTCGTTTTTGCGATTCTTATTTTTGGGATAAACTTGTATAAAGTTACACAGCCTTATTTTCAAGAATTTTAAACTGTAATTTTTTAAATTGCATAATTTACATCATTTATGACACATAAAAATTTAACATCACCCGTATGGGTTGTAACCGAAGGCATTGCAGGCACCGAGAATCAGTGCGTGGGCGTGGCGGAGCATATTGCGCGTGACTATGGTCTTCGTTTTGACGTCCTTAGAGTCGGGCTGCATGAACCTTGGCGCACCCTATCGCCGTATATAAAATTTGAGAGCGCGCGGAGTTTTGACCCGCCACTGACACCGCCTTGGCCTAAGCTGCTGATAACAAGCGGACGTAAGGCGATTGCCGTGTCACGCTATATAAAGGCTCAAAGCAAGGGCCAAACGAAAACGTTGCACATCCAAGACCCGCGCGTTTCTTCTGGGCAGTTTGATCTGGTTGCCGTGCCGCATCACGACCCGATGCGTGGGGACAATGTTATTGTCACGGATGCAAGCCCTAACAAGATTACACAAGAGCGTTTGGATCAGAGCGCGCACGATTTCCCCCATCTTGAGCAAATGCAAAGGCCACGCATTGCCGTTTTGATTGGCGGAAACAGTAAGGCTTACACTTTATCAAGGCAGCTCACAGAACGATTGGCCGAGCGCCTGAGCGATGTTGAAGGCTCACTCATGGTGACCTGTTCTCGCAGGACGGGAGAAGAAAACCGCAAAATTCTTGAAACCTTTCTAGACAAGCCTCCGAATTATTTTTGGAACGGTGAAGGCGAGAATCCCTACTTCGCTTATCTGGCCTTGGCTGATTATATTTTAGTCACGGCAGATAGTGCGTCAATGATTTCAGAAGCCTGCACAACGGGGAAGCCTGTTTATATGATTGAATTGGATGGCGGCGCAAAGCGGATAGATCGACTGCATGCGCATTTGATTGAAAAAGGATGTTTAAGAATTTTTGATGGGCAGTTAGAGACGTATGAATACACGCCGCTCAATGATGCAAGGATGGTGGCAGATGAGGTAAAGAAACGCTTTGGGGCTTTACTCAGCGGTGATGATGGTTAAGATGATTTTTATGAGTATTAGAAAGATTAGATTATGAGTGAACAGAACCATACAAAAGTTTTGATTGTCGGCTCGGGGCCGGCTGGATATACGGCAGCTATATATGCCGCGCGGGCGGGTTTGAATCCAATCCTTGTGACGGGTCATGAACCTGGCGGGCAGTTGATGATTACCACAGAAGTTGAGAATTACCCGGGCTTTGCTGACGTTATTGAGGGCCCGTGGTTGATGGAACAAATGCGTAAGCAGGCCGAGCATGTAGGTACGGATTTACGCAGTGATTATATTCAAAATGTTGATTTATCGAAACGCCCTTACACGGCAACAGGTGACTCAGGTACGGTTTACACGGGTGAGACGCTGATCATTGCCACAGGTGCGAAGGCACGCTGGCTTGGCTTGCCGTCTGAGCAACAATATCAGGGGCGCGGCGTTTCGGCCTGTGCGACGTGTGACGGGTTTTTCTTTAAGGGTAAAGAGGTCGCGATTGTGGGCGGTGGTAATTCCGCCGTTGAAGAAGCACTGTTCTTAACAAACTTCTGTTCAAAAGTGACCGTAATTCATCGCCGCGATTCTTTGCGCGCGGAAAAAATCATGCAAGAGCGACTGTTCGCCAATGAAAAGGTCGAGATGCTGTGGGATCATACGGTAGATGAGGTTCTGGGTGATGAGAGTGGCATGACGGGTTTGCGTATTCGTAACGTGAAAGACGGATCGGAGCGAGAAATAGAAAAGTCAGGCTTGTTTATCGCTATCGGTCATGAACCTGCGACGGACTTATTTAAGGGTCAGCTTGATATGGATGAGAGCGGGTATTTGATTACCGCACCTGATTCGACGTTGACCTCTATTCCGGGCGTTTATGGTGCAGGTGATGTTTCCGACCACACGTATCGTCAGGCTGTTACGGCCGCTGGTATGGGATGTATGGCGGCGTTGGAGGCTGATCGTTTTTTAAGTGCACAAGGAAATAGCGAAGAAACGGCACAGGCAGCGGAATAACACCCTTTGTCTTAGTCATTTGGGATAAGCACTTCTATGGATTGGGATAAGTTAAGAATATTCAAGGCGGTTGCTGACGCGGGGAGCTTTACCCATGCAGGCGATGTTCTGAATTTGAGCCAGTCTGCTATATCACGGCAAATCAGTACATTAGAAAAATCGCTTGGCTTGACGTTATTTCATCGACATGCGCGCGGGCTTGTTCTGACCGAGCAAGGTGAAATGCTGCTCAATACAACGCATGAGGTTTTTGAAAAATTGGAGCGTGTGCAAACGCGGCTTCAGGATTCGAGCGTTTTGCCTGAGGGCCCCTTACGCCTTACCACGGTTGAGTTTATTGCCTCCACATGGCTTACGCCGCAAATCCCCTCTTTCCGTGCGCTTTATCCGAAAATCGAGATGACCCTTTTGCTTGATGATCGCGTTTATGACCTCAATCGTCGCGAGGCCGATGTTGCGATTCGTCTGCATAAAGTTGAAAACAACGATCTGATAGAGCGTCACATGACATCTATTGATTTTTCTTTGTGTGCATCAAAAGATTATCTGGCGCGTAATGGTAAACCGTCGAAGCCGACAGATTTTCACAACCATCTTGTTATCGGATATCCGCGTAACACCCATACGCCGTTTCGCAAGCCGAATTGGACACTTAATTCTCTTGGTATTGAGCTGGAGAACAATCCGAATGTTTTGCTGATCAATTCAATGCATGCTCGCTATTCCGCTGTTAAGGATCACGTTGGTATTTCTGTATTGCCGCAATATCTGGTTCGACAAGACCCCGATATTGAGGTTTTGATGCCTGATTTGAAAATTCCCTCTGTCGATATGTATTTCGTTTATCCGCAGGAACGGAGACATTCAAACAGAATCAAAGTTTTACAAGATTTTCTGTTCCAAAACATAAAGTAATAACAATTCAAAAACCCTTATGCCATGCATTTATCGCATAGCGCTGGTGTGATTTTACCGTTTGTTATCTTTTTCTAATATACTATACTTAAGTAAGTACAGAGTATTTGTACAAGGAGTAAAGTTCCTTACGCTCCCCTCCCACAGGAGTGTTAAAAACCTCCCTGTTCAACTTTGCCGGAGTCCCGAAACGGACTTCCGGTTTTTCTTTTATGTTCTTGCAGCATTATGCTATGCTTATATTCAAATTTGGGTTGATATAATAAATAAAAAATTATGAGTATTACTGGGAAATTTAATGCAAGTGAATTGCTGCGCCGCTTGAGCTGGATCACATCTGAAGATGAGAATCTGCCGCATGACCCTGTAACCTATGACAATCTTGTACATATTGACCCGGATACGCTACCGCCGAACTGGGAGTTGATTGACTATGATCCCGCAGGAATTCAGACTAATTGCATCCGTGCACGCGCTTTAAATGATGACCCGACACATAAGGTCACGTTTTTCTCAGGTTTTAAGGCGAATATGGATGTTTTTGATCAGCCACGGGTGCGCGCCCTCCAACGATTCGGTGTTGAGATTGACATCATTATTCTTCCTGATCCAGGTAAGAATGTAGGCTATCTTCATGATAATAAGGCCGTTGTTGCAGACACTTTAGTGCATAACCCTCCTCCCGGTGCATTTCGCGAAGGGATCCCCCATTTTATTTTCGGGCACTCTCTTGGTGGGCGCGCAGTTTTATCGAACATGTTGGATGACGATTTTGCCGAGCAGGTTGCAGATAACTATGACGGGTTCATCGGGATCGCACCGCATTTTACGTCACCCTATCGTTCGAAGATGCTTACAAGCGGCTTGTTTGCAGCTTATTGCAAAATGTTTCCTGATCGTACGTATGGCGAAGCGCCGCTGGATTGGATGAAGCCGGCCGTTGAACAGTTCAGTGAAACAATTAGAGATGGCTACGCAAAAGTTCTCAGGCGTGCGCGTGAGAACAAGGCCAAGGAATATTCGCCGACCACGACCGGGAATACACGAATCACATATGGTCAGATTCACTATTCCAACATTGAGGGGGAGAATTTGCACAGGCGAATTACTGAAGGCGGAGTGCCAGATGCCGCTTATGACTTCCCAATGATTTTTATGGGCGGCAAACACGATTTTGTTGCAGCGCCAGAGTATATTGAGAGTATGGCGCTTGTTTATGGCGCTGATTATTATGAGTTTGATGCCTACCACCACCCTTTGCTTGAATCGAGAGAGGCTCGAAGCCTTGCGATAGGTGCAATGCGGATTGGTAGCGATAATTGGGAAACCGCCCTACCCCTCGCTTATCCCGGTTCATATCGTGACCCGAATTTAGCAAAAGAACCGGAAGAGTTACCTGAGGCAGACGAAGAGCCACCGATTTTAGATCAAGAGTTTGAAATTGAGCATGGCTACGATTCGGAAGCCTTCACGCGAGAACGAGAACATCCCGACGTTTCCCTCGGCTAATTCCCCCGCCCTGACTTACGTCTCAATTTTCTTAAAGTGTTTATTTCAATGCTGCGCATGCTTTTTGAATTCTGCTGCAAGCTTCCGTCAGGTTCTCCGTGCTGGTCGCATAAGAAATTCTGAAATACGGAGACAAGCCGAATGCTGCACCCTGAACAGTCGCAACCCCTTGTGATTCAAGAAGATAAGTCACGAAGTCTTCATCTGTTTCAATGGTTTTTCCGTCGGGTGTTTTCTTGCCAATTAAACCTGCACAAGATGGGTAGACGTAGAATGCGCCCTCTGGCTTGATGCATTCAATTCCTTCTGCGGCGTTGAGCATATCAACAACCATATCGCGGCGCTGTTTGAACACATCGTTGCGCTCAGCTAAAAATGACTGGTCGCCGTTCAGCGCTACTTCTGCAGCTGCTTGTGAGATGGAGCTTGGGTTTGATGTGCTTTGGCTTTGTACCTTTGACATGGCCTTGATCAGGTCTTTCGGGCCGCCTGCATAACCGATACGCCAGCCTGTCATCGCATAAGATTTTGAAACGCCGTTACAGGTGAGTGTACGATCGAATAAAGATGGCTCAACCTGCGCAGGTGTCGTGTAGGTGAAGTCGTCATAGACAAGATGTTCATACATATCATCTGTCATGATGTAAACATGTGGATGCTTAACCAAAACATCGGTCAGCCCCTTCAGCTCTTCCCGCGTGTATGCGCCCCCCGTCGGGTTTGACGGTGAATTAAAAATAAACCATTTTGTTTTTGGCGTGATTGCAGCCTCTAACTGCTCTGGTGTTAATTTGAAATTATTGTCTTTTGAACATTCAACAGGCACAGGCGTCCCTTCGGCGAGCAAGACCATATCAGGGTATGATACCCAGTATGGCGCAGGGATGATCACTTCATCACCGGGGTTTACGGATGCCATCAGCGCATTATATAGCACTTGTTTTCCGCCCGTGCCTACTGTGATTTGCTCGCGTGTGTATTCAAGGTCATTGTCGCGTTTGAATTTTGCAATGATTGCATCTTTTAATTCAGGTGTTCCATCAACGGCGGTATATTTAGTCTTTCCGTTCTTAATCGCTTCATGTGCACCCTCTTTGACGAAATCAGGCGTGTCAAAGTCAGGTTCACCTGCGCCGAGGCCGATAACGTCTTTTCCGGCCGCCTTTAATTCACGCGCCTTATTGGTGACGGCGATTGTCGGTGAGGGTTTAATTCTGCTTAGACGGTCAGCAACGATAGACATTGGGCACTCCAAATTCTGTTTTATTTTAGGTTCTGAAGCCTGTTTCGAACTTCTTGTCCATCTAAATCATTTAAAGACGTGAAATCAACCCCTTCTTTGCCAAAGAACTGTTTTAATGGCTTCAAAAGCGGGTCATTGAGGGCATCAGAAAAATATCTTTGCAGCCTCGGGATATGGACCAGATAGCTGTCGCGGTTTTGCTCTGCCGCCAGCTTGATGAACAACCCCAGAACGCGGCCGTGGAATTGTGCAGCCAGAACCGTGTACCATTTTTTAAAGTTTTCTTTTTGATGGTCATTCATTTTTGCGCAATATAGATTGATCATATCTTTTTTGATTTGTTGCGGCACATCAACGCGGGCATCCTCCAAAAGGTTTAGAAGATCGTATGGCAGTGGGCCATGCAGCGCATCTTGGTAATCAATCAGGGCGCATTGCTTTATTCCTTTTTCTTGCGCAACAAAGATAATGTTTTCAAGATGATAGTCGCCATGAACCACCCCTTGCGGGCATGCGGGCAGTGTGTTTTCAATATCTTTCCATGCTGCGATAAATTCATCGACACAGTTTTCGTCGGGCTTTTTTTCTTGTGTAAACGCAACATAATAATCCATGATTTGTCTGCGGTTTTCATAGATTTTGCTGCGGTTATATTGCGGCAACTCACCGCTGTATTTAGCATTTTTCAGTGCGATAAGTGTGTCTGTTGCTTTTTTATAAAGCTCTGGCGCTTTGGTTTTATCTGCGCGAATAATGTCACCGAATGATTGTGTGCCTAAATCTTCAAACAGCGCATAGGCTTTTTCAAGATTTAAATCATAGAGTTCAGGCGCTTTCATGCCATTTTCATTCAGCCATTTTCCGAGTTTAATAAAATGTTGTAGCTCGTCCCTGCTTTCCTTGTTTGCTTCGGGGTAGAGCATAAGAATAAAATTACGCCCGTCTTTCTTACCACGAAAATATTGTCGCGGAGAAACATCGCGCGGAAGCATTTTTAAATCTTGCGCGCCGATCTCATTACGTAATGCATTTATATTCGGTTCGGCGATTTTAGCGGCGATGCTGTTTTTTACGGGCATAGATAGAGAAATGCTTGTTTGCAGTTACTTTTTAGACTTTCGGCCTGAGGCGATTTTATGAATAGCGTCAATGTGTTGTTTCGATGCAGTTTTGCGTTTTGAGCCTGATGAATTTTCAAGGCCGAACATGGTGACATCGTCAGCCGCCACTGCGCGCAGTAATTCCATGCCGAAATTTTCACCTTTCAGTGCATCAAGCGCAACCGCATTCTCTTGGGATTTTTCCTGATCAGCGCGCCCTGATGCTACGCGCTCAACCTGATAGGCGACGATGCCATCGAGATGCGGCTTGGTTAGAGCCTCCAGTAACGCGGCGTCTTCATGTGCAAGAAGAACAATTTGTTTGCGTGCCAAGGCCATATTGCCATTACACAGCGAAAGCGCTTCTTTTATTTTAGCGTCGGCATATTCGCGAGACATTGCGTTTCTCCTTGCTTCGTCAAGGATATTAGCATGCCATGATCACGCCATTTCAGCAAGCTCCTTCAAGATTGCTTGCACACCTTTGATGCGTTGCATGGGTTTCGGCCAGTTTCGAATAACAGACAGCTTTTGATC
>CAZPMH010000002.1:0-18986 GCA_964587815.1 uncultured Micavibrio sp.
ATGTCTCGGCGCTCCGTAAGGATGTGACGGCGAAATGTTACGGCGGTGATGTGTCACGTAAGAAAAAGCTGTTGGAGAAGCAGAAAAAGGGTAAGGCCAAAATGCGCGCTTACGGCAATGTCGAAATCCCGCAAAGCGCGTTCATCGCCGCGCTGAAAATGGGCGATGATTAAAAAATTTATTTAAATAAAAATAATTATTGCATTTATTTTTTCTTGTTTGCTAACCTTGTTTTAACAACAAGGAGCAAAAGACATGCAAAAAAGACACGACGAATTACTAACCACTCGCCTAGAAGAGGTTATCACCAAAGGTGCCGCCTTTGTAACATGGTCAGAAATTAGATTGTGGTACGATGCAAAGCGTATAGCCGCAAACACATACCGTGATCTTAATGACAGATGGGAAAAACTTACAGATCAAGAAAATGGTAACTTAGTTTGCGTTCCTGCATTCAAATGGTCAGATAAAGAAAATAATGGTTTTTGGATGTTTTCTGATAAACAACTAAAAAAAATTACTGAGCTTTAAACATTGCATACAAATGAAAAAATTACAGGTGATGGTTAATGGATAAAGATAGGGCAAAATTTCTAAGAGAAAAACTATATGAACTTCACTTATTTTTAGTGAAACTGCTGACTACGTTAGCTTCTGCTACGTTGGCTTTTAGTATCGGTATTATTGGCTTTTATAAGGATGTCCGCTTTGAATATGAGTGCCTTCTCTACTTAAGCTGGGTTTCTATAATCTTTTCGGTAATTTTAGTGATGCTAGCATTACGTAGTGGTTTAATGGTTACTTATGAGTTTTACAATAATTTAAATAGCGGAAAAGAAGAAGTAACTGATGAGACTGAGAAAAGAGAAGTCAGAATACATATGATGTTACAAATTAGCATGGCTACAATTATTTTTGGAATAATACTTCTGATGCTCTTTTTCGGCTTAAATTTTCAACCTACGAAGCAAATTTGTGATACCCCCCCTTGTGTGCAAAATGAAAAAAATCATACTTGATGGTGGGATGGGGCGAGAGTTGGAGCGGATGGGTGCGCCGTTTGCGCAGCCTGAATGGTCGGCGCTGGCGTTGATGGAGCGGCCTGATCTGGTGAAGATTGCCCATGAGAATTTCATTCGGAGCGGCGCGGCGGTGATTACGCCCAATTCCTACGCCATACTTCCCTTTCATATCGAGCAGGAGCGCTATGACGCACGGGGTTTTGCGTTGATTGAACAGGCGGCGAAGTTAGCGCGGGAGGCCGCGGATGAGAGCAATCAAGCTGTGCGCGTTGCGGGGTGTTTGCCGCCGCTGTTCGGCTCCTACCGCCCTGATTTGTTTGACCCTGCCCTCGCGCCCGAGATGTTGCACACCTTTATCACCGCGCAGGCGCCCTATGTTGACCTTTGGCTGGCGGAGACGTTGTGCTCTCGCGCAGAGGCGCAGGCGGTGTGTGATGCGCTCTCCTCTCACGGCTCTGATAAGCCGTTATGGCTGTCTTTTTGCCCGATGAAGGACGATTGGCAGACCCTGCATCTGGGGGAGCGGTTGGACGATGCGATTGCCTTCACCCGCGATGAGACGGACGCGCAGGCGATCCTTTATAATTGCTGCAACATGGAAAATGTGGAACATGCGGTGGCGCGGACGGCGGAGATGCTCGGTGATGATCGCCGCCAGATGATTGGCGTGTATCCGAATTTGTTTAGAAAGCCGTCGGTTGGCGCGAATGTAGGGATTACGCCCCTGCTCACTGATGAGGTCAGCCCCGCAGAATATGCAGAGGCCGCGCAAGGCTGGGCCGATGCAGGGGCGGATATTATCGGCGGATGCTGCGGCGTATCACCCGACCATATTGCCGCGTTGAAGAATTTTTAATGACAAGAAAAGGAAAATAGCTGATGGGTTCTTTTTTCAAATCTAAGCTAAAAATGTTTGTGTTGTACGGGCTGGTTTTTATGGCATTTGGTGCTTATGTGCAATATCAGGAAACTTATGTTTACGGCACATGGGCTGATGTTCAGGGTGAGGTCATCGCATTGAAACGCTATTACGAGAAGGATAAACGCGGGAAGAACAAGGCGGTGTTTGATTTGACTGTTTCGTATACTTACGAGGGCAAAAAAAACTCAGTCGAGAGAGTCGCTTTTTCGGGTAATCCAAAATTTGAAAAGGGCGATCCCTACCCTGTTAAAGTGAACCCTGAGAACCCCGATGAGGTCAGAGTTGCTAACGGTTCCGCAAGTACCTTATTTTTTGTAGCCTATGCTGTAGGTGGGCTTTTCTTTCTAATCGGTATGCTGGCCTTTTTGCTTGATCGTAAGAAGCCTCAAAGATTGTGATGCTTTACGGCGCCGATCACCCTAACTCGTTGGCTTCGGGAGTGGCGGGGGATTGTCCGCGGGGGTGATTAAGATAGATGAGGTAGCCTTCGGGGAGTGGGCCGATGTAGCGGTTCGGCTCGGTCCATTCTTGTGCCATGGTGGCGGAAAGGTTTATGTTGCTGCGGCGGAGTTGATCTAAATCGGGTCTTTCGCCCTCCTCTAACATATCGGCGAATTTTTCCGTTAATGTGTATATATGGGTGCGGGTTCCTGCCTCTTCCACGAAGGTTTCGGGCGCCTTATCCAGCCCGCCGGAGAGGAGCGTTGCCATCACGGCGGTGCGGCAGTTGAGTGTTTCGGGGTCGTGTTTGTAGCCGTCTTCATCCATTTGCCAATCCTGCACTTGTAGGTACAGCGCGGTGCGCAGGAAGTGATTCCAGAGGTGCAGCATTTCGGCCTCATCGCCCTCCTCTTCCTTGAACACTTTCACGCCCTTAAACCGATCAGGAAATTCTTCGGGGTCGGATATCCCCTCGCGCACGTTCGGGGTGAGCATGTCATTTTCGCCATCAACAAAATGCAGTTGCTGCAGTATCGTCGGCGTGCCATCAGTTTCATCGACCAGCATCAGAAAAGCATGGTGCCATGTGTCGGTCGGGTCGTCTTGCTCATGCTCTTCCCGCTCGGCGGTGTAGATGGCGTAGTGCTTATGCTGATGATCGTATTCCACGATTATGCATCCCTTTTGTGCGCTCAAAATAATTTATTTGGTTTGTATTATACCGTTTCAGATGTTTAGAATAGATAAAAATTTTAGGAGAATTATTTATGCGACTTGCGCTTGTTCTGTGTTTTGGGTTTTCTGCTTTCGCCTTATGCGGATGTGAGATGATCGCAGATGGCGGCGTGGGTGAGGTGTTTGGCGGTGGCGGCCCCGAGATTGTGTGGATGCATGACCAAGTCCAAGCGCCCGTTATTGATCACGATACGTATAAATAAGTTCTGTGTTTCACCTTTTATGATGGGGGCTTTTTTTATGAGATATGTTTTATTGCTGAGTGCTGTGACGATGAGTTTGGGCGTTAGCGGATGCCGCACTGTTGACGGCGCGGTATATGACACGAGCGATTTGTTGAAAGGCAAGTCGGGTACGTGGGGGCGTAATGCCGGATCTTTTCAGGCTGATGAGTAATTTTCTGCCGCTTCACATTTACGAGATTGGTTTTTAGATATGAAAAAATATATTCTTTTGTTTAGTGTTTTGCCGCTTTTGTGCGCCTGTGAGGCGACAGGTAAATTGGCGGGGAATGTTTTGATGTTGCCGGTGCGCATTTTCAAATCAACCGAAGCAACGCCACCGCCAGCGGATCAGGATGAAGAGATTAAAACCGTTAAACGTTCGGGTAGCGATACGCTTTAGAAAGGGGATTCCATGGCTCTGATATATTACAATGTCGGTGAAAGTTTGGGAGTTCCCGATCTCAGCCCGTTTTGCCTGAAGCTTGAAAGTTTCATGCGCCTGCATGATATCGACTTTACGATCAGTGATCTTGATATCCGAAAGAAGCTGAGCATGGCGCCGAAAAAAAAAGTGCCGTTCGTAAAGTTTGAAAACGGCGAATTGATGGGCGATTCTGCGCTTATCATTGAACGTTTGGCGAAGGACAATGATATCGACCTGTATGCGGGTCTAAGCGCGCAACAAAAGGCTGTCGGGCATTCGATTATTCGGATGTTGGATGAACATTTCTACTTTTGCTTGGTTTATGCGCGGTGGGTCGATGATCGCGGCTGGGCGGTGATGGAGCCGCTTCTGTTTCATGAAGCTCCGGGCTTTATCCGCGGGTTTATCTCTAACATGGTGCGCAAGAAAACGTCGCATAAATTGTGGGAACAGGGAATCAGCCGCCACAGCGCGGATGACGTTTACGCGATTGGTGCGAAGGATATTCAGGCACTGTCAGATATACTCGGCGATGACGGGTTGTTTTTTGGGGCTTCTGCGCCGAGTCTGGTTGATTTGTGCGTGCATTCTTATCTGGCGAACATTTTGTATGTGGATATTGAAAACGGCCTGCGTGATGAAGCGCGCAAACATAACAACCTTATTGCGCATACGAACACAGTGCATCAGGCCGTTTATGGTGTTTCTTTGGCAGATAAGGTTTGATGTTATTCCGGTTATGAGTATTTCCACCTTATGTGATGCCGCGCTGGATGTTTTAGGCTGTGGCAATGCCGTGCAAAAGGCCGAGCGGACGCGCGTTCATGCGCAAAATTGGCGTGATGGCGTTATCGATGCGGTTGGCGTGGCCGAGGGGTTGCAGGATCGACCTGCGCGGCCTGAGAAGCCCGAGCTGAAAGATGCGCGCGATATGCCGCGGCGGCGTAAGGCAGGCAGTGATGCCTCTAAGGTTGCCCTTCTCCATGCGATTGCCCATATCGAGCTGAACGCGATTGATCTGGCGTGGGATATTATGGCACGGTTTTCAGGTTTTTCTGAAGAGAGTCATTCCGACCAAGCGGAGCGTGTGGAGGAATCTGAAGATACCGCATCAGATCCCTCGACTGCGCTCGGGATGACAGCGAACACGTTTACCCTGCCGCGCGCGTTCTTTGATGACTGGATCAAGGTGGCGGATGATGAGGCGAAGCATTTTCTGATGCTGGAATCGCGGCTTGGTGATTTTGGCGCGACCTATGGTGATTTACCCGCGCATGACGGGTTGTGGGAGGCGAGCGTGAACACGGCCGAAGACTTTGCGGCGCGGCTGGCGATTGTGCCTATGGTGTTGGAAGCGCGCGGCCTTGATGTCACGCCGAACATGATTGAAATGATGCGCGGGCAAGGCGATGACAAAACCGCCGATATGCTGCAGATTATTCACGATGACGAGGTGACCCACGTGCGCGCAGGTACGGTGTGGTTTGAGGCATGGTGCGCGCATCACGGGCATGATGTGCAGGAGTATTGGCAAACATTGGTGAAACAGTATTTTGACGGGCGGTTAAAGCCGCCATTTAACCACCCCTCTCGCGAGGATGCAGGCATGATTCGGGATTGGTACGAACCGCTGGCGGATATTAATTTTGCGGATCAGCGTGATTAAGGCCTGCCCTTTCTCTTCACTTTACCTTCTTAACTTTTGGAGCAACATGTTTGAAAAGGCTTGCACTTTTTGCTTTAGGCTGATTAGATATTGCCATGGCTACAAAAGAAAAAGATGTTGTTGACGATATTGAGTCGGTTTCAGAATTGAACCGTATTGATGATCAGCGCTTTACAAAAAAGTTGGACGCTTTGATCAAAGAAGCGGAAGATATGCGTATCTCACGCATGAAACAGCACCGCACGCGTACATTCATCGCGATGAACCTGACTATTTTATCTGTTCTGATCGGCATTGGCGGTTTTGGTTGGTTCTTCTTGGTCGAGGCGCAGTTGCTGCTCGGTGTCGGGCTGTTTATTGTTTCGCTTATTCCCCCATTCTTTTTATATCCGTGGGCATCGCGCCCCCTTAAATCTTACGTGCGTGAGCATAAAACGGTTTTCATGCCGAAGCTGGCGAACACGCTTAACGGTCTTAGTTTCCATCCTGAGCGCGGCGTCAGTTCAAAGGTGATCGGCAAGCTGGCCGTTATTCCCGCGCATGATGTTTATAAGGCCGAAGATTGCTTTATGGGCAAGTATAAGGGTGTGAAGGTTATTTTTTCTGAAGCGCGGCTTTATACGAAATCCAGAAAAGATGATGCCGTTTTTGACGGTATTTTCGTTCTGCTTGAGAGCCCCGAAGAAGTGATTGAAGGGCACACAATTATTACAGCAAACCAGAAAATGGTTAAGGCGTATGAAACAACACGTTGGAAATCGATGAGCCGTGTGCACGTTTCTGTTCCAAACCCCGACTGGGATAAGTTTGAGATTTTCTCCACCAAGCCTGAAGCGGCGGAATTGATGGTTGGTGAGCGCTTATTAAAAGAATTGGCAGAAGCTGCGGATATTTTTGATGATGCGCCGTTAACAGCCGTGATGTTTGGCGGGAAATATATTTTCATGATGATCCCGTACGAGCCTGATATGTTTGAGGCCTCTGACCTGTTTGTGCCTGTTGCGACACAATCAAAGGCGTTGAAGGTTAAGAAAGAAGTTGAGCAATTGCTTGAGATCGTTGATGTGTTTGATTTATACAAACCAATGAAAACGGACTAAGCTACTCTGTTCCTTGTTTTTACTCTCCCCCTATTTTTGATATCCAATAAAAAACGGCGCGCCCGTTGAAGCACACCGTTTCGCTTAATTCTTTATAAGGCTGTATCAGCCGTTATCGATGCTGTCGTAGTTGCGACCTGTTGCACCGCCCGGGTTATCCCTAATCGCGCGAAGACGTTCGTTAAAACGCTGTGATGCTTCGTCTGCTCCGACGAGGCCTTTAACGCTGTCTACGCCCTTTTTACCGAAGGATGCAACGCGATCAACGACGGCGGCTGATACCACTGTCGCGCCTGTTGCAACGGCGCCAAACATTTTTTGTGATGCGCTTGGTCCTTGCAGTTCTTCGAGGCGCTCGCGCAGTCTTTCAAGTTGATCTGCGTCTTGGTAGTGGCGATCATTTAAGCCCATATTTTCAATATTGCCGATACGCGCTTCGATATCTGCGATCTCTTCCGCCTTGGTCATTTTGTATGCCATGTCTATCATCCTTAATATTTTGGCGGTCTGACCGCCTTTATTTTTATCTCTATTCCCCATGATTACTTATTTTCTGCGCGTTTGTCAAAGAATTAACGCATGGCGGGAGTAATTTATACTTTTACTTAAAGTATTCAAATTTATGACTGTTTTATGACTGTATAAAATTTTATATAAATTATTATTAAATAAAAGATAAAGTAAAAATAACAATTACTTCGAATTTTACCTATAATTAATTTCAGATTTACTTGACGTGCGTACTATTGGTCTATCAACAGGGGATAGAGCACATGACACACGCACACAACAGACAGCATCAAAAACAAGCCATTATGGGTACAATAAGCGGATTGGTTGCACAATTACAGCAGCTTGCACCGCACCCGGATCAGCCGAATTATCAAGGGCCGCTTTATTTAGCAAAAAACCCGAATTTCAAAGCACCTGATCAGCATGACGGCGTTCTTGGTTCTATGATGCTTGAAGGCATGTTGGGCAGTGCCTTTGCCGAAGCGGCGTCTGAAGCGGTTTCTGATGCAACAGGCAGCGAGGTTGCCGCCGATATGTTCGACGCGTTTGATATGAACGCCGCGTTGGAAGTTTACAGCGAGTTTATTACAGAGATTGAACAATCGAAAGAAGACAAGGCCGCACACGGTCAGGGCACGTTGGCTCGCCTTTCGGGTAAGTCAATTTCAGGCGGCTTCAACATGCGTGCAACCATTTCAGAAGGCATGCAGAATTTCTTGGAAGATTTGCCAAAGCGCATGACAATTGAGCGCAGCCTTGCCTATTATGCCAAGCAGTTGGAATTGTTGGATGCGCCATCTTACGAGCTAGCGGCTCCCAAGCCACGCTTTGCGGCTTAATCTGCGCCACCCCCTCTTCATACGATAAAAGCAATGCTCATTGCTGTTATCCTCTTATAATCTTTGATAAGTCCCTATCGGGGCTTGTTTATTTCTTGTTCTGCGCTCTATACTTAAACCACTGAGTATTGATTTATGTTTTTGTTTTGAGCCAGATTTTATGGATATCGATACTTCTCTTCTTCGGGAAAAATTCATTATAAGAGAGCGCGCCACTGAAAATAGTGCGCGTCGTCTTTATATTGTTGCGCCCAGTACACGGATGTCGATTACGCTGCAGCTTGGCGGGTTGCCGCCCGAGACATATATTGTGCGGACAAAATCAACACATAGCTGCGCACGGTTTGTGGTTGCAATGGTGACCGACTATGAAAAGCACGGGCCGTTTATGAGTCGTTCCATCAAACCCGATTGGCACGAGATGTGGCAGAAAACCCACAGCAATTACGACAAGCTGTATAATCGTGATTATTGGGTTGCCGTTTATAAAGACGGCCAGAAGGTTTTTGCCGAGGGGCAGTATCACGCAATTTTCGATGTGATTGAAAAATGCGATGCCAAAGAAAAGAACAATTACGAGAAGTCTTTGAAACTCGCGGAGACTGCGTTTTCTAAGGCGGGGCGCGAGACACGGATTGAGCATGAGAGCAATGTTGCGATGGTGGCTGTTTTGAATAATGAGCAGCAACGGTGCAGCATGATTTTGCGCAGCGCGGATAAAACGACGACGTTTAACTACGCTATTAAGATAGATGACCCGAATGTTCCGCTGGTGACAGCGCAGGGTTTAAGCACGGCGGCTGACTTTCTGGAGGGGGTTGAGTTGTGTTACTTGGTGGGGGCGAATAATGCGGCGCTCGCGCTTAATGAAGTTCAGGAATATTCTGATCAGGATAAGCGTGCAAGAAAGGCGCGGGAGCGTGTAAACCAGCTGATTGCGCAGATAGATAGTTTGGAAAACAGGTTTGCGGTGCGCTATCGCCCTGAGCGTCCTGATTTTGATTTGGTTATGGAACATGCGGAAGATTTTGCGCGCGGTGAAATTATCGATGCCCGCCAAATGTATGAGTAACCTTTTTACTCCGCCTCGCCCGCACGGCACTCAGCGGCCTTCATCGTAACCGTCTTCTTTTCACCGTTTTTACCGGGGAAGCCTGAGAACATGGCGTTGATCATGCATTTGCTGACGGTGAAGAAGTTATCGCTCTCTCCCTCGCTGGTAACCTCGCCTTCAAAGGCTTTGACAATGTTTTGGCCACTTGATTGTTTTAAATCCACGATATCCATTTCCAGATTACGCACATATCTGGTGTAGGTGTAGACATCATGCCCGCCGAAATACGGACGACCATAATAGCCGTATGGCCCGCTGTTGTAGCCGCCGTGAAAAGTCGTGTTGAACGGCACGGCTTCGGAATGGATTTCAGAGCGTTTTAAGCCGTAGGAGAAGTATAGCGCATAGTCCGCTTTTTCTTTCGTCGCGACCTGTGTGAAATTATAGGCGGTCATGTGCTCGGCGATTTGGCGCGCGTATTCCTTATATTCCAGCCCCGTCTTTTGTTTGTCATTCGGCAGAATGATAAACGTCCCTGTTTTTAGGACATTCGCGTCATGGAAACGGATGACATCCGCCTGCGTGTAGGATGTGCAAGCGTTGAGAGCAAGAAGCGCGATAAGAGCAAATATTTTTTTCATATATACAGAATAAGAAAAAGGCGCGATTTTAGCAACCGCGCCCTGATTACCCTTTATCCATAATGGCTTAAGCGGCCAATTGGCGTAGCACGTAGTGCAAGATGCCGCCATTTTTGAAATATTCCATCTCGTCCAGCGTGTCGACGCGGCACAGCAAGGTGGTTTCGCGTGTTGAGCCGTCAGGGTAGTGAACGGTCATTTTCACGTCTTGCCCCGGGTTTAAGCCGCCTGCGATGCCCTGAATAGAGAATTTTTCTTCCCCTTTCAGGTCAAGCGTCAGGCGTGTGTCATCCTTAAACTGCAAGGGAAGCACGCCCATACCGATCAGGTTGGAGCGGTGGATACGTTCGAAACTCTCGGCGACAACTGCGCTGACACCCAGCAAGCGCGTGCCCTTTGCCGCCCAGTCGCGGGAGGAGCCTGTGCCGTATTCCTTGCCTGCAAGCACGACCAAAGGCTGGCCTTCGGCTTGATAGCGCATAGCGGCGTCGTAGATGCTCATTTGCTCGCCTGTCGGGATGTGCTTGGTATAGCCGCCCTCAACGCCCGGCACCATTTCATTTTTGATGCGGATGTTGGCGAATGTGCCGCGTGTCATGACCAGGTCGTTTCCGCGGCGTGAGCCATAGGAGTTAAACTCCACGGGGGAGACATTGTTTCCTGTCAGATATTCACCTGCGGGGGAATCAGTTTTGATCGCACCTGCGGGAGAGATGTGGTCGGTTGTGACCGAATCGCCCAAAATTGCAAGCGGATATGCTTCCGCGATGTCATTCATGTCGGCGGGTTCGTTGCTCATGCCGCTGAAGAAGGGCGGGTTGCGCACGTAGGTTGATTCGTCGCGCCAGTCATAGGTTTTACCTGTGGCTGTGCCGCCGATTTCCTGCCATTCTTCCGTGCCCTTGAACACATCGCCGTAACGCTCGGTGAACATGGCGGGTGTGAGTGAGCTTTGCACGATTTCGGCGATTTCCTGATTGGTCGGCCAGATGTCCTTCATAAATACGTCATTGCCGTCTTTATCCTGCCCCAGCGGTTCGTTATACAGATCAACGCGCATTGAGCCCGCCAAAGCGTAGGCCACAACGAGTGGCGGTGAGGCCAGATAGTTGGATTTAACGTGCGGGGAGATGCGCCCTTCAAAGTTACGGTTACCAGACAGGACGGAGGTGACGTTCAAGTCTCCCTCATCCACCGCGTCGCCGATTGGACCGGGGAGCGGGCCTGAGTTACCGATACAGGTGGTACAGCCATAGCCGACCGTGTTAAAGCCCATCGCATCCAGGTCATCTTGCAGGCCAGACGCCTCAAGATATTCCGTTACGACCTGCGAACCGGGCGCGAGTGATGTTTTCACCCACGGCTTGATTTTAAGCCCCAGCGCGCGTGCCTTGCGGGCGACAAGCCCAGCACCGACCATTACGTCAGGGTTGGATGTGTTGGTACAGCTGGTGATCGCCGCGATCACAACATCGCCATTATCGAGGGTGTAATCCGCGCCGCGCACCTGAACCGATTTATGATCGGGCACAAGCTTTGCGAAGGCTTCTTTTGCATCAGTTAAGGCGATGCGGTCTTGCGGGCGTTTAGGCCCTGAGATTGACGGCACGACATCGCCCAGATCAAGATGCAGGCTGGTTGTGAATTCAGGGTCAGGCGTGTTCGCATCGCGCCACAAGCCTTGCGCCTTTGCATATTCCTCCACGACTTTTACACGGTGCGGGTCGCGGCCTGTGAAGGTCAGGTAGTTCAATGTTTCCTGATCAATCGGGAAGAAGCCACAGGTTGCGCCGTATTCAGGCGCCATGTTGGCGATTGTCGCCTGATCCGCCAGAGTCATATTATCCAAACCAGGGCCGTAGAATTCAACGAATTTACCCACCACGCCAAGTTCACGCAGCATTTCAACCACGCGTAGAACAAGGTCGGTTGCGGTTGTGCCTTCGGTCATTTCGCCCGTTAATTTGAAGCCGACCACTTCGGGGATAAGCATAGAGACAGGCTGGCCGAGCATTGCGGCCTCAGCCTCAATTCCGCCGACACCCCAGCCGAGAACGGCGAGGCCGTTGACCATGGTGGTGTGCGAATCTGTGCCGACAAGCGTATCGGGGTAGATAATGTTTGTGCCGGGGTTCTTATCATCTTCGGCCATCCAAACGGTTTGCGCGAGATATTCAAGGTTCACCTGGTGGCAAATGCCTGTACCCGGTGGCACAACGCGGAAATTATTAAACGCGCCCTGCCCCCATTTGAGAAATTCGTAGCGTTCGCCGTTGCGTTCAAATTCGCGCTCAACATTGGCTTGAAATGCTTGTGGTGTTCCGAATTCGTCGACCATCACGGAATGATCAATCACCAGATCAACGGGCACGAGCGGGTTAATTTTTTCAGGATCACCACCAAGGGATGACATGGCTTCGCGCATAGCAGCGAGATCAACCACCGCAGGAACGCCTGTGAAGTCCTGCATCAGCACGCGTGCGGGGCGATATGCGATTTCGTGGCTGGATGTTCTATTCTCGAGCCAGCCTTTGATCGCCTTGATGTCCTCAACCTTGACCGAGCGATCATCTTCGTGGCGGAGGAGATTTTCCAACAGAACCTTTAATGTGAAGGGCAGCTTTGACACATCTCCGATTTGTTCAGCCGCGGTCTTTAAACAGAAATAATCGTAGTCTTTGCCATCTACGGTTAGGGTCTTGCGGGTTTTGAGGGAATCATGTCCGGTACGGGCCATCTTGGGAAATCCTTTTTTGTTTTAAAATCTGAGATACTCAATCTGAGACACTATAAGTGTGTATCTCTTAATAAATAATGAGTATGCCAGAGAAGATGTTCCCTTCAAATGCATAAATTTTGAATTTTTGTGCAGATGCGAAGAAAATAGCCCATTTTAGGTAAAAAGTCCTAAAATTACGCGCATTTCATGTGAATACCTGTAAATGGGCATGACAATTCCATTTTTTTGCCACATTTGAAGGGCATTATTAAATCATAGAGATTTACATACTCTTACTAAATTCGCTTACTTACTTATTTAAGCCGCTGTCTTCTTACCAAGGGCAGCGGTTTTACTTTGTGGTGTTAAAAGGCGAACAATACGATGTATTGCTTCGCATCTGAAGATGGCTAAATTTTCAATGATGTCATTCCGAGCGTAGTCGAGGAATCTAAAAAGTTCTCTCCATTTCGCTTTCGCTTCAGTCGAGATGACTGTTTCTAAACGCGAGGTAACACTGTTATTGATCTCGATTACGGTTCTCTATAATGTAACGCTATGAGCGATGATATAAAAAAACGAACAGCATTGGTGCAGTCAGGCATTGGCAGTGACCCTGCGTATAAAGCGGTGATCTCCCCTATTCATTTGTCCTCGACCTTTGAAATTGACGGGCTGCATCAGAAATCAAAATATGAATATAGCCGTACGCGCAACCCGACCCGCGACTCGTTTGGTGATGCGGTGCGTGATTTAGAGGGTGGCGTTGGTGCGTGTGTGACATCTTCGGGCATGGCGGCGCTGACCTTAATTGTGCATTTGCTTAACCCTGATGATTTGCTGCTTGCGCCTTATGATTGTTACGGGCGCTCTTATCGTATGCTGTCTGCCCTGTCGGAAAAAGGGCATTTTAAGCTCGGCTTTATCGATATGTATGATGAGGATGCGATCAAGGCCGCGTTTAAAGACAAGCCCAAGATGGTTTTGATTGAAAGCCCGAGCAACCCCGTGATGCGAATCTCCGACATTGCGATGATTGCGGAGGAAGCCAAGGCGTGCGGGGCGGTGACGGTATGTGATAATACGTTCCTCTCCCCTATTCTGCAGCGGCCTTTGGAATTGGGCGCGGATATCTCCTACAGTTCAACCACGAAGTTTTTGAACGGGCATAGTGATGTTGTCGGCGGGGTCGTTGTAACCTCTCGCGAGGATATTTTGGAGGAGCTGGAGTTTTGGAATAATTCGCTCGGCACCATTGGCGCGCCGTTTGATTCGTATTTGTCTTTGCGGGGCTTGCGCACGTTGGAATTGCGCGTGCGGCGCGGGGAAGAAAATGCGGCGGCGTTGGCGGATATGCTGAATGCGCATCGCAAGGTCAGCCAAGTTTATTACCCCGGCCTAAGCGACCATACGGGGCATGAGGTTGCCGCGCGTCAACAGGACGGGTTCGGCGCGATGCTGAGTTTTGAGATCAGGTCAGAGACGGACAAGCTGTCTGATTTTATTGATCATTTGAAATTGTTCCGTTTGGCGCAATCGCTTGGCGGGACGGAGAGCCTGATCAACCACCCCGCCAGTATGACGCATGTGTCGATGGGCGCAGAGGCGCGGGCGCGCGCGGGTGTGAGCGATGAATTGTTCCGCCTGTCTGTCGGGATTGAGCATATTGATGATTTGATCGCCGATTTGCGTGATGCGCTTGATCATGCGCTGTAAGGGAGCGGTTTAGATGGATGTGGTTATCATGGCCGCGGTTGTCGGCGGCGTTGTTTCTCTTTTTATTGTTTCGAAAATATTGTCGTCGCGGCCAAAGCTGGCTTACGGGTTGATGATTTTGATCCCCGCGATGTTTATGGCCTGCGCTTATTTTGCGGTCATGACGTTTAGCGCGTTTGAGCAGAAGGCTGATATGGCGCGTGAGGCGGCTTATAATGAAGTGGTTCAAAATAACGATGTGGCTTTTTTACAGGCGCAGTTGAAGGCCAACCCTGATGATTTGACGCTGGTGAGTGCGTTAAGCGGGACGTTGATCGCAGAAGAGCGCTATGACGATGCGATTGCGCTGATAGAGGGGCGGCCATTATCCGATATGGCGGATGAACGATTGCAGACGCAATATGGCACGGCGTATTTTGCGAAAGGCCTTATGGCGGCGGAGAACAAACAGTATGAGGATGCGCTTACACTGATGCAACGCGCGCAGGATGTTACGCCTGAAGGTGTGCCGTTTAAGGGCGATCTTGATTTGTTTATGAAGCAAGTCACGGCGTTACAGCAAGCCGAAGAGAATGACGGCGCGCTCACCTTAAGCGATGACCAGCCTGTTTTTGATTTCCGATCAGAGGACTTAAAGGAATCAGGGGAATCAGATGCTCAGGAATCAGAGGGGCAGGATTAGCGGCCTGATGTGATGGAAGAATAAAGCTGTTGCTTTTTCTTCTGGAAGGCGGGGCATTTATCATCCACGCTTTGATATTCTTCGAGCGTGTCCACGTTGCGCTGGCGCTCTTCGCGTTCGATGCCCATTTTCTTATATTCCAGCTCCAGAACCTGTTTCACGACGCGCGCCATTTTATCGGCGATTTCCTGCATGCGGTCGATGCGTACAGGGCCTGCGGTAAAGCCGCGTGATTTGAGCGCGGAGAATACTTTTTTGCCCATCGATTTGGCGTATTTGTTTACGACCTCACGATCAACGCGAACATGCTTTAATTCATGGTCGATGATCGCCCTGCGCATGCATCTGTCTTTATACAGCTCGCTGGCGATCACGATGGTCGGGTCGATTTTGAGTTCAATTGTGATTTCGTCGTACCAGACGCAGGCGGCGTTATAGCGCGGAATGCTGGCTTGGCCGAATTTTACCTTTTGGTGCAGTTCGATTGAGCCGCGCATAAAGCCTTGAGTTATTGTCGTGCCGTGAAAGCCGTAGGGGTCAACCGTGTCGGTTGTGTATTTCTGAATTTCGCGCAGGCTTTGTTTATAGTCGTATTTGACCTCTTTGGTTTGCGGGATGACATTGATTTTGGTCGGCTCTTGTTTCGGGCATGCGATGGTTTGTGATGCCAGAACAAGGACTGATGAAAGTGTGAGAGGATCAATGCCGATCATGATATTGCGCTTATATGCTCGTTAAAATCACCCTATTTTATAGCATAAGGGGTAAATTTAGGCTTAATAAAAATGGAAAGTCTTCGTTTAAATCGTTCTTTTCCTTATGGAATTTTACTTAACGTTTTTATACGGGCTTTCCCTTTTTACAATAGTTCTATATAACTCATGGCAAAGAGTGAAGGAGATGAGAAATGTTTATTATCGGCATGCTAATTATGTTTGCAGTAAATGTGCTCGTATTTGTTATCGTTATTCAGGTTTTGATGAGCTGGCTGATCGCGTTTGATATTGTGAATGCGCGTAACGAAGCGGCGCAGAATTTGATGGGGCTGCTCGGGCGGATTACCGACCCTATTTACAAGCCTATTCGTAAATATGTGCCCCCGATTGGCGGCATTGATATTACACCGCTGATTGTGATTATCGGGGTGCAGATTTTGGGCGGTATGCTGGCCTCAATTTTCTATTAATTATTAGAGTATTTTTTCGGAGTTTTACATCATGGCAACAGTGATTGACGGCAAGGGCATTGCGGCGACATTAAAGACGAAAATTAAGGATGAGGTCGCGGCGATGGATATTACGCCGGGTTTGGCCGTTATTCTTGTTGGGGATGATCCTGCCTCGCACGTTTATGTCGGGCACAAGGTGAAGGCGTGTGCCGCGGTTGGCATAAAGAGTTTTGAGGCGCGGTTGCCTGCGAAATCCAGCGCGGCCGAGATTGCCGCGGAAATTCAAGCCTTTAACGATAATCCTGACGTGCATGGTATTTTGTTGCAACTTCCCCTGCCCGACCATTTGGACAGTGAAGCCTTGGTGCAACAGATTGCGCCCGAGAAAGATGTGGACGGGCTAACGATTGCCAGTGCGGGCAAGCTGATTTTAGGGCATACGGACGGCATGGTACCCTGTACGCCGCAGGGCTCTCTGATGCTGATTAAGTCTGTAGTTGATGATTTGAACGGCAAGCATGCGGTCGTGGTTGGGCGTTCTAACCTGTTTGGCAAGCCGATGGCGCAATTGCTGCTCCGTGAGAATTGTACCGTAACGATGGCGCATTCACGCACGAAAGATTTGAACAATGTCTGTGCGCAGGCCGATATTTTAGTGGTTGCGGTCGGGCGTGAGAAGATGGTTCAGGCTGACTGGGTGAAACAAGGGGCGTGTGTGATTGATGTCGGGATTAATCGCACGGCGTCGGGTAAGCTCTGCGGTGATATTGATTATGCGCAAGTGTTTGAAAAAGCCGATGCGATTACGCCTGTTCCGGGCGGTGTCGGGCCGATGACGATTGCGTGTTTGTTGAATAACACCTTGTTGGCGGCGAAGAAGGCAACGCAAGGTTAAACGGTGATTAGTAAGCCATCATCTCAAATGGCTGATAGAGACGTAAGTCTTTAAGGCGCGTTTGCTTTGCGTTCATCAAATTATACATCGCAACCTTATCTTGCGCGCTGCTGATGATGACTTCAGGGTAGATGACAGAGTAATAATCCGGCTCTTTAAAAATCAAAAGAAGGATCTTCTCGTTCAATGTAATCCATCCATTTAAAACGACGACGAAGCGTTGAATTTCGGCTTCATGACGTTTCAGCATGGTTTTGGTGCTCAAATATTTTTCCGGCTCTTGATCCAGCTCAGATTTGAGACTTTGCAGTTCGTTTTCAAGGTGCTGTTTCCAGAAATCAGCAATCACTTTGGCTCTTCTGACATTGACGATTTGCTCTTTAAGAAAATCTTCGTCTTCGTAAATGCGCGCATCACCAACACTTTGCATGTACCGTCTTATTTCGTAGCCGTAATGGTCATATTTTGGAGGTATAACTTCCGTTACGCCTTCCACAACCCTTTTGACGCGGTTTTGTATGTCTTGTACTTCGGGTAGTTTTACAAATCTTGCTTTTGCAAGAATGGGTGCGTTCGGCGGAATCTCGTCTTCATCAACAAAAATGGAGTTTGACCCCAATTTCGGCATGAAGACATCTTCATAGCTTGTATCGAAAGTCGGCCTTTCCATTTGGTTGCGCTTCGCCAGCGTGCTAAATGGAAAAGCTACGATCAAAATCAAACTGTAAATAATAAAATATTTTAAACGCACTTTTATCTCGGTGTTATTAACTATTTAACATTTGAATATATCAAAAATTATTCCCCTTGTGCAAGAGTATAGCCACGTTCGCCGTCGAAGTTATAAAGAGCCTCAAGCTTAATGAATTCAAGCCCGGCGGCCTTTATTGCGCTTAATTGGGCGATCAAATCATCGTGAGATGGTGCGTCGCCGATAAAACGCAAGCACCAGTGATCAGAACAAAATGTGCCGGGGTGACCGTCAGGCCACACTTTTACACCGCGATTGGCGATAAGTTTAAGCGCCACTCCACCTGTTTCTGCTTTATCTAAAATCGCCGCCAGATCACCTGCCGTGCCGTTCCATTCAATGTAGATGTCTGCGCCGACAAGCGTTTTTTCCTGTTCAACGCGAGGTTTGAGCGGCGGAATGGCTGTGCCGCCGCCTTCTGCGTTTTCACCGTAATCAACAACGGGGAACGTACTTGGTGTTTGCCCCATGCGTTCGATAACGGCGTTTGCAAATTCCTGCGTGTTGACGCGCTGCTTACTGAGCCCATCATCATAAATATCGCCTGTATGGATGCCATCTTCGAGGGTTTTATACCACGCATTATGCACTTTTGCGGCGATATCGCTTTGCCCGATATGGTTGAGCATCAGCACCGCGCCGAGCAACAAGCCCGACGGGTTGGCGATGCCCTGCCCTGCGATATCGGGGGCTGAGCCGTGGACAGCCTCAAACATGCCGAAATCATCGCCGATATTGCAAGAACCACCCAAACCGACAGAGCCTGTAATTTCAACCGCGACGTCGGAGATGATATCGCCGTACAGGTTTTCGGTGACGATTACATCAAAGTCATCAGGGCGTGCGGCGATACGCGCCGTGCCGATGTCGATGATATAAAACTCCTGTTCAATCTCGGGGTATTCCTTGCCGATTTCGTCAAAGGTGCGGTGGAACAGGCCATCAGCCATTTTCATGATGTTGTCTTTGGCCATGCAGGTGACTTTTTTGCGGCCGTTCGCCTTTGCATATTCGAATGCGTAGCGAATGATGCGCTCTGATCCCGGGCGGGAGATCAGTTTGATAGATTGCACAACGTCTTGGGTTTGGCGATGTTCGATGCCTGCGTATAAATCTTCTTCATTTTCGCGAATAATCACGATGTTCATGTCGGGGAAGTGCGTTTCCACATAAGGGTGATAGGCCACACACGGGCGCACATTCGCGTAAAGGCCGAGTGATTTGCGCACCGTGACATTTAGGGATTTAAAGCCGCCGCCCTGCGGGGTTGTGATCGGGGCCTTAAGGAAGACTTTCGTGCGCCGCAGGCTCTCCCACGCGCTGTCTTCTATTCCTGTGAGCGTGCCGCGTTTATAGACGGCTTCGCCAATCTCGATTTCTTCGATGTCTAATCTTGCGCCTGCGGCCTCTAAGATACGCAATGTCGCATCCATAATTTCGGGGCCGATACCGTCACCTCTGGCAACTGTGATGG
>CAZPMH010000002.1:19086-161390 GCA_964587815.1 uncultured Micavibrio sp.
AATGTCGCATCCATAATTTCGGGGCCGATACCGTCACCTCTGGCAACTGTGATGGGGGTGTTTGCGGTCACTCTATACTCTCCTTAACGCAATGATTTTTGACAATGAAATGCCTGAACAGACGCAAAGAGTGTATGAGATTTATCGCGCGATGACTAGCCCGTATTTTGTGATGGCTTGCGTTTGGGAACAAGTGTGTGATTTGTCGGCTGTGTCTTTGGTTGCGGGTTCCAGAAGATGACATCGCGCAAGGGCGCTGATTTTTTGTCTTCGCTGCGTTTATAGACGTAGATGCCGAGAACGGAAAGCCCCACCGTCCAGATTGCGCTGAGGTTGCTCATGGCGGCCATGACCACGCCCGCTTTATCGGTGTCGAACATAATCACGTATGCAATGCCGAGCATCTGCGCCGCCCATGTAAGCGCCATGAGGTAGCCGAAGGTCGGGCGCATGCGGCGGACATATTTATCCTCTGATGCGATTTCCGCGCGCAAGGATGCGTTGATTTCAGAGAGCGCGTTTTTGTAATTTTCTATCTCCATTTGTGCCATTTTTTCGGTGTGACGGTTGGCCTCGGCGACTTGTTCGGGCGTGATTTGACCGCGCTGCAGGGCGTCGTTCACTTTCTGCAGCGCGTCAGATGCGGTTTTGGTGACGGGGGTATCAATTGCGCCCAGCGCCGCGCCGACAATGGCGATCAGTGCAGGCAGGCCGATGGTGGTGATAAGTGACATGATGAGTTCCTTGCTTATTAAAAGGCCAACAAAGCGTTGCTTTGCTTGGCATCTGAGGGTGGAGAGGTTTTCAAAGATGTCATTCCGAGCGTAGTCGAGGAATCTAAAAAAGATCTCTCCACTTCGGTCGAGATGACAGGTTAAGCATCCACCAGCTTGTAAAAAATGTGGTCGCGGATGGTGGTGGTTGGGGTTTTGCCTTTTGCCCAGTACGGCATGATGTAATCGGCGTGGTAATGGGTTGCGCCGCCGGTGTTATCTTCCAGCACATCAGCAACGGCGCGGCGGGCGATGCGCAGGCAGGTGGCGAAATACAGATTTTTTTCATCAACGTCCTGGAGTTTTTTGAAATTCGGGTCGGTGCGGTTCCAACAGGAGAATTGATACGGTTTCTGGCAGACCTGAATAATATTATTCCCCCACCAGAATTTGCCGCCTCGGCTTTGCGCGATTTCGACGCGGTTCAGCACCACATTGGCGACGGCGATCAGGCCGTCATCCCCCTGCCCGCGTGCCTCTCCCCACAGGGTGCGGGCGAGCACATCAACAGTTATGTCGTCGTAAAAATCCTGCATGGATTTGTCTTCTTCTTTTGTTTTTGACTTATCTTTGATTGTGTTTGTTTTGCCGCAAATCGCGGTGAGCTTCGGACGTTTGAACATTGTTTTCTCTTTCTTTTTATGGGGTGGGTTTATCGGTATTGCGGGATGCGCTGAGGCTTTCGGCTTTCAGAGCGGTGGTGTCGAGTTTGACCTCAATGCGCAGCAGGTGTTCGATGATGCGGGTCTCGACCGCGCGCAAATCCTGCTGCGAGGCATAGTTTTTGGCAATTTCGAGTTTAAAGCCGTGCAAAGCCTCGCGCAGTTGGTCGCATCGGCGATCGAGCGTGATTTTCATCTCGTCCACTTCGCGGTTGGTTTCGGAGCGCGTGCGCCAGATCATAAAAAGCAGGCCGCTGAGCGCGGGCAGATCAACGACAGTGATCCACCACAGGAGGTCTTGGGATATTTGGGTCATTTTAAAAATCCTTGATTTTTTTATTCGCGAACAACGCTTTAGCGAAGCAAAATGATGTTTTGCTTCGCTCGCGTTGCTTCGCATCTAAGGGTGGCTAAATTTTCGGAAATGTCATTCCGAGCGTAGTCGAGGAATCTAAAAAGATCTCTCCACTTCGGTCGAGATGACAGTGGTACGTATTAAACATTAAAATCTGTGTTGGCTTTGTGTTGGGGTTTGCCAAGCATCCAGTTATGGCGGCCGATACCGCGCAGGCGTTCGAGGCGGTCGGGGTGGAGGGAGAGTGCGCCCGCAACCGCGTCGAGGCCGTCATCTTTTGCGCCCTTTGCGCTTGGTTGCCATTCGCGCATTTCCATCATGAAGGGCGTTTTGGCGACATTGTCATGTACGTATAGCCTGCCCGCCGCCATGATCGCGTCAAAGCTCTCAATAATGCGCACGGCCTTGTTTTTGGTGCTGTATGCCTCTTGCACGCGAGTCGGGGTTTTGGCCTTTACCAATTCATTGCGCAAGATGTTGGGCAAAAACCCGCCGATGCCGTTGGTCTCCACCGCGATGCTGGGAAGGTGGAATTCCTTTGCCAGTTGGGCGACGATGCGTGCCTGTTGCGTGGCTTCGTCGCGTTCGTCCCGTTCATTGACGCGGATATATTCGATGTGTTGCAGGAAGTAATTCCCGCCCTGATCGGCGAAGATAACCGCGCACACGCTGTTATCGCCCTTTGCCGACCCAAAGGCCGGATCCCACCAGCAGGCGGCGGCGACCATTTTGTTTGACCCGATATAGAGTTCGCGGACGAATTTATCGTAGACCACCTCACCGCTATAGGGTTTGAGCAGGTCAGGATTGAGACGCCCATCCATGATGTTGACGGGTTTCAGCAGCATCTGGCTGTTGAATTTGTTGGGGCCTGTTTGGGTTTTGATCTGCTCAATCGCCTCCTTGGTGTAGCGTTCGGGCCAGCGGCTGTTGCCGTTTTCATCGGTGATCGGCAGGGTTAAGCGTTTGAAACCATCTAAAAATACGCCCTCCTCCCCGATTTCAGTGCGGGCGGTGTCGGCGTAGATGGAATAATAGGTGTGCGGCGTGCCGACATAGAGCTGCATGCCGCCTGCAATCAGCACGTAGGCGATTTCGGAGAGGCGCTCGCGCAAATTCTCCCGCTTTTCCGCGCTATCGCAGGTGTTAGGCACTTCAACGTCGTCGCAAATCACGATATCAGCGCGGCTTCCAGTGATGTTGGAGGTCACGCCCTTTGCCAGCATGGAGGGGTCGCGCAGTTCCAGCGGCCTTTTCACCGTGAAGCGGTCAGACGCCCATTGATCGGCGGATTTCGGCCTCATATTGCCCGTTAGCGGGTGGCGTTCGATGATGCGTTTAACGTTACGCACCATCTTTTTCGCCAGTGTGAAATCGGCGGCGAGCACAAGAATGCGTGTGTTCGGCTCGCGGTAGAGCAACCACGCGCAGAACAGGCCGACAAGCGTCGATTTTCCCGCCGAACGGAACGCCATGAGCAGGAGCTGCGTGTCTCCTGCTTTGTGCGCGGCCTCCAGCCAGTGCGCCATATCAAGGTGGAGGGTTGGTGTTTTGAGGTTCTGGCGTTGATTCCAAAGCACGGTGAACAGCTTGAAATCCGCATCGGTGATGGTGGTCGTCATTTCTTATGATCCTTTATATTTATCCAGCTCGGTTTCGGCTGTTTCGATCATTTTGCGTAAATCTTCGTCGCTTGTTTCTGTGTCTTGCTCAGGTTCAGGCAAGCCGGCGATTTTGGCGAGTTTGACCAGCAATTCGATATGAGCAATGGCGACCTTCAGCGCGTCGTGATGTTTTTTGAAATCAGCGGCGAGCGTCGGTGTTTCGGTGGATTCGGGTTGATCCGAAAAGGTTTTGTACGATTGGATGGCTGTTTTCAGGGCAAGGGGCAGAAATGCGGCGACGCGGTCGCGCATCTCTTCTCTTCGATGAGGCATGATGTTTCCTTAAGTTTTTAATATTTAACCTTCGTAAACTCGGTTAAAGTCGCATGGAGTTGGCTTTTGAGGTGAAGGCACGGGAGTCTTTAATGTTCAACCTTCACAAGCTCGGTTGAAGTCGCGCGGAGTTGGCATTGCAGATGCAGGCGCGATGGTTTTTGTAGGAGACCTAACCAAGTTTACGCAGGTTAGGCTTTATAAAGCACGGGCGTTTAGATCAACAGGGCCGGAGATGCCGTTGATGCGGGCGTTATCGGCGTATTGCCAGATGGCCCATTGGGGGAACAGTTCGGCGTTTGGCGCGCCGAAAATACTGCGCACCCATAACGGATAGGCTTCGTATTCCGTGCCCTGCAGGTAATCACGATAGAAATCTGCCGTGACGTAGAGCACGGGCTGTTGGTCATAGAGCCGTGTAATGCGTTTGACGTAGGTGTCTAATTCTCGCAAAAAGTCTTCTTTTGCTGGGCGGGCGGAGCAGTTGCCGACATATTCCAGATCAATCGCGGGGGGCAATGCGCCCTGCTCCACGGGGACGGAAGCGATGAAATTATCGGCCTGCGTTTTGCCCGCGCGGCATAGGGTGAAGAAATGATACGCGCCGACGTTCAGCCCTGCGGCTCTGGCTTGTGTCCAGTTGTCTTGGAATTTTGTGTCTTTGAAATCGCCGCCTTCGGTCGCCTTGATGTAGACGAAGCCGTATTTGCTCTGGTCAATTTCGTTCCATCTGATCTCCCCCTGATGGTGGGAGACATCGAGGCCGTGAACGGGGTACGCCTCATGGCTCGGGCTGTTGAAACGCCATAGCCCCGTATGGTACGTGACCAACGGCGCGGCGATCAGCGCGATAAGGCAGATGAGTGATAAAATAATGGCTTTGATCATGATCCGTGTGTGCTCCCAGTTTCGTAGGCTTTTTTAAAACCGTAATTCAAAAACATGAACGGAACAATGGCTACGATAAAAACTAGCACTAACATAAAGATCGGCTCGTGTATGAAATACCACCAATCAATCAGGCAAGCGTTGTTTTCACTGACTTTGATGTGATGATATTCGTCTGCGGGTACGTGGATGCAATATTCACGCAAGTTGTCACCGTGAAACGATAGATACAAAACCGCGATAGAAAATAACACCCATACGAATGACGCAATGCGGATATAGTATTTGCAGGCCACATGCGCATAAAAAATCGTTCTTGGTCTTAGTCCAGTTTCTTCCACGGTTTTTCTCTGTAAACCTCTCCAATATATTCACCAAATTCGTTGGTTTTCTCTCGCCCCATGTAATTCCAAATAGAGCCTATTTTTTCTGGTGTTGGTTTTTTTATACGATTGCTAATTCTTTTAAGCAAGATTGTAGCAGCTTCAATGTTATTTTCGGAGTCGTACATATCTTCAGGCTTTTTCCCAATGAGCTTTGACCAGCGGTTCTTTTGAATGTTCATTGGAAGTGGACTTTCAGAAAATTTTAAATCATCAGACCATTTATTAAGAACAATTTTGTGGCCTCTCGCATTTTCAGCATACATAACAGACCGTATTAAATCAGGATCAAGGTTATGTTTTTGCGCCTGCCTTAAAATTTTTTCATCATTATCTTGAACCGCTTTCTTGCCGTAACTATCGAACGTCCTGACCTCATCAACTGTTTCATCAAATGCGTTTTGTACTGCGCCTAATATGCCAGAAGGTTTTGTACGTTTTGTCTGTTTGATCTCGAAAAGCGCAGGTGTGTCTTCGAGAATAGATTTCTCTCGCTCTTCCGGCTTATTGAGGACAGGGCGAAACGGACCCATAATTTGTTGTTGGGACATATTATTTTCTCCAATTTTAAGGGTTGAAATTAAAACTTATTCAAAATGAACCATTGGCCGCCATCGCTGACGATGGTGATGGCTTGGTATTGGCTGTTTAGGGGTTGAGCGAAATTGTCGGGGCCGCTGCCGCCTTGCTCTGTCACCGTGATGGGGTTGGATGAGCCGTCGGTTTTTTTAATCGTGATTGTGCGCCCGATTGATTCTGCGGCGTTGGCGGGGGGAAGCCTTGCCGTCATTGCGCCGCCGAAGCTGGAGAGCAGGTAGACATCCACGGCCATGTCGATGTCGTATGTGCCCGAACCGTCGAAAAAGCGCGTGTTGCCCGCCGAGCGGTTGGAGGCGATGACAAACCATTCCGCGCCGTTGGAGAGCATCATCACGTAGTCATTTTCCGCGCCGAGGAAGAAATCTTTCCCGTCGGGGCCTGCGCCGTTTGCTTCGCGCACGGTGATCACGTTGGCGGAGCTGTCGGTTTTCTTGACCACCATCATCACGCCGACCGCATCGCCTGCATTGGGCACATTGACAATAAGTGCGCCGCCGAAGCTGGAGACGAGATGGACAGAATGAGAGGTATCCAGCGTGATTTCGCCGTTGGTGTCGATGAATTCCGTATCGTAGCGTTGGAGCGTGGCGTTTAAGTCTGTGCAGGTGGTGCGTTGCAGGCGGTTTTTGTGCGGGAAGCCTGCGTTATAGGCAGTGTATTCCCCGCCCGAGAGGTCGAAAATCGCCGCGCCGTCACTGACCGAGAGCAGATTGATAATGGAGGTTTCGATTGAGCCTGCCTCTAATTTTATGTTCGGGACCTGGTTGAAACTTTCCGCGTACGGGTTGATGAGGAGCGTTTTATCGCACCCCGCGCCGATGATGAAGCACCCTTGGGATGTGCCGTCTACGTTCGCCTCACAATCAATCAGCGCGTTGTTGAAGCGCCCTTCTTCGATATAGAAGCCCGCGCCTGACATGGGGGCGCCGAGGGAGTATGCGCGGCAGGCGTGGAATTTGTTTGCGTTCGGCGTATCACCTGCGCCACTGCGGAAGAGATGGAAGCCGTGAACGGCAGGTTGTTCGACCAGAACGCGGTCGAAATTGTTCCAGTAGCACGGCTTGTTCGTGTCGGTATAGCCGTCGAGCTGCACGCCGATATTCGGTGCAGTAATGGTGACGTCGCATACGCTGGTTTGCACAACGGGGCGCGTTAAGCCGAACAGTTTTATGCCGATATTGCCGCCAGTGATGCGTAAGTTCGCGATGCGGGCGTGGTCTTCGATGACCTCGACGGGATTGAAATTTTTATCCCGTGCCTTGATCACGCTTGTTTGGCCTGCGCCGTAGAGGGCTTGGCGGGCGGTGAGACGGATCGCACCTGAGATGAGATATTCGCCCTCCGGCACGTACACGCTGTTTGACGCGTTCAGGGCGTTGCGGATGGCGTTGGTGTCATCGGTGAGGCCGTCACCGACTGCGCCGAAATCTTTAATCGATATCGCGTCGGTAAATTTATCGTGGGTTGTGCGTGTAGATGCGCCTGTGCCCGCGGCGGTGAAATCGGGGGCGGTGGCGCTGTTTGCGACGGGGAGTGCCACAGGGTTGCCGTTGCCGTCAAAGCCGAGTGCCTTGTTCGCCCGTACGCCCCTGTCAGGCAGGATTACTTTGGCAGGCGTTTCGGTATCGCTGTAGGTGAGCATGGTTTTGTTTGCGCGGTTCACTTGCTGGAGTGAGGCGATGATGTAGTCCAACTCCGAATTGATGCTGGCCGCGGAGAAATCACCGCCTTCCAGATAATCAGTGACGCGTTCGATGGGGAGGTCACGACGTAGTGTGATGATGGCGTTTTCGGCAGGCGGGTCGTCGAATGTCACCTCGCCGCCTGCGCTTTCGCCTGTCCCTGTTATGGTGTAGCCGCTGGATTGCTCAGCGCCGTTGATAATGACGGTTAGATCTTCGCTGGCGAAGATCGGGAACGGGAATTCATAAGATGTATCCGTGCCGTCGGCGACGTAGCGGATAATCGGCACGATGTCGGGGATTTTGATGTGGGTCATGGGGAGTTCCTTGATTCTTTTGAGGCGAACAATGCTTCGCCGAACAACGCGTTGCGTTGCTTCGGTCGCATTGCTTCGCGACTCAGGGTGGTGAGCTTTTTAGATCGTTGAGAGATATTAAAAAAACGTTTCGCTGGCGCCTTGGACGATGTCGCCGGCGATTTGGCGGCCTGAGGAGATATTGTTCAGCCTGTTGCGTTCCGCCAATTGCGTGCGTTGCAGGACGTTAATTGATCTGTTCTGTGCGAGATCCTGATCAATCGCGTTAAGGCGCAAATTATCCAGTTCCTCGCGGCGGCGTTTTTCATCATCTGATTCTTCGAACAGGCCGAGCAGAACGGCTTGCGATGAGCCTGAACCAGACCCGACCCCTTGCGCGCCGAAATTTGCGCGTTGCCGGGACACGGCGCGGCGCAGGGCTTCTCGCCTGCTCTCTTCGGCTTCTTGCGCGTCCAGTGCGATGCTTTGGCGTTGCAATTCCGCGTCCTGAGCGCGCTGGCGTTCGTCTAAAGCCTGGCGTTGTTTGAGTTGCTCCAGTGCCTGATCATTGGCATCGCGGCTCGAATTTCCGACGACTTCGTTTAAAACGAGCTGCGTGCCTTGGGTTAAAAGTGCGGTGGTGATGATTGGTGCAAGTGCGCCCATGATGTGTTCCTTTTCTTCTTATGAGTGGTTGTGAGGTGCGTTTAATCGTTGACTTTGATCTCGGTGGAGACGGACAGCAGTGTGAAGGGCAAAGGTGTGTCCTGCTCTAATCGCCATAGCGGCTGCGTGCCGTCTTGTTGCCAGCCGAGACTGCGGATTCGGATATCACCGCTGACCAGTGGGTTTGGCGTGTCCAGAATTTGGCCTGTGCCGATTTCCTTGACCAGTACGTCTCTAACGCCGCGGCCGACATCCAGTTTCAGGGCGGCGGTATCACGCAGACGGAAAATCCCCTCCACCAGCCGCAATTTGCGCCCCGATCCGACAGTGCCGGTGCCGTTGGGCGGCAGAGGTTCAATTTCATGGGTGTAGGGTAAACCGATTTGCACGTCTTGCGCCGGTTCATTGAGAGTCACTGACCCGTTCTGCACCTCTATGGACTCGATAACGACTCCATCTGCGACGGCAGAAACCTGCGCGCCTTCGAGATGATCCAAACCCGACCAGAGCGATGACGCGGTTTGAACCGTTCCCGAAAGCGCGGAGTCCAAATTCAAATTCGGGTCAAAAAGTTCGATAAAAACGTCACCGCCGCGCTGGACGAGCATGTAGACATCATCCCCGACGACAGCGACCGATTTGACCGCGCCGTTTGTTTCATGTTGTGTCCAGGCCGACACGCCCTCTGCGCGGAAAACGGTGAGGGTTGCGAATTTTCCGTCCTCGCGAACGATGAAAAGCAGGCGGTTTTTACGATCATAATCCTGATCAACGGGGTTTTGGATGATGTGCCGAGAGAGGAGCGCGAGGTCAGTAGAGACGTACGCCTGCTCTAAGTCAGTATAGAGGAATTCATGCACTTCATTGCCGTTGCGGGCGATATAGAGCGTTGCGCCGTCGACATTGACGGGCGGGATGTGCCGATCAATCAGTGAGCCTGTACGTGTTTGGCGGCGGATCTGCACCGATGTCGGGGTCAGCGGATCGCCCGTGACCATCCATTCCGCGCCTGATGTAAAAACTTGCAAGTGCCGGGAGGAGAAGACACCTCGGATGGCGTTGACCTGATCGGAGAGGATGGCGAATTCGATCGCTTCATCATCGAAGCCCTGCCCCAGATCGAAGTTGAATAAATCGCCGCTTTTGGAAAACCACAGGCGGTTGGGAAGATCGCGGGAGCCGCCGATGACCAGCCTGTCTTGATGGAAAGCCACCGTGACGGGGTAGCCGCGTACAGGGCTGAATGCCTGTTCGAACCAGTCGATGGTCGCGTCCGTGTTGGGCAGAGTTAAAAATTCTTCACTGCCTGTGACGTTCGGGTCGTAATCAGGGTTGGGCAGCGGGATGACGTTGCCCGTAATCACGGTGGGCGAGTCAAAGTCGGTGATTTCCACCTCAATTCCGCGGACGCGCAGGCGTGCACCCTCATGCCCCGATGCGAAGACGGGGGTGGATGCGGTGAGGGTGATTGTGCCGCTTGTCCCGCTTGGGGTGAGGGTGACGGTGGAGCCTGCGAATTTGAAATAAGGCTAGAAGATGATGTGGTTGTCGGTGAAGAATTCCCAATCGCTTAATGTCCATGCGCCGCCAGTTGAGCGCACAAGTCTTTTCGGTGGATGATCGGGGTGGGTGATGAGCAACGTGTCTGCGCTTTGTGTGTACGCGATTTGGTTGATGTCAGCCGCGCTCCACGGGCTGGAGATTGTCGCCTCCTTCACGTCGCCTGAATAGATGTCGATTTGCCCATCGGTGAGGACGAGTAACGCCGTTTGTTGCGTGTTGAATTCAAAGGCAATCAGCTTGCCTAGCCCCGCCGCAGTATCAACATAGCCGAGGCCGAAACGCCGTGTCACGCCGCCCGTGGGGTTAATGAAGACGTTGCGCAGGGTTAGCGCGCCATTATCGTAGGCGCGTAAGTCCCCTCTTCCGAGCAGGTCGCGCGAGACTTCGCCGGCTGTAAAGGTGGTTTTGACATCTCTGATGCGGGTCATGATTGATTTCTCCTTTTTGAAGGCGAACAAAGCTTTTGCCGGACAACGCGGTGCGTTGCTTCGGTCGCTTTGCTTCGCATCTGTGGGTGGATAATTTTAAATTTGGTTAGGCTGTATTTTCGTAATAAAAAAACCCGCCTCTTTTGGGCGGGTTGGTTGGTTGATTCTTGAATTGTTTAACCTGCGTAAACTTGGGATTCTTTAATTTTTAACCTGCGCAGGCTTGGTTAAAGTCGCAAAGAGCTATTACTGAGAACGTTTAGACAGCTTAGCCAAGATCGGCGCTGTCGTCGTGTTCTTGCGTGATATCGGGGGTTGATTTCGGGCGAACAGCTTCGGTGCGGATGGCGAGCCATTGCCCCGGGGTGTTGTCTAAATCTTCGAGATATTGATCAACCGCGGGATACATTTCGCGTAACTTTTCTTCGCTTTCGTAGCCATATTGAATTTGCGTCATTTCCAGATAGCAATCGCGGACGAAGCCTTTATCAATGGCTGTGCCCTCTTCGTTATAAACGCGGGCGGCGAGTGCGTCGTCTTCGATGCGAACGGCCATATGGTCATAGGCCTGAATTTTTTGTTCATCGTCCGATGCGGGGCGCATATATTCGAGCTTTTCACCTGAGGCAACGTTGCCGTCATCGACCACATCGAAGCCTTCGCGGCGCCAGAAATTGATGCGTCTGTGGGCGAAACCGATGGCTTCGTCCATTTCTTCGGGCTCGTACGCGGAGTTGTGCAAGCGATCAGGGTCTTCGATATCAATCAGCGTGTGTGTAACGCCGTATGCATTTGACATGTAGCGTGAAATTTCGCGGTTCATTTCCGAGCCTATGCCGACATTTCGGTGTTCCTGCACAACGCCTGTCCACGGGATATACATGGCGCGGGGGCTATCGGGGCTGAGATCGGTTGGCGGGCCATCGAGCAGGACTTGCGATAGTTCGATGCCGACAGGTGTGCCTTCATCGTCACGCAGGAGGAAAAAATTTTCGCCGCTGTCGAGGCGTTCTTGCAGCAATTCTATCGGCTCGCGGTCATTTTCATCGGGGAAGATTTCGACCAGAAGCGGCTCCCATTCCTGTTCGAGCGACTCTGCGGTTGTCACGCGCTCTAGTGTAAAGCCGGGCGCAGGGCTGTCGAGCATTTGCGCCTTGCCGTCAAAATGCGGTGTTAAATCACTTTTCTGAATTTCGGGAGGTGCTTGTTCCACGCTCATTTCTTTATCACCCTTTTTTCTTTTTAATTTACTCTTTTTCACAAGATCAGGGCAAGAAATATGTGCCTGTTTTTGTTTGTTTTTTAGCTTGTTACGGAGACGTTCTGGCGGCGGTTACTTCGATGGTTGCTTCCATGCTTACGTTTTGTTCTGCTTCAGGCGTTGTGTTTTCTGGTTCAGCGTATCGGTGTGGACGAATGCCCATATCTATTTCGATGTAATCAGCCAAGCGTTTTTGAACGGGATCATCATCAAAAGCGCCCTCGTCGCGCAGCTGTAGCACGATTTCAGCCATTCTTGTTCTGTCGCGGGTCATATCAAAATCATCGCCGCGAAAATCGGTTTGTCTGACCATGGCATCAGGGTGATTGGCCAGAATGTATTCCTGAAACATTTCAGGGCTGGTATCTCGCATAAATGTCAGTGCCTGCTGATATTCGGTTTGCATTTGATCGTAAATCTCGTTTTCAGCACTATCTCTAAAATCTGCCATGGCTTCGCTGCCTAGGGTCGCTTGTCTTAAAAAATCCAACGAGTCTAATTGCTTCTCAAGGTCTTCTATATTCTCCATGAATTGGCCGTACATGGACGCAATTATAAAACCTTTTCCCTCAACAAAACTGTTCAGGCTTGCCGCGCTTTGTTGCATATCCGCAGACTCACTTATCGCAGATATATCAATTTCAAAGTCGGGGTTTTCGGCGATGTGGTTGTCGCGCATTCTTTCCGTAATTTTTGCTGTGAAGTCCGTTAAAGACGCGTTTAAGCCTGCTTCGGTGATTTCGTACGGTGTTTCACCCGGCAGGAATGTGCCGAGAACGCTCGCATGCTTGTATGCCTCGTTTTGTACGTACGGATCTTCGCCGAAACTTCGGGAGTTTCGGTTGTTCATTATTTCTTTATATAAAACCAACGACAGAACATCACCGGCGCGCGTGGCCAAAATTCCTCTTTGAAATTCGGTTGTTGCGCTGTCGCCCATGCCTAAAAAAGCATCTTGGTCGGCGTCGGTTTCGCTTTGCCATACATCCCAGAACCCTGTCCCGCCTGCGTGGCTTCTGTGGCCCAGCTCATGCGCGGTGATGAAATCTCTCACCTGTTCTTTGCTGCCCGGGAAATGCAGAAGATCAGGTTCAAAATATTCCGGCAAATAGCGATAGCTGCCGATATCAAAACTCCCGTCGCCATCCAGATCAGTAGAACGAAAAGACGGTGAATCCGCAGAGTGGGCTCTGATTATGGCTCTACGCACATCATTTTCGTCAATTAGAAACGGATCTGCGCCTGAAAAAGTCTTTGCCATGTTAAACAGGAGCGCGATTTGTTCCTCGCTGTCAGCGGGGCTGTGTATGACGATATGACCACCGTCGCCGATGCGTTCGTACATTTGCTCCACATGCTCGCGGCCGCCTAAGGCCTCGGCTGTGGCATCTGACATGTAGAGTCTACCTTCCGGCATTGTTTATCACCCGTTTTTCTTTTTACTATACACTTTTTCGTAAAATCAGGGCAAGAACCTTTTTGCGGGCGGTGCGCGGTTTTTATTTTGTTTATAGCTCTTGTGGTTTATAGTCAGCTTATGCGGTATATCGTTTTCATTTTGTTTGTGTTTTTCGTTGTTCCCGTGCAGGCACAGGGGGCGTTTTCCGATGATATAACGCCGCAAGAGCAGCGCATGCTTGACCGTGCCGAAGCGAATATTGAAACCTGCCGCGATGAGCCTGAAGATTACCTGATTGCGATGTGTTTCAACGTTGCCGGATCTTACGGTAACGCTTTGTATGGCCTTTCTTTGATGAATGACGGCCGTTTCAACGTAACACCGTATAAGATTGTTCAGACACTAAAGCGTCATTCACTGCACTATACCCCTGCTTTTAGCCATAATATGCTTGATATTTTCAGGCGCGCGGGGATCGATAACCCTGACTTTTATGTTCTGGCCGACCTGTCGCTTGTTTGGGGAGCGCAACAGCGCCAGATGAGTGCGGAAGACCTTTATACTCTCGCCCAGCAAGGCGAGCCTGACCCCAGTGCCGAAGGGCGCTTGTCAACAGACCTTTCTGATATATATTTGCGTCTCGCCGAGGAAAAAGGCCACGAGCAAGCGCGACAAGATATGGAAAAAATTACAAAAAATATAGACGCGCAGCTTTTAGAAGAGTATCCCGAACTTCAAGAAAAGTATGATGAGATCTTTGATTAGTGTTGCAGCCTAAATACAGCCTGAACGATTCATTTGTTGATAAACAAGGCTATGGCTTTCTTGAAGCCTGCCAGCCTCTTCTGATGCTTTTTCATTTTCTAAAACGGCGCTTTTTAGGCGTGTTTCCAGTTTTTGTTTGTGTTACGTTGATAATTATGCTCACTGAAAATGATGTCGTTCAAAAAGTCACAGATTATCTTGGATCAAAAGATTATAAAATTATAAATAGCTTAAATACCTATGAAAGAGGCATCGATATCGTTGCAGAAAACGATACGGCAGTTGTTTATATCGAGGCTAAAGGAGAAACTAGCTCCAAAAAAACCTCAAATAGATTTGGTAAGCCATTTAGTAAAGGTCAAATCAGAAGTCATATATCCGTGGCTTTGTTTGCGACTATGAAAGTGATTGCTGACATGCCCGCGGGAGATAAAACAAAAGTTGGTATCGCCCTCCCTGATACACCAGGACACAGAGATAGAATATATCTAATTTCTCAGGCATTAACTAAGTTTGATATTAGAATTTATTGGGTTAGCCCGCACGGCGTTGTCGTTGAATAAAACCTTTCGTTTATTTTTTTACTTTGAATCAGTTCCGCCCTAATCACGGACTTTGACGAGGGTAAAATCTTCGATTTTGTTTGGTGTGTCTTGTTGCGCGTCGATTTGGCGGGCGCGCTGGAATTCGCGTTCGGCGATGCTTAACATGGTTTCGGAGCGGGAGGTGTTTTCCGTGACGGGAATGGTGAATTCCGCCGCTAATCTTGCGATGAGGGCCTGGTCGAAATATGGGGGGAAGACTTCCTCTTCGGGGCGGTAGATATAGGTTAAGACCACATCGGGCGCGTCGGTGTGGAGCGCGCCTGCGGTAATGCGATAATTCAGCCCGCGCCCCCGCGTTCCGCTGCCTGCACTTAAGGCGCGCAGGAAGTCATTGGGCAGTTGGTAAGCGTATTGATAATCGGCAATCGGCGCGGTTTGCAATTGGTCGAGCGCGATTTGGCCTGTGGCGAAGCTCCATGCGTAGGCGGAGAGGAGCGCGTCGCGGATTTGCGGGAATAAGGCCCCTGCAATCTCGCTTTCGGCGGTGCTGTCGTTAAAGCTGGTAATGGGGCTTGCGCCGATTTTGATAAGCGCGCGGCTGCTAAGGCCGATGTCTGAGAGGGCCATGTGGGAGTCTCCTTCATTTTGGATGTTGGCATTTTAGGTGTTAAAAATTGCTGCACCGGAAGCCCAGGCAGTTCTGCATTTTGATTTACAATGAAATTTTTATTCGGTTTGGCAGGTGTTTTGATCGCTTAGCCAGCGACCGCCTGAATCAAGGCACGCGTCAATTTGCAGGGCGTACGGGTCGAAATCGTTCAGCGCGAAGATTGTGATTCCGTATATTGCGCCTGAAAGACAAATCAAGGTTGCTAATAAAATTACGGTCTTTTTGCTCATACTTTAACGCTATTCATATTCGTTTAAAAAAGCAACACCCCCGAAGGTTTGGGGCTTCGGGGGTGTGCGGGGTCGATACCTGTTTGGCGGATGCGGCGCGGGGGTCACGCAAGGGTGAGAGGAGGAATTTGCGCACTTTCCCGCCTTTGATTTGCCGCGGCACGGGGCGCGCTTATCGGAAAGGGTGGATGAGCGCGGCACGCGGGCTATTTATCGGGCATCCGTTTTGACGTACGCGGATTTATTCACGCGTAGGATGCCACCGTGACGCGGTTGCCGTCATTGCCGCTCACGACGTAGAAAGCCGTGGATGCGGGGCCAGAGGTATCGATATTGGCGATAATCAGGTCATTTTCACGCAGCATATCGGCGGCGCGGTCGAAATAGCCTGATGTGGTGATCTCAGCATCCGTGGACGTGTAGTGCCAAAGGGTAAAATTATTGGCATAGGCCAGCACGCTGAGATTTGCGGATTTAAACGCCATAGGGGTTTCTCCTTGAGTTTTAGGGGGTACCGTTATGGCGGATTAGTCGGGCGTTTCATCACAGTTGATTGTGATAATGCCGCTCTCGTCTATGAGCCCCGCGCCCTGGCTCATCATGTTGTTGACGAAGTGGGCGGCGCGATCGCCATGCCAAGAGATGTCGGTTTGGACATCGCTGGCTGATGCATGGCCGATGGCGGTTTTGTGGTAGTAGAAGCACGAGCGGATATCATTCCCATCCACAGGCAAGCCTGAATGCGGGATAAAGATAGTGCCGAGGAACATCTTCGCCTGTGTAATTGTGGAGAATGGGAGGTTTTCCATACCGATGTAATCTGCGTTCACAAATTCATCGATGGCGAGCAGATCGCTCCATTGTTTCCAGCCGACGATGCAGAAACGCTGCCCGTCATCGGGTACATCGTTTTCGCCGAAAGTTTCGAAGGCTTCCAGAATTTTATCCTTGGTCAGCCCTGTATTGCCGTCGGTGATGACGTTCGCGCTGGCGGTCTCCAGAGCATCCAAGATGAGTTCATCGGTTTTGCGACCCAGTGCATGTGCGCCCGCGTTGGCGATGACTTGGCGTTCGTCGATGTTGGTTTTCAGTTCATCCAAACGGTCGATCCAATCACCGGCGTAGAAATCCTGCAAGATGACTTCGACGTTTGAGTGATCCAGATTCATTACGGGTACAACGCCGTTTGTGGCCTTTGTGCTGGCTGTGCCTTTGCCGACCTTCTGGAAGACCGCGCTGGCGCCGTTGACGCCTGAGATTGTGCGCACTGTGTTGCGGAGTTTTGAGCCCTGACGCTGGAATGCCTCGTGGACTTCGCGTTCAAATTGTTTGATGAACGCCTGATCTATTGATGTAGACATCATAAACCTCTTTTCTGTTTTAAGTTGTGATTTAAGGGAGATGAGCCGTACCATCCGGTTGTCTTCAGCGTTTTGAAAGAGTTTCAATTTGAAGGCCACTGCGCGGCAAACACCGTGCAGGGCGGCTTTATTCAGAACCGTTTTCCTGCCCGTGCGTTCATTTTGTAAATAAGGACGCATTTGTGGTGTTTATGAAATTATATTATGAATTAATTCCTATTAAGTCAACCTTTAATTTATTTAATTTGTGGGTAAAAGGGCGAAAATGTTAATATTGTCTTAATTTAGACATAAATATATTGGATATTTATTGTTACGTAAATTATTGGAGCGAAACCATGTTTGAAAATTTGTTCTCTTCCGGCCCTTCTGTTGATCCGGCTGTTGTGTCAAAGACGAACAGACGTCATGCGCGGCGCGCGGATGATAGATGTGTGAGCATTGTGAACGGCCAAATGTATCCGGTTGTGAATTGGAGCAATGGCGGCATGTTGGTGAATGCGGACGAGCGCCTGTTTGGCGTTGGTCAGGAATGTGTGTTTACGCTCAAATTTAAATTGGCCGATCGCATGGTTGAGATTGACCACAAAGCTAAGGTTGCGCGCAAAGCGCCGCACAAGGTCGGTTTTGAGTTTTTGCCACTTTCGAAAGATGCGAAAAAAGGCTTTCAAAAGGTTGTCGATGATTATGTCGCGCAGAAATTTGTTGAGTCTCAGGCCTAGCGTTCATTCGTAAAAAATTAGATTTAGAAAAGCCCTCCATGTGAAGGGCTTTTGTTTTTTGTGCTTTATGCTACGGCGGTTTTATTTTCCGTATAGGTTTTGGAAGCCTTGTGTGACTTTTGCAACAAAGGCGGGGTCTTTATCACGCCAATATTTCGGGTCACGCATCATAGAGCTCAGCTCGGCCTGCCCTTCTTGTGCGGGGGCGCTTTCATGCCCACCTTTCAGGCTCGGCTCGCCGCCCTTCATCATGCGTTCCAGTGCGATGATGCCTTCGTAGGAACTCGCCATATTGTTCAGCACATCGGCGGGCAGGTTCTGACGACCAAAGGCGAGTAATTGGCGCGAGACTTCTTTCCATTGGGATACGCCGCCGAAATGGTTGATCAGTTTTTCCACTTCGCGATCGGCTCTGACATCTTCCATGATATCGCGGATGACGGGCATGAGCTTTTCTGCCGCAAGGTCATAGACTTCCTGCGCCTGGTCTTGTGTGAAGCCTTTTTTATGTAGGCGTTCATTGACGTGTGCGTCGGGTTCGAACATGCCGTGATCGCATTTGATTGCGTAATCTTGCGGTGATTTTGGTGCGGACGGGCTTTGGGACAGTTTTTGTTCCAATTCCTTATATGATTTCGCCATGATGTCGACCTTCACTTCGCCCGTTTCCGGGTCTTTGAATTTTTCAGGAATGTCGGCGTTGAGTAAATTTTCATCATGCATGTGATGATCTCCTTTTTTGTTTGTGTTGGGTGGTTTTGGGTGGTGTGGTTAATGCTTACCGCGGTCAATCAGGCGCAGTATAGAGGCCATTAGTGCGCGTTGGCCTTCGATGTAGCGCAGATGCTCTTCGGTTGATGTATGGCTGAGCGCGCGCTCGAAGGTCATGGCCTGTAAATACGCCAAAACGCGACGGCCGTCTTCGGTAGAAAAAAGCCGCGCGCAGGCTTTTTCAATCTCGCGTTTTTCCAAATGTGGTTTGGGCGGCGCGGTATAGACGTATTCTGCGGGTGTTTCCGATTTTGGTGATTTGAACATGGCCTGATCCCTTTCTTTGTGGTTTACGCGTTTTGTTGCGCTTCGTTTTCTTGCGCGGTGATGCCCGTTGCGAGCCCCTGTATCGCTTGCGTTAAGTCATCGGGGTCGATGTCTTTCAAGGCAGGCTCTAGTGCGGATAAATCAGGCAGAACCTCGCTGCGGATCAGGTCAGACGGAACAGCGAGGGCTTCGCCAAGGAAACGGGTGGCAGCGGCAAAATCTATATTCTGCGCGGCTTGCGGGCCCATAGCGAGGACGGTGTTAATCCAGCTGAGTGTGTTTTGGACGTTGCGCTGGCCTTGAGAGCGGGCAAGCGGCGAGCGGTAATCGACCGAAACCAGACGCCCGTCCAGCGCGATGTCGGGCACTTCGCCGCGGCGGACGAGGATGGCGAAAGCGCGCTTGATCAGCGGCGTAAGCAATTCGGTTTGCAAGCGGCCATATGTTGCACCTAAGAGCAATGACATCTCTGCAGAGCGTTCGATCACTTCGGTGGCGGTCATGCGCGCGCCTGTTAGGGGGCCGAGTTTATCGGTGAGCATGGCGTGGCGGATGCGGGCCTGCAGGCTGTCTAAAATCAATTGCGAGACATCGAAACGGCCGGGCATATCGAGGGGCTGCAAGCCTTTTGAGCCGATGGCTTTCGGGATGATGCTGCCTGGTGTGAGCTCGATATTTGAAGGATTTAGGACTCCGTCATCGTCTGCTTGCCAGATTCCCGTGACTGCGATAGAGGCGTTTTTAAGGATAAGCTCGACGACCTTGTTTGCGGTTTTAATATCGGGTAGCACCTTCATCACGGGGGAACGCCCGTAAATTTCGCCCGGTGATTTGAGCCAGCGGAAATTGATGATCGGCGCGTTTTTAAATGTTCCTGTATCTAGAATAATCGGCTCGTTACCGATTTCAGTGAGGAGCGCAACATAGTCAAACGTGAGATTATTTGGCAACACGCATTCGAGAATTTTGATGCGCGCCTGTGGGTCTGCTGCAGCATTTTTTAAGATATGCGCGGGTATTTCGGCGTAAGGGTAACGGGTTGTTAGTTGATCCAGCGTGAGTGATAACTGACGGAATGATCCGTCCAGAAAGCCTGATGCGCCCTCCTCTAAAACAATATTTTTCAATGGAATTGCGCTGAATTTAAAGGCTGAGAACTCGCCGATCTCTGCTTCTTCAAAGGCGAGTGATGCCGTGCCGCCGACAACCAGATCAAGGTAGCATTGATGAATTTCAACCGCGAAGTTTGAGCGATCAAAATGAGCTTGAATGGTTTTGGCGGCCTTTTCCAAAACGGGCGCGAGTGCATCTGCCTCGGACGGGCTGAGGTCGGGGCCGGGTTTAAGACCGAACCATTGTGACCAGATGGGCGTTAGGTTACCAAGCAGGCTGGCGGCGAGTTGGTCGGCGGCATCCATTGCTGTGGCGTCATAAACGTCGTTCGTTCTGGCGCGTCCTTCGGTCAGGCTTGAGGTAAATCCGCCACGCTGCGGGAGCGCGAAGTCATAACATTCTTCCCATAGATTGTGCCAATTGCTGCGCTGTTTTTTAGCCGAATCGTAACGCTGCATCAGAAGTGCGGCTTTGGCGTGCTGCTCTGCTTTTTCAGCGTCTATTTTGTCTTTTTGTTGTCTCATCTTTTTTCTCCTTATGCGTTTGATGCGCAATTCTTGTTTTTACTCACCCAATAATGTTTTTCGCTTTTCCCGCGTTTCGTTTTGGCTTAGAAAGCCGCGGAACCCCGTTGCGATTGTGCCAAAGCGTCCACGCTCTCTGAGCAAAAGGTTGCTCTCGCGCTGTTCTGCGCTTTGTTCGCTGCGTGATGGTTCGGGTGTTGACGGCGCCGTCACGGGCGTCGGGTTTGCAGGCGCGGCAGGAACGGTGACGATTTGTGTTCGTGGCTTTGGTGCTTTGGTTAGGCTTCCCATAGGAGGTCTCCTTTTTTCAATATGTTTTTGTCGAATAAGGCTTGTTTAAAGTGCTTCTTGTTTTGTGCCTTCAGATATTTTCGTAACTGCCACGGCGTAAAAATGCTGCGCTTTTGAATGCCCAGAATTCTTTTGCAGGCTTCAACGCAGGTGAAGAGCATGGCGGGGGACGGTGATTTTAAATCCCGTTTTAATTCGGTTCGCATCACCTCATACCCTCGGCGTTCCAGCCAGCCGATCAGGTTAAAATCAGGTGCAGCATTTTGGACGACGATGTCCATGTAATGTGCCATCGGGTCGATGCTGATCCAGCGCTCGCCGTCATTGAGTATTATGAAGCAGTGGCGATATCCGCGTTTGAAGATTTTGAGCCAGCGAATTTCCGTGTGGTTGGAAAATACGATCCATGCTTTTTGTTTATTTTCTTGTGTGCTCGTTTTTCTCATGCCCAGCTCTCCTGTCCTGAATGGTTGATGTGGTCGTATCCGCAAGGGTGGAATTTCGTTGCCCAGCTTTGTTCTTCGATCAGGCCCTTTTTCTCCAAGATCGGTTCAAGCCGTTCGAATGCCTCAACCCAGAGGGCGTGGGCGCGGCGTTCTTTGACGCGATTCGGGTCGGGCGCAAGGTGGCGGCGGCCGTAATAACGCAAGACAAGCAAGTGATCGCGCAGAAGGCGGCGTTTACGGTAGAGCGTGTCGAGGATTTTGATAATATCCACAGGTTCGCACGGGCGGGCAATTTTCCCCATGCCGGAGACATAGCGTGCGCCGTCGTTCCTTGCCTGTTGCGCGGTGATGAACCAGAACCACAATTCCTGCGCCGTTTCAAAAGGCTGTGGCGTTTCAGATTGCAGAGCCGTACAATTGTGTGTTGGCGGTTTACTTTTTTGTGTGTGATTTTTAGCCATTTCTTGCGCCTTTTCCGTTCTTTTTTGGTTTTTTGATTAAATTTTTTTGGATAAAAGAAAACGCAAATGTTCCCTTTATGTTCTCTTTATGATATAAAAATTATCCGACGTCAAGGAAAAAATAAGAATAATTTCCTATTTACCTTTGTGTGGAAAATTGGGACTATCGTCCTAGATTAAATTTTCATACTGTTTTTAAGGTTTCTTATTTTATGTTTACACATGCGCAAATTTGGCAAGGGTTGGATCAACTGGCGGCGTCTAAGGGGTATTCCGCATCAGGCTTAGCAAAAAAGGCGGGGTTGGACCCGACATCTTTTAATAAAAGCAAACGCGTAAGCCCCGAGGGGAAGCCGCGCTGGCCATCAACGGAGAGTTTGGCAAAGGTTTTAGCGGTGACCTCCTCCACAATGTCGGATTTCATTGCCCTTATTCAAATGTCGGAGACAAAGAGTCTGACAAAAGCCGAACGCCGCGAAATTGCGCATGATACAGCGCAAGCGCTTATCCAGACCGAATCGGTTTTGTTTAATGCGGACACGCCTTTCACTTTAAAATCGGGAAAGAAAAGCCCTGTTTATATCGATTGTCGTCGCCTGATTTCCTTTGTTGATGAACGGCGGACATTGATGAACCACGCAGCGAGGCTTCTCTCCTCTGATATTGGGGGCGCGAATATGGACGTTCTGGCGGGGGGCGAGACAGCGGGCATTCCCTATGGCGCTTATATTTCTGACCGCCTCGGCAAACCAATGATTTATGTACGGAAAGAGCCGAAGGGCTATGGCCGTATGGCGCAAATCGAAGGGTTTATGCCCGAGAAAAACGATGCAGGGGATAAGCCGAATGTGGTTTTAATTGAGGATTTGCAAACAGATGGCGGTAGTAAGCGTATTTTTGTAGAAGCTTTGCGCGCGGCGGGAGCAACTGTGGAGCATGCTTTTGTCGTGTTTCATTACGGAATTTTTGAAAAGAGCCAGCAGAATATGAAGGATTTGGGCATTAAGCTGCATGCGTTGTGCACGTGGTGGGATGTTTTGGAGGTTGCCAAAGAACACGGTTATTTCGATGCGAAGACATTATCCTCGGTTGAGGCGTTTTTGAATGCGCCGTTAAACTGGCAAGATGAGGTAGCGTAGTTATGAAGCTTCATTTTCACGCCTCCCAAAATGCCAGACCGCAGGCGGCGTTACGCGACCTTACCGAACGATACACGCAGCATGATGTTGATGATGCGGATGTGATTGTCGTTTTGGGCGGTGACGGAGCAATGCTCCGCGCACTTCACAGCTTTACAGGCGTTGATAAGCCCTTGTTCGGCTTGAATTTGGGCACGCTTGGTTTTTTGCTGAATGAGTATAAGAATCGCGACTTGCCTAAGCGCATTTCAGAGGCTCAAACTTACGAAATTCATCCGCTGAAAATGAAGGCGGTGGACATTCATGGTAAAGAACATGAAGCGTTGGCTTACAACGAAGTGTCTTTGCTGCGTGAGACGCATAGTTCGGCGAAGATCATGATTTTTGTGAATGATGAGGTGCGCATGCCCTTGCTGGTGTGTGATGGTATTATGCTCTCTACGCCTGTGGGCAGTACGGCATACAATTCTTCCGCGCTTGGCCCGATTGTTCCCTTGAGTGCGAATGTGTTGCCGCTGACGCCGATTAGTGCGTTTCGCCCGCGTCGTTGGCCGGGGGCGTTACTGCCGAACACCGCTTCGGTGCGGTTTGAGATTATTCGGCCAAGTGAACGTCCGATGAGTGCCTCAGCTGATGCCACGGAAATTCGTGATATCGCCAGCGTTGATGTTGAAGAGGCGCGCGACATCTCCGCCCGGTTGATGTTTGATGCGGACAACCACCTGGAAGAACGCATTTATCAGGAACAGTTCGCGCCTTAAATCGTCTGGCTAAATCTTTAAGTGCTAAATCTTACGTGGCGTTTTCGATAGAGAGCGCAAACGTCGGCGTTCTGATAGCTCATTTTCAATTTGATCGAGGTTTTCAGCCAGTTTTTCGTTGATGCTGCCACCTTTGATGATGCCGCCTTCGGGTATTAAGCCCAAACGTTCTGCAACATATTGATAGCCCTCAACAAGGTCACCGATATCTAAGCGGAAGCGGTCTTTATCGAACTTCTCGCCTGTTTTCGCATCCCACAGGCGGCAGTTGTCGGGGGATATTTCATCGGCCAGAACGATGTAAAGCTCTCCGTGTTCGCCCCACAAACGGCCAAATTCCAGTTTAAAGTCAACCAGTTTAAGCCCGATGCCTGAGAAAAGGCCGTTCAGGTAATCATTCACGCGCCAGGCCATTGCGACCATTTCTTCCAATTCATACGGGTCGGCATAGCCGAAGGTGACGATGTGATCTTCGCCGATCAGCGGGTCGTTCAGTTCGTCTTTCTTGTAATAAAATTCGATCAAGGGCTTGGGCAGGATCTCACCCTCTTTTAACCCTAAACGTTTACAGAGCGAGCCTGCGGCGATGTTGCGCACGACCAGTTCAATGGGGATGATGTCAACGCTGCGTACCAGTTGCTCGCGCATATTGATGGAACGGATAAAGTGCGTCGGTATGCCGATTGCCTCCAGCTTTGTCATCAGGTGCGATGAAATGCGGTTGTTCAAAACGCCCTTCCCTGCGATGACGTCGTGTTTTTTTCCGTTACCCGCCGTGGCATCATCTTTGAAATATTGTATCACTGTGCCGGGTTCAGTACCTTCATAAATGATTTTTGCTTTGCCTTCGTAAATCTTATTGCGACGCGCCATTTAACTATCCTTAAAAATTGGTTATCTTTCATATAACAATGGATTTAAAACTATTCAAATGATACTAGTATTTTTGTGTATTTAATTTAAGGAATATCGTAATGACAGGCATTGATGATCGCGGTAACGCGTTTGAAAATAAGTTCGCAAATGATAAAGCGCTCGACTTTCGCGTTGAGGCGCGTATGTGTAAACTTTACGGCCTTTGGGCGGCTGAACAGTTGGGTATAGACGGACCTGAGGCCGACACTTATGCCAAGACTGTGATTGCGGCAAACTTAGAAGAGCCCGGATTTCTTGACGTTTACCGCAAAGTGCGTGCTGATTTTGATGAGAAAGGTTTGGACATATCCGATCACATCATGGAAAAGGAATTGGAAATTTGTTTAGCAGAAGCAAAGAAACAGGTTCTTGAGGGATAAAGACTTATGGGTATGCGTGCAGAAGAAATTGAAGCTTTGATCAGAGCCGGCATTCCCGATGCGGATGTTACGATTAGTGACTTGCGCGGTGATGGTGATCATTATGCGGCGCATGTTGTTTCCCCCGCGTTTGAAGGCAAGACACGCGTTCAACAGCATAAAATGGTTTATGATGCGCTACAGGGGAAAATGGGCGGCGAGTTGCACGCGTTGGCGTTGCAAACCTCTGCGCCGAAGTAAAACTTTACAAAGTAAGGAATATTAGACATGGAAAATGTGGTTTTTACCCGTATTCAAAAAGAAATTGACGATAACGACATCGTCCTGTTCATGAAGGGCGAAGCGGCGTTTCCTCAATGTGGGTTTTCCTCTCTTGTGGTTCAGGTTTTGGCGCAGCTTGGTGTGCCGTTCCGCGATATTAACGTTCTGGAAGATATGAGCCTGCGTGAGGGGATTAAGGATTTTTCTCAATGGCCGACCATTCCGCAGCTTTATGTGAAGGGCGAGTTTATCGGCGGATGCGATATCGTGCGCGAAATGTATGAGGCGGGCGAATTGCAGCAATTGATGAAAGATAAGGGCATTCAGGTCGCTGCGTAGATGAGCTTTCTGCGTGATCTCTCTAATTCTGGTCTTATTAAAGTTTGCCACACCTGCAAAGGACGTGTTTCGTTAAAGCATAGAGAGTGCATGAATTGTGGCTCAAAAAACGTCTCTGCTCCCTTCGGGGAGCCCTCTGGATGTCTTATTATAATTTTTGGCATAATCGCAGGTGTGTTTCTAAAACTCATTCTCGCGATTATTTTTTCTATTTTTTTCGGTTAAAAGCCTTATTTTAACGCGTGACTTTGCTGTGGCGGTAGATGCCGCTGGACATCATGAGGCCGAAGCCTATGAGCGCGGCGAGCATGGATGTTCCGCCGTAGGAAACGAGCGGCAAGGGTGCTCCCACTACGGGGATTAAGCCCATCACCATTGCGATATTGATAAACACGTAGAGCGAGAAATTCACGCCCACGCCCAGTGCTATGTAACGGCCGTAATTATGTTTGCATTTCAGAGCGGTGATGAGGGCGGATAAGAAAATCAGCAAGAACAGACTGAGCAGTGTTAGGCCGCCGAGTAAGCCCCACTCCTCCACCCAGAGCGTAAAGATAAAATCGGTTTGCTTTTCAGGCAGGAAGTTTAATCGGCTTTGCGTGCCTTCTAAAAAGCCTTTGCCCTCGATCCCGCCTGACCCGATGGCGATTTTTGATTGCGTGATGTGATAGCCCGAGCCAAGCGGGTCGCTTTCAGGGTTTAGGAATGTCATGACGCGCTGTTTTTGATAATCGTGCAGGAATTGCCACGCGATCGGGATGCTGATAGCGGCCAACAGACCTGCCCCGATAAACAGCCAGATTGGCGCGCCCGCCATGAACACCATTGCCGCGCCTGCCATAACGATCATCAATGATGTTCCCAAATCAGGCTGGAGCAGAACAAGGCCGACAGGCACAGCGACCAGAAAGGCGGGAACGATGAGAAAGGTTAAGCGCCGCGCTTGTTCAGGTGTTGCGCCGTGAAAGTGACGGGCGAGCGCCATGATGACGGCGATTTTCATCAGTTCTGAGGGTTGAAGCTGCATAAAGCCCAGATTGATCCAGCGTTGCGCGCCCATGCCGACATGCCCCTTCACCTCAACGAAGATCAGCATCGCCAAGCCCAGCGCATAGATCGGCCAAGTCAGCTTGTACCACCATTTGATATCGATGAGCGCGATAATCAGCATGCCGATGATGCCGACACCGAAGCGCATCAGCTGTTTTGACGCCCAGCCTTCCATTTGCCCGCCTGCTGCGGAATAGAGAGACGCGATCCCTATACTTGCGACACAGACGATCAGGAAAGCCAGCCACCAATTTATTTTAGATAGCTTTTGCATAAAGCTTAGATCGTCGGCAAGAAACATGGATTGTGCCATCTTACAAGGCCTCACTTTCGGTTTGCGCGCCGCCAATTTCAGATGAAGCGTCGGTCATTTTGCTTTGTATATCCGTTGATGCGGGGTCGCGGCGTTGTACTTCGAGCAAGAGTTCTTTTGCCAAAGGCGCGGCTGCGGATGAGCCGCCGACACCGTGTTCGACCACAACCGAGCAGACATATCGCGGGCTGGATGTGGGGGCGTAACCGACAAAGAGTGCGTGGTGGCGTTGTTCCCATGGCAGGTCTTCGTTCTTGACCCCCAAGCGCCTTTGTTCTCTTGTAATTCTGCGTACTTGGGCGGTTCCTGTTTTTCCCCCCATTGCCATGCCCTCTTCCTCAATCGCTGATTTAAAGGCTGTGCCTTTTTTATGGTTTACCACCATATCCATGCCCCTCATCACCAGATCGAGATGGGCTTTGGGAATATCTAGCTTATCCCATTCCTGCTGCGCTATGAATTCTTCACCGACATAACCTGTCAGCCATGGCCGAACAGCTTTACCACCATTGACAAGGCGTGCCGTCATCACCGCAAGCTGGAGCGGCGTGGTTAGGATTGAGCCTTGGCCGATGCTCGAGACGACCGTTTCGCCCGGCTGCCATGACCTGCCGAAGCGTTCTTTCTTCCATGCTTTGGTCGGCATAAGGCCCGGCTTTTCTTCGGGCATATCGAGGGCGATACGATCGCCAAGGCCAAAACGGCGTGCCATTTCCGCGATCTTATCAATGCCGACTTCGGTTGACATTTTGTAGAAGTAAACGTCGCATGATTGCGCCAGAGCGGAGGTTAAATCCATGCGGCCGTGGCCTGATTTTTTCCAACAATGGAAGCGGTCTTTGCCAAGCTCATAATGACCCGGACAAAAAACGGAGGTGTTTTTGTTTATGATTCCGGCTTCGAGGCCCGCGAGCGCGGTGAGCATTTTGAAGGTTGAGCCCGGCGGGTATTGCCCTGCGAGCGCTTTGTTGGTTTGTGGCAATGCGGGGTTATCACGAATAATGGCCCATTCTTCATTTGAGAGCCCGCGCACAAAGGCGTTCGGGTCAAATGACGGGTGCGAGGCCATGGCATAAATCGCGCCTGTGTGTGCGTCCATAATTACTGCGGAGGCACTTTTGTGTTTTTCCAGTGTGCTTTGTGTGAAGCGTTGTAGCTCGCCGTCTATGGTCAGTGTTACGCGCTCTCCGTAGAGCGGATTTTTGCGGTTCAGCTCTCTGACTTCGCGGCCGATGACGTTGACTTCCACTTCTGATGCGCCTGCAGCGCCGCGAAGATTATCGTCGTAGAGGCGTTCAATTCCCGTTTTTCCAATTTTGAAACCGGGGATTTTGAAGACGGGGTCTTTTGCTCTTGCCTCATCTTTCAGGTCATTTTGGGATACGGCGCGGACATAGCCGATGATATGCGCAGTTGATGCACCGTAGGGATAATTTCTCACATCGCCCCGATCGACAGAAATGCCCGGCAAGTCAGGCAGATTTACTTCTATTTTTGCGACCTCTGACCATGTCAGCCCTTCTTTTATTTTTAAAGGGACGAATTTGGCCGTTGTCGATGCTTGCTTCATGACGCGGTCAATGTGGCGGTCTTCCAAGCTGATCAGGGTTTGAAGTTTTTTTAGTGATTTTTCCAGATTATCGGCTTGCTCCGGCACGATGACGGCGCGATAGCTTTGGGTGTTAATCGCAAGTGGTACGCCGAAGCGGTCAACAATTTGCCCGCGTTTTGGCGGTAGGATTTTGATATCAATGCGGTTTTTATCAGACAGCATTTTATAGCGGTTGCCCTGCGCGATCTGAAGCCAGGCAAGGCGTGCGCCCAGAATGCACAGGCCGCAAAATTGCAGGCCGAAAATGACGAAAGCACGGCGCGAGAAGATTTTATCGCTATATTCATCGTGGTACATTGTGCGCCTTGACGGTTTAAACCTGTTTGCGGTTTTAAGAATTTACCGCGGCATATTCCCCCTGAACATCGGGCAGAATTTTATGCGACAGATTTAGAAATAAACTGATTAACGGGAAAAGTATAATACCGATTACAATCACGCGCAACGGCGGCTCTATGGGTGGCCATTCCAAATTCACCAAGCCGAATAGCGTCCATTGAATGAGTATTCCTGACGCACAGACCACCATGAAGCCGAGCCAGACGACAAAGAAGGTTTGGCTGGAGAGAAAAATGCGCTGTTCAGAGGTGAGTTGGCGAACAAGCACGAATAAAAACGAGCTTAGGCCAACAGGCAGGCCGCTGAGCAGATCAAAAGTTAGCCCGATTAAAAACGCGAGTATTGGGGGGATCAGCAAGGGGCGATAAATTGACCAATAATAAATAAACATGAGGATGAACGGGATTTCCAGCGCATCAGTATGGGATGCGGATGCGCCGATGACGTTCAAAATGAAGAAGAGCAGAATAAACGCATACACAAGCGAGAACCTGAGCAAAATTTCCAATTTTTCTGTTACGTCTTTCATTCTTTTACGGCCATTCCGTTTAAGCTTTACAAGCTGCTGTCTTCTTTGCTGATAATACGCACAATTTGTATGCGATCAAAATCAACAAAGAGAAGGACGCGTATTTCGCCCTTATTATTTATAATCACACGCCCGACAGGGATTCCGCTTGGGTAAACGCCGCCATAGCCTGAGGTCACAAGGCGCGCTCCTTCGGGGATTTCGGTGTCATCGGGCAAGTGAATTAGTTTTGCGGTTTTCTCGTTTGTGCCTGCAAGCACGGCATGCTGGTTTGTTTCATCGAATACAACGGGAACACGCGAATTGATATCGGTGACGAGCAGCACGCGTGAGGTTTTCTTGCTGACTTCCACGATACGGCCGACAAGCCCCTCCCCTGTGGCGACGCTGGCGTTTTTTTGTACGCCGTTCTGCGCCCCTGCCGCCACCAGAATGCTTTTGACGTAGGTGTTTCCGGAATCGGATAAGGTGCGCGCAGATATATGTTTATATTCGGGGCGTACTCTCAAATTCAATAAGCGGCGCAAGGATTTGTTTTCAGATTCGAGCAGAAGCGCGGTTTGGTACCATTCGCGCAGGCGTTTGTTCTCCTCAGACAGCATCATGTTATCGGCTTGCAGTTGCGAAAAGCTGGTCATATCGCTAATGAAAATCAGGAAGTTTTCGACAGGAATTCCAACCGTCACAAGAAGCGGCTGGAACAGATCAGATGCGATGCTGCGGGGTTTTTCAAAGGTTTGCGGGCGAAGGGCCGAAGTGAGAAGCAAAATCGCAGACAGAATGACCAGAAAAATATAGGAAAGCGAGCTTTCAGCCCAGGGAAAAGGCGATGCCGTATTTTTCTTTTTCACTGTTCTTCCGGTTGCTTGTTAAGTCTCATCTTGTGTCTTAGCTTTAGCGGATCGTTTCAATATGATCAATATGTGCCGATCAAGACGTGGCGCAGGCTTTTTCCTGCCTCTAACGCGTGGCCTGTGCCGAGCGCGACACAGCACAGCGGATCATCTGCCAAGGTGACAGCCAAGCCCGTTGCGTGGCGCAGGACGAAATCAAGATTTGTTAGAAGCGCGCCGCCGCCTGTTAAAACAATGCCGCGGTCTACGATGTCTGCGGCGAGTTCAGGCGCGGTATGTTCTAGCGCGACCTTAACGCCCTCTACGATTTGACCGACAGGCTCTGCTAAGGCTTCGGCGACTTGACGCTCGGTTATGATAATTTCTTTTGGTACGCCGTTCATCAAATCACGCCCGCGAATTTCGAGCGTACGCCCTTCCCCGTCAGCAGGAATGCAGGCTGAGCCGATTTGTTTTTTGATACGTTCTGCGGTGCTTTCACCGATCAACAAATTATGCACGCGGCGGATATAAGCGATGATGGCCTCATCCATTTTATCACCGCCGACACGGACGGAACGCGCATAAACGATACCGCCGAGTGAGATAACCGCAACTTCTGTTGTCCCGCCGCCGATATCAACAACCATTGAGCCTGTGGCTTCGGTTACGGGAAGGCCCGCGCCGATAGCAGCTGCCATTGGTTCTTCGATCAGGCCGACTTCGCTTGCGCCCGCACTTTCGGCAGACTCTTGAATAGCGCGGCGCTCAACAGCCGTAGAGCCGGAGGGCACGCAAATAATCATTTTTGGTGAAACGAAAGAGCGTCGATTATGCACTTTGCGTATAAAGTGTTTGATCATTGCCTCAGTGACTTCGAAATCGGCGATTACGCCATCACGCAACGGGCGGGTTGTTATGATGCTGCCCGGGGTGCGGCCCAACATTTGTTTGGCTTCATCACCAACGGCGAGCGTGTGTTTTTTACCGCCGATCACTGATATTGCGACAACTGAGGGCTCGTTCAGCACAATGCCCTGATCCTTGACATAGACAAGGGTGTTGGCCGTGCCCAGATCAATGGCCATATCGGCAGACATAAACCCAAAAAGTCTTGAGAACATAAGGCATTCCGTTCATTAACGTGATAAAAATTTAACAGGTATTTTTGGTATAGCAGAGTGACATATAGATTGCACGGGTGATTTAAGTTTTTACGGGGTTTTCAACAGGTTAAGTCACATGCAAAAAACTGCGAAGTTACCCCTCACAGTTCTTATCATTATCTTAAAGATGTAAATTAATATTTAATGCGCGCGCATTTACGCACATTTAATTAGCCCTGACGTGCCTTGAAGCGCGGGTTTCTTTTATTAATTACGTATACGCGACCTTTTCTGCGGATTACACGGCAGTTTCTGTCACGTTTTTTCAATGTTTTCAGCGAATTAACAACTTTCATTTTCTTCTTCCTGCCGTTTTTCTTGTCTCGCGCTTTGTGTGATTACCCTCATTTGAAGGTATATTTACAAATAAGTGCGCGTCAATGTCTTATTCATTAGCGTTGCGAACATACTGAACGGTTGGCCTTAGTGTCAAGGTATTTTTATGTTCATAACGCGTAGAAGATGCGTTTTTTGTATCTTGTTAACATCTTGGAATGAATTATCATGCATTATGCTTGTTGAAATAAGAATTTGCGGTATTGTTGATTTATGACCAGTTCTGAGAAATCGATCAAACATTTTCAAAGAGACGATATGATCATGCGCCAAGGTGAGCATGGTGAAGCGGCCTTTATTATCGAAAGCGGCACTGTTGAGATTCGCGTTGAAAAAGCCGATGGAAGTGAGATTGTTGTCGGTACGCGCGGCCCCGAATCGATGATTGGGGAAATGTCTCTTATTGATAATGCTCCACGTACTGCGAGCGTTTATGCATTGGAAAACTGCACTTTACTGGAAATTACGAAAGACGAGTTGACGCGTCGATTGTCCAATGCTGATCCTGTTCTGCGCACGGTGATGCAGGTTATTTTGACCCGTTATCGTGATACTTTGGCGCGTTCAGACTTACATATTAGCGGCTCTGATCAGGCGGAGAGCACAGAACATGGTTATATTTCCCAGACCGATGTTGTTGATAATATTCGCATGGCGAACGAATTTCGTGACGCTTTAAGCGATAATGAGATCAGGCTTTATTACCAGCCGCTTATTAATCTTTATACTGGTGAGCTTTTCGGCTTTGAGGCCTTGATGCGCTGGTTCCATCCTGAGCGGGGCTTTGTTTCTCCCGGTGTTTTTATTCCGATCATTGAAGATAACGGGCAGATTTTGCAAGCAAGCCAGTGGGCCTTTAAGGAGGCCTGCAGCGCCTTGAAGCGTATTCAAACACATGCGAAAGAAAAAGATCCGCTTCATATGAGCGTTAATTTTTCCAGTGAAGATTTTTCTGCGCCCGATTTTGTTGATAATGTTTATACAACCTTGAGCGAAACGGATGTGCAGGCGAAGACTATTCACCTTGAGATTACAGAACGGCTGTTGATGACACAGCCTGAAAAAGCAAGAGAGACGCTCGATATGTGCCGTAAGGCAGGTATGGGGATTTCGATTGATGATTTCGGAACGGGCTATTCATCGCTGAATTATTTGCATTCTTATCCGATTAGCACGCTGAAGATTGATCAGAGTTTTATTCGCGAAATGCACCAGAACCCGAGTTCATTAGAGCTTGTGCGCTCCATCATTTTCCTTGGTCAGAATATGAATATGACGATTATTGCCGAGGGCGTTGAAACGCGTGAAGAAGCCGTTTTACTCAAAGAGATGGGCTGTGAATATTGTCAGGGCTTTTACTTTGCCAAGCCTATGTCTGAGGATGATGTGATCGAGCTTGTCGCGCAATGGGAGCCAGCTGTTATTTAGAGGTGGCGACATACGTGCCATCCCAATCCACCGGTAGTTCTTTATTTTTCAAAGTGTTGATCCGTTTTCTGTACATAGCGTAGAGCTCGTGGTACTCGGTTGGAGCTGCTTTCTTGGCAATTTTCAGTTTTTCTGATGCGTCTTCAAACTGTGCTGATCGGTAGGACGCGATGAAGTTTTTGTGCTGCTCTCTCCAATTTTGGAAGTCTTGGCTTTCCAGCATTTGACTATCGCCACAGAGGGCATAGATTCTGACGCTTTCTTCTTTGCCTATCACTTGAATTTTATCGACTTCGATTAAGGCCAGGCCATCGGCTTTTTCATATGTGCTTTGGCCGACAAGAATCGGCACGCCGTAATGTTTTGTTTGCCCTTCTAATCGGGATGCCATATTCACCGCATCGCCCAGCGCTGAGTAGGCAAAGCGCTGGCGAGAGCCCATGTTCCCGACCGCACATTCGCCCGTGTTTATGCCTATTCCCGCTTTTAACAGCACGGGCGTTTGCTCGTTTTTCTCTGCCTCTTGTTTTATGCGCTCATTGATCGGTTCAAGCGCGTTTTGCATTTTGAGAGCTGCCAAGCACGCCTCGCGTTCGTGGTTTTTAACATCCAACGGCGCGTTCCAGAATGTCATCATTGCATCACCAATATATTTATCGACTGTGCCGTTATGCTCCATTACGATGTCGGTCATGTTGGTCAGGAAGTCATTCATGAGGTTGATTAGCTCTTCCGCGCTGAGGCCTTCGGAAATTGCTGTGAACTTTCTGATGTCTGTGAACATCACGGTTAAATCCCTGATTTCTCCGCCGAGTTTTAGTTTATCGGGGTTGCGTTCTAAATCTTTAATCACGGCATTTGCAACGTACATACCGAATGCATTGCGAATTTGCTTGCGTTTTAATTCTGCGCTGACATAGGACAGAATTGTTGATGCAATGAAAATTGTTAGCACTGCGAGCGAGGGATAGACAGGGTCTATTAACAAGCCGTGATCAACGTAAGCGATATAAGCTGCGCCGAATGCGGTTGCCATTAGAATCGCGCAGAAGGTGATGGATACGATAATACCGATGAAGGGAGAGACGATGATAAAAAGGAGTCCTGCGCAAAAAATAAAGAGTGCTTCTACACCTTTTGTCACATCAGGGCGCAGCAAGTAATCATTATCCAAAATTTGTTCAATCACGTTTGCGTGCACTTCAACGCCGGGGCGATACGGGCTGAGCGCTGTGCTTCGTAAATCTTTTAAGCCTTCCGCACTCGCGCCGATCAGAATGATTTTATCTTTGACTGTGGCTTTTGTTTCCTGATCATACGCAGGATTTAGGAGCATGTGGGCGGGCAAATAATCTGACTTTGGACATATTTGTGGGTTCGATGTTACTTCGGCTTGTGTACAGAAATGGCGGTAATGAACATATAATATGCCATCATTTTCGATTGGAATGTTTTTATTGCCGATAATTAAGCGATAGCCCGTATCGACGTCTTTACGCTCATCAAGCGGAACTTCGCCTATTTTTATAGTGCCTTTTCGCCCTAATAATGCAACGCGTAAAGCTTCGAGGCTTAAGGAGGGGTAGAGAATTTCGCCATCTGTAAAAATAAGAGCCGTTCGCCTTAAAATACCGTCTTTATCAGGTTTGGCCATAAAGCTGCCGTTGCCAGCTGCGGCCTTTGAAAATATCGGCAGATTTACAGCCGCGGCATTAAACGGAGCGGCATTAGACTTGAACAGGTCTTTAATGGCTGCTTTTGCGAGAATACGCTTTTTATCGACCGGTATGGTTTTTGTGCGATCTGCTCGGCCGTATGTAAAAGCCGTAACGAAGATTTTAGATTGCTTGATCGTGCGTGCGAAGATTTCATCGTAATTTTTTAATACGCCTTGTTCGTGATAGATGGCGGGGAGCTTTTGAATATCCTCTTCTGGTAATTCGGCAAAAAACTTATGCGGTGATGATCTGTCTTCTTCGGCAAAAACACCATCAAACGCAATCACTTTTGCTCCCTTTTCCGCCAAGCTCTGCGTTAAGTCTGCCATAATATTGCGCGGCCACGGCCATTGCCCCAGTACTTCCAGAGATTTCTCATCGATATCGACGATTAACACTTTGTTTGTGGCGGGGCGGGTGTGAAGTGCGTTAAATTGGTCAAACACGCTATGTTGTAATTTCACACGCAAAGGATGTGCGGAATCGCTGATCAGAATTGCTGCGGCTAAGAGAGAGAGTAAAAGGGTATAATGAATAACTGTCCAGCGTGTTGGCCTTAACGTTTTTCGCACAGTCTTCCCCCTTCCCTTAAGGTTTTCAGCGTTCTGTTAACGCGCGGTCCAACCCACGATACAAGGGTTTCATTAAATAATTCCAAATGGTGCGCTTTCCGGTGATGATTTCTATATCGGCGACCATGCCTGTGCTAATCGGTAGAGGGGCTTCGGCTGTTCCCATATGCGTTTTTTCAGTTACGACTTCGACTTCGAACATCGGGTTTCCGTTGTCGTCTGTGATGCTGTTGGCGGCAACTCGACTCAATGTTCCGTTCAGGCTGCCGTATTTTTGCGGATCGTAGGCGGTGATTTTGACTTTAACGGGCTGGCCTTTCGCAAGGAAAGCAATGTCATTCGGTTTGATCGTTGCGACTATTTTTAAAATGTCATCTGCGGGCACGATCTCCATCACTTTTTGCGCAGGCTCGACCACGCCGCCGATGGTTTGAACCGATATCTGGTTGACGATGCCGTCGACCGGTGCGCGGAGTTCAGCCCGGTCTACGCGGTCGCTGATTGATTTTAGACTTTCTTTTAATCCTGCGATTTCGGTCTCAACGAGGTTTAGTTCTTCTAAGGCTTGAGATTTAAAGGTATCGAATTGTGTTTCGCGCTGTTTTTTAACGCTCTCAAGCTCTGCCTGCAGCCCTATTTTCCTTTGTTGGCGCGCGCTGATTTGGCCGCTCATGTCGGAGAGTTCGCGTTCGAGGCGGATTTGTTCCAGCTTTGGCGCGGCGCGTTGGGCGACCATTTCACGCGTTATCTTTAGTTCTTTATTTAAAGAATTTTTATTGTTTGTTAGACGTTTGATCTCGGCCTCGACTTCTTTTAAATCCGCTTCGGCTTTTGCGATTTTTTCATCTTGGATGGCGTATGCTGCTTGCAGTTCCTTTTGCCGCGTTTCGTAAAGCCGCTGTTCGTTTTTGACAATTTCAGGGATTGTCTTCTTAATGTTTTGCGGGATTTCGAATTCGCTTCCATTCGCTTCGGCAGTGAGACGCGCCTTTTTGGCTTCAAGCGAGAAGGATTTTGATTGTGTTCCGCGCGCTTGGGATGAGAAAATCACATCGCTAATGCGCATCAGGACTTGCCCTTTTTTAACTGCCTCCCCTTTTTGGACGAGTAATTCTTCGACGACACCGCCTTCAAGGCTTTGGACGATTTGGATGTCTTGGGTTGGTATGACTTTGCCCTGCCCGCGGGTGAGTTCTTCGACTTCGGTTATTGATGCCCAGAGAACAAAGCACGCGATGAATGCGATGATGGTGAACATCAAAATGCTAGCTAATTTGGCAGGCTGCATGTGTTTTGCGGCATCAATTTCGCGCATGAAATCTGTTTCGTGAATGCTCATACGCGCCCCTCCTTCGCCTTATCATCGAGTTTTGGCGGGGTTATATTTCCTGACTTTAAGGCATCGATGACCTGATCACGCGGCGCATCCATTATAATGCGGCCTTCATGCATCAGGATCAGGCGGTCAACCAAGTTCAGCATGGAATTTTTGTGCGTCACAACGATGAGGGTTTTATCGACCATTTCCTCAGACACGTATTTGCAAAAGGCCGCTTCGGCTTGCGTGTCCATGGCATTGGTCGGTTCATCACAAATTAAGATGTTCGGCTTTCCTAACATCGCACGCGCGACGGCTATGGCTTGACGTTGACCGCCTGAGAGGAATGCACCAAGCTCGCCCACAGGCGCGTCATAGCCCATAGGGTGGCGTGATATGAAATCATCCACACCTGCTTTTTTGGCGGCGGTCAAAATATCATCATCTGTCGCATCGGGTTTAGAGATGCAGATGTTCTCGCGCACGGTTCCCTGAAACAGTTTGACGTCTTGCGCGATGTAGGCGGTGTTTGTGCGTAAATCCGCGGGGTCGATTTGGCGAATATCGGTATTGTCGAATAAAATTGTACCTTCATCGGGTTCGTATAATTTCAGGCAGAGTTTTAAAATTGTGCTTTTGCCTGAGCCTATTCTGCCGATAATGCCAACTTTTTCCCCCTGTTTGATCTTGAATGAGACATCACGCAAAACGGGAACGTCCGTATTCGGATAAGCGAAAGATGCGGCGTCGAACTTTATGTTTCCTTTTAGTGTGTCGCGATTTAGGAAGTTTTGTGATGCCGGCCTTTCCGTATCGGTCGCCATGATTTTGTTCAGGGTTTCCAGCGCGGAAGATGCCTGATGGTATTTTGTAATCAGGTTCGCGACCTGCCCGATTGGTGCGATAGCGCGAGAGCCGAGTATCACACAAGCGATGAGTGCGCCGACGGATAAATCATTGCTTTGGATTAAGTACATCCCGATTAAAACAATCATGATGGATGCGGTTTGTTGGATGAAGGTGGCCACGTTCACGCCGAAAGCGGAGAGAAATCTTGATTTTTGCCCGTATTCTGCATCTTCGGCAACGCTTTGGCTGTATTTTGTGCGGAAAGCGCCGTCTGCACCTGTGGTTTTAATTGTTTCTAATCCTGCGATTGTCTCTACCAAGATGCCGTGTCGGGTTTGTGCCGATTTTTTAGATTTCAGTACCAGATTTTTCAATTTTGCCTGAACGATTAGCCCGACGGTGCATACGATAATGACCAACACGAGCAGTAATAACGCGATGGGACCACCGAGCTGGTAGACGATGAACAAAAACAGCAATGTAAAAGGCAGATCGACAAGCGTTGTTATGGTTGCGGATGTAAAGAATTCGCGCACCGCGTCAAAATCTTTCAGCATGCTCGCTAGTCCGCCGCTAGATTGTGGTTTCCCAGCAATTTTCATATCGAGCAGTTGATCATAAATTCTGCGCGCGGCGAGCACATCGATTTTGCGGCCTGAGAAGTCGATAAAGTATCCGCGTATTGTGCGGAAGATAAAATCAAAGGCGAACGCGATGAGCGCGCCGATGCCCAACGCCCATCCTGTTTCAATGGCGTTGTTCGGAATAACCCGATCATACACGTTCATAATGAAAAGCGGGCTGACCAATGCGAAGAGATTAATGAAAACCGAGGCGATCAAAGCAAGGATATAGGTTGATTTGTTCTGCCTTATTAGGGACCAGAACCACGCGCCGTTGATGTTGTCGCTTTCGCTTGTGCCTTTATCTGCTTCACTCACCTTTGGTTGCGGCTTCAAGTAAATGGCGTGGCCTGTTGCCTTTTCGTGCAGGGCTTCGCGCTCAACGGTTTCAACTGCCATGGTTTCAGGATTAAAGACTTGCGCGTGCTTTTTTTGGGTCGACAGCAGAATACGTACAGCGTTGTTTTTTAAAAACACAATGCAAGGCAGGACGGCGTTCGGGATTTCGGCAATGTTTTTTTCAACCAGTACTGCTTTTATATTTTGGCGTTCGGCAGCTTCGCAGAATAGCTGCGGTGACATGGCTTGATCGTAATAGGCCAAGCCAGCGACCAACGCGCTTGGTGATTTTGCGCGTCCGAATTCGGAGCACATATAAGACAAGCAGAGCAAGAGGTCATCTTGTGATGCCTCTTTCGGTTCAGGGGGTGGCCCCTCTTCTTCATCGATGAGTTCTTCCTCGATACGAATGGCTGCCTCTTTTTAAAAGCGATTTATTGAACGTCAGATGTTTTAGCGACGTTTTCTGTCTTGGTTGTTTCGGCACGCAGTATCACGGGCTTAAGCGCCCCTGTCATGGCGAGAATGTTATATTCAGCGCTCATCACAAAAAAATCATTATCATTATATTCAAGCATGGCATTAAAGAGCTGGCTTTGGGCGCGCATCAGCGTTAGCAGCGATATTCTGGCGCCTTCAAATTGCAATTCATACGATTTGAGCAAATCCTTGTTTAGCGTGACGCGGTCTGCGGCGATATCGCGTTTTTTCTTAAACGTGTTGTACGTGGCATACGCTTGGTATATATCGCGCTCAATCTGTTTTTCTGTTTGCTCAGCGCGGGCTTGCGCGACGGCTTGCTCTTGTCTTTTTTGATCTATGGCTGCGTTTCCGCGCTTGCCGGTTGAGAAATTCCAATTTAATTTCAAAAGCGCGCGCGCGTCGGTGACCTTGCCGCCGATTACATCGCGTTTTGTACTTTGCAGGTATGAGAGCTCGCCTGTTAAATCGGGATAAACCGTTGCCTTTTCCGCGTCCACTTCACTGGCTGTTGCTGCGGCCTGGGTATGTGCCGACATAAGGAGAGGATGCTGCGCCTTGGCTTGTGTTATCGCGCCTTCGATATCAGCTATGATTTGGCTTTTTGCGGATAGCGGCTTTTCCAAATTTTCATTCGGATTTTGCCCTGTTAATTCGCGATAAGATGCTTCCGCGGCCAGTAGTTGCCCTTCGTAATCTGCGCGTGTGGATTTTACAAGCATCTGAACATCTGTTGCTTGCTGCAACTCCGCTTCATCTGCACCACCGCTTTCTATCATATCCGCGATACGCTTCTTGTAGCCCTCAACGCTTTTATTTTGATGATGCAAAATGTCTAGCGCGGTTCTTATGCGAATAATATCTATGTATGTTTGTGCAACGCCAAGAATTAAGCTTTGTTCTACGTCCAGAAAGTTATACGACAGCGACTGTTTTCTGAGCTGCGCTGCATCAATTCGGTTTCTTGCTTCATTTCCGTCAAACAAGGTTTGATACAAACCGACGCTTCCTAACCCAAAATTCGAATATGCATCGCCGCGCGTTACGCTCAACCCTCGGCTTGTGGCGTTATCCTGAAAAATACGGCCGCCTTCAGCGCGTACTTTGATATCCGGCAGCAAGTAGGATTGCTCAATCTTTTGACCGAATTCCGCGGCCTGCTCTTCTGCTCTTGCACTTTTTAACGAGGGGTGCACGCTCAATGCATGTTCAACGGCTTGTTTTAAATCAGACGCGCAGACCTGGGCCGCCCCCAAAGAAACAAAAGCGACCAGCGCGATAGTTATCGCGCATTTAAAATTTTTAGACTTTACCTTGCCGTTCATGAACTCAAGTATCAGCTGTTAAAAACATGTGCAGAACGCACATAAATAGAGACTTAATACTATTTCTTAACGCGCTAATATTCAATCATTTTTATTGATTAAATTGTGCTTATACAAAAATATATAAAATCGTTACTTTTGTGGGTTCTTTAATCCTTGTGACCTTTTCTTTTGATGTTAAATCAGGCATTCTAATGCAGTGTTAATTTTCAAAATTCGAAGGATTATTTTGCCGTGCCCGTGAAAATTTCAGTTCCTAAAGAAAGTACCGCGCATGAGAAGCGTGTTGCCGTCTCTCCCGATATTGTTAAGCGTTTGGTTAAGGATGGTCACACAGTCACGGTTGAATCGGATGCGGGACGGAACTCGGATTATACGGATGCTGCGTTCAAGGATGCGGGTGCAAAGATTGCCAAGAGTTTCGGCGATACGGTGAAAAATGCCGATATCGTTATGAAGGTGCAGGCGCCGAGTGCTGAGGAGCTAAAAGATATTAAAAAAGGGACTTTGCTGATTGCGATGCTTGCGCCCTATGCGAACAAGACGATCCTCAATTCATTGGCGAAGGCTGGTGTTGATGCTTTTTCGATGGAGTTTGTGCCGCGGATCAGCCGTGCGCAAAGTATGGATGTTTTATCGTCGCAGTCCAATCTGGCGGGATATAAGGCCGTTTTGGATGCTGCGGAGCATTATGCGCATGCCTTTCCGATGATGATGACGGCGGCGGGAACGGTTCCGCCCGCGAAGGTTTTTGTCATGGGCGCTGGCGTTGCGGGTTTGCAGGCGATTGCCACGGCGCGGCGTTTGGGTGCGGTTGTGAGTGCGACAGATGTTCGTCCCGCGGCGAAAGAGCAAGTTGAATCCTTAGGCGCATCTTTTGTAGCGGTTGAGGATGAGGAGTTTAAACAGGCCGAGACTGCGGGTGGCTATGCTAAGGAAATGTCGGCCGGATATAAGAAGAAGCAAGCGGAATTGGTGGCGGCGCATATTGCAAAGCAGGATGTTGTGATTACAACCGCGCTTATTCCGGGTCGACCTGCGCCTGAGTTGGTGACAAAAGATATGGTCAAATCAATGAAGCCGGGATCTGTGGTGGTCGATTTGGCGGTTGAGACAGGTGGGAATTGCGCGCTTTCTAAGGCCGGTGAGGTTGTGGATGCGCACGATGTGACGATTGTAGGGCATTTGAATGTGCCGAGCCGTTTGGCCGCTGATGCTTCGGCGCTTTATGCGAAGAATTTGTTTAATCTCATGAGCTTGATTTTGGATAAGGACACTAAGGGCCTTAACATCGATCATGACGATGACATTATTCAAGGCGTGTGCCTTGTGAAGGATGGAGAAGTCGTTCATCCGCATTTCAAGGATGCTGCAAAAAAGGAAACACCCGCGAAGAAGGCTGCGCCGAAAACGAAAAAGGCGGCAACGAAGACGAAGGCATCTTCAAGCAAGGCTGAGAAGAAAGCTGCGCCAAAGAAATCTACGGCGGCGGCAAACAGCTCTGCGAAAAAAGAGGCGCCCAAAAAGGACAAAACGAAAACCAAAAACGCAGCCGATAAGGAGGCCTAATGTCAGAACAACATTCATTATTGGATGATTTATCGTCCGTGCAGCAGCAATTGCGAGAATTATCGCAACGTGCCTCTGAGCTGGCCAACGAGGCCAACGCAGCGGCGCAAAGTACAGACATCGCGCTTGATGCGAGCGCGCATGCCACAGCTGAGCCGTTTTTCATTACGGGGCTTACGGTTTTTGTTCTGGCCTGTATTGTTGGTTATCACGTTGTTTGGCGGGTTACGCCTGCGCTTCACTCCCCGTTGATGGGTATCACGAATGCGATATCATCGGTGATTATTGTCGGTGCTGTTTTGGCGGCGGGTACAGCCTCCGTGTCTGGCTTTTCGACGTTTTTAGGGTTTTTGGCGGTTGTTTTCGCCTCTATCAATATTTTCGGCGGCTTTATTATCACAAAGCGTATGCTGCATATGTTCCAGAAGAAAGGGTAACGCGCAATGATTTCTTCTCTTCTTTATTTAGTTTCTGCGGTTCTATTCGTTCTGGCATTGCGCGGACTGTCGCATCCTGAAACGGCACAAACAGGCCTTCGCCAAGGTATGATCGGCATGGGGCTTGCGGTTCTGACAACGCTGTTTGCGGATACCGTGCAGGGCTGGGGATTGATTATCCTCGGCGTCGCGATTGGTGGGTCGATCGGAACATTTATTGCCAAGAAAATTGCGATGACGGCGTTGCCTGAACTCATGGCGGGGTTTCACTCGCTGGTCGGTTTGGCAGCTGTTTGTGTTGCGGGGGCTGCCTTTTACAACCCTGCGGCATTTCATATCGGCACGTACGGCAACATCCATACGGCCAGTTTGATTGAAATGGCGATCGGTTTGGCCATTGGTGCGATTACGTTTACAGGCTCCATCGTTGCATGGGGGAAATTACAGGGGTCGATTACAGGTAAACCTGTTACTTTTTCAAACCAGCATCAATTAAATGCGCTTTTGGGTGTTTCAATGGTGTTTATGATTTTGATGCTGTGCCTGACAGGTAGTGCATTCTGGTTTTGGGCGATTGCGATTGTCGCCTTTGCGCTTGGTGTTTTGATGATTATCCCGATTGGTGGGGCGGATATGCCCGTGATTGTGTCGATGCTGAATTCTTATTCAGGTTGGGCCGCGGCAGGGATTGGCTTTACGCTGCATAATAATTTGCTGATCATCACAGGCGCGCTTGTTGGTGCATCGGGTGCTATTCTGTCCTATATCATGTGTAAGGGGATGAACCGTTCCTTTGTCAGCGTTATTCTTGGCGGTTTTGGCGGTGAAGAAGCCGCGGGCGAGGCCAAGGATCACGGTGATAGAAACGCCAAACTGGGGGCGGCGGATGATGCGGCCTATATCATGAAAAACGCATCAAAAGTGATTATCGTCCCGGGTTACGGTATGGCGGTGGCGCAAGCGCAACACGCCTTGCGGGAGATGGCTGATTTACTTCGTAAGGAAGGTGTTGAGGTGAAATATGCGATCCACCCTGTTGCGGGTCGTATGCCCGGGCATATGAATGTTCTGCTTGCCGAAGCGAACGTTCCGTATGATGATGTGTTTGAAATGGAAGATATCAACCGTGATTTTGCGCAGGCCGATGTCGCCTATGTCATCGGCGCGAATGATATTACAAACCCTGCGGCGAAGAATGATTCAACCTCCCCTATTTACGGGATGCCGATTTTGGATGTTGAAAACGCTAAGACCGTTTTGTTTGTAAAACGCTCGCTTGGTTCAGGCTATGCAGGCATTGATAACCCGCTATTTTTCGAAGATAACACCATGATGTTGCTGGGTGATGCGAAGAAAATGACCGAAGATATCATCAAGGCGATAGAGTAGTGTCTTTGGGCTTTGTTCATTCTTTTTTGTTACTTTAATGCCTTATTTGCATCCTGTTTTACTTAAAGACTGCCATTTATGACAGAGATTAAACCATCTGCGCCTGAAGATTTAGAAGAGCGCTTTACTGCGCCATCGGGCTGGCGGTGGCACACGTTTGAACGCGAAGAAGGCAGACGCATTCGGTTCGGTAGTGTGTTTCCCAACCAAGGCGGCGCACCCGATGCGATTGTGGTTTGCCTGCAGGGTGTACGCGAGTTTACCGAAAAATATTATGAAGTTGCGCGGTGGTGCGTTGCAAATAATCTGGCGTTTTGGATGTGTGATTGGGCGGGGCAAGGCGGCTCGGTTCGATTTTTGGATGATAATCCGTGCAAACGGCACTCCACAGGCTTTGACGATGATATCGCGGATCTTCATTATTTTATTCAGGAATATATCAAGCATTCGAGTGTGCATACGGATGTCGGGCGCATCCCAATGGCGATGCTGGCGCATTCAATGGGTGCGAATATCGGCTTGCGATATATCACTCAGCATCCCGGGGCGTTTGAATGTGCCGCCTTTAGCGCGCCGATGGTCGGGATTAAAATTTTTCAATACCTGCCGAATATTTTCACGCGTTTGCTAACATCTGGTTTTTCAATAGCGGCTGGCAAAAGCTATGTCTTTGGCGGTTGTGACTGGGGAAAACGAACGGAGCGCGTGAAGCTATCCTCTGATCCCGTGCGATCAAAAATTGCGCATCAATGGTGTGAAGCGGATGAAAGTTTACGCACAGGTGACTTGACGTTTCGATGGCTTCACGAGGCGCATAAGTCGTGCATTAAGGTGCAATCTTTGCGAAACGATTTAAAGCGGGTCAAAACGCCGATTGTTTTTGCAACCGCGGAACATGAGGGGTTGGTTGATAATAAAAAGACGAACAAACTGTTTTCAGGCCTGTCTTTTGCCGATCATATCACCTGTCGCGGTGCGCATCATGAAATTTTAATGGAAAAAGATTCGGTAAGACAACGATTTTTAAACGAATTTCATGCTCTTATAACAGAGGCCATTATTGAACGACCGGAGAGGTTGAAACCTTTCTGATTACAGTGCAAGATGAATTCAGATAAGAAAATTAAGGTAAGGTGGTTATGAGTAATATGAACAGAGAACAGATCAGATTAAGCGATCGTATCTTATCCGCGCTGGAATTGGCGTTGGAGCAGGAAGATTTGAAAATCTCCGAGCTTTTGACCCGTGCGTTGGAACAGGCGATGACCCGCAATACGGGCGGCGGCGAATTTATTGAACGTCGCGATTATCCGCCGGAGATTGAAAGCGCGATGAATGCGTTGAGCGCTTTGCGCGATCGGTCAGAGGCTGTTTAAAGCAATACAGATTTTAGTTTTTTTTAAAGATGCCGCGTTTTGTCGGCATTTTTTATTGGCTGATCAGGTCGAGCCACTCTTGCTCGGTCAGGATTGTTACGCCAGCCTCTTGCGCTTTTTTCAATTTTGATCCCGCATCTTCGCCCGTGATCAGAAAATCCGTTTTTTTCGAAACCGAGCCTGATACTTTCGCGCCCAACGTTTCGGCTTTTGCCTTGGCTTCGGCGCGAGTCATTTGTGTCAGCGTTCCTGTGAACACGACCGTTTTTCCTGTGACGGGCGAGTCTTGGTTTTCGGGTTTTTCGAACGGCTTGATCGTGATTTCTTTTTTGAGCTTTTCGAGAATGTCCAGATTGTGATCTTCGGCGAAAAAATCGACAAGGTCGCGCGCCACGGCGGGGCCAATATCTTCTATCGCGATAAGGTCATTGAATTCCGCGCTTTGTTCGTCTGATGCCTTGATCATCATGTCTTGTAGGGTTTCTATATTTTCATAAACGCCCGCCAGGCGTTTTGCCGTTGCCTCACCGATTTGGCGGATGCCGAGCGCATAGATGAAACGGTTAAAGTCAATTTCTTTGCGATTATTAATCGATTCGAACAGATTTTTTTCCGATGTGTCGCCCCAGCCTTCGCGCGCACGAATCGGCGTGAGTGTGCCTTTGTTGCGCTCTTCCAGTGTGAAGATATCGGCGGGGTTTTTGATCAAACCGTCTTCCCAAAAGGCCTGAATGATTTTGTCGCCGAGCCCATCAATATCGAAGGCCAGCCGCGAGACAAAATGTTTTAACCGTTCCACTGCTTGCTTCGGACAGGTTAGCCCGCCTGTGCAGCGGCGTACGGCTTCGCCTTCTTTCCTTACCGCATGTGCGCCGCATTCGGGGCAATTTTTTGGCATTATGAATTTTTGCTCTTCCCCTGTTCTTTTGCTCTCTACAACGGATACGACCTGAGGGATAACATCGCCTGCGCGCTGAATTACGACATGGTCGCCGATGCGGATGTCTTTGCGCTCGATCTCATCTTCGTTGTGCAATGTCGCATTTGAAACAACGACGCCGCCGACGGTGATCGGCTCTAAACGTGCGACGGGTGTGAGCGCGCCCGTTCGGCCAACTTGAATATCAACGGCGTTAATTTTCGTTACGGCCTGTTCGGCGGGGAATTTATGCGCGGTTGCCCAACGTGGGGCGCGACTCACGAAGCCAAGGCGTTCCTGCCAGTCCAGTCGGTTCACCTTGTAGACAATACCGTCAATTTCATAATCGAGATCAGGGCGCGCATTTAAAATATGCTCGTAATTGTCCATGATCTGAGAGACAGAATTACAGAGCGCAAAGTCTGTTTCAGGGATGCCCCATTGTTTCAACTTTTCGCGGATTTCCAGTTGCGTTTCGGCGAATTTTTCGGATATCTCGCCTAGTGCATAGCCGAAAAACCCTAAATCACGAGAGGCTGTTATCTTTGAATCGAGCTGGCGGACGCTGCCCGCTGCGGCGTTTCTGGGGTTGGCGAATCCGTCTTTTCCTGCCTGTTTTTGCGCTTTGTTCAGCTCTTCAAATGCGGAGCGGGACATATAGATTTCGCCGCGTACTTCCAGAATATCGGGCGCATCTTTCGGCAGTGTGTGTGGGATGCCGCTGATTGTTTTGACATTGGCCGTGATATCCTCGCCTTCTGCCCCGTCACCGCGGGTTGCAGCCTGAACGAGGGTATGATTTTCGTACCGCAGCGCGCATGAGAGGCCGTCAATTTTCGGCTCGGCGATGACCTCAATAACTGTGCCCTCTTCCAGCCCCAAGAACCTGCGGATTTTATCGAAAAACTGTTCAAGCTCTTCTTCGTTGAAGACGTTAGAAAGGGAGAGCATCGGCACGGCATGGCGCACTTTTGCGAAGCCTTTGGAAGGCTTTGCGCCGACGGTTTGGCTCGGGCTGCTCTCTGTTTTCAGGTCAGGATATTGTTCTTCAATCGCGTCCAGTTCTTTACGAAGCGCATCATACTCACCGTCTTCCAGATTCGGGCTATCTTCCTGATAATACGCGATATCGGCAGCCTGGATTTTTTGAACCAGCTTTTTATGCTGCGTTTTGGCATCCTCGAAATCAAGATCGAAAAGCGCGCTCATCTTTTGTGCTTCCTTTTACTGATCATGCCTTTACGCCGCGTCCATAAGTTTTTTCGCAGCGGCGCGGGCTTCTTTTGTGATGTCAGCACCAGCCAGCATGCGGGCAATTTCTTCGGCGCGCTCGGTTTTATTTTTAAGCGGCGTGATATCGGTGCGAATCGTTTTCGTGCCTGATTTTTGTACGACCCAGTGATGGTCAGCGCGGGCGGCAACTTGCGGGGCGTGGGTGACGACCAAAACCTGTTTGGATTGCGCGAGGCGGGATAACCTTTCGCCGACGGCGTTCGCGGTTGCGCCGCCTATGCCTGCGTCAACTTCGTCGAAGATAAAGCTATGTGTGCTGCCTTCTTGTGCAATGATGACTTTTAGAGCCAGCATAAAGCGCGACATTTCGCCGCCGCTCGCAATTTTATTGATTAAGCCGGGCTTTGCGCCCGGGTTTGTGGCGACAAGGAAACGCACTTGGTCGATGCCGTTTGCGCTCCACTCCACTTCGTCTTTTTGTGTTACTTCTGTGGTGAATGTTGCTTTCTCTAGTTTTAGGGGCGGCAACTCCTTTTGCACCAAAGTATTAAGTTTTTGTGCGGTTTTTTGACGTTTTATACTGCGCGTTTTTGCGGATTCGATGTATTTTTCACGCTTTTGTTCGACTTTTTCTTGTTTTTCTTTGATCTGTTCTTCTGCATTTTCGATTGAGCCATACTGACTTAATAGCTCTTCGATAATTTTCGGCAGATCGTCGACTGTGCAATTATGTTTGCGTGCTTGCATGCGCAGCGCGTAGAGGCGTTCGTCAATTTCCTCCAAATCATATTGATTGTCTTGAATATCATCGAGCGCATCGATGATGGCTGCGCGCGCCTCTTCCATTTCAGATGTAGCGCGAGAAAGCGCATTAAGCGCGGCATCCAGAGTATCACCTGCTTTATCGGCGATGCGGTCAAGTTCAGCCCAAGCGCGCTGAATCGGATCGTGTTCGGTGTTCAGGTAATTGTTTGCGTTGGCCAGCCCTTCAATCACGGCCTCACGATGTTTTAACGATGTGCGCAGAGACGAAAGCTGTTCTTCTTCGCCCTTTTTCGGGTCAAGCGCGGTTAAATCTTCCAAAGACTGGCTGATATAATCCTGATTTTCTTGCGCGCGTGATGCTGTTGATTGAAGTTCGTGCAGAGCGAGTTCTGCTTGTTTCCAGTCATTCCAAGTGGCTTGCAAATTATCATCAATTTTTGCGTAAGCATCGAGCATGCCGATATGGGTCGCGGGGTTTAACAGCCCTTGGGTTTCAAACTGGCCGTGAATTTCAACCAACGTGTCGCCGATGGTTTTGAGCAGACCGATACTGACGGGTTGATCGTTAATGTAGGCGCGGCTTTTTCCTGATTTGTAAACGACGCGGCGTAAGAGCAACACGTCATCTTCGATTTCAATGTCGGCATCTTTCAGCGTTTCATAAGCGCTGTGATTGTCGTTGATTTGGAATGCCGCGGTGACGTGGGCAGAATCTGCGCCGTTTCTGATCAAGCTCGTTTCGGCGCGCACGCCCAATGCAAGGCCGAGGGAATCGAGAAGCACGGATTTTCCTGCTCCTGTCTCTCCGGTTAAAACACACAGGCCTGATTTAAATTCAATCAAAAGTTGATCGATAAGAACGACATCTTTGATATTTAAACTCAGTAGCATTGCCCTTAACCTTTTGATTTTCCTTTTAATCGTCGTCGCCCGCGTTTAGAAGCCTGTCGAATGTTTTGTTTAGGAAACTTTTATCGTCGAGTAGTTTTTCACGCTCGCTGTCATCCAGCAGTTTGTACGTTCTTTCATACCATTTGCTGCCCGGGTAGTTGTGCCCCAGAACGACGGCGACCTGCAACGCCTCTTCACGTATACCGAGGGTCATATACGATTCGACCAAACGGTGTAGCGCTTCGGGTGCGTGGCTTGTAGTTTGGAAGTTCGCGATGACGGAGCGAAAACGGTTGATGGCCGCATTGATGTGCCCACGCTCCAGATAGTATCGGCCGATTTCCATTTCTTTGCCTGCCAAGTGATCAAGCGTGAGGTCGCGTTTTAGGGTTGCATCCCTCGCATATTCACTGTTTGGGAATCTACGCAATAAAGTGTTGAGCGCCTGAACCGCGTTGATGGTCATTTCCTGATCACGGCGCACATCGGAAATTTGTTCGTAATAGCTTAACGCCTTCAAATAATAGGCATAATCGACATCGTCTGCACCGGGGTGAAGTTCGATATATCGATCAAGGCCAATGATCGCTTCGGTGTAGCGTTGGTCGAGATAGGAGGAATATGCCGACATAAGTTGCGCGCGCTTTGAAAATTGTGAATATGGATGCTGGCGTTCAACTTCTTCGAAAAATTTGGTTGCTTCCTTGTAGCGCTCGTCTTCCAATGCTTTTGCCGCACGCGTGTAGAGCGCTTCAGCTGAGGATTGATCTGCGGGCACTGCCGTTTCGTCGACTTTTTTTCCTGTCGAACAGGCGGTGAGCACAAGAATAAAAAACGCAGATAAGAGAATTGGCCTTATGGACATGAATCGCTCCGAAAATTTTACGGTTTCTCAAAAATACCCTTATAGCCCTTTAAAATAAAGGGCTATTCAGTATCTGTGCGATTCTATTTGTAGGTTATTTATAACGCTAAGCTCAGGCCGAGGTTTAGGCGGCTTCGAATTCGCGCTTATCATGGCTTTCGCTTTGTTTTTCAACAGCGTTTTGTGCGGTAAGTGCAAGCTCTTCATGCGTGATATATTCCCAGTTTCTCGGGTCTGAGAATAATTCTTTCAGAATATCGTTATTGATGGCGTGGCCTGCCTTGATACCGTCATAATGGCCCAAGATTTGACCGCCTGCGAGGTAGAGATCGCCGATTGCATCCAGAAGTTTATGGCGAATAAATTCGTTTTCGAATCTCAGGCCGTCTTTGTTCATCACGCCCTCATCATTCAAAATGATGGCGTTATCAAGAGAGCCGCCGCGCGCCAAACCTTGTGAGCGCAGATATTCCGCCTCATGGAAGAAGCCGAACGTGCGGGCGTTTGCGATTTCGTGGCGGAAGTTTCCGTTAACCAACGTCGTTTCGTAGATTTGACGGCCGATTTCTTCGTGGTCGAATTCAATCTCGCCTGCAAATGATGATGTGTTATGCGGCTTTAATGTTACTTTTTTGCCCTCATATTCAACACTCACTTCGCGACGAACGCGGATTAGCTGCCTGTCTTTTTCTTGTGCTTGAATGCCTGCTTCATCGATTAGCTTTACGAATGGCATAGAGCTGCCGTCCATGATGGGCGCTTCGCCGCCATTGATTTCGATGCGAAGATTGTCGATGCCGCATCCGCGCAAGGCAGACATCACATGTTCAATTGTGCCGACGCTTGCACCGAACGGGTTTGCGATAACGGTGCAAAGGCGCGTGTCGACGACAGAATGCCACAGAGCGGGAATAACGTTCTCGCCCTCTTTCAAGTCAGTGCGCACAAACACGATCCCCGTATCCTCTTCAGCAGGGATAAAGGTCATTTTAATTTCCTCACCAGAGTGCAAGCCGATGTCGGAAATTGAAATTTCTTGTTTGAGTGTTTGTTGTTTCATTCTTGTTTTGCTTTCTGTCTTAATCAACATCTTCTAATGTTCAATTAGACTATATTTCACTGTGTGCAGTGCATCAAATCACGCTTTGTTGCGTTGTGTTACAAATGAAAAAAGCCCTTTATTCAAGGGCTTACTCTACGTTTTTATGGGCTTTGAAGGCTTTTTTAGTTTGCCTGACGACGCAAGAAGGCCGGAATATCCAATTCTTCGTCGATCTTTGTCTTCGGCTTAGCGGCAGGTGCAGAGATATCAAGGCTTGGTTGCGCCGAGCCTGTTGGCTGTGCGATGCCCTCGTTATGATCTTCCGACTTTTGCAAGCTGCCTTCATCGCGCATATTATCGATGCGGTTTTGAACCGATCCTGTTATGCGCTCAAACAAAGACGGGCTTCTGCTTTGCGCTGTTTTTGCCTGTGCAGCAGGCGCGATTGCCTTTGGCGGATTTAGGCGCAGACCTGCTTGCTGAACTGGCGCTTCACCGTCCTGATCAACATGCTCACCGTAAAAGCTGGAGATATGCTGGCCTGTGCCTTGCTTTGGCACTTTTACATCGGCGGTTAAAGGCTTTGGCGGGATGAAGGCACCCTTATATTTTTCAGCCTTTGGAATTTCCATTTGCTCCTCTGATACAAACTCGCTCTGTTCAAACATATCGAGGGAGTTTGGCTCTTCTTGCGTCGCGGGTCGACCAGCAGGAATTGCTGATAAAGAGGCTGGCTTATTGTGCGTAATGGGTGATGGTGCGGTCAGCCCTCTGATCGCTTCCTTGCCAGACACGGCCTTAGATGTGACGTCACGTCTTGGCGCGGTTAAGGGCTGGTTTGTTGCAGGCGCATTGCCTGATGAAGACAAAGGCTTGTTACGCTCTACGCCGCCTGACGGCCCACCGCCGATTGTTTTGGTTTCTGCTACCTCAACATCAATGCCCGTTGCCACGATCGAAACGCGGATTAGGCCTTCCATAGAATCATCAAATGTTGCACCGAAGATGATATTTGCATTCGGATCAACTTCATCGCGGATGCGGTTACAGGCTTCGTCGGCCTCGAACAACGTCATGTCAAAGCCACCTGTAACGTTAATGATAACGCCGTTTGCGCCCTTCATTGACACATCATCAAGAAGCGGGTTGTTAATTGCGGCTTCGGCGGCTTCTACGGCGCGCTTGTCGCCCGATGCTTCGCCTGTTCCCATCATCGCCTTGCCCATTTGCAACATCGCGGTGCGGATATCGGCGAAGTCAAGATTGACAAGACCAGGTCTGACCATAAGGTCGGTTACGCCGCGCACACCTGACTGGAGAACAGTGTCCGCCATCTTGAAGGCTTCGGCGAAGGTTGTTTTTTCATTCGCGATGCGGAACAAATTCTGATTTGGGATAACAATAAGTGTATCGACGTATTTCTGCATTTCTTCAATGCCGTTTTCGGCCTGATCCATACGGTGAACGCCTTCAAAGTGGAAGGGTTTCGTCACAACACCTACGGTTAAAATACCCTGATCACGGCACGCCTTGGCGATAACAGGTGCAGCGCCCGTTCCTGTTCCGCCGCCCATTCCTGCGGTTACGAAGGCCATGTTTGCGCCTTCTAAATATCTTAGAACTTCCTCAAGGCTTTCTTCTGCTGCCGCTTCGCCAACCTCAGGTTTTGATCCTGCACCAAGACCGCCCGTGACGTTCACGCCGAGTTGAACTGTGCTTTCACACAAGGAATTTTCCAAAGCCTGCGCATCGGTGTTACAAACGAGGAATTCGCACCCATCCAGATTAGAGGAAATCATATTATTGACGGCATTACCGCCTGCTCCACCAACGCCGATGACGGCAATTTTGGGGGATAATTTTTGTACATTAGTGGGCTGCATTTTTACATTGATCATTTTTTAGAACTCCTAGAATGGGATGCTCGAGGTAGGATGTAAAAATCTTAGGTTAGATTACTGCGCTTGAAAAGGGTTATGCCCATTTAACCCACGTGTTTTCCACATAAATTAAATAAAATTTACCAATTTTCTCTTAGCCACAGCTTTGCACGCTCAAAAACCGTGTCCGGTCTGGCTTGCGCCATGATTTCAGCGGGCATTTCATCGCTGTGTTGTGCGGCGTAGACCAAAAGGCCGGAAACTGTTGAAAATGCGGGGCTGTTCACTGCATCGGGCAGGCCAACGAATCCAATTGGTTTGCCGAGGCGTGATTGTTTATCCAGAACATGGTTGGCGAGCTCTCTGATTCCGTTTATCTGGCTGGAACCGCCTGTTAGAACAACGCGACGGCCAACAACTTTATTCAGGCCGGCATCCGTGATTTTGGTTCTGACCAGTTCGAAAATTTCTTCGAGGCGCGGCTGCATGATTCCCACCAGCATTGAGCGTGGCACGTGATTAGGCGCGCTGCCTTTATCTTCGCCCAATCTGGGCACTTCGATCATTTCGTTTTCATCGGTTTGTGCAGCGACTGCATTGCCGTAATAGATTTTGATTCGCTCAGCGCTTTCAATTGAGGTGCCAAGGCCGTGAGCGATGTCGTTTGTAATGTTGCGCCCGCCGACGGGAATCGCATCGCAGTAGATCATAAAGCCGCTGTGGAAGACGGAGAAGGACGTGACGCCACCGCCAATGTCGATCACGGTGCAGCCGAGATTGATTTCATCCTCGACCAAAGAAGAAAGGCCTGATGCATAGGCGCCGGAGCATAGAGCAGAGATGTCTAAGTGGCTTTTTTCAATGCAGGTGGCGAGATTTCTTAGTGACGGCGCGTCGCCTGTAACCAAATTGACATCAACGCAGATTTGTTCGGCGAACATACCGCGCGGGTCGCGAATACCATCCTGACCATCAACGCGGTAGAAAGTGGGGATTGTGTGGATGAGCTCTAAGGATTCGCTTTCCTCGCGTTGTTGCGCCTTTGCGAGGGCGCGCCTGACATCGCCATCTGTTATGTCATGCCCGCCGATGTCAACTTTTACGCTGTGGCCGAATGATTTTGTGTGAACACCTGAAGCATTGACAACAACTTCACGCAGCGGGTAGCCGCGCATGGCTTCGGCGGCCATGTTTTCGGCCTGCGCGACGGTTTGGCGTATGCATGTGTCCGCTGCGGCGAGGTCAACGACTGTTCCGTTTTTAATGCCTTTGGATGGCTTGTTGCCGACGCCGACAATTTCGAATGTGCCTTCTTTATCAACGGTGCGACCGATGAAGCATGAGGTTTTGCTGCTGCCGACATCCAGTGCGGCGATGACTGCTCCCTCTTCCGGCGTTGTTTTTTTCTTACTCATAAGTGTTCAGCTCGATTTACTCAATTTGGTTGTTGCTATTGTGTTGTCATGCTGGCCTTGACGTGCCCTGCTTTGTAATCCTGCACGCCGCCTGACTCTGTTTTGATAATCAGACGGTCTTCGTATCGCGCGTCGATTTCTGTGATTACTTTTTTATCCAAAATGTTATTTTCGGCGTGCCTGGTCATGATGTGGTCGATGGCGGCTCTGACCTTTTTTTCGGGTAGTTTTATGCGCTGCCCGTTTTTGAGCGCGATGTTCCAGCGTCTTTTATCGATCAATGCGGCATGATCGACGGTTTTCATAAGCTGAGGGTATGCATTTAGTGCGGCGATAATCTCGGGTGCTTTGTTTGCCGCATTAGAGCCACGCAGCAACGGCAAGTCTTTGAATTCGTTTAAATTGCTGCGGGTAATTTCAACGCCGTTCTCGTTGATCAGTGATACACCATCACTATCTTTCCAGAACGCCATTGGCTTGTGTTCGGTTAAACGGATATGGATGGTATCGGGCAGCCTGCGCTCCACATGCGCTTTTTTTACCCAGCCGATTTTCTCGACCTGTTTTTTTGCCTCATGCGGGTTGAGGGTGAAAATTGATTCGCCGCGGCGGACATTAATGACGGCCAGCAAAAGTTCGGCATCCGTATGCTCGCGCCCCTCGACAAGCACGTCTTTGACGGCAAACCCTGCGGCAACGGAAAGATCAGATGTGCTTTGTTTTATCCAACTTGCTGTTTTCTTATCCGCACCTGAGACGAAGAACCAGCTGCCGCACCAGATGATTGCGATGACGGCCATAATTGTGTAGCCGAAGCGGCGCATGAACATCATGGCTGCATTTTCTGTGACGTTTGCTGCTTTTTTTGCCTTAAGGCCTGAGCGGGTTGTTCCGCGTTTTTTAGTAGGCTTTTTTGCTGTTTTCTTTTTTGCCATCTACCCCCTCCTCTTTAACAAGCGCGCATCTTCGGGCACAGGATCAACGGGTAGCGTGCGAGCGATATTGAGAACAGCCGCCTCTTCGATCAGGTGAGTTAGAAAGTCAGTGAACATAAGCGGGTTCTGCGCGGCCTCCCACAAGAAATAGCCGAAAGAGCCGGGGCACGGATTGACTTCATTCATCCAAATCTCGCCGGTTTCTTTATTGCCGATGAAATCGATTCGCGGTGCGCCGCTGCCGTCTATTCCATCAAACATTTTGCAGGCCCATGCACGGATATTGTGATCCATCTCTTTGGGAAGGCTTGGGTTGATTTCACGGGTTAAAGATAGCATGCCTTCACTGACAGGCGCGCTTGTGTCTTTTGTACCGCCCAGTTTGTTGCCTGTTTTATCATCGCCGCCAGACATATATTTTTGTTTGAAGTCTAACAGCTCGTCCGTGCCCTTCGGGCGTTCAATTGCAGAGGTGATCAGTGCGCTGCCTTTTTTGGTGACAGCGACGTTGTATTCAACAAGGTTTTGGACAAACGGTTCGGCGATGGCGGCGTCGTCATATTCGAAAATGGCAGGGAGACAGGCTTTTGCTTCTTCAACAGAGCTGACCTTCGCCACGCCGATAGAGCTGCCTAAATGTGATGGTTTTAAAATACACGGGAAGCCAAGCGGTTGGAATACTTCATCGAGGACGGCTTCATTGACTAAGAACCCGTCATCGGGGCGTTTGATGATCGCATAATCCAATGTCGGAATGTCTAAAGCCTGCAGCAAATGTTTTGTTGCGCCCTTATCCATCAGCACAGATGATGCCTTTGTCCGCATGCCTGTATAGGGAATATTGGCCAGTTCAAACAGGCCTTGAATATTTCCGTCCTCACCATAAAGGCCATGAAATGCAGGGATTGCGATATCAAAAAATGTTGGTTTCGCGCTGCCGAGGAATGGGTGTTTTTTCGGAACGAGTGCGCCGCGGTGTGATGCGGTTTTTCCCGTACATACATCTAACGTGACTTCGGTTAGTTCTTCACGTTTTTTAGACGATAGAAGATACGTGTCGCGATTGCGCAGGCCATCGCCGATAAACCATGCACCATCAGGCGCGATGTAGACGGGCAGCACTGTGTAGCGGCTTTGATCGATCGCGTCCATCACTTGCAATGCGCTTATCACGCTCACATCATGTTCGGGTGAGCGGCCACCAAAAAAGACGGCAATTGTTTTTTTCTTCATATTATAGGTTTGTGGCATGGCACGATCAGCGTATAAAGGACGTTCAAGGAATGATGTATTGCTACATTATTTTTATTTAACCACGAAACACTCTGTTTTTAAAGGGGATTTGATGCAGGAATATCACTCAAACGATCAGAATGGGGGTGGTTTTGCCTATTCGGTGAAGGGGCAGCCTTTTTCCGATGGTGTGCCTGTTGTGATTTGGGCACATGGGTGGGGGCAATCTCATCAGGGTTTTTCCAAACTGATCGAACCGTTTGAGACGCGCGCGCATCATATCTGCCTTGATTTTCCGGGCTTTGGCGCTTCACCCCTGCCGCCCGAGGGCTGGGGAACGGCGGAGTATGCGGATTTAATTGCTGAATATTTAAAAGATCAAAAGCTGTCTTCGGTTATTTGGGTTGGGCATTCCTTTGGCTGTCGTGTGGGCACACAAATTGCGGCGCGCCATCCTGATTTGATTCGGCGCATGGTTTATATTGCGGGTGCTGGATTAAAGCTAAAACGTCCTTTACCGAAGCGGGCTTACCTGTATTGCCGTATCAGGCTTTTTAAATTGCTGCGGCATTTTGTGCCCGATGGCGCGTTTAAAGATCGGCTGATGGCGGCGTTCGGCAGCACCGATTATAAGAATGCAGGGCCGATGCGTCAGGTTTTTATCCGTGTGGTAAACGAAGATTTGAGCGAACAGGCCGCGCAGATTCGTTGCCCTGTTACCCTCGTTTATGGCTCGGACGATACAGAAACGCCGCCGCAGTTGGGACAAAAATATAAATCCCTGATTTCTGATTCGGTTTTGCACATTCTGGACGGGCAGGATCATTACAGCGTGCTTGATAACGGGCGGCATCAGGTTGTGAAAATTTTAAACGATGCTATAAATAATGCATCGTCATCGATGCCTTAACATGCATTTCATTTTAGGAGTTTAGCGTGATCGAAACACTGGCCGTGCAGAGTATTATTTTTGTCACATTTATGGCCTTTTCCGCGAAACGGCTGATGAATTTCCTGCACGCGCTACAGCAAGACGACTACCATAACGGGCGGTTTTTTGCCTGGATTTTAAAGCATAAGGTTTTTGATACGCGTGTCAGTCTGGCTTTGGTTGCGGTTGGTGTTGCGGCTGTTTTTGCGCCTGTTGCTGGTTTCTTTATTAATATCGGTGTTTTTCTGGTTTTCATTCTTGCCGCTTATTTTGAAAAGGATGCGCGTAAAGAGAGTAAAAAGCCGCTTGTTTTAACAAAACGCGCACAGCGTATTTTAGGTGTTTCGCTGGCGTATACTCTCCTGGTTACTGTTGGCGCCTCTTATTCTTCTGCGCCGTTTTTATGGGTACTCGCGGTTCAGCTTTTGCCTATTCTGCTGATTTTTGGGAATGCCAGCCTGAACCCTTATGAGGGCGCAGTGCAGAAGAAATTCTATACGGAAGCGCAAGCTCGGTTGGAGCAGGTTTCACCTGCGGTTATTGGCATTACGGGATCGTACGGCAAGACATCAGTGAAGCATATTTTAGGCCATATCTTGAGCAAAAGTGCCCCTACCCTGGTAACACCCGGCAGTGTGAATACGCTGATGGGGATTACGCGGATTATTCGTGAGCGGCTGCAGGATAATCATAAGTTTTTCATCGTTGAGATGGGGGCGTATGGCCCGCGTTCGATTGCGAATTTGTGTGATTTAACGCCGCCTGATTACGGGATCATCTCCTCCATCGGGCATGCGCATTATGAGCGGTTTAAAACGTTAGAGACGGTTGTTGAGGCGAAATACGAATTGGCCGAGGCGGTTTTGGCGCGCAAGGGCACGATGATTGTGCATGAACGCACGTTGAAATTTGAACATTCGCGCGATATGCGGAATAAGAATATGGAAAGTTTTGTTGCGTGCGGAGAGCCGTTGCGGACACGATCACCGAAGAATGAGCAGGAATTCAGCTATCTTGCACCTGATGATTTGAAGATTTTGTCCGTAGAGCAAACGCCGAAAGGCTTGTGCGTTGTAGTTGAATGGCAAGGTGAGCGTCATACATTGCGCGCCCCGCTTTACGGTGTGCATCACGGGCATAATATTGCATTGGCTTTTGTGTGTGCGGTGCGCCTTGGGATGGAGCCGAAAGATATTCGTTCTGCCCTCGCGACGGTTCCGCAGATCAAACATCGTTTGGAAGTGAAAGAGCAAAGTGACGGCTCTTACATTATTGATGATGCGTTTAATTCGAACCCACCCGGTTTTCGTGCCGCGCTGCATGTGTCTAAAGTCTTGGCTGATCATAGCGGCGGGCGCGCGATACTCGTTACACCCGGTATTGTCGAACTCGGCGGTGCGCATGATGAAGTGCATCGCACGATCGGCCAGTTGGCGGCAGAAGTCTGCGATGTTGTTTTGCTTGTGCAACCGAATCGTATTCCTACCTTTATTGAGGGCTTTGATGAAAAGCCGCATGACAAGACTCTGATTGAATTTGAGCGTTTTTCAGACGCTCAGGATTGGCTGGTGCAGAATAAAGAGCAAGGCGACGTTATTTTGCTGGAGAACGACCTGCCCGATATTTATGAGCAGGTTTTGAAGATTTAGGGTTCGGGAGGTTCATCGTTGCCGTAATGATCATGGATCGGTTCAGCATGCGTTGATATGTCGTATCCATCCATCATGTCTTGAATACTTATCGTCCAAACAGATTCTAAAAAAACACCTGTGCCATCTTCGTACGTTTTTTTCGTATCATAAATGCCAGTCTCAGGATCGTAAGTTGGTATGTCAGTTTCCCCTGCCAAGCTGTCATATTTCATTTCACCGTCGCTTGATAAAATAATAGAATGATAGACGCGATCATTCATTTTGGCCGAACTCAGCAAAACAATTTCATCATCTGCCATTATATCGTGTGATCGACCTATTTCGCGCCCCGTCCTTGCGTGGCAGCTCATGACTGGTTCATTTTCAGGAAAATGAGTGTGGTTAGCAATAACGTTAAGAACGCCTTCCACAGTTTGCCCCATATGGCGCTTTCCAGAATTTGTCATATTTCACCCGTTTATATTTTTTATAAAATGACTGAAATATCTGTCTTCGTCAAATTTTTGTTGTCGGTTCGCCGATGCGACGGATTTCCCAGTGGAGTTCGATGTCGCATTCATCGCGTACGCGTTTGATCAGTTCATCGCCTAAGTCTTCCAAATCCTGCGCGGTTGCATTGCCCGTATTAATCATGAAATTCAGGTGCTTATCGCTCATTTTCGCGCCGCCGATCTGAAGATCACGCCCGCCGACTTTTTCGACCAATTGCCAAGCTTTTGTTCCACTTGGAAGGTCAGCGCGCTCCAGTTCTTTATCCGTTGGGTTGGCAAAGGTTGAGCCGCCTGTTTTTTCGGCAATCGGCTGGGTTGATTGGCGTTTGGATTTGATTTCTTTCAGGCGTTTTTTGACTGTACTTTTATCTTCGCTTTCCCCTTGGAATACGGCGCCGACAAAAACCGTTCCGTGTTCAACGCCGCAATAGCGGTAGCGCATATCCATATCTTCGGGCATGAGCGGCAGGAATTGACCGTCTTTTGATAAGGCCATCGCACCGATGAGAACGTCTTTTACTTCTGCGCCATATGCGCCGGCATTCATACGCAGTGCGCCGCCGACCGTGCCGGGGATTCCCGAAAGGAATTCCAAACCGCCAATGCCAGCCTTGGCGGCTGCGGCGGCGACAGAACCGTTCAATGCGCCTGCGCCTGCCATGATTTTTGTGCCTTTAATTTCAATGTCCGCGAACGGTTTTCCGAGCTTTATTGTGATGCCGCGAATGCCGCCATCACGAATGATGGTGTTAGCCATGCCGCCAAGGATCGTGATTGGCATATCATCGGGGCGCTCTTTTAGAAGGAGCGCAAGGTTATCGATATCATCAGGTTCGAACACTGTGTCTGCATTGCCGCCGCATCGAAACCAGCTTTGTTTGCCTAAGGGCACATCGCGGGAAATCACTGCGTGGTAATTGTCCAGATGAAACGGGGGTCTGAAGTCTTTGTCTGACATTACGTGTTCTTTGCTCATTTTAAGATCGGCGTGTCGGCTTAGGCCGCCTTTTCCTTGGTTTTGTCACGCTCGGCTTTCAGCTGTTCAGGTAGCTCATACGCCCAGTGCGTGATATTGCCCGCGCCCATCAGCACGACGTAATCATCGGGTTTTGCCAATCCCGCTAAGGTTGAGGCGAGGTCTTCCCTATGCTCCAAGACGGCCGCTGATTTATGACCGTGATTTTTCAGCCCCTGCACGAAGGCTTCTTTTGTTACGCCGTCAATCGGGTTTTCGCCCGCGGCATAGATATCGGTGACAATCACATGGTCTGCATCGTTAAAGCATCGGCAGAATTCATCGAACAAATCCTGCAGGCGGGTGTAGCGATGCGGTTGCATAACGGCGATTACATTGCCGCCCTTTTCTGCCACGGCCGAACGCGCGGTTTTCAACACAACATCTATTTCGACAGGATGGTGCGCGTAATCATCGATGATCGTGATGTCATCGACCGTTCCCGTTTGGGTAAATCTGCGTTTCACACCGCCGAAATTCGCCAGGGCTTTTTTCATGATTTCGGTATCAACATTCATTTCCTTTGCCACGCCGAGCGCGACCAGAACGTTTTGCACATTATGCTTTCCGAGCATAGGCAGGTGGATATCTTTTACGGTTTCTTCCTGCCCGTTTTCGTTCAGCCAGCCAGCGAATGTAACGTCAAACGTGCTGCCTTTTGCGTTTGAGCGCACATTTTCGGCGCGGATATCGGCCTGCGTGTTAAACCCATATGTGATGATTTTGCGATCTGAAACTTTTGACGCGAGCGATTGCACTTCCGGATGATCGGTGCATAGCAGCGCGTAGCCGTGGAATGGCAAATTCAGGACGAAGCGTTGATAAGCCGCCTTGACCTTGTCGAAACTGCCGTAATGATCCATGTGTTCGGGGTCGATGTTGGTGACGACGGCGACGGTTGCGGGCAATCGGATAAAGCTGCCATCGCTCTCATCGGCCTCGACCACCATCCAGCTGGAATTGCCGAAGCGTGTGTTTGTGCCATATGCATTGACGATGCCGCCATTGACGACCGTCGGATCAAGCCCTGCGTAATCAAGCATTTGTCCCACCATAGATGTAGTGGTGGTTTTCCCGTGGGTTCCTGCAACGGCAACGGCGGATTTTAGGCGCATCAATTCCGCCAGCATTTCGGCGCGTTGCACGATTGGTACTTTTGCGGCTCTGGCGGCTTGCAGTTCGGGGTTATCATCTTTGATTGCGGAGGAGATAACCACTGCTGCGGGAAGCTGTTTGTTTTCGTTTTTGATGTTTGCGGCCTCGTGCCCGATGACGACGCGGATGTCGCTTTTACGCAAGCGGTCAAGGTTTACGCCGTCCGCGATATCGGAGCCCTGAACATCATAACCATGTTGTTTTAACAGGGTTGCGATCCCGCTCATCCCAATACCGCCGATGCCGATAAAATGAAGCGTGCCGATGTCCGGTGACATTATACGCATAATCTGTTGTCCTTATTTTTCGAAACTCTTACTGACTGTTTCAGAATTTACAATGGCGGCAACTAAATTTCCGAGTTTGCGTGCCGCTGATTTTTCTCCGCCTTGTTTAGCATTTTCGGCCATATCCTGCAAGATTTCAGGCTTTTGTATCATTTCGCGTAATTTATTGGAGAGCGTGTCGGCGGTGAAGTCCTTTTGTTCGATCACGATTGCGGCGCCGCGCCCTGCCATAACATCAGCGTTTTTCTTTTGCTGTTGATCTTTATGATGCGGATACGGCACGTAGATTGCGGGACAGCCGATGACGGATAATTCCGCAACCGTGCTTGCGCCCGAACGTCCGATGAAAAGGTGGGTTTGTTTGTATTGCTCGGCCACATCGTCAAAAAAGGCGCGCAACGTGACCTTTTTGCCTAATTCGGCGTAGCGTTTTTCGGTTTCTTCAATTTCCTTCTCGCGGCATTGCTGGACGATTTCTAATTTATTTCGTTCATCCTCAGTCAGTTTTGAGAGAGCCGCGGGTATGACGTCACTGAAAACGCTCGCGCCCAAAGATCCGCCCATGATGAAAATGCGTATGTTGCCCTCTTCTGTAATTTCGGGATATTCGGCGTCTTTAAGTTCGGAAATTTCAGGGCGTACGGGGTTACCCGTAATTACGGCGCGCAGCTGGTCTTCTTTTTCCAAGCCTGACGATTGCGGCCATGAAAATGCAATACGCTCAGCGTTCGGTGCGAGCATTTCATTGGCTTTGCCCAAAATTGCATTTTGTTCGTGGATGATGGTCGGGATATCAAATTTTTGTGCCATGTAAACGGCAGGAAATGAGGGATATCCGCCAAAACCAATGACCAGATCAGGCTTTAAAATTTTTATTCTGGCGCGCGCCTGAATGATGCCGTGAGCCAAATTGATTGCCCCCTTGACCTTCCCCATAATTCCGGGGCCTGCTGTGCCGGATTTAATGACATGGATTGTTAGCCCCTTAAACATGTTCTCAAACTTTTTTCCGCGATCATCTGTGATGAGTTCCACCCTGAAGCCGCGGCTTTTCAAATTGGTTGCGAGCGCGCTGGCGGGGCTCATATGACCACCGGTGCCGCCCGCGCTGATTAGTATGAATTTATTTTTCTCTTCTTGTTTTTCGCTCACTTATTTTCACTCGCTAATTTTTGTTCACTGACTTTCCGGCCCATCGTTTATGTGCCTGCGCTTTGTTTTTTTGATAATGTCAAAGTCGCTCGTGAAATTGACTTTTTCGTTCTTTGTCGTGTTAATGCCAGAATCATCCCCATCGTTATGGATATAGACAGCATGGAAGAACCGCCGTAGCTGATGAAAGGCAATGTCATGCCCTTGGTCGGTATGATGTTGATCGTTGAGCCGATGTGGATGATGCTTTGCATGGCGATCATGATAAGAAGGCCGCCTGCCGCGAGTACGGCGAAGAGGTCGTCTGTTTGTTTAAGACGTTTAAAACCGCGCAGGATGATCATCGCGTATACACCGATTAATAGTGCGGCGAAAAGCAAGCCTGCCTCTTCAACGATGACGGCGAAGATGAAATCGGAGTGCGCATCAGGAATAGATGTTTTTTCCACGCCCTGCCCAGGGCCAACACCGAAGAAGCCCCCGTTTTTAATGGCGGATAGCGCGTTTTCAACCTGATAATTATCGCCGCTTTGGGGGTCTAAAAATCGGTCGACGCGGCTGCGAACGTGGTCGAAGGCATAGTACACGAAGCCGACAGCACATGCGCCCAGCCCCGCGATAATTGCGATATATCGAAAGCGCATTCCTGCCAGAAAAATTTGCGCGATCAGAACGGAGGTAACAATTACGCTGATTCCGAAGTCAGGTTGAGAGAGTAAAAGTGCGATCCCCGTGCAGTATAAAAAACCAATTGATACAACATACCCGTTCAAGAAAGGTGTGTTGAAATTAGAAACAATTTTTTCATCCTGTTTTTTCTGATCATAAAGCGAGATTAACCACGCCGTTACGATGATAAATGCGGGCTTTAGAAATTCGCTTGGTTGCAGCGTGAAGCCTAAAATCGATATCCAGCGTTTTGCACCTTTAATCTCTGCGCCGAAGATGAGGACGGCGATCATCATCAGAAATGTGCCGAACAACATGAGCGAGGCCGCGCGCCAGACAAAACGCCTTGTCAGCATCGAGCAAAATATGAAACATATGATGGAGACGGCCAAAAAGGCGATGTGTTTATAGAAAAAGTGCAGTTCAGGTGCCTGAATTGTACGCGCTACCGATGGGCTTGCGCTGTAGACCATTGCGAGGCCGAACGCCATGAGGATAAATACGCTTAGTACTGTTACGCGGTCGACCGTCCACCACCAGCTGCCTAGAATGGATTGGTCAAGCCGCGAAAACGCACGTGGAGCGGAGCCTGTCGGGCTTTTGAAAAGGACGCTGCGATCTTCCAGTGCTTCTTCGTTCATTAGGGCTTGTTTTTAGTCCTCTATCGCTTCGATCATGGATGCAAATTGGTCGCCGCGATCTTCAAATGATTGGAATTGGTCGAAGGATGCGCAAGCGGGAGAGAGTAGCACTGTTCCTGCTCCGCCGGGCTGACCACGATTATCCTGCGCCATTTTATGGGATGCATCCACCGCGCGTTCCAGTGTTTCACAGCGTGTGTATGCGATGCCGTATTTATCAAACCATTTTGCGAAATCATCGCTCGCCTCACCCATCAGGAAGGCATGTTTGATGTTGTTGAAAAAGCGCTCTAACCCGTCTAGGCCTGTTTTTTTCTTACGACCACCGACAATCCAATAAATGTTTGATCGGCACGCCAAAGCCACAGCGGCAGAAGCCGCGTTCGTTGATTTGCTGTCATTGACATAATCAACACCATTGATGGTGCGCACCAGAAATTGGCGATGGTTGAGCCCCGGGAAACTTTCCAGTGATTGCCATATTTTCTCAGGCATAATCGCCAAGGCGCGCGCGACCGCATAGGCGCAAGCCGCGTTTTGTTGGTTATGAATACCGTTCAGGGTTTTAATGTCGGTCAGGTCATTCGAATAAGTGATTGTGTCGTTTTCGCTTTCCTTCAGCACCGCTTTTTCTACAAAGATGCCCGACGATAATTTCTTCTCCGTTGCGATCTGGACAAGTTTAATGCCCCCTTCATCTTCTACGCGATCGTAAATCTTCTGCGTGTGGCTGTCGTCGGTGCAGATGATGGCGGTTTTTTTATTGCTTGCTTCTTCACCCTCTTGAAGCGCTTGCATATCGATAATGTTTGCTTTGGCTTCGGTGTAGCGTTCCATCGTGCCGTGACGGTCAATATGGTCAGGTGTAATGTTTAGAATGATGCCGATATCGGGGCGGAAGGTCGGGCATAAGTCCATTTGGAAAGATGAAATTTCCAGAACCATCCATTCAGGGTGCTTTTCAGGATTTTTGTTTATTTTCAGGTCGAATATCGCCGTGCCGATATTGCCTGCCATTTCCGCGTCTACGCCCTGCTCTTTAAGGATGTGATATGTCAGAAACGTTGTCGTTGATTTACCGTTTGTGCCCGTTATCCCGATTGTTTTAATGTTCGGATAAATGCGATTGAATAACTCAATATCGCACATGATTTCCAGATTATACCCTAGGGCTGCGGTGACGATGTTGTGCGGTTTCGGGTGATAGAGCGGAATTCCCGGGGAAAGCACAAGAAACGCACACTCTTCAAGATTATGATTATCCGCATCGAAATGTTCAATGTTGGCATGTTTAGTTTTTTTCAGGTTTTCTGTGCTGTCATCACCGAGCCATATTGTCGCCCCAGCTTTCGCAAGTGCTTTGGCGGTGGCTGCGCCTGATTTTCCCGCGCCGTATACAAGGATCGGTTTGCCGTCCAGTTTTTCAATGAAAGTTTCGATCTGGCTCATATGCGCCTTCTATATGTTTTAAGAATGCCTGATTCTGTGGCTCGCATTATCGCAATTTTAGGGTCGCGAGTCCAACCAATGCTAAAATCACGGCGATAATCCAGAAGCGTATGACGATTGTCGGCTCTGACCAGCCTTTTTTCTCAAAATGATGATGGAGCGGTGCCATGGCGAAAACGCGTTTTCCTGTCAGCTTAAAAGATGCGACTTGAATAATGACGGAGACTGTTTCCAGAACAAACAAACCACCGATGATGGAGAGTACAATTTCATGCTTTGTGATGACGGCAATTGTGCCGATAAACCCGCCCATTGCCAGAGATCCTGTATCGCCCATAAAGATGGCGGCAGGCGGGGCATTATACCATAGGAAGCCCATTGCTCCGCCGATTAGAGCGCCGCAGATGATCGCAATTTCGGCGCTGCCCGGGACGTGGTGGAGGTAGAGATAGGCGGAATAATCAACGCGCCCGACAAGGTAAGCAATAAGGCCAAAACACCCCGCGGCGATCGCTACGGGCACGATTGCAAGGCCATCAAGGCCGTCTGTTAGGTTCACGGCGTTTGATGCGCCGATGATGACGATCAACGCCCAAGGAATGAAAAACCAAGAGAGATTGAACAACACATCTTTGAAAAATGGTGGGGCAAGATGGGTTTGCATTCCTTCGGGTAGAGCGTGCATAATTCCATAGGTCGCAATACCGCCGATAACCAGCTGTCCTAAGATTTTGAGCTTTCCTGACAAGCCTTTTGTATTGCGCTTTGTCAGTTTTAAGAAATCATCTGCAAAGCCGATTGCGCCGTAGCCGACCATGACGAGCAAAGAGTACCACACAAATGAGTTGGTTAGGTCACACCATAAAAGTGCGCTGATCACGACAGAAATTAAGATCATAAGCCCGCCCATGGTCGGGGTTCCGGCTTTTTTGAAGTGCGTTTCAGGGCCATCATCACGTATGGGCTGACCTTCGCTTTGCTTGCTTTTCAACCAGCGGATCATCGGCTTTGCGATGAAGAAACAAATAACAAGCGATGTTACAATTGCGCCGCCTGTTCGGAATGTGATGGAACGAAATAAGTCAAAGAATGAAGCCGTATCGGCGAAGAGAATAAAAAGCATTGATTGTCACTTTTCCTGATTAATATCTGCCTTGTTTTTTAACATCCAACCCTGCGATTTTCATCGGCCTTAATGCATCAATCATTTGAATGCTGAACGGATCATTTTCGACATTCGCGACTGAATTGTTATTTTTTGCTGCTTTTTTGGCAAAAACCAACAAATCACCCGGTGAAAGGACATCAGGCACTATACGCTCCACTTTGCTATCATTGTAAAGCGCAGAGAGCAAGTGATATAGATTCTGCTCCTTTGGCCTCACTTTCGAGGTATAGAGAAAATTCAAATGCCCCATCTTGAACGGTACGGGCACATCACGGTTATCATGCGGACTTTGCATAGATGGCGGCGGCGTGATCGACAACGGTTGCAGCATAACGGTTTGTGAGCCGTTTCCAACGTCAATCATGTTACCGATACGAAAAACGATGCCACGTTCTTTGCGTTTTGGCTTTACTGAAACGGTGACCGTTTTTGTTTTTAAATGGTTCCAGCCGTATCGGTTGTTTTCGATCATCGTTGTGACTTTCTTTTACTTTAGTTTTTTAGAGGTGCTGCAGGACACAGCGAAGGAAGGAATTGAGTAAGCAGTAGTTAGAGTGGAAGAGATTGAACAGATTGGCGCATAGAAAAGGCTTGCCGACAATGTGTGACATCGTCGAAAGGATGGGTTTGGTTTTTAAAGGTCTGACCCTGTTCATGCCCTTTACCAGCGATGAGCAGAATGTCGTTTGGCGAGAGTGTGGCCACAGCCCGTTGAATGGCCATGTCACGACTACCAATGTCATGGATTTTGTTTTGATTTGCAATGCCGGAGATGATTTGTTCCCGAATTTCTTCTGGATTCTCTGATCTTGGGTTGTCATCTGTGATTATAACAATGTCTGCCAGAGTGGCGGCAATCTCTCCCATCAGGGGGCGTTTGGCTTTGTCGCGGTCACCGCCGCAGCCGAAAACGCAGATGAGCTTGCCTTTGGTGTGCGCGCGCAGAGCTTTCAAGACTGTTTCAAGGGCATTGGGCGTGTGGGCGTAATCGACATAGGCGTGACAGTTTCCATCGTCGGATGCTACATATTCAAGGCGTCCGCGTACGGGCTTTATTGTGTTTAGCGCTTTCACAATTTTGGAGGTGCGCGCCTGATCTTGCGGATGTTCGGCAATTACGCAGGCCAGCGCACAGGCAAGGTTCATGATTTGAAATGTGCCAACCAATGGGATTGTGACATTGCGAGGCTTTGCATTTATGTCAAACGTCACATTTTGCGCTTGGTCTGTAATGTCTATATTTTCAATTTTTATGTTCTGCCCGTTTTTACCGTAAGACATGGTCTTGATGCCACGACTTTCGCAGGCTTGCTTTATTTCCGCATATTCCGGCGTGTCGGCATTGAGGATAGCTGTGCCGTCTTTTTTCAAAATGCGGGTAAAGAGCTTCAGTTTTGCCTCTTTATAATTTTCCATCGTTTTGTGGTAATCGAGATGGTCTTGCGTGATGTTTGTGATGGCAGCGGTTTTTACAGTTGCCCCGTCCATGCGATATTGGTCGATGCCATGGCTGGAGGCTTCCATGGCGAGATGGGTTATACGACGTTCTTCCATGCCATATAACGCCTTATGCAAGGCAACGGGATCGGGCGTTGTGTGAGTGTGGGACAGCGTTCCGATTGTTGTTGATTGTGTGCCAAGCGCGTCCCAGAGCTGTTTTATGAAATCTACGACTGAGCTTTTGCCGTTTGTTCCCGTGACGGCGACGATATTCTCAGGCTGTTTGTGCCGATAGAGAGCGGCGGCCATGTGTGCGAAGGTTTGACGCGGTTTGGCGGTTTGGATAACCCTGACGCTTTTCTGAGGCTGGTTTATGTTCAGTTTTTCCGTTTGCACATCTTCATCACAGAGTATGAGAGTTGCGCCCTGCTCTATCGCATTGGGGATAAAGTCTACGCCATTGTGGCTTTGCCCCTTCAGGGCGGCGAAAATGAAGCCGTGTTTCACGGCGCGGCTATCCTGCGTGACTCCTGTGTACTGTGCGAGATCAAAATCAGGGCATTCTTTTGAAAAATCGTACTCAGTAGGAGGCAAGTTTTTTCCCTCCCATATCTTCAGGCATATCTTCAGGTTTGCTTCGGACGTGCTTTATTTCTGACTTTAGCTCCTCTATATACGGCCAAAGCTCTGCGTCTATCTCGACTAAATCCTTGGTGCGCTGAAGCCCCAAAACAGATGCCATAGATGTTGCTATGCGTTTTGCAGCAGGCGCGGCAACCCAACCGGCGGTTGCATAGCCATAGCTTTCTTTTTGCCCTTTTGGCTCATCGACCATCACCATGATGACATAGCGCGGGTCGTTCATTGGAAATGCGCCAACGAAAGAGGAGATCAGCTTGCTTCGGTCGTAGCGGCCATCATGGTTTTTTTCAGCCGTTCCAGTTTTCCCGCCGATCATAAGGCCTTTAACATCGGCTTTCTTAGCTGTTCCTTTTGTGACAACCAAACGCAGTAATTGGCGCATTTTCTTTGACGTTTCCTCTGACAAAATCTGAATTTTTTCAGTTTTTAATACGCTTGAGTCTGGTTGTTGGCTTTCCTGCGCCTCATCTTCCTGCGCGCCGTAAGATTTGACCAAGTGTGGAGTTAACGCATAACCACCATTTAAAATGGTTCCGACCGCAGCTGACATTTGCAGGGGTGATGTTGCAATGCCGTGACCGTAGGATACGGTCATAACCGTCGACTTACGCCATATTGTCGGGATGATCGGTGCGCCGACTTCTTTGATACAGAAGGATGCTCTTTTCATCAGACCAAGGTCGCTGTAGAAATTTTTCAATCCTTTTTCACCGACCATCTCCCCCATTCTGGCAGAGCCGATATTTGACGAATACATGAACACTTCAGGCAACGTCATTTCACGCTTTTTGGCATGAAAGTCGCGGATGGTGTGCCAGCCGACTTTGATTGGTTCTTTTGCGTCAAACACGTGCGACATTTTCAAATCTTTTAATTCTAATGCCGCGGCGGTGGAAAATATTTTGAACACAGAGCCAAGTTCATACACCCCCAGAGTCAGGCGGTTGAATTTTTGGTTATTGCTGGCTGTTGACGACTTGTTCAAATCAAAGTCAGGTAATGAGATGCCTGCCAGAACTTCCCCTGATTGCGCATCCATGATTAAACCGACACCTGCAACCGCTTCAAAGTCGGTGATAGACTTCATTAATTCGCGCTTGGTCAGATGTTGAAGGCGCAAATCCAGTGTGAGGTGCACATCTTGCCCTGCGCTGAGAACGTCATCATAGCTGCGCTCAATCCCTGCGAGGCCTAGGCCATCTGTATCAGTGTAGCCAACCATATGCGCGAAAAGCGGCCCTTGCGGATAGATGCGCGTATATTTGGGCTGAAAACCCAAAGCGGGATCACCGATTTCAAGAATAGCGCGTTGTTGTGCGGGGCTTAGATTATGCGCGAGCCAGCCGAAGCGGTTATCGGCATGTATTGCCTCGACTGCCTCTTCCAAATCCAGCTTTGGTATGACTTGATGAACCTGGGAGAGCAGCTTTTGCGGCTCAAGGACAAGCAAGGGATCGACAAACAAGGATGTGGTTTTCAGTGTTGTCGCTATAAGGAAACCGTTGCGGTCATAGATGTCACCGCGCCTTGCGGCGATGATATCGACCCTTTTTTCTTGTTCAATTTCAATGCCCTCGCCCGCGTTAGGGATGTAAATTGACTGCACAATCGTTAAATCCATGATGCGCAGCATGATGACGGCATAGCACAATAGAGCGCACAGGGCGACAATGGACAAGCGGGATTGTGCGCGGGCGGCGGCGCATCTTTTTTGCCCTTCTACGGTAACGGCTTGATGTCGGGCGCGTTGCCAGATCATTGCGCGCCTCCGTCATTTATCCTTAAGACTTGGGCGTTTGAGAAGGTCGCGTCTTGCAGCAGAGCAGGCCTCGGTTTTTGTTTGGGGATTTTGAAGATGATTGAAGCGTGCGTTTCAGTTGGAATCGCATCCATATCACCATCTAACGCTTTTATTTCAGGCGCGTGCATACCGAAGGCTTTTTCTGCCAAATTTTCAAGGCGTGCGGGTGTATTCAGGTACGCCCACTCGGCTTTCAGGGTTTTAATTGCTTCTTTTTTCTGTTCAATTTTGCGGTCGTAGACCTTTATTTCACGCTCCATCATTTGCACTTTTTGCCCCGTATTTATGAGGGCGACGCCCATGAACGCGACAGCGCCGTAGACTACAAGATATGATAAAAATGTGGCTTTCATCTTGCTGCCTCCGTTATCTGATCGGTGCGCACGGCATAACGCAGTCGCGCAGAGCGGGAACGCGGGTTTGCATCAATTTCACCCTGCGTTGGCTTTAGGGCTTTTGCTTTTGGCAGCGTGTAGAGTTTTGGCATGCTTGCGGTTTGTGGCGGTAAGTGGCGGGAGCCTCCTTCAATACGGCCAGATTGTTCACGCAAAGTTTGTTTTACAAGGCCGTCTTCGAGCGAATGGAATGACACAACCACCAAGCGCCCGCCTTCTTTCAGAATTTCGGGCGCGTCCTTCAATGCGCGCTCAAGCTCACCCAACTCATCATTTACAGCGATGCGTAGCGCTTGAAATGTTCGGGTTGCAGGATCGGTTTTTTGATGCTTTGATTTTGGCGACGCACTCGCCACGACTTCAGCAAGCTGAGCTGTGGTTTTGAACGGCTCCTCGATACGCCGCTCGACGATTTTCTGGGCGATGCGGCGAGATTTTCGTTCCTCACCGTATTTATAAATCACATCCGCGAGGTCATCCTGATCGTACGTATTCACAATATTCGCGGCGGTCAGATCGGCTTTTGTGTCCATGCGCATGTCGAGCGGGCCGTCATTTTTGAACGAAAAGCCTCGCTCGGCCTGATCGATTTGCATGGAGGAAACGCCGATATCCAGAACAAAGCCGTTCACCGTGTCATAACCGGCATTTGCGATAAGAGATTTCACATCACCGAAGCAACCGCGAAGAAAAACAAAACGATCACCGAATTCTTTTTTGAAGTTTTCAGCAACCCCTAACGCGGCAGGGTCACGGTCAATGGCCAGCACAACACAATCCGCAGCCTCTAAAATTGCGCGTGTGTAGCCGCCCGCGCCGAATGTGCCGTCGACGTAGACTTCACCGTCCGTTGGAGCGAGCGTTTCCAGCACCTCGTCCAGCATGACTGAAATATGCGGAGATGCGGTCGTCATCGCTCTCCTCCTTTTGGAACTGTGAGCTTGCGGCTCTTCACAGCGTCGCGTGCCGCCTTTTTGCGTGCTTCGAAGTGATCAGGATTCCAGATTTGAAATTTACGCCCAAGACCAACGAAGGTTGCTTTGCCAGCAATCTCAGCAGCAGAGATTAAATGATCAGGCAAGGTTACGCGCCCCTCTCCATCGAAAAAGAGCTGAACACTCTCACCGAAAATTGTTGTGGCAAGGTCATCTTGATCATCAGAGAAAAGATCATAGTGATCCATTCTCGCGCTGATCTCGTTCATTTTTGCCCAATCGAAACCTTCAAGGCACGGATGCGTGTTGGATGCGAACAGAATAATGCCGTTGCGAATTTGATCGTTTAGAGTCGCGCGAAAGGCTGCAGGCACGGAAACCCGCCCCTTTTTATCGACTTTATGCGTTGATGTTGACAAAAACAATGTCATACAAGCCCCGTTTTCAGCCTGCTTTCAGGCTATACACTCTTCCAAACATGCCGCCTAGAAGGGCATTTACCCCAATAAAACAGCGTGCACGCATGCTTTTACATGCCACACAATGGATATATATGGGATATCATGGGTTTAGCTGGATCGTCAACAAGAACAGTTTGTAATCCCCTCAAAAACAACAGTTTTTATTTTGTGGATGAAAAAAATTTTAAAGCCTCAAAAAGATATAAAAAAATTACTAATTTACATAAATAATATATTTAAAGCCTGTTTTTGCGATTTTTTGCCTCATAACCCACTGATATAGAATGAAAAAAAGTTTGCATTTTACGAAATACAGTGATATTTCTGGAGTCACTTGAGAAACAAGTTTTACTGTGTGGGAGAAAAGATATGTTTATCACTGTTTTTATGATTGTTTTGGCGGTCTTCGGGGGGAGCATTTTTGGAAAAGCGTTATGTACGTTTCAAACAGAACATGATGACTGTATTCGTGTAGAAACAGACTAGCTTAGACTTAATGCCAATTTCATTTGGTGGGAAATATATCTTCATAGGCCGCCGAGCTTTTCCAGTTCGGCGGTTCTTTTTTTGGCTTAATCTTTAAAGATTAAAAGGGCTGAAGAAATCTATAAGCCGGGTTCTGTACGTGTTGCCACGTGATGACCATTCCTCTAGGGCGGATGTTGCCATCAGCCTCAAGCGACCTACCCGAGATGCAGTGCGGAAAACACCTGCCATAAGGCTTGCAGCTCCTATTTGGTCTTGCTTCCGACGGGGTTTACCGTGCCACGACATGTTACCATGCGCGCGGTGCGCTCTTACCGCACCTTTTCACCCTTACCTGAACGGATTACTCCGCTCAGGCGGTTTGTTTTCTGTTGCACTGGCCGTCAGGGTTGCCCCTGCCCGGACGTTATCCGGCGTCGTTTTTCCGTGAAGCCCGGACTTTCCTCTCGCTTTGCCTATGCGCCGCCAGCGGTCATCCGATTTCTTCAGCCACGCTTGTTATGCGCGTTTTCGAACGGTTAATCAAGTTTTGATGATTTTTGATGAACGACGGATAGAAGACGCGCCACGGTTTCGGTGCAAATTTCACCTTCTTTGCCGACTTGGAAGCGTTCAGGGCAGTAATGACGATGAAAGGCCGTGACCACATCGACAAAGGCGCTTGCAGGGTTATAGCCGAATTGTACGAAGAGTTTTTCCGTTTCGAAGTCGTTCGCGGCGATTTTTTCAGCTTGCGCGCGTTGTTCTTCGGTGGGTTCGGGCCAGTATCCAATACCGAAGGTCGCCAGCCAGCGCCAGTTAAACAGCTCCCCCGGATCGGTTTTGCGTTCAGGAGCGACGTCAGAGTGCCCTAGGAAATGTTTGATGTTGTGGCGCGACATGATTTCCAGCGATAAGTCCTTAACCGCCTCCATCTGCTCTTCGGGGAACGGGCGGTAGCCGTGTTCGTGCCCCGGGTTCACAATTTCGATGCCGATGGAATGGGAATTTATATCTGTTTCTTTTTGCCAATAAGACACGCCCGCATGCCACGCGCGCTTATCTTCAGGAACGAGCGGGTGAATTGTGCCGTCCTCGTCTACCAAATAATGCGCGCTGACCTCGCTTTCAGGGTCTGTGAGGCGGTCTTTCGCTTCCTGCATGGTTTTCATGCCCGTATAGTGCATCAACAAGATATTCGGCTTTATTCCGTTAGGCCGATTTTGATAGTTTTTGGGCTTTTTCGTCCAGAATATCATCAGAAATTCCTTTCAATTTGATGCCTTGACGATGACATTTTTGCTTCTAAAAACACATTTCATTTTAAAAATTAATAAAAACCTTGGTTATTAAGGCAACTATTTCACGTTTCTAACGAATAATAGATTAGAATAATACTACACAATTATACAGGTAAAACGGATTTTTGTCATGAAACAGCTTAGACTTATACTTTTAATCATGGTTATGGGTGGCGGCTTTATTTATTTGATTAACCACCCTTCCTTTGCAATTGAAGGTACGTTAGAGAGCCGCGGGCCTGACCTGAAGGATGAGCGCCCTGACGGTTACCCCGTTGCCACGCTTGCGGGCGGCTGTTTCTGGTGTGTAGAGAGTGAATTTCGCGTTCTGGAAGGCGTTTTACATACGCGTGTCGGCTATATTGGCGGCGCGCTTAATAATCCGAATTATCAAGCCATTACAACAGGTGAGACAGGCCATGCGGAAGCCGTGGAGATCATATTTGATCCTGAAAAGATAACATATGAAGAATTGGTGGAGTTTTTCCTTCTAAAAGCGCATGATCCGACGCAGCTTAACCGTCAGGGTGTGGATGTCGGCACGCAATATCGCTCAGAGATTTTTTATCACGATGAAGAACAGCGCAAAACCGCAGAAGAGCTTATTGCCAAGATCAATGCTGATGGCGTTTATTCCAAGCCGATTGTGACCAAAATCAGTCCTGTGACGACCTTTTGGGTCGGTGAAGATTATCATCAGCAATATTACGAAAAGTTTGAGGAAAACAATAACAGCATTCATCCACGCGTTGTGTTTAAAAAACGTATGAAGGCGTTGAAAGGCCAATAAGTTTTTGCGTTAAAATAGTCTTTTACACCCTCCCTCTTCTGGCATAAAATGCCGAATATGGATGAGCATATTCAATATTTTAAAAAGTTACTGGGCGATGCCTCTGTCATGGATGCGTCGCAAAATTTATCGGCGTACGAACAGGGCTGGCGCGGTGAAGTTGGGCGTGCGCTTTGCGTTTTAAGGCCGACGAGCACAGACGACGTTTCGAAGATTGTGTCTTATTGCGCGCGGAACGGTGTTCATATTGTGCCGCAATCAGGGAATACGGGCATGGTTGCGGGCTCGGTTCCTGATGAGAGTGGTCAGCAAGTTGTGCTCTCGTTTGATAAAATGACCGCGATTTATGATGTTGATACAGATAATGGATGCGCCTATGCAGGCGCCGGCGTGCGTTTGTCCACGCTCAACGAGCATCTTGAAAAAACAGGGCTATGCCTGCCCATTGATGTGGGATCCGACCCTTGTTTGGGCGGCATGGTGGCGACGAACACAGGCGGGTCGCGTTTCTTAAAATATCGCGGGTTTCGTGACCATGTGATGGGGATGAAAGTGGTTCTGGCCGATGAGGACGGTACGGTTTTGAATTTGCTAAAACCGCTTCATAAAGACAATACAGGTCTGGATGTGAAGCAGCTGTTTATCGGTACGGCGGGTGTTTTCGGTGTTGTGACGGAAGTTATGGTACGCCTGTCCCCACGTGTTGAACAGGATGCTACTGCGCTGCTTGTTCCCGCATCGATGGATGCGGTTCTCCCCCTCTTTCGCCGTATTGAGCGTGCGTGCAGCAATTATCTGAGCGCGTTTGAAGGCATGTCACATAATGCGATGGCGGCTGCGTTTGATCATAATTCGTCTTTACCCTCCCCTTTTGGAAATGATGGCATTCCCGAATACGCAATTTTGCTGGAACTCAGCAGAAGCTGGCCTGCGCGTGCAGGTGAGCAAAGCCTTGACGATGTTTTGGAAGCGATGTTGGCTGAGATTTGGGAGACTGACGATACCCTGCTCGATAACGCCTATATTGGCGCATCGGATAAGCTCTGGGCGTTGCGTCACGGTTTATCGGAAGGGGTGCAGAAATCAGGCAAGCTTTTTGCCTTTGATATCTCATTCAAGCGCGGCGATATCATCACGTTTCGTAAAGAGATGACCGCGCGATTGTCTCAAGATCATCCTGAGTTGACCGTTTGTGACTTCGGGCATCTCGGAGATGGTGGCGTGCATTTTGCGCTGGTGATTGATCGCGATGATCCGCGAGCAAAAGATGCGACGTATGAGGCCAATATCAGGCGGTATATCAATGATGCCGTTGTGCATGAGTATGATGGCAGTTTTAGCGCGGAGCACGGCTTGGGGCGCAAGGTTCAAGAGGCGTACGATGCGTACACGCCTGATGAGATTCGTAAAATCACTGCGGCTATTAAGGCGGGAATTGCCCCTGCGGCTATCGGTACGGTTGAGATTTAAACGCTATGGCTTTTTCACTGGGTGAGATTGAAATAACCGATCCCGTTTTTCTGGCGCCGATGTCAGGGATTACGGATTTGCCGTTTCGCAGGTTAGTGAAATCCTACGGTGCGGGGCTCGTCTTTTCCGAAATGATTGCAAGTCGTGAGATGATTGCGCAAACCGCTCACTCCCTGAAGATGAATGAAAATTACGCCGAGGATTTCCCGATGGCGGTGCAACTGGCGGGGTGTGAACCTGAGATTATGGCCGAAGCCGCGCAGATGAATGTCGCGCGCGGGGCGGCGATTATCGATATTAATTTCGGCTGTCCTGTTAAAAAAGTCGTCAAGAAAATGGCAGGTTCTGCTCTAATGCAATATGAAGATTTAGCCACTGAGATTATGGCGCATGTGGTTGATGCCGTTGATGTGCCTGTCACAGTGAAGATGCGCCTTGGTTGGGATCAGGGGCATAAAAACGCCACCTCACTCGCGAAAAAAGCGCAAGATGTCGGCGTTCAGATGGTCACGGTTCACGGGCGCACGCGCGAGCAGAAATATACCGGCACGGCCGATTGGGCGGCGGTGCGCGCAGTGAAGGATGCGGTGGACATTCCGGTCATTGTGAACGGCGATATCAACGCGCCCGAGGATGCGGTGGCGGCGTTGGAGCAATCGGGCGCGGATGGCGTGATGATCGGGCGCGGCTGTCAGGGCAAGCCCTGGTTTTTACGGCAGGTGATGGATTACTTCAAAGACGGAGAAATGGGCACAGAGCCTAGCCTACAGGAAAAGCGCGATTTGATTTTGGCGCATTACGATATGATTATTTCCTATTACGGTGAGCGCAAAGGCGTGCCGTTCGCTCGCAAACATTTGGCATGGTATATCAATGGTTTTGACGGGGCTGCGGCGTTTCGAGGAGAGCTTAACCAGATGAAAAACCCTGATGCTGTGCGCGCCGCACTCAGCGATTTTTTTGGTGATTTGATGCCCGCCTAATAATGCGGGGGGATGTTTTGGCGGGCGTGGTCGATGGTGTCGATATTGTCTGATTGATCAGCGCCGTCGGTGTTTTCGAGCGCATCTAATTTCCGCAACACTTTGTCTAGCTTCGATTTTAAGGCATCAATTTCAGCCCATTGGTCGTTTATTACGGCGTTTAGCTCCGTGATTTGCTGCTCCTGATGGGCGAGCGTGATTTCAATGTCGATCAGCGCGTCTTTTTTCATGGTTAGCTCTTATCATAAAAGCGCGCTTTTGCACTAGAGATTTTCGCAAAAACGCGTAGAATGCGCCGCATCATGAAATTTTTCGAACGCCTTTACATTCTTCTATGCGGGCCGCGCCTTTTGCACATCGTTTTGCCGATTGTGATGGTGTATCTGTTTATCGGGACGGTCGCGCAAAAATATGTCGGGCTGTATGCGGCGACAAGTATGTGGTTTGCCGCGCCAGTGATCTGGCTTGGCTCTGACGGGTTTGCAGTTCCTTTGCCCGGAATGCCGATCTTAATGGCGCTCATCTTCCTAAACCTTGTGTTCAAATTGGTGTTTAAAAGCCCGTGGACTGTACGGAATGCGGGAAATATCACGACGCATATCGGGGCTCTACTCCTATTACTCGGCGGGTTGTTTACCGCGCTGTATAGTTCGGAAGGGTATCTGGCGCTGGCGGAGGGTGAGAGCAAGGCGGCGGTTTCGGATTATCACACGCGCGAATTTGTGATTTTAAGAGAAGACGGAAGCATTGTTCGACGTTGGAAATTAAGTCAGCTTCCTATTGGCAGGCCGTATATGGACACATCGTATATAGGCTTGAAAATATTGGACAAATGTAATAATTGCCAGATTATCGCGCGGGAATATCCGACGCCTGATCATATCGGTATGGCGCAGCATATGCAGATCTCTCCTGCTCCGCTGCGGATGAATAATGAAGATAATTTATCTGGCGTAACGTTTGAGATTTCCATAGATGACGGTGATGATCGCAAAATTTATATTGCGCTGGAAGATATTCCGCAAATTCCGCAGGTCAATATTGACGGTGAAACGTACAGCTTTGTTTTGAGGCGCGCGCAGCGGAATTTACCGTTTAGCGTTTCCCTGATTGATTTTGAGAAAGTTACCCATCCCGGCACAGATACCGCGAAGGAATATCGCTCCACGGTGCTTATCCAAGATGACGGATTGCAATGGGAGAGCGAGATTTCGATGAATGCGCCCTTGCGGTATAAGGGCTATACATTCTTTCAATCCTCGTTTTTGGATACGCCCAACGGTGAGGTTTCGGTGCTGGCAGTGGTGTGGAATGTCGGGCGTGCGTTTCCCTATATTTCGGGCATTGTGATGTGTATCGGTCTGTTGCTGCACTTGTTTTTGCGGCGGCGTTACGCGGCGATTGCTCTGCTTTTGATTTTGCCTTGTTTGCATGCCGCTCCTGCCCTAGCCGATGCGCCGCGCCTGTCCTTAGATGATTTTTCGCGTGTGCCGATTTTGCATGACGGGCGGGTGAAACCGATGGAGAGTTTTGCGCGGGCGATGAAGAAACGGTTTTCAGGCTCGGACTCTGCGGCGATGGAATGGCTGGTGCAATCGTTATTCGACCCTGCGCGCAGTGAGGCGTTGCCGATTTTGCGCATTTCTAATCCTGATTTGCTGGCGTTACTCAGTTTGGAGCGGCGAGCAGATAAGCTCTATAGCTACACTGAAATTTACACGGCGTTGGGCGAGAAACAGCCGTTGATTTTGAACATTCTTAAGGCTGAAGAAGAGGATTGGAGCCCGCAACATCGCAGCCTGATTGAATTACAGCAAGAGGTTGTGGCCCTGCGCGATGTACTGAGCAGTTTGAGCGGTGTTCTTCCCCTGCTCGCGCCAGTTCCGCGCGGTATTGAAACGCAAGACGGGCGTGTCACTTATTTTGGCATGGTCGGGCAGCGCCCTGTTCTCGACCATGCGTTTAGTCTTGTGATTAAAGAAAAAGGCGAAGATTTGGATCGATATTCGGATGATGAGCGCAACATGGCGTTGCTCTTGTTTAAGCTGAATGCGGTTTATGAAGCGTCTAAGGTCAGCCGCATTTTCAAGGTTATTCCAAGTGGTGAAGACTGGAAAACACTGTGGCAGGCTATTGATAGCAATACTGTCTTAGATGCGTCACATGTAAACCTTTGGCATGAATTAGCAGCAGCGTATCACAGTGACAATGTCGATTTATGGGATATTAAGGTCGATGCGCTTTTGAAATCTTACGAAAATTCAGCGCGAGTTAGCGTTCCGGCACTCAGCGTTGAGCGCCTATATGTTTTGTACGACCCGTTTAAGATTGCGTTTGCGTTAAGCGTGATTGCGCTGATTCTATTGTTCGCGCGTGGGTTTAAGGCGTTTCCAGTCCTTTTGATTACTGCGCCCTTGGCTTTGAGTGTGTTGGCGCAGCTTGCGGGGCTGGGTATGCGGATGTTTATTTTATGGCGGCCGCCTGTCTCCACCTTGTATGAAACGGTGCTGTTCGTGACGCCGATTGTGATGGCGTATTTTCTTTATCTCTACCGCAGATCAGATGATGACGGGCTTTGGCTATGGATGTCGGCGATTGGCGGCGTTTTGCTTTTGATGCTCGGTTTTGCGCATCAGGAGGATGGCGATAGCCTTGTTATGCTAACGGCGGTGTTGAATACGAATTTCTGGTTGACCACGCATGTTTTAACAATTACGGCGGGGTATGCGTTTTGCGCGCTAACCGCGCTGATCGCGCATTATATTTTGATCCATATGGTTTGGGCGAAGAAGCGTACGCCTGATTTTTCGTTGTTTCAATCAATGCATGCCGCGGCGTTGATTGCGCTGTTTTTTGCGACAATCGGCACGGTTTTGGGTGGCATTTGGGCCGATCAAAGTTGGGGGCGTTTTTGGGGATGGGATCCGAAAGAGAACGGCGCGCTGCTAATTGTGCTGTGGCTGGTGTGGGCGGTGCATGGACGTATTAGCGGGCAGATGGGCAATGTCGGCGTTCTTTATGCGATGAGTTTTCTGTCTGTGATCCTCGCCCTGTCGTGGTTTGGGGTAAATTTGCTCAGCGTGGGCTTGCATGCATACGGCTTTACGGATTCGATGGCGGTCACGCTCGGCGTTTTTATTGCCGCTGAAGTTGCGTTTCTGGCGGGGATTCATATGTTGTTGTTAAAGCAAAGGCGCACTTCGCATGGTTAAATGGATCGTGATCATTGTGACGATTGCCGCGGGTCTTGGGATTGCCGCGTGGGATCATTTTGCACCCCCGCCCGGCGTTTTGCGCGATAAGGTTGTTTCGACGCTGCACATCAAACCGCTTGATCAGCCTGCGCCGAATGTTATTTTTGAACTGCCCGAAGGTAAGAGATTACCGCTGAAAAATTTGCGCGGGAAAATTGTGCTGGTGAATATCTGGGCGACATGGTGCGCCCCATGCGTGATCGAAATTCCACAGCTTTTACAAATTGCGCGAGAGCATGATGACGTTGCGCTGGTTTTGCTTTCGGTCGATCAAAGCCGCGGCGTTGTGGATGATTTTTTTGCGCGCGGTACGGCGCAAGTGCAATCTGATGTTGCGATGGATAATGTGTATGTTGCACTCGACCCTTATAAAGCGGTTTCACGTGAGGGATTTGGCACAAGTCTGTATCCTGAGACTTTCATTATTTCACCAGAAGGCAAGGTAAAGCACAAGGTTGCGGGATTGATTGATTGGTTGGAGCCGCGGGCGCGGTCTATGATATTTGATTAATACACTTCGCCTGCACCTTGGCCGCGCGGGTCGGATGCAGCGGTGACTTTGCCCGTTTTCTTATCCAGATGGATGATCTGCATATTGCCATAATCGCGTTTGGATTGGCGTAAAGCATGGCCTTTTTCTTCTAACGTTTTGATTTCATTTTCGGTGAGCGCGCCTTTTTCGCAGACGATTTCATCGGGGATGAATTGATGGTGATAGCGCGGCATGGCGACGATTTCCTCTGGCGTTTTTCCGTTCAGATAAGCCAGTATGCCGAGTAGATTGATGGTGATGATTTGCGAGCCGCCCGGCGTTCCGATGATGAGAACACTGTCTTTCGTTTCAATGATTGTGGGCGTCATGCTGGAGAGCATGCGTTTGCCCGGCTCGATCGCATTGGCAGATGTACCGATCAGTCCGTAGCCGTTTTTTACGCCCGGCTTGATAACAAAATCGTCCATTTCATTATTTAGGATAACGCCTGTATTTGGCGGCATGAAGCCCGATCCGAACCAGAAATTGATGCTTTGCGTGACAGCGACGCGGTTACCGTGTTTGTCGATAACCGCGAAGTGCGTGGTTTCTGTGCCCTTTGGCGTTTTATCGATTGCTGGCATGGGAAGCGTCTCGCTTGGCGTGGCCTGATTGATTTTAATCATCGACTTTTGCGCGGTCGCTTTTTTAGGCGAGATTATCTCCTCAACTGGTACATCAACGAAATCCGTGTCGCCCATGTAGCGGGCGCGCTGATGGTAGGCGTGGCGCATGGCTTCGACGATGATGTGTTTTTGATCAGCGGGCGGCATAGCGTCCAGATCATATTGTGCCAGAATATTGAAGATGTTTTTCATCACCAAACCGCCTGAAGAAGGAAGCGGCGGCATGATAATTTTTGCGCCCTTATAGTGGGCAATAACGGGGGCTCGGGTTTTGACCTTATATTGTGCGAGGTCTTGTTTCGTCCAAATACCACCCATGATGCGCACGGCGTTGACCATGCGTTCAGCGGCCTTGCCTTCGTAGAAATCCTTAGCGTTATCAGTGTGAATATTCGTGAGGGTCTTTGCGAGATCAGGTTGTTTTAGAACCCATCCGATGTGCGGAATTTCGCCGTTATCTAAGAAAACACTCTTTGCAACGCCGTTGAAAGTGTCTTTTTTGGTTTTCACACCGCTGATGTAGCGTTCACCGACGGGGAAGCCTTCTGATGCGAGCTTTATGGCAGGTTTGAGGCTGTTTTCCAAAGACAGCGCCCCGAAGTTTTTGCTGATCTCGACAAAGGCTTTCGGTTGCCCCGGGATTCCTGCGGCGAGCGGGCCGTTGCGGGAGGCGTTTTTAATCGGCTCGCCGTTTTCGTCGAGATACATGTCTTTATGTGCGGCGAGCGGTGCGGTTTCACGGGAATCTATCACGGTGTATGTGTCTGTATCCGCTTGGTATAGCAGCCAAAAGCCTCCGCCGCCGATGCCTGAGCCGTAAGGTTCGACCACGCCCAGCGCGGCGGATGTTGCGATGGCGGCATCAAATGCGTTTCCGCCCATTTGCAACACTTCACGCCCTGCTTTGGTTGCCAGCGGATGGGCTGAGACGACACCGCTTTCATGGGTTATACGCGATGTATTTTCTAGAGTTTTCTGTGTGTCTCTGGCATGGGTTGGCGCGGCGAGAACAAGACAGAGAAGACTGATACCTAAAATATTTAATTTTTTCATGATCAGCACTCTCTCTTTACTGTTCTTCTTTTTGACGCTCCCACATGCTGGCGTACAGGCCGCCTTTTTGCAAGAGTTCGTTGTGCGTGCCGCCCTCCATTACTTTGCCCTGATCGAGGACGAGGATTTTATCCGCGGAGACAACCGAGGAGAGGCGATGGGCGATAATCAAGGTTGTGCGCCCTTCTGAGACTTTTCTTAAGTTCTGCACGATCTCTTGTTCAGTTTGGGAGTCGAGCGCGGATGTCGCTTCATCAAAGAGGAAGATTGGCGCATTTTTCAGCACGTTCCGCGCGATGGCAACGCGTTGTTTTTCGCCGCCTGAAAGTTTTAAGCCACGCTCGCCGACCATGCTGTCATAGCCGTCTTTAAGTTTGGAGATAAAGCCGTCAATTTTGGACATTTTGGCGGCTTCGCGGATGTCTTCATCGCTCGCGCCCGGCTTGCCGTATTCGATGTTGTAGCGAATAGTGTCGTTAAACAGCACCGTATCCTGCGGGACGATGCCGATGGCTTGGCGAAGGGAGTTTTGAGTGACATCGCGTACGTCTTGTCCGTCAATCAGCACATGGCCGCCTTGCACATCATAGAAGCGGTAGAGCAAGCGGCTGATGGTGGATTTTCCTGCGCCGCTTGGGCCGACAATGGCGAGGGTTTTTCCTGCCTCAACCGTGAACGATAAGCCCTTGAGGATTTCGCGGTCGTCGTTATAGCCGAAATGCACGTCCTTAAATTCGATCGTGCCGCCGCTTAATTCGAGTTCTTGTGCCCCTTCCCTGTCGGTAATCTCACGATCAATTTTCAACATGGAGAACATATCATCCATATCGGTGAGGGATTGCCTGATCTGGCGGTAGACGAAGCCGAGGAAGTTCAGCGGCATGTAAAGCTGGATCAGGTAAATGACGACCAGTACGAAATCACCAACTGTCATTGTGCCGTCTGCCACGCCGCTTGCGGCCATATACATAACGATGACCAGCCCGGCAGCGATGATGAAGGCCTGACCGATATTAACAACCGAGAGGCTGCGTACTGACATGATTGCCGCGCGTTCATAGGCCGCGAGGGAGCGATCATAGCGGTTGGCCTCATGCGCTTCGTTACCGAAATATTTGACGGTTTCGAAATTGAGCAGCGAGTCGATGGCCTTTGTGTTGGCCTGCGTGTCCATGTCGTTCATCTCGCGGCGGAATTTCAATCGCCATTCGGTCGTGTAGAGGGTGAAGGCAATATAGAGCGCGATGGTGAAGAAGGTTACGGCGGCGAACCAGATGTTGAACAGATACCACAGCACCGCACAAACGAGCAGGATTTCCACCAGGGTCGGGACGATATTAAACAGCATGAAGGTGAGAAGAAATTCTATGCCCTTGATCCCGCGTTCGATCACACGGCTCAGGCCGCCTGTCTGGCGGCTCATGTGGAAGCGCATGGAGAGTTCGTGCATATGCTGAAACGTATCAATCGCAACGCGGCGCATAGCCCGTTGGGTGACGTTCACAAAGACAGCTTCGCGGATTTCGGCGAATACAACCGCCATTGTGCGTGCGGCGCCATAGGCAAGGATGAGCCCCGTCGGTACGGCGAAGGCAACGACCGTTGGGTCTACGCCCTCTATCGCTTTACTCCCCTCGGTCATCAGGTCGATAATCTGTTTATAGATCAGCGGCATGTAAACGTTCGTGACCTTCGCCAGAACGAGGCAGATCATCGCCACAACGACACGTACACGCAGATCAACTGCGTTTTTGGGCCAGAGATACGGCAACAAGGTTTTTAGCGTGGCTAATTGAGAATGCTTTTGCTGCGTTGTTGTATCTTTCGCCGTTTCACTTGCCTCTTTTTCCTGAGGGGCGTTTGCGTTGTCGGCTTGTTGTGTCTTTTGATTTTGCATTAAAATGTGGTAGCACAAAAACCATACAAAACCACATGAAATTTTACTCATGAACATTCAGGAGATTTGAGATATGTCAGCCGCGACGATTTATGGAATTAAAAATTGCGACACGATGAAGAAAACGTTTCGTTGGATGGACGAGAACGGCGTGGCGTAAGTTGGACGATGCTATGAAAGAACAGATGGATGAACGCTTGGCGATTACGATCGCAACGGATAATCCATCGATTATCAAACGCCCGATTATCGTTCAGGATGATAGGGTCATGGTCGGGTTTGATGCTGATGATTTGGCTTCGGCATTTATCCCATAGCAATCTTAGGAAACGCAACCGATTCGCTTGACCTATTTTACAAAATACTTGTATATTCGGCGCATATTTTGAATTGTGTAACTGCTATAGCGTATTTCCGAAAGGGCTGATCTATCATGGGCTTTAAGAAAACATCAGAAGGCCGCGTTTATTTTAAAAGCCCCGATAACGATGATGCGCCTGAGCCATCAAAAAAAGCCGCTGCCTCGGGCGGAACTCCCAAGACACAAAAAAAACCTCTTACAGGAAAGAAAGCGGATACGTCACAGCTGCAAATTCTGTCCTTGCTGAAAACCCTGAACGGTAAATTGAAGGAAACGCAGGATGATCGCGATGCGGTGCGTAAAGAGCTGGAGCAATATAAGACCCAGATCAGCACGCTGGAAAAACAGGTTGAGACGCAAAAAAGCGATTATATTGATTTGGAAGATAAGGTGTCGCGTAAGCAAAACGAGGTGAGCAAGAAAACCTCGCGCGTTGAGGATAACGTGAAGAAGACGCTCAAAGATCTGGATGACGCGCGGGATATGGTCAAGGAGCTTGAAAAGCAGGCCGCAACCTATGACGCCTCTCTTGGTACGTTGAAGGACGAGATTGCGAAACAGCGCAAGAAAGAAGCCGACATTCTGAATGCGCAGACCGACTTACAAAGCGCGCAAAGTAATCTGGAGGCCAAGCAAAAAGAGCAAGGCGAGAAGATGGATAATCAATTCTCGACCTATAAGGATTTGACCAAGCGATTGGGCGAGGCAGAGACACGTTACGATGCGCTCGAGAATAAGATTGAGGAATCGAATTCCGAATATCTTAAGCTGGATCGCAAGATTGATAAGGTGATTGAAGACCGCAATCGTATGTTGCGCAAGGTTGAGCGTATTGAGCAAACCGTTTTGGAAACGCGTGATGCGTTGAATGCCAAGGCGATGGTTTTGTTGACTGATCAGGGATCAGTGGCCGGTGTTGATATGCCGCAAATCGGTGATGATACGCTGAGCAGTGACCCGATGGCGATCAGCCGCCGCATGAATGAAGAGCGAATGATGCCCTGGTGGCGTCGCCCGATTAGAATTCAAACGACCAGCCTTGTTATTTTTGCGTTGTTGATTCTAATGATTGGCTGGATTTTAAGTTCTGTTCTCAGACCAACGGATGTTGTTCAAGATTTGCGTACAGAAACCGGATCAATCACTCTCCCGAAAGTCAGCCTTTATGACACATCATCAGAGCCTGCGGAAACAAATATATCAGATGTGGTTCAAACGATAGAATCCGAGCCGATTGCGCCGCCTGAGCGTACGTCCCCGGCGATTGCGGAATTATTAGAACAGAATGTTGATCGTGAGGCGGCGGCTGTCGATGATGCAACCGAGACGATTGACGTTACCAACAGTGAACAGCTTGCACAGGCATTTGACCGTAGTGAAGAACAGGTTGCCGCGCGGTTAAATGATATTGAGCCGGGTGAAGATATTGCCGCACCACTTGTAGAAGCATCCGTCGAGGTTGCTCAAGCGGTTATTCCACCAAAACCGCCACTAAGGGAGCCACAGACGGTAAGCACTCGCGCTGAGGATGCGGTTGCTGCCGTTGAAGAGCCTGCTGCACCTGCCGCGGGCGCGCCCGAAACGGATGTTTCTGCGGTTGAACCGGCCGCGGGTTTTGTAAAAAGAGACTTGCTCAATGACATACGCCCCGACTCTCGTTTAAATGACATGGCTCGCAGAATTGAAGCGCAGGCATTGGAGGGCGTTCCAGAAGCGCAGCATGATATGGGCGCTTTGTATGTGGCGGGCCATGGAAATGTGAATCAGGATTTAGGGCGTGCTGTGATCTGGTTTAAGGAAGCCGCGAATAACGGTGTGCCGAATGCAATTTATAATCTTGGGGTTTTGCATCATCAGGGCATGGGTGTAGACCAGAGCCTTGAAAAAGCGATTTCACTCTATCGCCGTGCCGCGAGTTTGGGACATGCCGAGGCGCAATATAATCTGGGCATTGCTAATATAGAAGGGATTGGCGTGCCTTATAACCCCGGGCGTGCTGCTCGGTTTTTTGAAAGTGCCGCGCGCAAAGGCGTTGTGGAATCAGCCTACAACTTAGGCCTTATTTACGAAAACGGCTTGCTTGGTGAAGCGCGCCCGGATGAGGCATTATTGTGGTACAAACGTGCCGCCGATGCAGGGAATTCCGAAGCGCAATCTGCTTTGCAACAGCTTGTACGCGCCCTTGGCATTGAAATGTCTGATGTTTCGCGGATTGTTTCTTCGGTCGAAAATAAAGCAGATGCGCAGTACAGTTCGGGCGGTTTATCAAATGAGGCGCAGGCCTCGCTCGTGTCCCAAATTCAGGAGCAGTTGCAAAGGCGCGGTTTATACAGTGGAGATGTTGACGGCATTATCGGGCCAAACACACGCAATGCTATTCGATCTTTTCAAGACGCTGCGGGCCTAAGCGTTACGGGTGAGCCGAGCGCCAATCTTTTACAGTACCTTCGCGCTTCGGATAACTAACCAATTTCCAAATCTACATTATTAACGCGCACCAAAAGCCAGTTGTTGTTCAATGCCGATGCAATTTGCCTGTTTGTTCAAACACATAATGCTGCCCACCAAGAGTTGATAAAGATCAGGATCAGGCTTTTGCCCTGTTTCAACACTCAGATCGTAGATTGTGTTTGCGCAGACGGTCATCGCACTTGTGACCGCATAGGCGGGGTATTCGCCTTGCATCGGCGCGGTCGACGCTGCGCATTCCTGTTTTAACTTTTCTAACGTCGCTTCATTGCTGTTAATTTTTTGCAGTTTATCGGCATAGGTCGTTGTTGTCGCGAAGCTCAGTGTTCCAAGCTCCGTCAAGCAGGCTTGCGTCTCCCATTTGCCACCGTTACAGCTTTTTACGATATCGCGCGCGATTTCCTTTATTGTCGGAACCAGCTTTTGGTCAGGCGCGACTTTGCCTTGCGGCTTTTGTTTATTTGGTTGATTGGGTATTACCTTTGGAGCGCTAGGTTTTCCTGCATTCGGCGTTGCTGTGTAGCTTTGTGCTTCTGATCTGTTTGCAGTAAACATGATTAATGATGCGATCAAAGCCATAATTCCTATAATTTTCGGCATCGCTCTTTTCTTTTGCATTTTTTGTCCTTATTTTTTGAATTCGGCACTTTTGGGATGGATTAAATTTAATCACCCCTCTATATATATTTTTTAAAGGTAGCATCATGGGTAACGTTGGTGAAGAAAAAAAGAAATTTGGATTTCGTCGCTTTGTTAAAGGCAACGGAAAGAAGGCTTTTTGGATTTGGGTCGGCTATCAGGCGATAAAAGGCACATTAACCTTAAGTTTTATCTGGATACCTTTAATTTATGTTTGGTTTACACAGTGATTTTCACAGAAGCCGTGCCATACTTTTGAGGCTAATTTTCAAATAAAGACAGATTAATTTTTACAGATAGGGATATATCATGAGCAACGAAGATATTGATGAGAAGCTCCGCCTTGCCTCCCCCACAATTTACGAGATCATTTCTGTTGAGGGTGAAGAGGAGATGTCTCGCTCCCTTTCTTCTTTGGGTTGGTCAGGCCTTGTCGCGGGTTTGTGCATCAGCTTCTCTTTGTTTTGTGAGGGATATCTGAAGCACCACCTTCCGCAAGACGGTGACTATTTCTTGCTCGAAAATCTGGGGTATACGTTCGGATTTGTGATTGTAATTGTCGGGCGGTTTCAGCTGTTTACCGAGAATACAATTACTGTTGTTCTGCCGTTGCTTGCGAAACGGACGTGGCGCAATTTATGGCGAATGATTAAACTTTGGGCGGTTGTGCTTGCGACGAATTTCGTCGGAACGTTTATTGCGGCGTATCTCGCGATTCACGGGCATATGGTTTCGCCTGAGCTTTTGGCTGTATTTAGTGATATTTCGCGACATGCGGTTGATCAAGACTTTGTGAAAATTTTCACCACAGCTATTCCTGCAGGATTTTTGATTGCCTGCCTTGTGTGGATGTTACCGAGTGCGCGCGGCGGGACGGAATTCTGGGTGATTGTGATGATGACATACATCATCGCGATTGGAGATTTCGCGCACATTGTCGCGGGATCAGCTGAGGCGTTCTTGCTGCTTCTGCAAGGTCAGCTTGATATTTTAAGCACCGTTTCATTCCTGGTTGCGGCGGCGGCGGGGAATATTATCGGCGGAACATTCCTGTTCGCGGTGATTGCCTATAATCAGGTGAAGAACGAGCGATAGCGACTTATTCAGTTATAATTAAAGGGCGCGTTCTGAAGCGGGACGCGCCTTTATTTTGTGCCTTATCCACGTACAACGGTTTTGATGTTCATGAATTCCAACATGCCGTGTTCGGCCAGTTCGCGGCCGTAGCCTGAGGCTTTGACGCCGCCGAAGGGGAGGTTCGGTGCGGATGCAACGAGTGCATTTACAAACGTCGCGCCTGCATCGAGCTTCTCAATTGCTTGGTTTATTTCACCCTCATCTTCGGAGCATATGACCGAGCCGAGCCCGAAGCGGGTTGCGTTGGCGAGGTTTATTGCCTCATCTAGAGTGCCGACCTTGAACAGGCTTGCGACGGGACCGAAGAGTTCTTCACCATAGGCGGGGCTGTTTTCAGGGATATTTTCGAGGATGCCCGGGCGGTAGTAGTTCCCCTGCCCTTCCAAAACCTCGCATCCGTAGAGCTTGGTTGCGCCTGCCTTTACGGTTTCTTCGACTTGGTTGTGCAATTCGTCGCGGATATCTGCGGTGGCTAGAGGGCCGATATCTGTGCCTTCTTCCATTGGGTCACCGATTATCAAGTCTCTGTAAGCCTCAATCATGCGGGTTTTGGCCTCTTCATAAATATCAGCGTGGATAATAAAGCGTTTGGCCGCGATGCAGGTTTGGCCGTTATTTTGGGTACGGCCTTTTACGGCTAGTTCAATGACTTTATCCAGATTCGCGGAGGGCATGATGATAAACGGGTCAGAGCCGCCGAGCTCCAAAACAGATTTCTTGAGCGCCGCCCCTGCCGCCTTTGCGACCGCCGCGCCCGCGCCTTCTGACCCTGTTAAAGTGACAGCGCGGATGCGGTCATCTTTGATGATGCTTTCAATTTTATCCGAACCGATTAAAAGGGTTTGGAATTCGTGGTTGGTGAAGCCCGCCTTTTTAAACAGGTCTTCAATTGCGACCGCGCATCCCGGCACGTTGGAGGCATGTTTTAGAATACCGACATTTCCCGCCATCAATGCAGGGACGGCGAAGCGGAACACCTGCCAGAAGGGAAAGTTCCACGGCATGACCGCAAGTACACAACCGATTGGGAGGTAATAGATGCTGCTCTTGCCCTCCTCTATGACCTTCGGTTGCAAGATATTGTGCGTGCGTTCAGCATAATAATCGCACAGATCGGCACATTTTGTGATTTCAGCGCGGGCGGATGCTAAGGTCTTTCCCATTTCGCTGGTTAGAAGTTCTGCGTATTTACCCGCATCCTCACGCAAGAGAGTGCCGAGAGCGGTCATTTTTTCAGCGCGCTCAGCTACACTCGCTTGCTTCTGATGGGCAAAAGCGGTTTGCGTGTTTTTCAGCGCGGTTTCAATTTGATCATCCGTGAATGGTGCATATTCCTTTATTATTTCTCCTGTTGCGGGGTTTTTACTGATGATCGGCATGTTTCTTCCTTTTGCGAATATTTCAAAACTCACTCTATCCTACATTTATTTTTGATTACGGTTCATTTTTTGTTTTGCAAAATATCTGTTTTTGTATATAAGCATCTCACGCTAATGCCTATGGCCGTAATTCTTTATGATCATCCGTGTTATGCAACGGCGTAAACAGTTTTAAAACCGGGGCGGAGGTGTTATTTTCACTCTCCCAACCTTAGAGATTTGAAAGGGTTTACGTGATGAACACGATTATCCCATTACTATTTAAGAGTACCCAACCCGATAGTGTGCCTGCTCCTCGCGTCTATCAGGACAGCGAGGAGGCCGTAAGAGATTTAAAGCCGATTATGCCGCTTTACACTCTGAATTGTGGTGCAATCGCAGAAACAGCCCAAAATTTTATGGCTGCTTTTCCCGGGCAAACTATGTTTGCCGTTAAAACGAACCCCCACCCTATCGTTATACAAACTCTCTACCAATCAGGTATGCAAGCGTTTGACGTGGCATCACTAGCGGAGATCGCATTGGTGCATCGTCACGCGCCCGGGGCTTCTCTGTTTTACATGCATACGATTAAGCCGTTTGAGCATATTAAGGCGGCATATACAGAATATGGCGTGCGTAGCTTCTCGCTCGATCATGCAGGTGAGTTGGATAAGATTATACGCGCCTGTGATCACGCAGATGATTTGGATTTGTTTGTGCGCGTTTCCCTACCCCGTAATGAAACTGCGGATATTGATTTTTCCGATAAATTTGGCGCGGCGTTTGACGAGGCAGTTTCGTTGCTCCGTAAAGCCCGCCCGCTGGCGCGGCGTTTGGGGATATGTTTTCATGTCGGCACGCAGACGCAAGATGCGGCGGCCTATGGAAACGCGGTCAATGCGGTAAAGCACATCATTGATCAAAGCGGCGTTCGTATTGATGCGCTGGATGTTGGTGGTGGTTTCCCTGTGACCTATGATCGCGACGTTCCAAGTTTTGTGAATTGTATTGATGTGATCAAATGTGCGCTGATGCACGCAGGTTTAGATCATTTGCCTTTGCTGGCTGAGCCTGGTCGATGCTTGGTTGCGCAAAGCGGATCATTGGTGGTGCGCGTGGAATTGCGCAAGGGCGATACGCTGTATATTAATGACGGCACGTATGGCGGCTTGCTTGATGCGGGGCCGTTGTTGAATACACCTTTTCCTGTGCGTCAGGTTGGCGGGTCACAAGACTGCGGGCTTCAGGCGTTTCGTTTTGCGGGGCCGACCTGTGACGGGCTGGATATGATGGCAGGGCCGTTCATGTTGCCTGCGGGTATTGCCGAAGGGGATTATATCGAGATTTTGAACACGGGTGCGTATAGCCAAGCCCTACGGACGGATTTCAACGGTTTTGGAGGATGCGATACGGTTTTGGTTTCCCGCATTTAGGCTTGCGGTTTAATCGAAATCAAAAATATCTAAGATTTCAGAAAAGAACTCGTTCTTCTTTTTACGACGGCGACCGTATTTTTCGTATTTACGGTCGTATTTGTCATACTTGTCGTACTTATCATATTTGCGATCGTGCTTACGGCTGCGCTTATGGTCGTAATCATCGTGGTGTGATGGCGGGTCTTTATAGACAACTTTTTCAATCACTTGCGGTTGCGGGGCGGCCTGCTGAGGTTGCGCTTTTTGTTGAATTTGCTCTTGTAGTTGGTCTTGGAATTTTTGGTCTTCGTACATTTCTTCAACTGCGCTTTGGATCATGGTGACAATTTTATCCAGTTCTCCCTTATCCAACCATACGCCGCCGGAGGTCGGGCATACATCAAGTTCAACGCCGTACCTTTTGATTTGCCTCATGGGTGAGCCATCAATCGGGGAAGTTAAAAGCGGCATGTCTGTCTCCTTTACTTTTACATATGTTAGTAATAGCGTACTGATTTTGTCCGTATTTTCAAATGAATTGGGTGTAATGTTTTTAAGATAAGCGATCTTTGAAATCTTCGTAACCAAAGGATTTGATGCGCTCGTAAGTGCCGTCTTCGTGCAGGATTCCGATGTCAGGCAAAGGCATACCGTTGAAGGTGGTGTTTTTGACCATTGAATATTGCATCATGTCGGTGAAGATCACCGTATCACCAATTTGGAGGGGGTGATCGAAGGAATAAGTGCCAATCACATCGCCCGTCATGCAGGTTTGCCCCCCGAGGATGTAGGTGTGTGCGCCCTGCTCGGTCGCGCCGATAATGTGCGGGGTATAGGGCACTTCCAGAACGTCGGGCATATGCGCACTTGCAGAGGTATCCAGAATAACGATATTCGGCTCGCGCTCGATAATATCCAGAACGGTGGAGACGAGGTAGCCTGCGTTGAGCACAAGAGCGCCGCCGATTTCGAGCGTGATATCGACTTTGTGTTGTTTTTTGAATGCTTTAAGCGCTTCTATTAAGGCGTTAATCTCATAGTTTGGATGAGTGATATAATGCCCGCCGCCAAGATTAACATGGCTGACACGCTCGAGAGCTTCCGCGTAATTTTCGGAGATGTGATTGATAAGCGCAACCGAATCCTCCGCACCGTTTTCGCAAAGGTTATGGATATGGAGGATGTCGATCTGATTTAGAATATTATCGTCAAGCTCTTGCTTTAAAACGCCGAAACGGGAATTGAGCGCGGACGGATCGTAGAGTTCGGAGTTTTTCACTTGTGAGAATTGCGGATTAACGCGCAGGCCGATTTTTTTGCCTTTTTGTTTTAAGGCGGGGGCGTAGCGTTTTAACTGGCCTATGGAATTAAAGTAAATATGATCGCTATATTTTGATACGTCTTGTAGCGATTTTTCTGTGTAGGCGGGGCTGTAGCAATGCACTTCTTTGTTTTGCTGCTCTGACCCAAAATGCTCTGCACCGAGGCGCGCCTCATATGCGCCGCTCGCAGTTGTGCCATCTAAAGTCTCGCGCATCACGTCAAAAACAGCGAACATGGAGAAGGCTTTTGTGGCGAGCAGAATTTTAACGCCTGCTCGCTCCTTTATTTTTGCTGCAACCGCCATGTTGCTTTTAATCGCTGCGATATCCGCAACATAGGCGGGTGTCGCTATGGATTGCAGCAATTTTAAACTGCCTTCGTTATGCTGCATTTTTTTTGCGCCGCTCGGTCAGTTCGCCTAAACCTTCTTTTAAAACGACGGCGTTCCAAGGCAGGCCCTGTTTGACGACTTCGGCCATGAAGGGATCGGGGTTGAGTTGTTCGACGTTGAACACGCCTGCTTCCTGCCCCCATTCGCCGCGCGCCATCATGATGGCACCCGTCACCGCAGGCACGCCTGTTGTGTAAGATACGGCCTGCGCGCCGACTTCGGCGAAGGTCTTCTGGTGGTCGCACACATTGTAAATCATGACGGTCTTTTCTTCGCCATCCTTGATGCCTGTCATGATGCAGCCGATGGAGGTTTTCCCCTCGTAATCATCGGCGAGAGATGAGGGTTCAGGCAGGAGTGTTTTGAGGAATTGAATCGGCACGATTTCGACGCCGTTATGTACCACAGGGTCAATGCGCGTCATGCCGATATTTTGAAGCACTTCCATATGCTTGATGTATTCATCACCGAAGGTCATCCAGAAGCGGATGCGCTTGAGCCCCTTGATATTTTGCGCCAGTGACTCCAGCTCCTCGTGATAGAGTAGATAGCTGGCGCGGTCACCGACTTCGGGGTAGTTGATCATTTTGCGGAATTCGAGCGGATCGGTTTCGATCCATTGCCCCTCTTCCCAATACTTGCCGCGTTGTGTGACTTCACGCAGATTAATCTCGGGGTTGAAGTTTGTAGCGAATGCTTTGCCGTGGTCGCCTGCGTTACAATCGACGATGTCGATATAGTGGATTTCATCAAAGAGGTTTTTCTGAGCGTAGGCACAATAAATATTGGTTTGGCCCGGGTCAAACCCGCAGCCTAGAATCGCGGTGATGCCCGCTTCTTTGAACCGTTCCTGATATGCCCATTGCCAGTGATATTCGAATTTTGCTTCATCGAGTGGCTCGTAGTTGGCGGTATCCATGTAGTTGGTTTTGGTCTCTAGGCACGCATCCATAATGGCCAAATCCTGATACGGCAGCGCCATGTTGATGACCAGATCAGGTTTGGTTTTATTTATGACCGCAACCGTATCGGAAACGTTGTCGGCATCAAGTTCGTAAACGCTGATGTCTGTGCCGTGTTTTTCTTTACAGGTTTTTTGTATTGCCTCGCATTTTGACAAGGTACGGCTCGCGAGGTGGATGGATGTAAAAATATCGCTGTTCATTGCACATTTTTGAGCGACGACATTTCCGGCAGCGCCTGCGCCAATGATAAGAACGATCATAGTTTACCTCCTAAAAATTACTGATGTGTTTTATATATAGTTGAATTCCATGTGCAATCAAGTATAAGAGCAGAATGTTGACATATAAGCGTTCAGAAGATGGGTTTATGGGTTTATCGCCAGCCGATGCGGGTGCGCCTGAAGATGCGGGCGCGGTGATTGTGCCGTTTGGCCTAGAGGCGAGTGTGAGTTATGAGGGCGGGACAGCGAAAGGGCCGCAAGCGATTTTTGATGCGTCGCCAGAGTTGGAATATTTTGATGAAGTGTTTTGGGCGGAGTGTTTTCGCGATTACGGGATTGCGACGCTTGAGCAACCCACTTTAAACGAAGATTTACCCAATAATTTAAATATCTTAGAAGAAACTATTGATTCTATCTTGGAACAAAAGCGGTTCCCTCTAGTTTTAGGTGGTGAGCACTCTTTGACCGCAGGGGCAATTCGCCCGTTTGCCAAGCGCTTTGAGGAAATTACAATCCTGCAGTTTGACGCGCATGCAGATTTACGCGACGGTTATCTTGGCGAGCCCTACTCTCATGCGGCGGCGATGCGGCGGTGTTTAGATCATGAGAATGTGCGTTTGGTCAGTGTCGGTATTCGTAATATTTCAGCCGAAGAAATTCCGTTTTTAGAAGAGAATACGAATCGTATTGAAATGTTCTGGATGAAGGATCATGCGTCTTGGACGCCGCTTGATGTTGCGCGCACGGTCGGGTCAGGGCCGGTTTATATCACCTTTGATGTGGACGGGTTTGATTCCTCTCTGATGCCTGCGACGGGCACACCTGAGCCGGGCGGCTTGTTTTGGCCTGAAGTCATGGAAACGCTGCATCATGTGTCAAAGACGGCGCAGATTGTCGGCGCTGATGTGGTGGAGCTTGCACCGCGGGCGGGGCTTCATGCCTGTGACTTTGTTGCGGCTAAGTTGTGCTATAAGATTTTGAATTATGCGCTGTGTGCTGATCGCCTCAAAGATTAACTCGCATTAATAAACCCCAACGTTTCGATATATTTTCAACAGGGATTTTCCGACTTCATACTCTGCGCGCAAGGCTGCTGTTTTCGTTTTGTAGATGTCGCGGATGTTATTCGCATTCAGATTATTCTTATAAACCTGATGCGCTTCGTTGGCAGCGTTTTGCAAAACAGCCTTTTGCCCTTGGAGGTGGTTGAAGGCGATTAGTTCCTTCTCTGTTTTTGCCAGTTGAGACTTTACAGTTTTTTCGAATTCCTCAAATGCGAGCATATTGGCGTATTCAGCTTTCAACCCATTCGTCTTTAAGTTTCGGGAGGCCGAGCTGGTATTGACGTTCCACAGGCTTTGGCTGTTCGTAAATGCGGAATCGCCTATGCCGAAGAACTCATTGATCGACATGTCAGGGAAGATTGCATTTGTTTTTTGAAGAGATGCCGTGCCTGCGGTTTTACGGTGAAATTCTGCCTGTGCTTGTTTTACTTCAGGCGCAAACAGTATGTTTTGCGCATCGGCGGCGAGCAGTGGTGTGATATCAGCGGTAGGCATCGGTTTTTTCACCTTCAGTATTTGATCAACATATTCAGGTAAGAGACTGGAATATTTTGTCAAATTACTTCTGATGGTAACTTGTTTTTTCTCGTAATCGCGTAGTGTTGTTTCAAGTATTGTGCGCTCTTGCTCAAGGCTCGTAAAATCTTGTTTTTCGCTTTTTCTGCTCCAGTCACCGTCTGCTTTTTCGATAATATATTCAATATCTTGACGGTACCTCTTAAGCAAGGCTTCCTGGTTTTGGATATATCGGTATTCCAAATATTCGTTTGCAATTTTATGTACCAGTTCCAGCTTAGGATCACCGTAAGAACTTGATGTTTTAAAATCAGTATTCAGGTTGAGCGCAGACGTTATGAGGTTGTCGAGCACGTTATCGCCAAAAAAGCTCCACCATGCATTTAACGTTGTTTCAGGCGTTGTAAACTTTAAGGGCGATACCGCTTGAAGCTTTGCAGGCGGCGCTGTCGTTTGTGGATTACAGGCCACAAGCGTCAGAATTGCCAGACAGTACGCAGCAGATACGGGAGAACGCCTTAACATAAGAATATTTCCGATATGAATTATGTTCAATACGATAAAGAAAAGACCTAAAACTTCAATGATATGATTGGTTTTTGACCTTTATTTATGTGTATAGTCATATCGTATTCGTAACCGTTGCGATGACAGAATTGTATGTTCGTCGCGATAAACAGGTTATGTGCTTTGCGTGTTATATGAGATACTCATGTGTATAAGGCCCTGAAGTTTTTATGTTTTTAAGCCGTAATGGATTTGCCGCGCTCTTTACCCTGCTTTTTTTGGCGGGTTGTACGCATAAGAACGTTTTTAACCCGAATGGCGGTTACGACCTCAATCAAGCGTTTAAGCATGATATTGAACAGGCTGACGCGGCCTCCCAAGGACAGTGGTGGACGGTTTATAAAGATGAGACATTAAATGCGCTTATCGAGACGGCTTTTGATACCAATCCGAATTTATCACAGATCAGGGCGCGGCTTGATCAGGCAACCGCCATAAGTGTTCAAAATCGCGCGCCCCTCTTCCCGACCGTTACGCTGGATGGATCGAGGTCCAGAACCACAAGAGGTAGCGGCCAAGCCCTTGGGTTTTTTGTTACGGGTTCAGAATTTGCACTTCAAGGCGCGGCGAGTTACGAGCTGGATATTTGGGGTGGAAACACCGCTTCTTTTAACTCAAGCAAGGCGTCGGAAGCTGCCGCGCAGGAAGATATTTATACGTCTAAAATTACGCTTAGCGCATCTATTGTTGAAGCTTGGCTGACGATTTTATCGCTGCATGCGCAGGAAAATCTTATACGATCACAAATTGACACAAACAAGACGATTTTGTCGTTGCAAGAACGCCGTTTTGAGCTTGGCGGTGCGACAGCCTTGGATATTTTACAACAGGAAGAACAGCTTGCACTCTCACAAGCCTCTCTGCCTGATATTGTTTCGGCCAAAGAACAGGCATTGAACAATCTGATTGTTTTGATTGGCCAAGATGCGCGTTCGGACCTCTCTTTCGAGGATACAGATTTTCCCGCACCGCTTCCTATTCCTGATGCGGGGCTGCCCTCTGATTTGTTGGTTAACAGGCCGGATGTTCGCTCTGCCTGGTTGCGTTTGATATCGGCAGATTGGGCCGTTAATGCCGCCTATGCTGACCGGTTGCCGAGTTTTAATTTGTCATCCGTGTTATCCGCGCGTCAAAGATCATTGGACGGTATTTTTGAAGCATGGCTGCTCGATCTTGCCGCTAGTGTGAGCCTGCCGTTAATTGATGGCGGCTTGAGGCGCGGCGCGGTTCAACAGGCTCTTGGGTTCACCGAGGAACAATATCACGCCTATCGTGAGACTGTTTTGGGCGCGGTGATTGATGTTGAAAATGCACTTGTCGCCAACACCTATCAAGATGAAAGATTGCGCGCTGTGGAAAGTCAGCTAAACACGTCGCGACAGACGTTAGAACGGGCGCAATCGAGCTATGCCAATGGCAGCGCGACGTATCTGAATGTCTTGACGAGTTTGAATAATGTGCAAGCGTTGGAACAGTTATTGCAACAAGAACGCCTAACACAAAGCTTGGAACGCGTTGCGCTCTATCGTGCGCTTGGCGGTCGTGCGTGGGCCAAGGATGATGAGGTTAAACGTGATGCAGAGTAAAGAAAAGAAAACGGATTTTTAATATGCATGATCAGGACACAATAGAGGAAGAAGTAAAAGTCTCTTTTATGGGGCGTGCAATTATCTCCGTTGCGATTTTACTGGCAGCAGGTGCTTTTGCATTTTACTTCGTCAGTAAGCCCGCAAAGACCGAAAACGACAAAAAGGAAGATGTTTACGTCGTACGCGTTGATACCGTTCCGGTTGAGCTCAGCCGCCATGCCTTTGTTATTGAAGCACTCGGGCAGGTTCGTGCAGCTGAGGATATTGAATTGAGAGCGCGCGTGTCGGGGGAAATTATTGCCACATCTGCTAATTTTGTACCCGGCGGTTTTTTCGAAGCCGGTGATGAAATTTTGAAGATCGACCCGGCTGACTATGCGCTGGATGTCCAGATGAGCAAGGCAGCGCTCGCGCAGGCAAAAGCAACGTTAGAGGTTGAAAAGGGCCAACAGGAAATTGCACGGGACGAATTATCCTTGCTTCAAGACACGATGGGAAAAAAGTTGCGCAGCACAGACCTCGCATTGCGTAAGCCGCAAATGGAACAGGCGCAGGCTTCTGTGGATTCTGCGAAGGCACAATTAGAGATGTCTCAGTTGAATTTATCACGAACAACCATAACAGCCCCTTTTAACGCGCTGTTGGTTGAACGGATGAAAAAAATCGGCGATGTTGTTTCTGCTCAGGATGTTATTGCAAGTTTGGCCAGTACGGATGCGTATTGGATAGAATTGGAAGTGCCCGTCAATCATTTACAATGGATTAGATTTGCAGATGAAAACCAGAACGGTTCGGCCGCTACAGTCGAGCTGGCAGCAGGCATGGGAACGCGTGAAGCATATGTGCGCAATATGGTCGGTCGTGTGGATGCGCAGAGCCGACTGGCGCAAATTATTGTAGAAGTTCCAGATCCATTGCTTCGAAACAGCACCAAGCAAACAGCATCAGGCAAGTTGATTTTAGATGATTATGTGCGTGTCACAATACAAGGTGGAACAGGAGAACAGTTAACCGCCCGTATTGAGCAACGCCATCTTCGCGACGGCAATACGGTTTGGCTAAAACGTGATGACGCGCTTGTTATTCAACCTGTGCGCATTGTTTATCAGGATCGTAAATACGCTTATGTTTCAGATGGTTTACGTGATGGAGATTTGTTGATTACATCAGGGATCACTACCCCTGTTGACGGTATGGCGGTTTCATCACGCACAACGGACAAAGCTGCCGCGGATGATGCGAAAGATACCGTACAGAAACAGGATGCCCCTTAGCCATGGCGCACTTTGATAAAAGCGAATTAGACGAGATTTCGCCGGGGCCGATTGCTTGGATGGCGGCGCATCCCGTTGCGGCCAATTTATTGATGGTGATCTGCCTTATCGGGGGGTTCCTGATTTTAAGCCAGAGCAAGCAGGAGGTTTTTCCTGAATTCAGTTTAGATATTGTAACCACGACAATGAGCTACCCCGGGGCGAGCCCTGAGGAAGTTGAACAGGGTATTTTGCTTTCGATTGAAGATGCGATCAAAGATGTGGAGGGGATTAGCGATATTACCTCTAAAGCCTTTGAAGGATACGGTCACGTCATCGCCGAGATTGATGATGAGGATGAGGCGATACGGGTGGCGCAAGATGTGAAAACCGCTGTTGATCAGATTACCACCTTTCCGGTTGATGCGGAAAACCTGACTGTGAATTTACAAAAAAACCAAGAAATCGTTATGAAACTGGTTTTGTACGGCAGCGTCAGCGAGGGGGTTTTGCGGGATACGGCAGAAACGGTGCGCACCCGCCTTGAGCAGCACGATGATATTAGCTTAGTTAATTTCACCAACGTTAAAAATTACGAAATCCATATTGAGGTGCGTCAAGATGATTTACGTCGATACGGTTTAAGCGTTCAGGATGTGGCCAATGCGGTGTCGCTCACCTCGCTCGAAATCGGGGGTGGTTCCTTAAAAACGCCGAGCGGTGAAATCCTTGTGCGCTTGACTGAACGGCGCGATTATGGGCAAGAATTCGGTGATATTCCAATTATTCGCTCAGAGAGCGGTAGCACGGTTTATTTACGTGATATTGCCTCCATCAAAGATGGGTTTCAGGATATCAACAAATCTGAGCGCTTTAACGGTAAGCAAGCGATTGAGTTACAAATTGCGGCAACGGGCCAGCAAACGCCGATCTCTATTTCCACGGCGACAAAGCAGGTGATTGAAGATTTAAAGGCTGAACTTCCGGGAGATTTATCTTTGGTCGTAACAGAAGACAGATCCGTAGTTTTCGAACAGCGCGCGTCCCTTCTTATTCGTAACGGGCTGTTCGGGCTGTTTCTTGTGGTTATTTTTCTGGCCTTGTTTTTAGATGTACGCCTTGCCTTTTGGGTGAGTATGGGTATTCCGATTTCCTATATGGGTGCGTTTTTGCTTCTGCCTGCTGCGGATTATTTTTCCATTAACATGATATCGATGTTTGCCTTCATCATTGCGCTTGGCATCGTCGTGGATGATGCGGTTGTTGTCGGCGAGAATATCTTTCACAAACGCGAGCAAGGTATGAAACCGTTGCAGGCCAGTGTGACCGGCGCGCGTGAGATGGCTTTGCCCGTGACGGTGAGTGTTTTGACCAACATTGTTGCATTCTTACCGATGTTATTTATGCCCGGGTTTATGGGCAAAATATTTGCGATTATTCCTGTCATTGTGATTTCAACGTTTATTTTATCGTTGGTTGAGAGTTTGTTTATCCTGCCTGCGCATTTGACGTTCAAGCAATCTAAAACCATTAAAAACAAGCCGTTGAACAGTGTTATAGCCCTTCAAAAAGGGTTTAATAAACGGTTCAAGATATTTGTTGAAAGTTATTATTTGCCCTTTATTAAGCGTGCGGTTTTCGTTCGCTACATCTCGCTTTCGGTGTTTTTGTTCATTCTGATAGCGATGGGTAGTTTTGTTGTCGGCGGGCATCTGGGTATTCAGCTGTTCCCGCGTGTTGAGTCTGATTCTTCTTATGCGCGTGCGGTTCTTCCCGTTGGTGCCCCCGAAGATGATGTGCGTGCCATGGAAGAACAGATCGTTAAAACAGCCGAAGAGATTATCGCAGAAAATGGCGGTGATCAGCTGTCTTTCGGGGTATATTCCAGCATCAACGAAAATGAAATTGTTGCCTTCGCTTACCTGACCGAGCCTGATATTCGCCCGATGTCGACCGCGGCGTTCACGAATAAGTGGCGGGAGAAAAACCCTACTCCGCCGAACGTTGAAACCCTTACTTTTGCTTCAGACTTTGGCGGCCCTGGCTCAGGCGCGGCTCTGACAGTGGAATTGAGCCATAACGATACGGATATACTGGATCGCGCAGCATTGGAACTGGCGGAAAATTTGAAGACTTTTCCGAATACGCAGGATGTTGATGACGGAACGGCACAAGGGAAGAAACAATTCGACTTTACAATGACAGATTTGGGCTATGCGCTTGGCCTGACACCTGCGGATGTCGGGCGGCAAGTACGGGGCGCTTATTACGGTGCGGAGGCCTTAAAGCAACAGCGTGGACGAAACGAGGTGCGAGTTTTGGTTATGTTGAGCGAGGAAGAGCGACGGTCGGCCTACTCCTTTCAAAATATGATGATTAAGGCACCGAACGGAGCGGATGTGATGTTGAGTGACGTCGTACAGGTGAATGAGGGACGCGCCTTCACAACGATTAATCGGCGGGACGGGCAACGGGTTACAACCGTGTCCTCTGATGTTTCACCGCCCTCAGATGCAAACTTGGTTATCAATGCGATTACGTCTGATATTTTGCCAAAATTGCAGGAAAAATACCCCGCTCTGACTTATTCTTTTGAAGGACAGCAAGCTGAAATGCGTGAAAGCTTAGGCGCGTTGTTTACTGGTATGTTCGGTATTTTGTTTGTGATGTATGCGCTGCTTGCAGTGTTGTTTTCCAGCTACAGCCAGCCCTTAATGGTGATGATTGCTATACCGTTTAGTATGGTTGGCGCAGTGATCGGACATTTTATTATGGGATATTCTATGAGCATTGTTTCAATGTTCGGGATTATTGCGTTGGCGGGGGTTGTGATTAATGATTCTCTTATTCTGATTGATCTGGCCAATCAAAAGCGCTTCCGTGACGGTTTGGACAGTTTTTCCGCCGTGGTTGAGGCAGCGAGGCAACGGTTCAGGCCAATTATACTGACAACCTTAACCACGTTTGTCGGCCTTGCCCCGATGATGTTTGAGACCTCGCGTCAGGCTAAATTCTTGATACCGATGGCGATTTCTTTAGGCTTTGGTATCGTCTTTGCGACATTTCTGACGTTGGTTCTTATTCCATCGCTTTATGTGATTAATGAAGATCTTAAGGCCCTGTTGAGACGGTTTAAGCGGGCGTTTTTTGTGCGTCGTACAGTTTAGAGTTGGTCGCCTTCCCGCGTTTTCAGGTTAGTAGTCAAATTCCCAGAAAATTCCTGCGCCGCCTTGCGCATCTTGTCCGACTTTGCTTTCGACCTTGATGTTGGGGGTTAATTCGATTTCAACCGTAGCACTCGTTGAGCCCGCCTCGGTGCCACTTTCGATATCGAGATAAACATTATCGCTAAGATACGCACCCGCGCCGATCAGGGTATCGCTGCCGCTGGTGTCGACGCGTATATCATCCAGCCCCGTTGCCGATTTTATTGTCGACATCGGGCTTGCTCCGCCGCTGTTACCGCTTAAGGCCTGCGCAATTTGTGCCGCCTGAAAGGGTGATATTTTGTCCAAGCTGCGGCCGAACAAGACTTTTGCCATGACTTCGTCGGCAGGCAGAGGCGGATCGGAGGTGAAGCCGATTTCAGGTTTAACCGCGTTTCCGTCGATATTGATTTTTGCGATAATATCATCCGCCTTGGTTTCAACGACGATATCCAGAAACGGGCTGGGTGGTACGGGGCCCGAAAAGATAAGCTTACCGCGGCTGACGGAGAAACGTTTGCCGAATTGTTCAAAGCGGCCTCGGATAATATTCAAGTTACCATTAAAGAGCGGTTTATCCGCAGTTCCTGTAATTTTGAGTTTTCCGCCGAATTCGGCATCTAAACCATAACCCACGACAAAAATCTGGTTTTTGGCATTTACAACCAGATCCAGCTTTATGTTTTGTACCTGTTCAGGCGGTTGATTTTCACTATCTGTTTGTTTGACGACATTGAGCTGCGGCACGCTTGTTTTAACCCGATCAGGCAATGTGATTACGGTTTTTCCAGGCGTTATCGTGCCCGTGACAGCAGCTTTTTGCATGTTTCCTTTTGCCTTAATATCAGCGCTGATTGTCCCCTTTACAATGTTGCTTTTTACGATATCGAGGTCTTTTGCGAGGGCTGAGAAGTCGAAGGCTTGCTGCGTTATGTCGTATGTTCCTGATGCATCGAAACGGCCGTTTTCTTCGTCACTGAATTTCAGGGTTTCAATGGTCAAAAGCTGATCTGTAATATTCGCGGAAAGATCAATATCTTTTATACCCAGCGCGAAGGCCTTGTTGCGATAAGCGGGAACGTTGACTTTTATGTTGACCTTTTGCCCTTTGATAGATGCGCTGAATGTAGACGGGTCAATCACATGTGCCGCTTCGACATATCTGCGATAGGGTTTGAGGCTTTTCAACGTGCCTGAAATATCAGCAGTAACGGCGGAAGATTGCAGGTTGTATTTTGCCGTTCCCTTGACGTTTAAGTCGGGCAATGTCGCGTTGATGTTGTTGATGTTTATTGTCTCTGCCTTTATGTCGATATTTGCCCCCGCGGTCACGGGCAAATTTTGATAGCGTGAATCGGCCTTAATTGTAATCGGTAACTCTTTGGTGTTTTGAGCGGTTACAGAGAGTTTGACCGTATCGAGATCGGGGATCGTGTTGATGCGCGCTGTCGCGTTTAGTGTTAGCGATTTTCCTTCCCTGAAATTTAAAACGCCTTGCGCGCCGGCTTCGTAATCGCTGTGTTTTATGTTGATGCTTTCTATGTTTAGCACGGAAGATAACGCGTCATATTTTATGTCCGCGGCGATGTCAGGCAGAGTTTGGCTTTTTCCTAGAACTTGCAGGTTGGAGTCAATTTTTCCGTTCTTGAGATCAATGTCTGTGACGTTTTCAAAGGCGAGTGCATTTTCGCTTTCGCCGGTCGATTTCAAAACGAGATTTGAGATTTTTACCTCTATTTGTGCCGTATCGAAATAGTCATTTTTGAGTGAAATTTCAGGAACGATGACGGGTGCGATCGGTTTTTTCGGTTCCTGCGTTTGCGGCTTTTTTGTTTCAGGCGTGGGGTAAATTGTGACGCTACCTGCAAGAAAAGAGGCTGCGATATGTTTTTCCAAAAAGGATATTTTTTGGGTGCCTAGGAAAATTTTCTCTGCTGAGAGTATCAGCTGTTCATTTTGCGTGACGTGTAATTCGGCGATGCGAATTTGTGCGGGAAAGATATAGAAAAGCCCATCAAAATCAACGTCGTACTCTCCTACGGCCGCGGCTTGAGCGCCGATCTGTGCTTTTAAGAAATTCTGTCCTGATGCAGTGTTGTTTACCCACCAGATTCCACCCCAGAATATAAGATTAACCAAAATCATAATAATAGGAATGATGGTTGCAACCCAGAGAAATAGCCTCCAACAGCCGCGCGTGCATTTGCGCACTATGCTTTTTTTCTTCGGCGCGGGCTTCTGCTCCTCGCCGTCATCCGCTTGTGGCTGTGATGTCTGTTTTTCTTCGTCTGCCATTCTGGTTCCTAAAAGGCCTGACCGATACTGATATAGAACTGATAGCTTTGATCGGTGTTCTCATCGCCTTGCAAGGGCACTCCGACATCAAAGCGCAGCGGGCCGAATCCTGTGTAGTAGCGTACACCTGCCCCCGCTCCGATTGCAATATCGTCAAAGCCGGGGAAGATCAGATCATCGACCTTACCCGCATCAACAAAAATTACACCGCCAAGCGTTTCTGTGACCTTAAATCGTGCTTCGTTTGAAATTTCGATGAGAGAGCGGCCGCCGACGGGGTCGCCATCTTCGAACGGGCCGATATCTTGAAAGCCAAAACCACGCACTGAGCCACCGCCGCCTGAATAAAACCGTTCGGTTGCCGGCAAGCCTTCGGTGCTGTTGCCCAGAATCGTGCCAAATTTAAATCGTGACGCGAGAACGATATCGTCTTTGACCTCGAAGTAGGTTTGCACGCCTGCCTCGTTTTTGATGAAGGGGTCACTTTCGCCCAAGATATCGAAGGTCGGGCGCGCTTTGATAAAGGCAAGAAGTCCTTTTTTCGCATCTAGGGGCTTGTCGCGGCTGTCATAGTTCAGCGCGATAAAGGGTTTCAGAAGGCCGAATATTTCCTTATCGTCCTCGCCGTCTTCTTCGATTTGTTCGAATGACAGATCAAGCCCCGTGCTCCACGAATATTTTTTGCTGACATTTCTTTTTATCGACGCGCCAACATCTAACCCCAAACTGGTAAAGGCGTCATTCTCTTCTCTTGATAGCTCAGTGTAAAGGCTTAGCGATTGTTTAGGATGTAGGAAATACGGCTTGCTTAAATTTAAGCCCAAAGATTGCTCGAGCATAGATGCGCTGAGTTCGGCTGCTAATTTCTCGCCTGATCCGAAGTAGTTGCGGTGTTCCCAGCCCAGCGTTGTTCCGACACCTTCATCGGTATAGTAGCTTACACCCGCCTTTACGGTGCGGTGTTTGCGTTCTTGTAATTGTAAATCGACAGGCACGATATCGCGTTTCGCGGCATCATCGGGCAATTCAACAGCAACACTCTGGAATAAATTGGTTTGCAAAATCTGAGTGCGCATATCCTGAATTTTGTTTTGGTCAAAACAATTTCCCTCTTCCCATTTAGTGAGTTTTTTCAGGTATTTGTTTTTTACAGTTTTGTTTCCCGAAAATGTCAAATCACCGAATTTGGCGTCTTTGCTTTGTATGACCTCAAAATATATATCTGCTTTTTGGGTTTGTTGATTGAGAAAAACACGGTGGCGAATATCTGTTTCAACCGCGCAGTTTTTATCCTGAATGTCTTTGTATAGTTTACTTTGTGCGTTGAACACGGCATCAGCGTCGAGTGGGTCATTTGCCTTCAATTTTAAATCTTTGAGGCGTGGTTCGTGCGATTGCGGGGTAATTGTAATCGCACCGATGCGGGTGACGCTGCCCGGCTGTATTCGGATGTTGCCGTATTTATATTCGACGTCAGCGTTGTAGTACCCCTTGGACTGCATTGCCTTATTCACGTTGGTGGCGATTATTTCCTGTGCGTAATCAAGGTCTTCTTCGCTTTCGACATCTTCAAATGTGTCGGTGATGATGGTTTCGACGAAGGTTTTGAGTTCTTCTTTTTTATCCAAGCCCTCCACTTCGATTTTAGGAATTTCAACCGTCTCTTTCTCATCCTTGTCTTTCCAGAACATCAGCGTATCGCCGACGTTTTTGACGCCACCGCTTGACGCACAGCCGGAGACCATGATGCAGAAGCAAAGCAAGGATAAAAATTTACATAAGCGCATGAGCGCACCCTACGATAGACGGGTGAAAATGAAAAGAATATTTGTTTAAATTGCGAAATTCAGTATGGGGTTTTCCTGCACGGGAATTTTGCCTGAATTGCGCGCCTTTGTGCATAAATCCTTAAAGGTGGTTTGCCCCAGATTTTCAAGCCAAGTGTTGTAACCTTCTGTCAGGACTTCATCCAAAACGATATCATAGCCGAGGAATTCGTGCTTTTCGGGGACGATGCCTTCGATAAAAGCCTCAACCACATCGCGCAATGTGGTTTTTTCAGGATGCGCCATGTAATACCCGCCTTTTGCGCCTTTGACGGAGACGATAATATCAGCGCCTGATAAGCGTTGCAGAACGGGTTCAAGTGCGCGTTTATTCAAATTCGAATATTCCACGATGGCGCTGCCCGCAACGGGGAGGTCGTCATTGCCGTTATAGGCGATGAAGAAAGCGGCGTTCATCGCCAGATATACACGGTTCGAAATCATTTGCATCAGAACATAATACGCAAAAAATATGTATTTACAAGTGAAAAATGTTCTTTTATAGTCCGATGTGACTAATATTAGGGTTTATTTATAGATGGGTTTCACACCACTCTTTCTCGATTCTGAAAAACACGGTGCCATTTTGGTGGTTGGCGGCGGTGAAATTGCGGCTGCAAAAACCGAAGCGCTGGCCAGTGTCGGCGCGCGGGTGGATATTGTCGCGGAAGAGATTAGTGAGGCGGTGACCCTGCTCTGTGAAAAACATGGATTTGATGCGCGCGTTGATAAATACCGCAAGAAATATCTTAAAGGGCGCAATATCGTTGTTGCGGCCACTGACGATGATGCGGTGAATCAATGTATTGCGGCAGATTGTCGTAAGCGCGGCATTTTGGTGAATGTGGTGGATAATCCGCCGTTATGTGATTTTATTTTCCCTGCCCTTATTCGGCGTGGGCCGTTGCAGATTGCGGTTTCCTCCTCCGGTGTATCGCCTGTGCTGGCGCGGATGGTCAAGCATGCGATTGAGAAAGTCGTTCCGATCAGCTTTACGAATCTTATCCATTTTATGGGCGATAAGAAGGCGATTTTACGGGAACGTTTGAGCAAAATTCAACCGCGGCGTTTGGTTGGGGAAGATATTTATCACGGGCCGATCGCGGAAGAAGTGCTGGAAGGTAACCGCGCTAAGGCTGATGCGCTGTTTGAAGATTTGCTGGAGGCTTATCCGAATCGTAAACAAGCCGCGCTCTATCTGGTTGGTGCGGGACCAGGTAACCCTGATCTATTGACGATTAAGGCTATTCGTTTGATTTCAAAGGCGGATATTATTTTGTATGACCGTCTCGTCTCCCCTGACATTATTGCGCAATATGGCCGTAAGGATGCGGAAAAGGTTCTGGTCGGTAAGACGCGTGATCATCATCATAAAACGCAGGAAGAAATTGACGCGATGATTAAGGATCACTTGGAATCGGGCGATGTGGTGGTGCGCCTCAAAGGTGGAGACCCGGGCATTTACGCGCATGGCGCGGAGGAAATTGCGATTGCCAAAGATGTTGGCGTGCCCTATCAAATTGTGCCGGGGATTAGCGCGGCGAACGGGTGCGCGGCCTATGCGGGCATTCCGCTGACCGAACGTGGCGGAGCGTTGTCTGTGCGGTTTATCACGCTTTATAAATCGATGTTACAAGATGATGATTTCTGGGAATCTATTCGGCGCGCGCGCAATGAAACCTTCGTGTTTTACATGAGCACGCCGCATTATACGATGCTCTGTGACAAATTGGTCGCGCTTGGTTTTCCGAAAGATTACCCGCTTGTGGCGATTGAACAAGGCACGACTGAATTTCATCGGGAATATCCGTCAACGATTGGGAGTTTTGCGGAGGATTGGGATCCTGCGACATTTGCCTCCCCTTGCCTGCTGATTGTTGGTGAGGTGACACGGTGGGCGAAGCAAAATCAATGGAAGGATGCGCCACAGGTTAACGGCACATATTTTGACCCGTTGCCTGAGAAAACCGCAGAAAAAACAAATGATAAGGAGAAGAGCGTTGCTTGATTTGGCTTTGGAAAAATTAGCGCCGCTTGATTGGGCGGAACGGCTGGATGCGTTATGCGCGGCGTTTCCTGATCAAACAATCGTCTTTTCGACGAGCCTTAGTTATGAAGATCAGGTGATTACGCATCTGATCGCGGAAAAAGATTTGCCGATCAAGATTTTTACGCTTGATACGGGACGGTTGTTTGAAGAAACGCACAAGGTCGCGCAGGAGACGCGCGCGAAGTATACGAATATCACCATCGAAACCTACTACCCTGATGCGATATCAGCGCAGGATTTGGTGCGTAACCAAGGGATTAACGGCTTTTTCGATAGTGTTGAGAACCGCAAAAATTGTTGTGGCGTGCGTAAAGTTGAACCTCTCAATCGTGCTTTAGAGGGCGCTGATATTTGGATTAGCGGCCTTCGTCGCGCGCATTCTGATAATCGTGGCGATTTGGCGATAGCCGAGATGGACGGCGGGCGCAATATTCTTAAGGTTTATCCGTTGATTGATGTTGAGGAAGCGCCGCTGAAAGACTATATTCGCGAACATGATGTGCCGTATAACATCTTGCATGATCAGGGCTTCCCGTCCATTGGCTGTGCGCCTTGTACGCGCGCGGTCGCGGCGGGCGAGGATATGCGCGCAGGTCGCTGGTGGTGGGAACAGGATGCTAATGACGGTGATGGGGCACAGGAGTGCGGGCTTCATATGGTAGACGGGAAATTGGTACGGGTTAAACAATAAAACCTAACCTGCGTAAACTTGGTTAGGGAGTACAAAATCGAAATAACAAAAACGGACGTTTTGAAATAAGATGATTACAAAAGACCAGCAAAAATTATTGGATCAACTTTTAGCCTCGGCAAGCCATGAGCAGAAAATCTGGCTGGCGGGGTATATGCAAGGGCAAGTCGGGAGCCTTGAAGGGGCGGCTGTGCAAGCTGCGCCCGCCGTTGAAAAGCCACCTGTGATGATTTATTTCGCGACGGAAACGGGTAACTCCAAAGGTTTGTCACTACAAATGATGAAGGCGATCAAGGGCGCGGGCTATAAGGTGAAAAATTCACCCGTGAACCGATTGAAAGCCGCGGACATTGATACGAACACATTATGTATCTTCATTGCCAGTACGCATGGTGAAGGTGATCCGCCGGAGAGTGCCGTTCCGTTTTTCGAGGATGTTAAAGCCGCCAGCGATGGCTTGTTGAGCGGATTAAATTATGCCGTCGCGGGTTTGGGCGATTCGTCTTACGATATTTTCTGTGGTGCGGCGACCGATTTGGATAAAGAGTTGGAACGCCTTGGCGGTAAGAAATTCCATGAGAACGCTTTGTTCGATGTGGATTATGCCGCGCATACCCCTGCCTGGATTGAGGCGACCGTAAAGGCGATGGATGATCTGGTCGGGGCGAAGGCTCCGATCGCGCCGCCTTCTGTCGCATCCGTTGAAGAACAAATTGTGCGTACAGGAAAGGGCTACACTCGGCTTGAGCCTGTTAAGGGCACAGTGACGAGCATTGTAAATTTGAATGATATCGATTCGAATAAAGAGACGTATCACATCGAAATCGAATATGAGGATGACATCATCTACTCCTGCGGCGATGCGGCGGGGATTATGGTGCCTGATGATAAGAATAACGGCGATAAGGCGCCGCGGCTTTATTCGATAGCCTCCTCCCCATCTTATCATGAGGGCGAAGTGCATTTGACCGTTGCGCTGGCGACCTACAAAAAAGAAGACGGATCAACGGGATACGGCATTTATTCGAAATATCTTGCGGATTTGAAAGAAGGTGATGAGGTGGAGTTTTACATTCACCAAAATCAGATTTTCAATCTTGCGCCTGATGATACGGATATGATTATGATCGGCCCGGGCACTGGTGTTGCGCCGTTTCGATCATTCGTTTACGAGCGTTCTGACCGCGCGGCGTCGGGGCGGAACTGGCTGTTTTTTGGCGATCAGCACATGCATTGCGATTTTCTGTATCAGGCAGAATGGCAAGAGCATCTTGCGACCGAGGAGTTAGCCCGCATTGATCTCGCCTTCTCTCGTGATCAGGATCATAAAATTTATGTGCAGGATAAAATGCGCGAAAATGCCAAAGATCTGGTAGAGTGGATTGATGGTGGCGCAACGCTGTATGTGTGTGGCGATAAGGAGCGGATGAGCAAGGATGTTGATGCCGCGCTGATTGAAATTATCGCCTCTGAAAAATCGTTCACGCAGGACGAGGCCGCAGACTTTGTGGCTGATTTGGAAGAAAATGACCGCTATTTGAAGGATGTCTATTAATGAGTGATGAATTGAACAAACCAGAGAACCTTTCTGAAGTTGAAGGATTTAAGACAGGCAGTAAGGGCTTGCGCGGTGATCTGGGCGAGCAAATGGATAATCGTGTGACGGGCAATGTCACCGAATACGGCAAGCAGATGATCAAATTTCACGGTTCCTACATTCAGGATAACCGTGACCGCAGGCAGGAGCGCGAAGATAAGAAGTTGGAATGGGCGTATTCCTTTATGATTCGCCTGCGCATTCCGGGCGGTGATGTAACCGCAGAGCAATGGCTTGGCTTGCAGGACAGCTGTGACACCAAGGCGAGCGGCGTTATTAAGATTACCACGCGCCAGACGGTTCAGTTCCACGGTGTGGTCAAGGCGCGGATGAAGCCGACAATGAAAGATTTTGATGCGCTCGGGCTGGATGCGATTTCGGCGTGTGGTGATGTGAACCGTAATGTGATGTCGATTGCGAATCCCGCGATTGCGCCGTTTCATGAGGAAGTGCATGAGTACGCCACCAAGATCAGCGAGCATTTATTGCCGAAGACGCGCGCTTATCAGGAAGTATGGTTGGATGGTGAGAAATTACCGCACGATCGTGAGGCTGAGGAAGACCCGCTTTATAAGGATAATTATCTGCCGCGGAAATTTAAAATCGCGATTGCGATTCCCCCGCTGAATGATGTTGATGTGTTTATGAACGATATCGGCCTGATTGCGGTTGGTGACGGTGACACGTTTGAAGGCTTTAACGTTTCCATCGGTGGCGGATTAGGCGCAACGCATGGGAATCCTGACACTTATCCGCGGCGTGGTGATCTGATTGGGTTCATTCCAAAGGATAAAGCTCTGGACGCGTGTTGGCAGATTGCGGCGGTACAGCGCGATAATGGAAACCGCGAGAAGCGAAACTTGGCGCGTTTGAAATATACGATTGACCGCATGGGCGTTGATAACTTCGTTGCGGAAGTTGAAAAACGTTTGGGCTACAAATTTGATCCTGTGCGCGAGGTTCCGGCGTTTGAAACGCGCGGAGATGCGTTTGGCTGGGTTAAAGATCATAAAAACCAGTGGTATTACACCGCCTTTGTTGAGAGCGGGCGCGTGATTGATGAGGATGGCTATAACATCAAATCTGCCTTGGTTGAACTGGCGCAGGCTGATATTTGTGGTTTCCGTTTTACGGGCAACCAGAACATTATGATGACGTTTGTCGCGGAGGAAAATAAAGCCACGGTCGAAGAGATTTTGGCCAAGCACGGCATTACGATTGAGGCGATGAATCCAACGCGGCGTGAGGCGATGGCTTGTGTTGCTTTACCAACCTGCCCTCTTGCGCTTGCGGAAGGTCAACGCTATTTGCCCGAATTTGTGACCAAGGTTGAGGCGCTGCAGGAAAAGCACGGGCTGATTGATACACCGATCACAACGCGTATCACCGGATGCCCGAACGGGTGCGGGCGATCATACGCCGCGGAAATCGGGCTTGTCGGCAAAAATCCGGGTAAATATGTTCTGCGATTGGCGGGAGATTATGAGGGTGAACGGCTTAATCAGGTTTATCTGGAAGAGGCCGATGAAACAGAGATTCTATCCACGCTTGATGAATTACTCGGTAAATATGCGAATGACCGCGAAGATGGCGAGCGCTTTGGCGATTACGCCCAGCGGACATTGTTTGCATAATTTTCATTTTTCCCTTATAAACTTAGTTAAATAAGTAAAAACAGGTGAGATTATTATGGGTATTATGAAATTTTTCCAAGATGGCGTCGATAAAATCCACAACACGCTTTTGTCGGATGGGTATTTGCACAAGGCTGCGAAGCGTTATCAGGCTGCTGAACGCGGTGCAGATTATGCCGAATATAGCACAGAAGAAAATGCGTTTGACCCTACCAGTGAAGAGGGGTTGGCAAAGGTTGAGGCCGCTGCGCGTAGTCTGATTATTTGTGCTGAAAATTATGATAACGGGCATGACCCTGAAATTCAGAGTGCTGCAGACCTGCTCCAGAGAGATTACGGCATTAACCTTGAAGACGTTATCGCTGAATTCGACACAGATTACGGTTCAGATGCGGATAATGATTACGGCGACGCTGCGCCAGCGTAATTTTACGCCTAAAGCCGTCAAGTTTCATTGACATGTGAGTGTATATATTTACTGTCGTTGTTATAGTTTTAACAGCAACGACATAGGTGTTTTATGCTTGGTATTATTGGCGGTTCAGGTTTGTATGCTCTCGATGAGGTTACGGTTTTACAAGAGCATGATGTAGAAACGCCTTTTGGCAAACCTTCCGCGCCTGTTGTTGAAGGTGAGGCGTTTGATTCAAAGGTTCTGTTTTTGCCGCGGCATGGGCGCAATCATGAATTCCTGCCCAGTGAAGTGAATTTCAGAGCAAATATTTATGCACTTAAAAAACTCGGCGCGCGCACGCTTCTCAGTATTTCGGCAAGCGGATCTTTGCAGGAAGAAATTGCGCCCGGTGATCTCGCGCTCGCCTCTCAATATTTCGATCATACGCGCGGTTTTCGAAAAAACTCTTTCTTTGGTGAAGGTGTGACCGCGCATATTTCAACGGCTGAGCCTACCTGCCCCGTTTTGGCGCAAGATGTGTTGAAGGCTGCAGAAGAGATTAACTTATCGCTTCATTCTGACAAGATTTATGCCTGTGTGGAAGGGCCGCGCTTGGGCACGAAAGCGGAGAGCAATTTCTTACGCCATGCGGTGAAGGCCGATGTGGTGGGTATGACAAACGTGCCCGAGGCGTTTTTGGCGCGTGAGGCACAGATGGGCTATGTCACGCTCGCGATTGCCACGGATTATGATTGCTGGCGGGAAGACCCTGATGAGCATGTGAGTGTGGAGGCCGTGTTCGCCGTTTATAATAAGAATATCGGCAAGATTAAAACCTTGGTTTTGAAACTGCTTGAGAACGGAATTTCTGAGACGCCTGATAATATCCGAACCGCCCTTAAAGGCGCGGTGATGACGCCTGATGAGCGGTTGACGGACACTCAAAAAGACTGGCTTTCTGTTTTGCGATCTTAAAATCATGGAAACACTTCCCTCCTTCAAATATCATCCTGCCCCTTTAACGAGTGGTGCTTTGGAGAAGAGCGATGAAACTTGCGCGTGTTGCAATCAAAAACGTGGTTACGTTGCGACTTCTACCATTTATGCCGTAGAGGATGTTGAATTTATATGCCCTTGGTGCATCCATGACGGCTCTGCGGCTAAGAAGTTTGATGGTGAGTTTTCAGATTCTCATCCTTTGTTGAGTGATGGCATAAAACCTGAAATCGTAGCAGAGGTGTGTGAAAGAACGCCTAGCTTTATTTCTTGGCAGCAGGAAGAATGGTTAAGCCATTGTGATGATGCTTGTGCTTTTATGGGCGATGCGAGCAAGGAAGAGCTTTCTGCGTTAGGTGAAACCGACATCGAGAATATTTTGCGGGATTACGGCCTTAGCTTTTCGGACTGGCAAGATATGGTCGAATATTACACCGCAGGTGGCGACCCCGCGGTGTATGTTTTTAAATGCCTGCATTGCGATAAGACGCTTTACAATATGGATTGCTCATAAAGCGTTTAGTTTTGCAACTGCGCGAGGGCTTCTAATATTTCCTCATTGGCGGCGCGGAGTTTGTAGTTTTCGTTTTTAAACATGTAGGTAATTGAGCCGTCCTGCGCGATCACGAAGGTTGCGGGAATAGGTAGCTCATCGCTTTCAATGCCGTTATAGGCGGCTAAATTCTTCCCTGTGGTACTTTCCAACCAGCCATAGAACTTTTCACGCATGTCAGAGGGAACCGTCCAGATGAGATCGTAAGAGCGGGCAACATCGTTGTTAAAGTCGCTTAACACTTGGAATGTGACTTCGTTTGCCAACGCTGTTTCGTTTGCGCTTTCGGGCTGCTCGGGGGAGATGGCGACAAGTTGTGCGCCATATTCACCGAATTTATCCAAATCACCCTGATAGGCCTGAAGTTGCTCGTTGCAATAGGGGCACCAACCGCCGCGATAGAAGCTGAGAACAACGGGGCCGTTTTCGAGTAGATCGTATAAATTCACCTGTTCGGACTTTGCGTTTGGAATGGTGAAATCGGGGGCTTTTGACCCGACGGCAATTTCATCGGCCGAGGCGGTAAAAGGGAGAAAACAAAATGCCATTATGATGGCCAGGGCGCTCGTTTTAAACATGATTTATCCTTCTTATGTGTGGTTTGCGCCTTTATTCGCGCTAAACATTCAAAAGGTTTCACTTATTCCGTATCAAATTTAATCCCTTGCGCCAGCGGCAATTCGGAGGAGTAATTCACCGTCGATGTCATGCGGCGCATATAGGCCTTCCAGCTGTCTGAGCCGCTCTCGCGCCCTCCTCCGGTTTCTTTTTCACCGCCGAACGCGCCGCCGATTTCTGCGCCTGACGTGCCGATATTTACATTGGCAAGCCCGCAATCACTGCCTGATTCGGATGTGAAGATTTCAGCCTCGCGCATATCGTTGGTGAAGATGGAGGATGACAGCCCTTGCGGCACGTCATTCTGGCGTTTAATTGCATCATCTAAGTCTTTGTATTTAAATACGTATAGGATGGGCGCGAAGGTTTCTTCGCTCACGTTTGAACCTTCAGGCATTTCGACGATGGCGGGTTTGACGTAATAGCCGTTGGGGTATTTATCTGCCAGAACACGACCGCCGCCCGTGACTGTTCCGCCGTTCAGTTCGGCGTTGTTCAGAGCATCTTCCATCGCCAGATAGGCTTGTTCGTCAATTAAAGGGCCGACCAGTGTTTGAGGATCGAGCGGGTCACCGATCTTCAGGTTTCCGTACGCGTTTTTCAGGCGCGTTATCAGCACATCATACACATCTTCGTGCGCGAAAACGCGGCGGGTGGTTGTGCAGCGCTGGCCGCATGTGCCGACTGCGCCGAAGACGATGCCTGCAAAGGCGAGGTCTAAATCCGCGCTAGGCGCGACGATGATGGCGTTGTTTCCGCCGAGTTCAAGAATGGAGCGGCCAAAGCGCTCTGCCACGCGCGGGGCAACGGCGCGCCCCATGGCGGTTGAGCCTGTTGCGCTGATCAGAGGCACATGCTTGCTATCAACCAGTGTTTGCCCTATGCCCGCCTTCCCGATAAGGACTTGGGAGAGATTGGCAGGCAGGTCATCGTCATAGCGTTCGCAAGCCTGTTCGAATAAATATTGACAGGCGAGCGCGGTGAGGGGTGTTTTCTCCGACGGTTTCCAGATGATGCTGTTACCGCAGACAAGTGCGAGCGTTGCGTTCCATGACCAGACCGCGACGGGGAAATTAAAGGCGCTTATAATCCCGACGGGCCCTAGCGGGTGCCAAATTTCGCGCATTTTATGCTCTACGCGTTCTGATGCGATGGTCAGGCCGTAGAGTTGGCGGCTTAGGCCGACCGCGAAGTCGCAGATGTCGATCATTTCCTGCACCTCGCCTAAACCTTCCTGATGGATTTTGCCACATTCAAGGCTGACCAGAGAGCCGAGTGCGTTTTTGTTCTCGCGCAGAACTTCGCCAAGCAAACGAACCAGTTCGCCGCGTTTTGGGGCGGGAACACTGCGCCATTCCTTGAAAGCCTTTGCCGATGCTGTGATTTTCTTTTTAGCCTTCTCAGTGCTGTCTTTGTTGATTGAGGCGATATTTGCGCCGTCGATTGGGCTGTAGACGTGCAAGTCACCGCTTTTTGTATTGAGAACATCAAGGCCGAAAATTTTGAAAATTTCATCTTTGTTCATCGGCGTTTGCGCGGCGTCTGTCATGCTTGATCCCCTTTGCAGAAATTGATTAGACTTTAGAATATGATACAATGAGATCATAATAAAGAAGGATAGATTTGCATATGGCTGACGCTCAATTTATTTCATCGGACGAGATACGCGCACGATTTTCGCAGGAAATGTCGAAAATGTATCGTACGGAGGTTCCCGCATATGGTGAACTACTCGATTTGGTGGCGGAGACGAATGACGAAGTTTTGAGCGGTGACCCTGATTTAAAGGCCGAACTTGCCGATACGGACAATCTTGATCGGATTTCGGAAGAACGGCACGGCGCAATACGCCTTGGTACGGCGGATGAATTGCAGATGATTTCGCGCGTGTTCGGTGTGATGGGGATGAAGCCCGTCAGTTATTATGACCTGACACAAGCCAATGTGCCCGTACATTCCACGGCCTTTCGAGCGGTGGATGCGGAGGCGTTGTCGCAATCGCCGTTTCGTGTGTTTACCTCCCTACTCCGTACGGAGTTGATTAAGGATGAGGAATTGCGCGCGCGATCAGAAGAGATTTTAAATGCGCGGGATATTTTTACGCCGCGGCTGCGTGAGCTGGTTGATACGGCCGAGGCGCAAGGTGGGCTGAATGATGCGGATGCGCAGGATTTTATTGAGCAGGCGGCGATTACGTTTAAATGGCACGAAGATGCCGCCGTGGATAAGGCGTTTTACGAGGAGCTGAAAGAGGCTGACCCGCGGGTTGCGGATATTGTCTGTTTTAAGGGGCCGCATATTAACCATTTGACCCCGCGCACGCTGGATATCGACCATATTCATGCGCAGATGCCTGAACGCGGTATGGCAGCGAAGAATGTGATTGAAGGGCCGCCGCCGAGCCATCCGATTTTGTTGCGGCAGACATCTTTTAAGGCGTTGACCGAAGAGGTGCGATTTGAAGGCGAAGCAGGGCTGCATACGGCACGATTTGGTGAGATTGAACAGCGCGGAGCGGCTTTAACGCCCGAGGGGCGTGCTTTGTACGATAAAATTCTTAATGATGTGCGGGCGGAGATTACGCCTGCGCCTGATGGCTCGAACGCGGCGGCATACATGCAGGTTTTGACCGAGAAATTCCAAGAAGGCTTTCCATCCGATCCGGATGAGATGCGCGCGGAGGGGCTTGCCTATTTCCAATATTATAAAACGAGCGATGCGCCCGTGCCGCAAGGGGCGGATTTGGAAGACCTGATTGAGCAGGGGCTTGTCGATTTTACGCCGATCACGTATGAGGATTTTCTGCCTGTCAGCGCGGCGGGGATTTTTGCGTCCAACGCCTCTGATAAAACGCGAGAAGATACGTTTAAAAGCTCTTCCCAAGCGGATTTTGAGACCTCATTAGGCCAGCCTGTTTTGAGTGAGTTTGACCTTTACAGCGCGATGGAACAGCATTCGATTGAACAACTTTACGCCGATGCGGCTGCACCCTCCCCCTATCAAGAAAACGGGCTGTAAGCGCGCAATCTTATTTTTCCCTTTATCTCTGTGTCTCAGGCGGTATAGTCGCGCCTGAGAGATGTAAGGCATATTTGTATGAGTGATTTGATTTTAAGTGTTGAAGAGGCGAGCGTATTAATCGCCGGAAAGCCGTTTTTTGAGGATTTGAGTTTTCATATCCACACCGGGCGCAAAATTGCGTTGGTGGGTAAGAATGGTGCGGGTAAAACAACGCTGATGAATATTATCACCGGTGATCGGGAGATTGATGACGGGAAGCGGTTCTTGCTTGCGGGCACGACGACGGGATATATGCAGCAAAATGTTGAGCCCACACCAGAGAAAACAGTGCGTGAGTTGGTTTTGGAAGGGTTGCCCGATACGCTGGAAGATTGGGATATTGAATATCGGTTAGAGATGGTGGTTACCCCCCTCCTCCTAGATCTGGATGCCAAACTTGAAAATTTATCGGGTGGGCAGTTGCGGCGGGCATCGCTTGCCAAGGCGTTGGTGGAAGAGCCTGACATCCTGTTACTGGACGAGCCGACCAACCATATGGATTTGGAACTTATTGAATGGTTGGAAGGGTATATCAACCAATATCGCGGGGCGGTTTTGATTGTCAGTCATGATCGACGGTTTTTGGCGAATACGACCGATCGCGTGTTCTGGCTGGACCGTGGAAGCTTGCGGGTTGCGCCGAAAGGGTTTGCGCATTTTGAAGAGTGGTCACAAGAGTTGTTGGAGCAGGAAAGCCGCGCGCTCCATAATCGTGCTAAGAAGGTTGAGCAGGAAATTGCGTGGGCGAATAAGGGCGTGAAGGCGCGGGTAAAGCGCAATGTGCGCCGCCAAGCGCAAGCCTATGAAGCGCGCGCGGAGTTGGAGCGTGATCAGAAGGCGTTTCGTCGTGTGACCTCCACGATAGAATTGCCGCCCGTGACGGCGGAAGAGTCCTCTCGCAACGTGGCGGAATTTTTCAATGTGTCAAAATCCTATGGCGATAAGCGCATTCTTGAGAAGTTCAATATGCGGATTAAGAAAAAAGACCGTATAGGCATTTTGGGCAAGAACGGCGCGGGAAAAACCACCTTTTTGCGTCTTCTGACGGGGGAAGAAGAGCCTGATGCGGGGCGGATCAAGATGGCGAAGAATTTGACATTCAGCTATTTCGATCAGAAGCGTTCGATGTTGCAGGAAGAAAAATCTTTGAAAGATAATTTGTGTCCTGAAGGGTCGGATTATCTGGATGTTCGCGGCAAATCGCGCCATGTGTGCGGGTATTTGAAGGATTTCCTGTTTGATCCTGAAGATGCGTGGCGGCAAGTCTCTACCCTGTCGGGCGGGCAGAAGAACCGATTGATGTTATCAAAAGTTTTGGCAAACCCCGGCTCTATGCTGATTTTGGATGAGCCGACCAATGATCTGGATATGGATACGCTGGATATGCTGACCTCGGTTCTGACCAGTTATGACGGGACGTTGTTTGTGGTCTCTCACGATCGGGATTTTTTAGATCAGGTGGTGACGAAGACGCTCGCCTTTGAAGGCGATGCGCATGTTGAGGGCATTGTCGGCGGCTATAGCGATTACATTGCGTTTCGTAAGAGCCTGCAGAAAAGAGACGATAAAGCGCAAAAGGCCAGTTCTGCAAAGAAAAATGAAAAGCCGAAAAAAGTAGAGGAAGAGGCTGAGCCGCAAAAGGAAAAGGTTGCGTTTACCTATAAGCTCAAACATGAGTTGGAAAAGCTGCCTGCGAAAATCAAAAAGTTGGAACAGGAAGTGGCCAAATTAGATGAGAAAATGGCTGACCCTGACCTTTATACAAAGGACGCAGAAGAATTCACGCGTATTTCCAAGCGATATCCCAAAGTAAAAGCGGAGCTAGATAAATTGGAGCTCCGCTGGTTGGAATTAGAAGATATCAAGGCGCAGGCCTAAAGAAATCATGTGCGTCTGGACACATTCTCAATCTGTTTTCAGGACGATTGACGATTTAATAAAACTTCACCATTTTCTTGGTGCTTTCATCCCACAATGCAAGATGCGCGTATTTGAAGCTTTCCCAGAAGGTAATACGATTTAACGTGCTGAGCTCCTCATTATCATCCATGCATTTTTGCAGGCTGTAATTGGGAATTTTTGCGTTTAAGTGGTGGATGTGGTGTAGGCCTATGTTCCCGGTAAGCCATTGGATGGGCTTTGGCAAATCATAGTAAGAACTGCCCATGACGGCGGCTTCGTGATAGCTCCAATTTTCTTTTTTCTCCCAATGTGCGTCTTCGAATTGGTGCTGAATAAAGAACAACCACCCGCCGATGATCGCCGTACCGACCACAATCGGAAGATATGTGAGCAAAACAGGCGCAAAACCAAACACTAGCCCTAAAGCACCATAGGTTAAGACCAGTGCGGCGTTCAGGCCAAAAACACTTTTCCAGATCTGATTAAAGGTGACTTTCTTCTTCACTTCCGCAAACGGAAACGGTTCAGCATGAGCAAAACGCTGCCCAACGATGATGAAAAAAGGCGTACCGAGTAATAGCATAATGTAAGGGTTACGATACGTGCGGTACCAGAATTTCAGATTGCTTGGTAGATTTTCGTATTCTTCCACCGTGATGGTCTCAATCGAACCGAATCCGCGATTATCCAGATTTCCTGAACTGGCGTGGTGCATATTGTGCGTTTTGCGCCAGAAATCATACGGCGTCCATGTCAGCACGCTCATTGCGCGGCCGATGCGATTGTTCCATTTTCTTGATGTTGTGAAAGACCCGTGGCCACAGTCATGCTGAATGATGAAGATGCGTACGAGCAGGAATGATGCGGGAATGGTCAAAAGAGCGGTGAGCCAGTATGCGCTTGAGAAGCTGTAAATCATTATGCCGCATAAGGCGAAGAATGGAATAAGTGTGTTGGCAAGCTGGCGCACGGCCAGTTTGTTATCGGCGCCCTCATATTGCGCGCAATGTTGTACGAGCAGTCGGACTTTTTCTTTCACGGATAATTCAGGGTTTTTTCGTGGGGGGGTGACGTCGGTCGTTTTGGTGTTTACGTCGAGTCTTTCGTGGTCTTTGAACATATATATTCTTACATTTTGTTAATATTCCACTTTGTCAGCACATGCGGCGTTTCACAAGGGAAAATTGATTTTCACTTGTATAAAACATGCTGCATGTGCACAGTTTTTATTTTTATGACGCGGCGCGGGCGGCTTTTTTACGCTCATGCGGGCATAGGAATTTCTTGCGTAGACGCAATGATTCCGGTGTTACTTCCATCAGTTCGTCGTCGTTGATGTAGGACATCATATCTTCTAATGACATTTTGCGTGGCGGTGTGAGCGTGACCGCATCGTCTGAGCCGGAGGCGCGCACGTTGGTCAGCTTCTTTCCCTTTAGAACGTTGATTTCCAAATCATTTTCGCGGTTATGCTCGCCCACAATCATGCCGGCATAAACGGGCGTTTGATGGCCGATGAACATTACGCCGCGATCTTGCAGGTTGAAAATAGCGTAAGCCACAGCTGTTCCCGTCTCGCTGGAGATGAGCGCGCCGTTTCTGCGCTGGCCGACCTCGCCTTTAAACGGGGCGTAAGAGTGGAATAAACGGTTCATGATACCTGTGCCGCGTGTGTCGGTTAGGAACTTGCTTTGATAGCCGATTAGCCCGCGTGACGGCGCGAGGAATGTGATGCGCGTCTTGCCGATGCCAGAGCTTCGCATATCCGTCATTTCGGCTTTGCGGCGGTTCATTTGATCGACTACTGAGGATGAATATTCTTCGTCTACATCGATGAAGACTTCTTCGATCGGCTCTAGCTTGTTGCCGTTTTCGTCTGTCTGGTACAACACTTTCGGGCGGGAAACGGTGAGTTCGAATCCTTCGCGGCGCATGGTTTCAATCAAGACACCCAGTTGCAGTTCCCCTCTTCCGCCGATTTCGAATGAATCTTTTTCGTCGCTCTCTTTAAAGGTGATTGCGACATTCACCTCTGCTTCGGCGAGCAGGCGTTGACGGATCATGGTTGAGGTGACTTTGCTGCCCTCTTTGCCTGAGAACGGGGAATCGTTGACCGAGATTGTCACCGACATGGTCGGCGGGTCAATCGGCGTTGATGGGATCGGGCTTTCCAATGCGGGATCGCCGATTGTGTCGGCAACAGATGTTTTTGCAAGGCCTGCGACACAGATGATGTCCCCTGCCTGCACTTCTTTCACAGGTACGCGCTCTGTGCCTTCGAATTTCAGCAATTTCGTCAGGCGGCCTGTTTCAACGGTTTCGCCGTCAAGGTTAATCGCCTTTACCGCATCATTCACGTTGGCGCGCCCTTGTGCCACGCGGCCTGTCAAACAGCGGCCGAGGAACGGGTCAGAGTCGAGCAAGGTTGCCAACAACGCGAACGGCTTATCAAAGTCAACATCCGGCGCTGGCACATGTTCCAGAACCAGTTCCAGAAGAGGCGATAAATCTTTGCGCTCATCTTCAAGTTCACGTGTACACCAACCATCGCGGCCTGATGCGTAGAGAATTGGGAAGTCGAGCTGATCGTCGTTCGCATCGAGAGAGACGAACAGGTCAAACACTTCGTCAACGACTTCTTCGGGTCGACCGTCAGGGCGGTCAATTTTGTTAATGATAACGATGGGGCGTAAGCCTTGCGCGAGGGCTTTACCCAGCACGAATTTTGTTTGTGGCATTGGCCCTTCCGCCGCATCGGTCAGCAGGATAACACCATCCGCCATGTGAAGAACGCGCTCCACTTCGCCGCCGAAATCGGCGTGGCCCGGTGTGTCGATAATATTGATGCGTGTATCGCCCCATTGGATGGAGGTCGGCTTGGCCAAAATTGTGATGCCGCGTTCTTTTTCAAGATCGTTGGAATCCATGACGCGCTCGTCCACGCTCTGGTTTTCGCGGAATGTACCGCTTTGCTTCATGATTGAATCAATCAATGTTGTTTTACCGTGGTCAACGTGTGCGATGATCGCGATGTTTCTTAAATTCTGTGACATAGTTTCGCCTGTATTCCTTAAATTCTGTGCCCTGTTTAATCTATATGGCCTTAAAAGCCAAACTTATTTTTGTTTTGGTAAATTATATCGGGCGCATGTTGGCTTTATCGTTTTTCGATTTTGTTCTGATTACCATATTTTAACCCCTTTTCCATCATTAGATTTGCTTCTATACGCTATTGTTCATGTTGTTCATATTGGATGAGGGTAGAAGGATATGGATATTCAAAAGCAACGTTCCAAATTATTGGCTTATGCGACGGCAGAGAAGCCAATGCCCGGTGCTCCTATTATTGAAATGGATGACGGGAATAACTGTATCCCGCAACATTATCTTGAATATGAACACACGCTTGATTCGATTGAACAAGTGATGGCCGATATTTCATTTTCGGAGAAGTACCCGCTGTTTGCCTGCGAAGATGAGAGCGGGCTTTATATTATGGTTGGCGTGATTGGCAAAGATAATTATAAGAATCATTTGCCCGATGCGCCGCTAAAAATTACCTACGGACGCAAATGGCGGGTGGAGCCGAATTTGCCGAGTTCGGAGATTATCCAGACCGCGTTTTTGGCGATCAAGAAAGCACGTGAGCATGAGTTGCGTGAGCTGTTAAGGTTGCGCAGTAATGTGTCGGGCAAACGAAGTACGCCTTTTACAGGGCATCACGACACGCCCGTTTTGGCACAGTTAAGCGATGATAGTGGGCATATTCAATGCCTATCGACTGTTTTAAAAACGGAAGCCCAGATTAGAGACGCGCTTAAACCGCTTTCTTTTGATTACCACGATTTGACGCTGGTCGATTTGGAGAAATTGAAAAACGGCCTTTATGCGATCACTGTTTGCATTACTGAGCCGCAGAATTGTCAAAAACCTGCGTATTTTGAAAGTGATGTGCCTGAATATTCAGGTTTGGAATTCACGATCTTGTTAGAACGCCCAACGCGATCTCAGCTATACCACGCCATTATGGATGAGATTTTGCGGATTAGTGACCGTTATGTTGATGAGAAATTTAAGTATCGCGGTTTTACCCGTTTTAGCTGGGATAATGATGTTGCGAAAATCGGCGAAGTTTCCATTGCGTTGCGCGATAAGGAGAAAATGGTTGAGGCCGTTGGCTTCAATGGAAGTTTTAAAAATATCAATTATGATGTTGATTCTACACGTGTTCCTGTTATTCGAAACAATGCGTTTTCAGAGAAAATCTTAAACAGCCTGACCCAGTTCGGCACGATTGAAGGGCATATGCCGATCAAGCGTGAGGCGTCTTAAATTTCATATCTATTTATGAAGAAGAACGCCCGCAACGTTTTCTTACGCTACGGACGCTCCTGTGGGGAAAGCTTTAATTGTTCAACCTTCGTAAACTCGGTTGAAGTCGCTCACATTTACCTTTGTAGTGATTTTGCTAACCTAACCATTGAGATAAACTCTGATCGGTAGCCGTAGGGGTCTGTGCCCTTCCCGCTTTGGGCGAGTGCGATGATGTCATCCAGGCTGTACTGGCCTGTATATTGCCCGCCCTGCATGATTTGCGCGAAGGCAGAGACCGCGACGCTGAAGCGAACATCGGCGTTCGGGTTGCCAAAGGCTTTCTTGACGGGCACAGGCTTTGTGATCAGCTTGCTGGTGTTTTCCATCGGCAGTTTGTAACGGATTTTCACGAAAGCATACTCACTCGCATCGCCTGTTGGCTTTGCCACATCATCCTTATTGCCGTAGCGCAGCGGGTCCATCGTGACTGCGTCGCTGCCGACGGGAACGAATTCATAGATGGCGGTTACGCTGTGGCCTGCGCCGATATCGCCTGCGTCGATTTTGTCATTGTTGAAATCTTCGCGTTTCAGGCTGCGAGTCTCATAACCGATCAGGCGGTATTCCGCGACGGCGTTCGGGTTAAACTCAACCTGAAACTTAACGTCTTTGGCAATCGGGAACAGAGCGGAGGTTGCCTCATCGACCAACACTTTCTGCGCTTCTTTCAGTGAGTCGATGTAATTCGCCGTACCGTTGCCGTTTTGCGCCAAGGTTTGCATCAGATGGTCGTTATAATTGCCTGTACCGAAGCCGAGGATGGACAGGAAGATGCCCTTTTCACGCTTGCGTTCGATGTAGCGTTTCAGCTCTTCTCGATCGGTGATGCCGACGTTAAAGTCTCCATCTGTGGCGAGGATGACGCGGTTGACGGCGTTTTCCTTAAAGTTCTGCTCAGCTTGTTGGTAGGCGAGCTCGATTCCCGCCGCGCCAGCTGTGCCGCCGCCCGCTCTCAAATTCTCAAGCGCATTAAGGATTTTGTTTTTCTGAGACACAGGGGTTGGCTCTAACACCACGCCTGTTGATCCTGCGTAGGTGACGATGGAAATCGTGTCACTCGGGCTTAGCGTATCGAGAAGTAAGCGCATGGAGGATTTGACCAGCGGTAATTTATCCGTGCGGTTCATTGAGCCTGAGACATCAAGCAGGAAGACCAGATTGGAATTGAGCGCGCCCTTTTCCACTTCGTAGCCCTTGATGCCGATATGCATCAGTTTGCGCCCTTCCGCCCACGGGCTGTCCATCATGGTGACAGTGGGTTTGAACGGTTCGGCGCGACTTGCGGGCACAGGGTAGTTATAGGTGAAATAATTCACCATTTCTTCGGTACGCACTTGTGAAGGGTGCGGCAAGCTGCCGTTATTGATGGTTCTGCGCACAAAGGCGTAGCTGGCCGTGTCCACGTCAGAGGAGAAGGTGGAGACAGGATTGCTCGCGACCTGTTGGAAGCTATTGGGTTCGAATTTTTCGAATTTGTCCGTGTTGTTGTACTCTACTCTTTTTTCTTGAATGACTCTCCATCTTTCCATTTGGTCGTCTGGAAGAATCACGTTGTTCAACGCTTCTTTTGGTAAATCCGTAAAATCTTCCTGAACTTTTCGCCAGCGATGCAATGGCTCGGCAGCGCTTGAAGTTTCAGGTTTGGCTTTTGTTTCGGCAGGGGCGGCAGGTTTTGCAGCCGCCTGAGCGCCTACAGAATCATCGCTCAGCTCACGGGAGATGCGTTCTTCCTGTAACGCACGCCAGCGATGGAGCGGGTCATCGGCCTGTGTTTGATCTTTAGTTTCAGGCACTGCTACCACCCTTCCTTCGGGTGAGCCTGTCGGAACGGGGATCGCACTGCCTGCCTCACGTTGGGCGCGTTCGAGGTCTTCTTGGTTTTGCCGTTCACCCGGTTCGAAGTAGGTGGGGTACACTTCTTCACCGTTTGCGGGAGTCGACACAATTTGCGGTTTTTTCGTCCCTTCCGCACTTCCTGTATTTCCGGTTATCGCATCTGCGACATCGGAGAAGCTAGGTAAATCTATGCGAGGCGAGCTCACACTTGTGTTGATGTTTGAAGCAATGCTGCCAAAATTATTGCCGCCACCGCCGCTATATACAGGCGGAGTTTTAGCATCTTGCGGCTTTTCGTAACGATCTACTGCGTCTTGTAATTGACCAAGGCTTAGTACGCTGACAACGACGATAGCAGTCATGGCCGACATGCCTTTAAGGCCGAAGCGTTTTTTTGATTTGTTTTCCATTGTGTTCTCTCTTCCGTTTTGGGTTGATCTGCCCATAAGACGAGAGAGGAATGAACTTCCTTGGAAATTATTTGATTTTTTTTGCGATTCTTTTTCATTTTGCGCGTTTTTGAATTCGGCCATTGCCAGATTAACCGCTATTTTGCGGGCGTTATCATCAATGTCAGGCGTGTTATCATCGCGCAGGATTTTTTCGAGTTTTTCGTCGAAATCTTTATTCTTCATATTATCGTTATCCATAGCGTTCCTCCCTTGTGAAAAGCGCGTGGAGTTTTTTTCTGGCCTCATGAATGCGCCATGAGATGGTGCTTTCTTTGACCCCTGCGAGGTCGGCGGCCTCCTTATGAGAGAGCCCCTGCCCCATCACCAGCAGGAGCGATTCTTTTTCCGCCTCTGGCAGTTTATGCACTTGTTCCATTACTTGGGCGGCGAAGAGTTTTTCTTCTGATTTCGCGTCTTGCCCCGCGATGTGTTCGAGCAGTTCCGAGCCTTCGGGGTGGCGATTTTGGGATTTATACCAATCTTTGGCGGTGTTGATGACCATGACGTAAAGCCAGCTGGTGAATTTCGAATCGCCGCGGAAATTTTGAATGTTGCGCGCGAGTTTTATGCAGACCTCCTGCGTGATATCTTCCGCGTCCCTTTGATTTGCACACCATTTATAGGCCATTTTGAATATATCCTTATAGTACAGGTTGATCAGAGATTCGAACGCATGCGCATCGCCCTGACGCGCGCGTTCAATCAGCTCTAATTCTTCCTTTTCCGGCATCGTTCAACCATTCCATGTATTGGGACGCGCCCATATTATATAAATGAGACGATATGAGAAGATGATTCCTTGGAGAAAAATAAATATTTCTTATTTTATTAGTTTTTACTTATAAAGTTATGACAAATTTATGGCTTTACCTGCATAAGATTAGTATTCCATAACTCTTAGGGGCTTATAATTATTTCAACGACTTAAGATAGTTTCGATTTTTGTGAAAAAAACACAACAAAAGTTTGCATTCTACAAAAAAAAGGCGTAGTTTCTTTACATCGATGAACATAAAAAAGAAAAAATCTTTAGGCATCGATTTTAAATACACAGGGAAAATAGGAACTTTTAGAACAGGATCGTTCCTATTTACATATTGTTAATATTTACGGGTTATCCTCCTAAGAATTATCAAAAATTCGGTGGGGGACACTAGAGTGACTGATGTGGGACTAGCACAATTAAAAGAATTAGATTTAAACACGCGACATGATCTGGATCATCCGGACGGCTTTGACGTTGCGGGGTGGAGCCTTGTTGAAGAATGGGGTGAAGGCGAAGGCGTTGAAGAACATTCCAAAATTATCGGCTTAGAAGATTTCCTTCGCACAGAACACGCATTAGCGCAGCCAAGAACAGTTGAAGAGATTGATTCTGTTCACCTTATTCAAGGTATTTTAGGCGATCGCCGCGACGAACATGAGACTTTCCAGTATAGTGTAAAAGAAACGGGTCGTGAGCAACACAACCCTGACCATGCTGATGACAATCTTGTTACGGATCTTGGCCGTTTGAAGCGCGGTATCAGCGACCCTGACAATGCAAGCCGTTCATCGAAAGCACAAAGAACGCAACGTCTGATCATGGAATTGGATGCGCAGAACCGCCTGCTCAACGATATGTACAAGCAGATGGCCGAACTGACCAAAGAGCTTGGACGCCTGAGACAAGAGCTTGCGGATATCAATAGAGACCTTGCAGAGATTAATGAGATGCAAGAGTTTCTTGAAGAAGGTGGTGACTTTAACGATAACACTGCGCGCGGGCGTAACGCCAGACGCTCACTTGAGACACAAATGCGCAGACATGGTGTCGACAGTAGAGAGTACACAAATGAAGATGGCACGATTGACACTGAACGCGCTGAAGAGATTCTTGCTGAACGTGAAGCGGAGTTAGAAGGCCGTCGTGAGCAGGTCGAGCGAGACATAGAGACAACTGAAGACAAGATTACAGACTTAGAGCAGGATATTGCAGAAGCTGAGCAAGATCGTGCAGTCAACATGGAAGCGGCCGTGGCCGAAGGTATTGACACAGCCAGTGTTGCCGATACCCAGTCTTTCGCCAATGTTACAAGTTTTTACGCAACGACAAACCCCAGCCCGGTAGTAGAGTTAGCAGCTGCAAGTGACAGCACAGGCTTTTCCGGGTTTTCATCGGACGCTGACGCGCCTGATGCAGAAGTTATGGCATTTTACGCTGATGACAATATGGGTTTTGGGGCACCCGAGACGACACCGGTACAGGCAGCATTCACACCTGATTCAACAAGCGTGTCTTTGGATGTGGCTTCTGCATTTAATGCAGATCCTTCCTCAGATGGTAGTAACGTTATTACCGCCGCATTCACACAAGTGAGTGACCTTGAGCTTGCTGAAGCCAGAATTGCGGAGGCAGAGGCTTCTCAGCTAGCGGCGCAAGATGCAGCCGCAGAGGCTGAGAAGGTTGCAAGCACCCCAGGTGCAACAACCGCAACACAAGCTGTCGCCGTTTAATTAGGGGATAAATAATCCGCTTTTATATTTGAAGCTCGATATACTTCTTTTAGAGAATTAAAAAAACCGCAATCGAAAGAATGCGGTTTTGGTTTATTTAAAAAAAGAAATTACGCGCTTAGAAAATTAATTATTCCCAAGAAGCGGTGGGAAATCAACACCCGTGCTGGATCCTGCATCCCCAAGCATAACCGTTCCATCTTGACGAAGTGATTGGTTTTGTATCGTTGCGTCAGCGCGTTGCTGTTGCTGAAGAAGGCTTAGCTCCTCTTCAGATGCGAGATGGCGCCCGCCTTTATACATTGCTAACATCATGATTTTGATGTTGTCCGACTCCATTGTCGGTAAAGGTTGATTCAGAACGTAGTCCGCTACGTTTACAGGACGAACATATGGCGTATCTTCATTCAAAGGTACGAGGCCTTCCCTAGGGATGTCGCCATTATTCATCAAGATCGCAATGCCACCGGTTTGTAACGGCTCGGCTTCAAACCTTATCAAATCGTCTGCTGCACCCGGGTTTTGCACGTCTGCGCGGGCATAAGCGTAGTCGTACAGATTCGTATTAATAGGTCTGTTTAGGTTTTCCGGGTTACGTGCAACCGGCACTACGGCGGTCACGTAAGCGCCAAAGTTTTCGGTTGCGGATGGGTGCGCTTCATCACCACGCATAATTGATCTTAGCTCATTATGAACATCAACCATGTTGTTTATTGATTCTTGTGTTAGGGATCCATCAGGATTGAGATCAACGACCACACCAACAAAAGTTGAGACTGAGCCGCCTTCCCTAACATCACCATCGGTGTTTAGCAAGTTCGTAGCGCCTGATAGCCCCAAAAGCTCGCGGTAGTGCATAGGTTGCGTCACCGGGATTTTTTGATATTGGTCTTGAGCCGCATACTGCATTATTACGCGCGGGTCAGTGATCGCACCTGCTGCGGGATCCGTGTTATATGATAAAATTGTCTCAGGAATAGTAAAGCCATCAAGAAGCGGCGCATTTTCAAAATCAAATGCTTGTGCATCTGTTAAATTTAACCCCTGCACGGCTGCCGTCTGATGCAGTTCCGGAAAATCTTGGTCTTGCTCAGCGTCAGATATTGCCTGCGCTGCCGCAGGGTTTGTCGCCATCAACGTTAAGGTTGAAGATAACAATATATTTCTAAGACTTGATCGTACTGACATTTTTCAATATCCCGTTCGTTTTTTATTTATCACCTAATTTTTTTTATTTGCTTATACACGATTAAAAAGCGCGTTGCAAATTTGATTTAACAGTAGTTTAAAGCAAAAGCACTTATATATACAAATATATTTTACAGATAATGCAATAAAGTTATTACATTTTACATGCTGTACTGTAAACAAATGCCGTATCCACTGCTTTTTCGAAGCTTTCGTCGGCTGCGTCGTAGAGTTTCTCGACAAAGAAAGGCACCGGATCTTCTACTTTTTTGAATGTTGAATTTTCAAGATTGACGTCGACATTACGATATTTCGTTAGCGCCATATCAACGTTTGTTCTGCGCTTAACATCTTTCAACACATTGACCATCAACTCATCAAGATCAGCGCACCCGCCATATTCCTTCATCATTCTTGCTTCGCGTTCCGCGTTTTTATCAGCGGGAGCCTGACTGAAACACTGGGCAAAATCTTGCATTACAGATAGCTTTGTATTCTGAACACCGTTTTGCCTGATTTGTGTGTTCACATCTCCAAGTAATTCTTGAATAATCTTTGTTTCACCTGATTCACCGACCGCTTTACCGGATGCGTAGAAATTCAGCGCGATCGTATAGAATTTCGATTTTGTTGCGCACGCTCTTTTATTGCCCTTAAAGACCATCTCTTCAATCGGTTCGATATCAATGATTACATCAGTAACTTGCGGGTTTACGACAGGTCTGATCTGATCGACCGTTCCAACTGACCCGCCGCTTGTTCCTGTTGTCGGTTCCTGATCAGGTGGTATAGCACCGGGAGCCAGCCCCTCCTGCGCGTTTGCTACGCTTAGAAATCCAAGTAAACATGTCGCTAAAGCTAAAATTGCAAAGTTTTTATGTGTCATTTCTTTATCACTTTAATGTACCGATAATAAAGTATACGCGGCTAACATCTAAAGAACAAGTTTTGAGTGATATCTGCAGAGATTTCAGCCTGCCAGCCTAGCGTGCTTTACAATATCACCCGATGAGGCGACAAAATTCGGATTTAAAAGTTCAGGGTGTGTGCCGCCATATGTTAACGACTTGCCGTGTATATCCGTGATGTCACCACCGGCAGCACGCAAAATTGCATGCCCTGCGGCGGTGTCCCATTCACAGGTGGGGCCGAAACGGGGGTAAATATCGGCTTTACCATTGGCAATTCTGCAAATTTTTAGTGAAGACGACAGACGGATCACTTTTTTGACCTTAAACTGGTCGAGCAACTTAAAGCGGGCGTTGGTCGTATCCACATCACCACCGGATATAACCGTTATACCGTCTTTTGGCATGGCACGGGTGCGGATTGCTTTTTCTGTTTCACTGTCCTCGAAATAGCGTGTGGCTTGTGCGCTGCCGTCTTCGCTCAAGCAGCCCGCATATAATTCGCCCAGTTCAGGAGCGTAAATGACACCCAATACAGGTTGGTTTTTGTAGATCAGCCCTATATTAACTGTGAAATCGGATTTACCGCGGATGAAGGCGCGCGTACCGTCCAATGGGTCGACCAGCCAGAAATAGTCTTGTGCATTTGTATCAATGCGGCGGCCTGCGGAAAAGGACTCCTCCCCTATTACAGGAATATCAGGCAATATATTCAAAAGCGCGGCTTCGATCAGTTTTTCGGCTTCCTGATCGGCCTGCGTTACGGGGGATCCATCGCCCTTGGACACCGTTGCGATGTCGCGAATGCCGTCAAAATATTCCATGATTAATTCGCCTGCTTCGACCGCGATGCGCTTAACGATGTTTGTCAGCGCGGGGCGGTGGGAAAGCAGTTTAGACGACATAATCGAGGACTTGTTCTTTATCTTTGGCCGAATCAGACAAATCACCCAGCGCGATTTGTTGTTCGATGTAGTTTACGAGCTGTTCAATACAAAAATCAATGCCGTTTTCCTGTGTATCAATTATTAGCTCAGGATTTGCGGGCTTTTCATATGGCGCGTCACTGCTGAGTCCTGTGAAGGATTTAATCTCTCCGGCGCGGGCGCGTTTATATAAGCCCGTTTTATCGCGGTTTTCACAGGTTTCAAAATCGGCGGAGACGTAGATTTCATTGAACAGCTCTTCCCCGATTTTTTCACGCGCAAGGCGGCGGTCTGATCGGTATGGTGAGATGAAGGATGTAATCACCACCTGCCCCGCATGCGCCATCATGTCGGCAACATGGCCGACGCGGCGGATGTTTTCGGCGCGGTCTTCGGGGGAGAAGCCTAAATCTTTGCTCAAGCCCTGGCGGAATAATCCGCTGTCCAGCACGGTGACGTGGATACCTTTATCGAACAGCGCTTTTTCTGCCGCCATCGCGAGGGTTGTTTTTCCCGCACCCGACAGGCCTGTTAGCCAGAAGACGCCGCCGCGGTGGCCGTTTTGGATGGCACGTTCATCGTGGGAAAGCGTGTGGTCAACGCATTGGACGTTTTCGCTTTTCGGCGCGTTGCGGCGCTGGTCGGCGTACCCGTCCATGTTGAGCGAGCCGCCGCCGACAATGTCGTAATCTTCATAGAGCACGATGCGACCGAGGCGTTCGTTGTTTACGTAAGGATCAATCGGCAGTTGATCGCGGGCGCGCAAAGTGACTTCTGCGACTGCGTTACGGGCGACCTCCCCTGCTGCGGAATTATCGCCTAAATCTTGCGTGTCGATAACCTTATCGATGGATTGGACGCTGACCATTGCCTCATGCGTACCGTAGCGAATTTTATAGCTGTTCCCGACCTTTAGCGGTTTGTGCGCGAGCCAGAAAATGCTGGCGCGGAACACGTTGGAGAGCATGGGCGGGTTTTCGGTGTGGGAGGCTATGTGCCCGCGCTCAACAAATAAGCGTTGATCAAGCGTGATGCCGATGGCCTCGCCCGGCTTGGCTTCGACCTTGTCTTTATTTTCAGGCCAGACCTCTATGGAGGTGACGGTTGCGCTCTCATTCCCGGGGGAGAAGAGCACCGTGTCACCTTTGCGCAAGATGCCGGTTTCGATGCGCCCGACGATGATTCGCTGTTCGCCGAAGCGATACACATCCTGAACGGGGAAGCGCAGCGGGCGCGCGATGGGTTGCGGCGCGATTTCGAAGCTGTCCAGCACGTTGATCAAATCTTTGCCGTCATACCAGCTCATCGATTCGCCGCGATGGGCGATCATGTCGCCGTGACGGGCGGAGATGGGCACGATAAAGCGCGGGGTGAGGCCGATGGAGCCGAGATAATCTTTCACCTCTTGGCTGACCTTGGCGTATTGTTCGGCGGAATGTTCCACCATGTCCATTTTGTTGATGACAACCGCGACTTGTTGCAAACCGAGAAGGTGCAAAAGGTAGGCGTGGCGGCGGGTTTGCTCCTGTACGCCTTCTGTGCCGTCAACGACCAAAATCGCGGCATCGGCGGCGGCGGCACCTGAGATCATGTTTTTAAGGAATTCGCGGTGTCCGGGGGCGTCGATGATGACGTAGTCGCGCTCCTCGGTCGAGAACCAAATTTGCGTGGAATCGATTGTAACGGCTTGGTCGCGCTCGGCCTGAAAGCTGTCAAGGACGAATGACCATTCCAGCGCATCGGTGCCGCGGCGTTTACAAATGGCCTGGAGTTCCTCGTATTTGCCTGCGGGCAGTGAATCCGTGTCATAGAGCAAGCGCCCGATCAGGGTTGATTTCCCGTGATCGACATGGCCGACGATGACGACCTTTAACGGCTGTTTCGCGTTTTGCTTCTTGCGCGTCGGGGCGGCTGTGCCCTGCTCGCTTATGTTTTCGTTATTCTGTTGTATCGCTGGTTGTGTCATTTTATTTCAACTTTTTTACATTCAATAGTGTTTCAACTTGAGTAATTAAGTATGTTTCAAGTGCCTCTGCCATATACGGCTGCTTTTCCAAGACAATACTTAAAATCACATCTTTGGCGTCAAGAGCTTCATTGATTTTGTTTGGCTTAAAAAGCCAATGAAACAATCTGTTGCCTGTATCTGACTTACTCATGCCAATGTATTTTGTGTCTTTGCCTAGATGGTCAAATATGCAATATACGCCGGGTCTCTTTTCAAACTTCGCCCAATTACGCCCTTCGTTATCATCATCGTTTTGCAACTCATGAACTGTATGGATATAAAATTCTACGTCAATTCTATGGATATTAGTAAACCTGACGACTTCAGTTATTGTTTTTGCTAAATTATCTAGCATCACATGTACCCTGCGGCTCTTAGGCGTTCGAAGCTGTCTTCGGTTTCGGTGTCCATAGAGCGGCCTGCGCGTTCGGATGTGTTTGTGGTTTCCAGTTCCTGAATAATTTCTTCAATGCTAGCGGCGTTGCTTTCCACGGGGAAGGTCAGGTTTTTTTCCCCTAGAGAGCGGTAGCGCATCATTTTTCCTGTTTTTTCGTCTTTTTGCGCCAAATAGAGCGGGCAGAAGGGAATCCCTTCGCGCAAATGGTATCTCCAGATGTCGATTTCCGTCCAGTGTAGAATCGGGTGGATGCGTATATGCGCGCCGCCTGCCTCATCATGGGGAAATTCGGTTTTATATTGATCCCAGAATTCGGGGGGTTGGTCTTTAAAGTCCCAGCCACCATCGAAGGTGCGCGGTGAAAAGACGCGTTCCTTTGCGCGCAGGCCCTGTTCATCACGGCGGATACCGCCTGTAATCCCCTTAAAGCCGTATTCTTTCATTAAGCCCTTTAACCCTTCGGTTTTGCGCATGGCAGAACGCGTGTTGGGCGGCAGGGTTTGATCCATTTCCTCTTCGGGCGGGCACATCCAGTTGACGCAGTCGAGATTCCATTCTTCGGTCAAGCGGTCGCGGAAGGCGTAGACCTCGTCCATTTCCATCCCTGTATCGAGCAGGCAAACAGGGAACGGCACGCGGCCGAAGAAGGCTTTGCGCACCATCCATAGCATGGCGGTTGAGTCCTTACCGATGGACCACATCATGCCCATCGGGTTCAGGCGGTTATACGCCTCGCGCAGGATGTAGATTGATTTGGCCTCCAGCTCATCAAGATAGCTGTAGTTTGCGTTGCTCACCATGGGTCGCGCCCTTCTTTTTTAAATACACAAAAAATTTGTGATTAGTATTTTTTAAAAACAATTTGGGCTGTATATACTGAAAAATCAATATATTCAATATACAAAATATTTCAGTAATATTATATGGCAGCGTGCAATGGCTGTTCGCCCTCCCCTTCGAGTAAGCTCTCGCGCCCGATGGAGTGGTAGGTGAAGCCGCGGCCCTTCATGTCTGCATTTTTATAGACGTTGCGCAGATCAACAAGCACGTTGCCGCGCATTTCAGCCTTGATTTTGCCCAGATCAAGCGCGTGGAATTCGTTCCATTCGGTGATGATGACCAGAATATCTGCATCCTTCGCCGCATCGTAGGGATTTTTTGCCCACGTCACATCGTCGAGCATTTTTGCAGCCGTATCCATGGCTTCAGGGTCGTGGGCGGTCACCTCTGCGCCCTCCTGTTGTAAGATCGGGATGATGGTGAGTGATGGGGCGTCGCGCATATCGTCGGTTTTGGGTTTGAATGCCACACCGAGGATGCCGATTTTCTTACCGCGCACATCACCGCCAGCCGCGGCGATGATTTTATCCGCCATGCGCGCCTTGCGGTCTTCATTAACGGAGATAACAGCCTCAACGATTCTTTGTGGTGCGCCGTGTTTTTGCCCTGCGCGGGTTAGAGCGAGTGTATCTTTCGGGAAGCAGGAGCCGCCATAGCCCGGCCCTGCATGCAGGAATTTGGAGCCGATGCGCCCGTCGATGCCGATGCCTTTTGCGACTTGTTGTACGTCTGCGCCGACTTGTTCACACAGATCAGCGATTTCATTGATGAATGTAATTTTAGTCGCAAGGAAGGCGTTGGCAGCGTATTTAATGACCTCAGCGGTTTCACGTTTTGAGAACAGAATCGGTGTCTCATTAATAAAGAGCGGGCGGTAGACTTCGCGCATTACTTCTTGGGCGCGTTCGGAGGATGTACCGACAACAACACGGTCAGGGCGCATGAAATCATCAATCGCCGCGCCTTCACGTAAGAATTCAGGATTAGAGGCAACGTCGAAATCAGCGTTCGGGTTTTCTTCACGGATGATGGCTTCAACTTCGCGAGCAGTGCCGACGGGAACGGTTGATTTGTTTACGATAACTGTATAGCCCTGAATTTCGCGGGCAATTTCACGAGCGGCGGCGTGGACATACTTCATATCTGCATCGCGTCCGTAACGGCGGGACGGTGTGCCCACGGCAATAAAGACCGCTTCGGCATCCTTGACCGCTTCTTTAAGGTCAGTTGTGAATTCAATGCGATTGGCATCAATCTGACGTTGAAGCAAAGGTTTAAGGCCCGGCTCATAAATCGGGATTTCACCGTTTTTCAGCTTTTCTATTTTTGCTTCGTCTTTATCGACACATATTACAGTGTGTCCAAATTCGGCAAAACATGTTCCTGAGACAAGACCAACGTAACCGGTTCCGATCATTGCGATTCGCATAATACCCTCAATTCATTCCGATTGTTTATAAAATCACGCAAACCTAACGTATTTTTAGTGTTCAAGTAAAGCTGAGAAATTGTATTTTAAGTCTCTGTTAAGTGGTTTGGCGTATAGTGATGTTTAATAAAAGACTATTCGTCAAAGTGGTTGCAAAACCCGCGTAAATTCTCATACTATCCGTTAGATATGTGTTATTTAAAATCAATCGAAATATAATCTAATACAGAACATTTAAGGAATTTTACACAATGGCAGATCAACAGCCCCCGGCACAGAACAACGCGAACGCTCAAGATGCGGCAATGCCGTTATTTTACAAAAAGCCCGCGCCGCTGGATGCGAAGAAACACAGTAATCTTTCGCTTAAGAAAAATTTTGGCTTTGCTTTCACAAAAGGCGTGAACGCCGTGCCGGTAAATATGATCGAAATGCCGCAAGTTTGCCACGATTATCCCATTGCGTTCAGCCCGGATGATCCTGAAAATCCGGGGACGGCCATTCCAACGCCTGTTGCGATTGTGGGTTTGCGCGATAATGAGAATTTATTTGTTGATGCGCAAGGCAATTGGGACACGAACAGTTACATTCCTGCCTATATAAGGCGTTATCCTTTTATCTTCTCTGAAATTCCCGGTACGGACAAGCTGACACTATGTGTTGATGCAACGGATGAGATTGTTGAGGAATCAGATGCGCAACCCTTCTTTGATGCAGAGGGCAAGCCGAGCGCGCTGGCGAATAATGCGTTGGACTTTTGTAAGTCTTACCATGCAGCGGCACAGCAGACGATTGAGTTTAGCAAGGCGCTTGCGAATGCAGATATTCTGATTCAGCGTGAAGCGCAAATTAATATTGGTGATAATAAGCGCATTAATTTTTCCGGTTTTCGAATCATTGATGAACAAAAATTTGCCGAACTTGATGACGATACGTTTCTTGATTGGCGTGATAAGGGGTGGTTGCCTTTTGTGTATGCGCATCTTTTCTCAGGAACACAATGGACGAGACTGTCGCGCTTGCTCAACGAAAGATTGCGTGACGCCGCGGCTTAGAGCCTCAGTTTCGCAGCCCTTTTGGTTCGCGTTTTATTGCCTGAAATTTTCTTTCAAAAAAAGCCCGCTGTGGATAGATGCGGGCTTTTGCATGTCTGCATATTGAATTCTAAAACTGAGCCATGTTAGCTATTGAATATAACAAATTCATATCTATCAAGCATTGAGCGAGGGAATCCCATGGCAAAAGTAGGTGCACAAAGAGCAGCTGTTCTTACAGGAAAATCTAAATCAACAATACAGCGTGCGATGAAAAGCGGAAAGCTGTCCTTTGAGCTTGATCAGAATAACAGACGCATCATTGATGTTTCGGAACTTGAGCGCGTTTTCGGCATTCAAAAGCAGGAAGAGAAGACTGAGACAAAGAAGGTTGATCAGAGCGCCATTGATGCCGCCGTTGAGAAAGAGCGTATGGCGATGCAGATCAAGATGCTGGAGCAGCAGTTGAGCAGCGCGAAGGAAAATCTTGATGATTTGAAAGACCAGCGTGACAAGTGGGAAAAGCAAGCGTCACAGGTTTTGATCACTAGCCAGTATTCACAGAAGCAGGCAGAAGAGCTTCGCGCGCAAATCAAAGAGCGTGAAGAGCGTGCGCGTCAACGCCGTATGGGGAACGCAAAGATGCAAAATGCGCAGAATGCGGCAGCGGGCAGCGCAAGTCCGACAGGTGCTAAACGCCCTGCTCCGTCTCGTGAAGAGCTAAAGAAGCTTGATGAGAAGATGCGCAAGCTGAAGGCAGAAAACGAAAATACGGGATCAGAGGGCAGTTCAGTCTTCCGTTTCTGGCGCAAAGCCAAAGGCTAATTGTGCTTTTGCAACAATCTTTAGGACTTTCTTTTTTCAAAATTCCGAATATGCAATCATTTTAACTGGAATATGCCACCTTTTCGGTGGTATATTTAATTATGATGTCACTGAATATAAAACGTTTTTCTTTATTTTTTCTTTTTGTCTTATTTGCTGCTGCGCCTGTTTACGCACAGCAGGATCGTGATGCGCAGAGCCTCTATGAACAGGCGAGTGATACGCAGATTAAAGAAGCGCAGAAATTTTATCGTCGATGTGTTCAAAATGAAACGATGAGCCAACGGCAAGATTGTAAGTGCGCCGCGACGGAATTTATCGCTAAACGAATCGAGATGGGTGATGCAACACCGGCCAGTGAAATTATGGCCGCCAATGTGAATACATGTTTAAAACAAGAGGTTTTTGCGCAGCGGCTTGATGGGGTTAGTGACTTCTCAGACGTTACCGATGAACAACTTGAGGAAGCACAACAGGTTTACAAAACGTGTTCTGCTGATCGATACTATTATGAAAGCTATAATTGCGAGTGTATTGCAGCTAAATTTTTGGATATGCGTGTCAGCCAAGGCCCGGTTTTAGATCACAGTACAATATTGACGCGTGTTCGCGACACATGCCCGAACGTTGTCGATGCGGTTGGTGATCAATATACGAGCTGCATGAACCCGAACTCATATCTCGATATCTTTGAGGTTATTCCTCAAAAGGAATATTGTGAATGTTACGCGCGCGAGTGGGCGAGGATTTTTGAATCTTATGGTCAACCTGTAGGCAGACAAACAAAAGGCGTTATCAATTATTCCGCTTATACGACTTGCCGCAATCCCGATAGATACAGGTAGATTTCGCACCTAAATTTATGATACCGCGTCCGTGTTGTTTATAGTGATCTAACGCAGGACTTCGTCAAAGAAGAAGCGCTCTATCTGTGTTACCTCTTCTTTCATCGGGCTATTGCTTTTCTTTGCTTCTTCACTTGCTCGGTTCAAATAGTAGCCGCCCAACGCCAACGCGAAGTCGTTCAGATATGGTTTTGACTTCCACGCACACGAATCGAGTTCGCCGCTTTCAGCATCTTTTAAAATGCCAACAACAGATTTTTTCAGCGCATCTTTTCTTTGTGCGGAAATAGCCCCTGCTATTTCTTCAATCATTGCGAAGGCTGTTGCCCCTTTATCTCTGATTGTTTTGCGGAAGACCAGATCTGCGGCTTGAATGCCGTTTGTGCCTTCATAAATGGGCAGGATTCGCGCATCGCGGTAATATTGTGCCGCGCCAGTTTCCTCGACAAAGCCCATGCCACCGAAAACCTGCAACGCAGTGGATGCAACATCTACGGCCATGTCGGTGCACCAGCTTTTAACGATCGGCGTTAGGAAGTCCGCGCGCGCTCTGGCGGTTTCGTCCCCTTTGGCTGCTTTATCTAATGCGATCGCTGCATCATATGTCATCAAACGCCCTGCCATTATTTTTGCGCGCATATCCATCATCATGCGGCGAACATCTGCGTGCTTTGATATGGAGACGCGTTCCCCTGTTGTAAAAGATTTTCCCTGTACGCGCTCTTCGGCATAGTTCTCAGCGTGTTGCATCGCACGTTCTGCAATAGCGACGCCCTGAAGCCCTACAGAAAGGCGGGCGTTGTTCATCATGGTGAACATGTATTTCAGCCCCATATTTTCTTCGCCGATCAGATAGCCCGTTGCGCCATCAAATTCCATGGTGCATGTGGGTGAGGCATGAATGCCAAGTTTGTGTTCTAAGCCGATGCAGCTGAGGCTGTTGTTTGTGCCGTCTTCCAAAATTTTGGGAACGATAAAGAGCGATATGCCCTTCACATCTTCCGGCGCATCAGTGGCGCGCGCCAGCACAAGGTGGATAATGTTTTCCGCCAAGTCATGCTCGCCATAGGTAATATATATTTTTTGGCCTGATATCTTATAGCTTCCGTCTTCCTGCTTTTCGGCCTTTGATCGGATTAACCCTAAATCCGATCCGGCTTGCGGTTCGGTCAGGTTCATGGTTCCTGTCCATTCGCCCGAAATTAATTTTTCAAGGTAGTATTGTTTTTGCTCATCGCTTCCGTGGGAGAGAATCGCTTCGACTGCGCCTTGATTGAGCAAAGGGCACAGGCCGAAAGACATGTTTGCGCCCTGCCACATTTCCTGTATCGGGAAGGCTAACGCCCAAGGCAATCCCTGCCCGCCATATTCAGGATCGAAAGGTACGGCGTTCCACCCGCCATCGCGATAGGCGTTATAGGCATCTTTAAACCCATCTGCGGTTTTGACTTTGCCGTCTTTTAATGTTGCGCCCTGCACATCGGCCGTGTGATTAATGGGAGCGAGTACATCTTTCGCAAGCTTCGCGGCCTCGTCCAAAATTGCTTCGCATGTTTCGTAGTCAAGCTCATCATGAGTGAAGCCCAAGACGGAATGCAGGCAGAACAACATATTTTGAACGGGTGGGTTATACATATATGATCCTTTATCGCGTTGTTTTTGCTTTTGATTTGAGGGTTTTACCCTCCAAATGATACGCCCATAGCACTTAATAATCCTATAATAAGCACGAAGATTATTCCAACGATTATGGCGACCATAATGTGCTGTGCGACGATTGCGCCTGTTGCGAAGAACATGGCAGTGAATGCGATGGCTTTGCTCTCGCGTTGCAGTAGAGCAATGACGGAGAAAAAGATTCCGAATAGAGCCAGAATTGTAACGCTCATTGACCAGTGATCTGTCCAGTGTTCTTCGCGTGGCTCTTCTGCCTCTTGCGGGGTTTCCTGATCTGGCGGCGCGGTATTTTCTTCAATCGCCTGTTCAGGCATGCCGAAGACCCAGCCCATGATGCTGTTTGTGACCGTGTCGAACTGGTTTGGCGTTATAACTTTTACGGCAGGTTCGGGCGGCTCAGGCGCATAACTTTCCATGACCCACGGGGTTGAAACCGAGAGCGAAAAAGCAAATAAAGCCAGCATGATGGCGATTGCGCCCAGCCCTTGGCTTGATTTTGGCGCTTCTTGTTTTTTCGGCTTTGAAAAATCTTCATACATGATGATTGACGCATCCGTTGTTGGTTTTGGCACAGCTTTTGCAAAGTTACTTTTGATCCGTGGTGCTTTGTGCCGTGCGGCGAATATTGGAATTATAGTAGACCATATTATGCATACAGCTGTAAATACGCCAGATATCAAGAGTTTAG
>CAZPMH010000003.1:0-134568 GCA_964587815.1 uncultured Micavibrio sp.
AATGCGGTCATTACGGAATATTCAACGGCAGACGCTGGAGAGAAGAAATCATGCCGCGCGTCCGCCATTTCATCCGTAAATTCGATGAAGGAAAATCAGCGATACCGAAAAAAGATTTGGAGAAAACACCTGATCTTGCACCGGAACGCTTTAACCATGACAAGCATGGCATCGTTGCGATCAGACGCTGGCTGAAAGAAAACCAGCCCGAAAGCTACAGCAACGTAAAGCGCACGCTACCCAAAACCACACCGAATCTTTACAGGGCGAATGACGACAAACGCACGGCAACCGACACAAAGAAAAAGGACAAGGCAGTCAAAAAAGCCATAAAGAAAAATGATTCGAAGAAGACTGTTGTTAAGAAAAAAGAGGCTCCGAAAGCCGCCGAACCGTTGAAAGAACCAATTGAGAAGGTCGCGACTATAAAGAAGGCACCGACAAAAAAGAAGACGCCAAAAAGCAATACGCAAACTAAAAAAACGAAATCAACGAAGCCGAATAAAAAGAAAAAGGCTTAAACGACAAATGCAGCAAGGCGCATGAAATGGAAAAAGGCCTGGTCAACATCAAACGGAGCAAACGCGCAAAACGCGTAGCTCTACGTTTAGACCCCGTAGAGCGCGTCATCAATCTGGTTATACCGCAAAGCATGTCCGAGAAGCGCGCCTACAAATTCGCTGCACAGCATCAGGATTGGATCGAAAAAACACTACAATCGCTTGCGCCACCCGTATACTTCACTCATGGACAACACTTGCCTTTGTTCGGCGATACAATCTCTTTAAACATCACGCACGACTCGTCATTAAAACGCACATCCATCAAACAATACGATAACATCTTGAGTATCAAAACCTATCAGGATGACCCGACAAACCGTATCAAGGCACACCTGAAAAAAATGGCACAACAAGGCCTCGCCGATATGGCATCTGATAAAGCAGAAGATATCGGAAAAGTGATAAAATCCGTTTCTGTTCGCGACACAAAAACACGATGGGGCAGCTGCAGCTCAGATAAAACAATATCGTTTTCATGGCGTTTAATATTCGCACCCTATGACGCTATAGACTACGTTGTCGCTCATGAAGTCGCCCACCTCGTTCACATGGATCACAGTAAAGACTTCTGGAAATTATGCAGAGAATTGTCATCAAATTTCGTCGAGGGGAAATACTGGATGCAAAACTACGGGAACGATTTGATGCGCTATGGCATGCCGGTAAAACCGGAAACCTAAACTCAGCTTCCTCCCATATAATCGAGCGCCCATTGCAAAATCTGTTGCGCCGCGAGCTTATCAACCAAACCTGAGTCCTTCGCACGACGCTTCGACATATCCACAGAATTATCAACAAAACTATCCACAGTTGCTGTGGATAAACGCTCATCCCAAAAACCAATCCATAGCCCTTGCTGCTTAACCGCATCAGAAACCTGACGCTCAAATTCTTGCGCAAAGTCTCGAACAGACTGGCATTTAGGCCCTTCTGAACCATCCATATTCAAAGGATAACCAATAAGATACCCCCCAACCTCATAATCGAGAGCAAGAGTCTCTAATTTCGGCAGGTCTTTAGAAAACTTGGTACGCTTGATCGTAGTTACAGGCATCGCAATAGACTGGCTGCTATCGCTCACCGCAACACCGATCGTCTTCTTCCCAATGTCCAACCCCATCAGGGCCACACCATCAGGACATGTCTTTATTTGCTCTAAAAGTTTATCACTCACCATATCAGGAACTGACTATAGCTCTTGCTTCACCGAACAGGCAATGATAATAAATTGACGGGATAATAGATTGATATTGATGAAAAGGTTTTCTTATATGTCCTTAGACAGAAAAGATGTCAAAAAAGTAGCCTCGCTTGCACGAATTCGCATGGATGATGAAATGCTCGATAAAATGGCACCGCAGCTTTCAAAAATAATCGGCTTTGTAGAGCAGCTTGGCGAAGTAGACACCGACAATGTAGAGCCATTAGCAAACGTTGTGGATATCACACTTCCACTGAGGGAAGACATTGTTAATGACGGTAACTGCGTTGAAAAAGTCTTGGCCAATGCCCCTGAAAGTGCGCAAGGCTATTTCGTTGTACCGAAAGTGGTTGAGTAACCTTTATAAGAACGCAAAAACATGACCGATGAAAATCAAAATATTCAAGCCCGCAACATGGCGAAAACAGTTATTATGATCACAGGTGCAATGCTGGCACTGTTGGCAACACTCTGCTTCACAATGACCGAAACCATCGCCGAAGAATTAAATATGGACGTACAAACTGTCAAAATAATTGGCGGAGCGCTAATTTTTGTAGGCTTAACAGACATCCTCGTTGGAAAATTCATACTTGGGAAAAAAGACGTAAAATGACAAACCTAACAGACCTCAAAATTTCAGAAGCCCTAAACAGCTTAGAAAAAAAAGAATTCACTGCCGCCGAATTAACGCAATCCCACATTGCCGCGATGGAACAGCACAAGAGTCTGAATGCATACATCACCGAAACCGCGGATATTGCATTAAAGCAAGCAGAGGAATCAGATAAACGTCGCGCGTCAGGCGACGCGGGCGCACTTGACGGCATTCCTTTGGGTATAAAAGACTTATTCTGCACAAACGGCACACAAACAACCGCGGGAAGCGCCATCTTAAAAGGCTTTAAACCGCAATATGAGTCAACAGTAACAACCAAACTGTTTGACGCCGGTGCAATCATGCTTGGCAAAACGAACCTTGATGAATTTGCGATGGGCTCATCAAACACGACAAGTCATTATGGTAATGTGATCAACCCTTGGAAAAGCAAAAATGATCCAAACACAGATCTAACCCCTGGGGGCTCATCAGGCGGGTCAGCCGCTGCCGTAGCAGCACAAATTTGTATGGGCGCAACAGGGACAGATACTGGGGGATCAATCCGCCAACCTGCGTCGTTTTGTGGTATTTCAGGTATTAAACCAACTTACGGTCGCTGTTCACGATGGGGCGTTGTGGCCTTTGCATCCTCCCTTGATCAGGCAGGAACATTTGCGCGCTCCGTGACTGACAATGCACACATCCTTCGCGCCATGTCAGGCCATGACCCGAAAGACAGCACATCCGCGAACAAGCCTGTGCCAGATTTCGTCGCCGCTATTGATGGTAACATTAAAGGCAAAGTCATTGGCATCCCCAAAGAATATCGCGTCGATGGCATGCCCGAGGAAATCGACACACTATGGCAAAACGGCATTGAGTGGCTCGAGTCAGCGGGTGCAAAAACCGTTGAAATATCTTTGCCACATACACACTACGCGCTGGCGACCTACTACGTCATCGCCCCTGCAGAAGCCTCCTCAAATCTCGCACGTTATGATGGCGTGCGCTACGGCCACCGCGCCAACGAAGAAGATTTAAAGGATTTATACGAAATAACCCGCGCTGAAGGCTTCGGAGACGAAGTAAAACGCCGCATCATGATCGGAACATATGCCCTTTCTTCAGGCTACTATGATGCGTACTACATCAAAGCTCAAAAAGTTCGCCGCCTTATCTCAAACGACTTCCTGAGCGCATTCGAACAGTGCGATGCGATACTAACGCCAACTGCTCCCTCTTCCGCTTTTGCTTTAGGTGAGAATGAAGAAGACCCGATCAAAATGTATCTCAACGATGTATTTACTGTTCCTGCCTCCCTTGCGGGACTACCTGGCATGTCTGTTCCTGCAGGCATAGATGAAAAGGGCTTGCCCCTAGGTTTACAGATAATTGGTCGCCCATGGGATGAAGAAACCGTGTTTAAAGTTGCGGGAGTGGTAGAAAATCTGGCAAACTTTACGCATAAGCCACCTTTACTGGTAAAGGATTAAAACTATGCGCCTCTCACACAAATCAATATTACAGCTATTTACACTACTGCTTGTGTTCATAACTGTCCCCCAAATGACCAAAGCTCAGGATGACGTGGAGTCCTTGGGGCGCATCCTAAACGAACCAAACTTGAATGAAAACGGTCAGGCCTTAACGGGCGAAGACTATGCAAATATGTTTTTTGAAAAGTGCATGAGTGAAGACCAGGATGTGTTTGTGGAAAGCGAACGCGAAATTTTATGCAGTTGCACAGCCGCTAAAATGTCAGAAAATCTCACAATTGAAGATTTTCAGGCGCTCTATAAAAAATCAAACCCCGGGCGTGAGGCGCGAGGGAAAACCGTCGCTTTTGCCCACTTACCGTGTATGCAGTACGTACTGGACACAAAGATTAATCGCGAATGTAGGAAACTTCCGCTTGTTAAAAGACTTATCAGCGGTAAAAACACATTATGCTCCTGCACGAGAAGGAAATATAAAAAGCACCTTAGACAAAATGCGTCTTTCATTGCGAGAAACGCGCGTATTAATAATCCGATGAGCATGAACCCCCTCGCTTTGTATTTCGAGAGTAAAGAACATGAATATCATATTGAAAATATTACTGAGGGCTGCAAATTCGACATCGACTACAACAAATATAACTAAAATTTATAAGTTTAAGGACAACTGAAATATGGGTAAAATCATAAAAGGCGAACGCGGCGACTGGGAAATTGTAGTCGGTATAGAAATACACGCTCAAATTACGGCACAATCAAAACTTTTTTCAGGTGCATCTGCTGACTTTGGGGCCGCTCCAAACAACCAAGTGTCTCTCGTTGATGCGGCAATGCCCGGCATGCTACCTGTCCTTAATAAAAAATGTGTCGAACAGGCCATTCGCACAGGCCTTGGCCTTAATGCAAAAATCAACACGACATCGATTTTTGCGCGCAAAAACTATTTCTATCCCGACCTCCCACAAGGCTACCAGATATCTCAATTTGAAGACCCGATTGTCGGTGAAGGCAAAATCGAAATTGATTTGGCCGATGGCAGCACAAAAATGATCGGCATTACACGCCTGCACTTAGAACAAGACGCAGGAAAATCCGTACACGATCAGCACCCGAAAAAATCTTACGTTGACCTGAACCGCTCAGGCTGCGCGTTAATGGAAATCGTCTCTGAACCGGATATCAGAAGCGCAGAAGAAGCCGTCGCCTATATTTCAAAAATCCGTATGATCCTGCGTTACCTCGAAACCTGTGATGGAAACATGGACGAGGGCTCAATGCGCGCTGACATCAATATTTCGGTACGCCACCCGGGCGATGAGTTCGGCACACGCGCAGAAATCAAAAACGTAAACTCCCTAAAGGCCGTACAACAGGCCATTGAGTATGAAACACAACGCCAAATAGAAGTTATCGAAGGCGGCCAAGCCGTTGATCAGGAAACGCGCCTATGGGATCCTGTCAGAATGGAAACACGGTCCATGCGCTCAAAAGAAGAAGCACATGATTACCGCTACTTCCCCGACCCTGACCTGCTCCCGTTAGAATTTGAGAGCGCCTGGGTTGAAGAAATCAAACAAACACTGCCCGAACTGCCCGACGAGAAAAAACATCGTTTTATGGACGAGTTTGGCCTCGGAATATACGACGCAAGTGTTTTAATTGCAGAACGCACCAGAGCGCAATATTTTGAAACAGCCGCAAAAGGCCGTGATGCAAAACTTGCTGCCAACTGGGTGATCAACGAACTCCTCGGCATCTTAAACAAAAACGAAAAAACATTAGAAGAAAGCCCAATCGCGGCTGAACAACTTGGCGGCCTGATTGAGCTGATCTCAAACGGCACCATCTCGGGTAAAATCGCCAAAGATGTCTTTGCAATTATGTTTGAAACCGGAAAGGACGCAGACGTTATTGTCGAAGAAAAGGGCTTAAAACAAGTCACAGACACAGGTGCGATTGAAGCGTTAATTGACGAAGTTATTGCAGACAATCCCGATAATGTCGAAAAATACAAAGCAGGAAAAGACAAACTATTCGGATTTTTCGTCGGCCAAGTGATGAAAAAATCACAAGGCAAAGCAAACCCCGCCGCAGTAAATAAAATTTTAAAAGAAAAACTAGGAGCATAAAATGGGCGTTCTGACAGGTCCCCAAAAAGGACAACAAACAAAACTTAATGTTACAAAAGAAGCGCAGCATCGTATGCTTATAGGCCTGTCTTGGGACGCTAATGAATTAAGTTCGGAAGAGAAAAGAACACAGCGCATATCGTCTATTAAAGATATCCTGTTCGGCGATATTCTACTGGCAAAGGCTAATTTCGACAGAATGGGACAGAAAATGGATACGGAGGGAAGAGAGGAACACGACCCGAATTTTGACCTTGATCTATCTTGTTTTGCTTTAGATTGTGATGGGAACATAAAGTCCGTTGTTGACCCTAGTGCGTGGAATGCTATCGACGAAACAGGAAAAATTTATCATAGCGGTGATGCAGAAACAGGCATTTATGCACACGACGACGAACAAATTCACATCGAGCTAAAAGATCTATCAACAGATATAGAAGATATTTTCTTAGTCGTTCAAAGCGATTGCAAACATAGCATCGACAAAATAAAAAATGCACAAATCAGAGTTGCAGACTCAATGACTGACAAAAACTTTCTTGCGGTAGACATGAATGAATTAGAAAACAATGAACACTTTGGCTTTGTATTTTGCCGCATTTTTAAACAAGAAACAGAATGGCACGTAGAAAACATCAGCGAATTTTGTAAATTTGATGAAGACTGGAACGTTTATTTAAAACAATTTATAAATAAGAGCTAAATCGCTTTACTTAAAGAGGTGAATAGCCTAGAAAATATTGAAAAGGTTACGTGGCCGAGTGGCTGAAGGCGCTCCCCTGCTAAGGGAGTATGGGGTTTATAGCCTCATCGAGGGTTCGAATCCCTCCGTGACCGCCATTTTTCTCTTCACTACCAGCACTTCGGCTCGACAGCATATTAATCGAAAACATTCTTGTAAAAAAACAAGTATAGCGCTATAAAGCCAACGGGAAGTCGGTATGGGCGAGCGCTCGATTGTAGCCCGGTCAGGTCCGAAAGGAAGCAGCCACCAACGAATTGTTTCGGGTCATATCCGACTTTCCACTCTTTCATAAAAGAAATCTCACTAAAAACAACCAGTTCGCTTACGCCTGAGCAGCACTTTTGCGCGTCTCAGACCAAAAACCTGTGCGTATCAGCCATATCTTCAAATCAAATTAATAAAATTCGTCTAAAATTAGATAGACTTAAAGGCTATCGAAATAAGAAACAGAAAGGGAGAACCACTCGTTTGGGTGACGTTGTGCTCAGCTCTACCGTGAAGAAAACGATTTTAAGCCTAAATCGTTCTGAGAACTCTATTGCCGAAATTACGAAGAGATTAGCAACAGGGCTCGATGTAAACTCAGCACTTGATCAGCCTGATAATTTCTTTACATCCCGCGTTCTAAATGGAACAGCAAAAGACCTGTCCGCTCTTTTAGACGGCATAGGACAGAATATTCGCACAGTAGAAACCGCGCTGACAGGGCTTGAAGCCTCAGAAAAACTTGTACAACAAGCACAAGCCATTGCCCAAACATCAAAAGAGGCAATACTAGCAGGAGAGATCGATCCCGCTATCGTAGAAACAGAAGTGGATGTATCCCCTACCCCATTACGCGGCCAAATTCTGGCGCAAGAGCCGATTGCTTATTTCCCGCTTAGCGATGGAACGCTATCAAACATAGGAACCTCAGCAGCCATAACCGCCTCAAACGATGGTGCGACCACGGGCGCTACCGCGCTTTATAACAACGGAGGCACAGGCAGCGTTCAGTTTAATGGTGGAACCAACCGCATAACCGTAAGTAATTCTCCGCTCATTAACGAAAACGCACAGCCACGCAGAACAGTCGAACTCGTCTTCAACGCCGATGACGTCACCGCAAGGCAAGTACTCTACGAAGAAGGCGCAACCGTAAACGGCTTAACAATATATATCGATAATGGCCTGTTATATGTAACTGCCGAAGATGACCAAGGCGGCAATAGATATAGCAATATAAACATAAATGCCCCTATTCAAACGGGCACCACATATCACGTCGGCTTTGTGCTGGATGCACCTGGCAACACGTTCACGGGATATCTAAATGGCGAAGAGATAGACAGTGTTACACTTACAGGCGATGCAACCTTCCCGTCACATTCAGGAGGAATTGGCATAGGCGGTGTTAACGGCGGCGTTCAATTCCATGATGGCGAAAGCGGCACTGCAAACGGTTTCAACTTTACAGGCAGAATTTCCGATGTCGCAATTCACAACGAAGCACTCGATGCCTCTGTTTTTGAACGCCATGCAAATGCATTAAACGCAACAACATCAATAAAATATACAAACCGCGATTACGACAACGTCGTTGACCAAATTAATCAAATCGCAAATGATGCAAATTATCGTGGTATCAACCTCCTAAAGGGGGAAACGCTGCGCGCCATTTTCAACCCTGAACAAACAAGCTACCTCGACATCGAAGGACAAAACTTTACAGAAGACGGCTTTGGGTTGCGCCGATCTGACTTTAACGATCTTGAAGACGTAGAATTAATTCTAGACGCGCTTGAAAAAGCCCAACAAGAAATACGAGCCTATACATCCAGCTTGGTCAACCAAATCACCGTTCTGCAAACAAGGCTCAGCTTTACTGAGCAGAACGTTCAAACAAACCAAGCGGGCGCTGACGACCTTACTTTGAGCGATCAAAACCAAACCGCCGCTGAACTCTTAGCATCACAAACCAGGCAGTCCCTCGGCTTTACAGCCTTAGCGCTTGTCTCACAATCGCAATCAGAAATTTTGAGATTATTTTGAATGAGATATGATGGGGCGACCGACGGGACTCGAACCCGCGACGACTCGGATCACAACCGAGTGCTCTACCAACTGAGCTACGGTCGCCACAATTGGTAGTGAATATCTATAATATATCCGATAACGCGGTCAAGGGATAATTAGCACCATGACACATCTCTTCATTGTCGTCCGTCAATCATCATGCTAATGATAAAATATTAAGAGCTAAAAAAAAGGACCTTCACGTGAGCAGCTATAAACTATCTTTCAAATCTCCTGCCGAAATTTTGAAATATATTGAAGAACAAGAGGTCCAATACATCGATTTTAACTTCACAGACATCCGTGGAAAATGGCAGCACACAACCCAACATGTCAGCACGTTTGACAAAGACCTTATCAACGAAGGCGTTGCATTTGACGCCTCTTCTATCGCGGGATGGAAAGCAATAAATGAATCGGACATGCTGTTAAAGCCCGATATTTCACGTGTAACCTACGACCCCTTTGCCGCGCAAAAAACGATTAAAATTTTCTGTGACGTCTATGACCCAAAAACCAACATGGCCTATGACTGTGACCCAAGGTCGGTCGCCAGAGCCGCGCAAGCACATCTAAAAAAGTCAGGTTTCGGTGATACTGCCTATTTTGGCCCTGAACCTGAATTTTTTGTGTTTGACCACGTTACGGTGAACAATGAGAGCAACCACGTCTCTTATAGAGTGGACAGCGCAGAGGGCCCATATAATTCAGGCCGCGACTACCCAACCGGAAACATGGGCCACCGACCGGGCGTAAAAGGCGGATACTTCCCTGAAAGCCCTGTTGATAGCCTTTCAGATATACGCGCAGAAATGCTAAGCGTCATTGAAAGCATGGGGGTCTCTGTTGAAAAACACCATCACGAAGTTGCGCCTTCGCAATGCGAACTGGGTATCAAATTTGAAACATTGGTTGAATCGGCTGACAACGTGCAATTATACAAACATGGCGTTCAAAACGTTGCGCACAGTTACGGCAAAACGGCAACATTTATGCCAAAGCCGATAAACGGCGATAACGGCTCAGGCATGCATGTTCACCAGTCTATCTGGAAATCAGGTAAGCCTGTTTTTGCAGGGAACGGTTATGCAGACCTTTCTGAAGAGGCACTTTTCTACATTGGCGGTATCTTAAGCCACGCAAAAGCATTGAACGCCTTCACAAACCCGACCACCAACAGCTACAAGCGTCTTGTCCCGGGCTACGAGGCTCCTGTCCTTCTTGCCTACTCTGCCAGAAACAGATCCGCCGCTTGCCGTATACCCTTTACGTCAAGCCCAAGTGCGAGACGCATTGAAATACGTTTCCCCGACCCAATGGCCAATCCATACCTTGCATTCTCAGCAATGCTTATGGCGGGTCTTGATGGTTTGGAAAACCGTATTCACCCAGGCGATGCCATGGATCAAAACCTATATGATTTACCGAAAGATCAACAGGCCAACATTCCTAATGTGTGCGGTTCATTGAGAGAGGCTCTTGAAGCTCTGGAAAATGATCACAACTTCCTACTCAAAGGGGATGTTTTCAGCAAAGATCTCATCTCATCATTTATCGCCTTGAAAACAGAAGAGCTGGAACGCTACGAAACCACAGTGCATCCTGTGGAAGTGAATATGTATTACTCAGGCTAAAAGCTGTTCTAAGACTTAGTCACGCTCCAAAAACGCACCGACAAGTGGGCGAAAATTCTTGACGATAAGCTTATAACTCTGCGTATTCTCTGCCCACGCGCTGAAATCTCCGTTTCGCGACGGTGTTAAAAGCGTTAGAAAATAAAAGTAATTTCCGCCAACCATCACAGTATACCAGAACTCGTATTCATTCTGTGTCTTCGACGCATCCACACCATGGTAAACTTCAGTCAAACTAAAAACCATAGATTCGTCGTAGGAGAAATCATGACTTTCGTCGATTTTGTCCCCAATAAGAATTCCCTTACCTTCGATTAACTTTTTATCTTGCACAATTTCTTCGAGTAAAGTCGATCCTGCAGTGTTATAGACAAGAGACACAAACATTTTCCCCTCTGTCAAAGCATTTATATCATGTCGCGATTTCGCATCCTTAAGATTTAAGAGCGTCGCATTCATGCGATCAATATTACGCATTTGTTGCGCGACAACTTTCCAATCTTCAGGGTATTTGATCTCAGCGATATCAATGAACTGGTATTCAAGATACTCAGGCTCTTCAATATCCTTCGGATACGTCAATTTAAATGAATCCAGTACTTGAGCTTGCATCTGTGACTGATTTTTAATGTCTCCAACCGGAACATAATAATTGACAAGAATAACCTTGTTTCCGTTCAGCGCGACCAGAGTACGAAGATAATACGAAAAATCAGCCTCCATCACGACCAAAAGCGCTTCGACCTTTTTATCACTATGTACGACCATACCTTCTGTTGTCAGACCTGCCTCAAGAATATATTTAATGTACCACTGAACAGCCGTTAAATTACGATCCAAATCGAGCGCTTGGATCTCTAAGCGACTTCTACCAACAATAGAAGGTTTACCATAAAAGATATTCAGTTGAGAGAACAAACGAGAACTAAGTTCAAAATTACCGGAGCTTTTATCTTCGCCCTCCGACCACTCTTTGTCCACTCTCATAGTATAAGCCAAGACTTCTTGCCCATAAGGCCGCTTCCTTACAAGACGCGTTTTCTCCTCGAAATCTTTTTGCTCCATGAAAGGAACATCAGGAATAGGCTTAACCATCCGCTCAAAAATGCCTGCATTTTTGCCAGTCTGAGCGTAGGCAACGCCGGGAACAAGCACGCACGGGTAAAATAAAGTTATCAAAAAGATAAAATAAAGGCTTTTTCGCATTAAAGCTCCTGAACAGCTGAGATATAACAACAATATATTAGACACCAAGATTATACACATTTTACAATGAATCCGACAAGTTCTGATTTAAAAGGAAGAGCGTACCAATCCCACTGAACCCACATCCACTCAGAAATACGCTTGATCAGTTTATCGCGTATAGTTTATACATACCGCACCAATTCGTGTTTATTTTTCATACTTCTAAGGGTAAAATCATAAAATGTCAGAATATTCCGCATCAGATATCGAAGTTTTAGAAGGTCTTGAGCCTGTAAGAATGCGCCCTGGCATGTACATTGGCGGAACGGATGAACGCGCCTATCATCATTTGGTCGGCGAGATCGTTGACAACTCAATGGACGAAGCAGTCGCAGGCCACGCAGACTGGATTGAGTTCTCACTCGATGTCGGAAACATCATAACAGTCAGAGACAACGGGCGCGGCATTCCGGTAGGAAAACATCCAAAATTTCCCGACAAATCAGCTTTGGAAGTAATTTTAACCACACTGCACTCAGGCGGTAAATTTTCCAACAAAGCATACCAAACATCCGGGGGGCTACACGGTGTCGGCATATCGGTTGTAAACGCATTATCAGACCAAATGTGGGTCGAAGTTGCACGAGACAAAAAGCTCTACAAACAAAGTTTCTCACGCGGAATAGCGACAAGCAAACTCGAAGATTTAGGAACGGTCCACAACAGACGAGGAACAACAGTATCGTTCCATCCTGACCCCGAAATTTTTGGAGACAAGCTCGGTTTTAAACCTGCATGGCTTTTCCAAATGCTCCGTTCAAAAGCATACTTATATTCGGGCGTCGAAATTCGCTGGAGATGCGCCCCTGAACTTATAAAGCCGGAAAGTAAAGTAACGCCGGAAGCCGTGTTCAAATTTCCTAACGGCCTGCTTGATTACCTGACAACAACACTAAAAACCAGAGAACAGATAACAGAGACACCTTTCAGCGGAAATCTAAAGTTTCCCGAAAATGAAGGACGCATGGAATTTGCGATTAGTTGGCCTGCTGATGGCGAAGGCTTCATACATTCTTATTGTAACACAATCCCTACACCACTCGGCGGCACACACGAGGCAGGCTTACGAACCGCACTATCAAAAGCACTTCGTAATTATGGGGATATGACCAATCAAAAAAAAGCATCATTGATAACAACAGATGATGTAATGTCTGGCGCGACAGTTTTGCTTTCTGTTTTCATCAAAGATCCGCAGTTTCAAGGACAGACAAAAGAAAAATTGGTAAATGCAAACGTCACACGCCTCGTAGACACCGCCTTAAAAGACGCATTTGATTTATGGCTTTCAAAAGATCCTGGCACATCAAACAACTTATTAAACGCCGTTATTTTAAAGGCTGAAGAGCGTTTACGCCGCAAACAAGAACGCGTACAAGCAAGGAAGAGTGCGACCAAAAAATTGAGACTGCCCGGTAAACTTGCCGACTGCAGCCGTACTGATGCCGGAGATACGGAACTGTTCATTGTTGAGGGAGACAGTGCGGGAGGATCAGCAAAACAAGGGCGCAACCGCGAAACACAAGCGATTTTACCGTTGCGCGGGAAAATCTTAAACGTTGTGAGTGCCAGTGCAGAAAAAATTCGCGCAAACCAAGAGATCCAAGACCTTATTCAAGCCCTGGGATGTGGCGCAGGGCGTGACTTTAACCTTAACAATTTGCGCTATGAACGCGTCATAATCATGACAGATGCAGATGTTGACGGTGCGCACATTGCTGCCCTCCTCGTCACATTCTTCTACACCCAAATGCGCCCTCTAATCGAAGAAGGACATCTTTACATCGCTCAGCCTCCATTGTACCGATTGGTCAGCGGAACTCTCAGTTCCTACGCGCGCGACGACGAACATAAAGACGAGCTCATGGCCACAACCTTTAAGAACAGAAAAGTCGACGTCAGCCGCTTTAAGGGTCTTGGTGAAATGCCCGCAGCTCAGCTAAAAGAAACGACCATGAATCCTGAATCGCGTATACTTCTGCGTGTAACCCTGCCTGATGTGATCAGCGCATTGGGAATGGACTCTGAAACACTTGGCGACGATGAAGATGCCCTGCAGCCCCAAGAAGACGTAAACGATCTCGTTCAGCGACTAATGGGGAAGGACGCTGATGCAAGATATCGATTCATCCAAGATAATGCCGAATTTGTAGAAGAAATCGACGTTTAAAGACTGCGTTTTTTAGATAACCAACAACGGGCAGAACGCCCAAAAAGCATTCATGAACAAAAAAACAATTTTTATAACTCTGACCCTATGCGTAATTATTGGCTGTGCGTTATTTTATGCCTATGCATTCTATATACCTAAGTCAATTGAAAAGCATGTGCGTTCAGGCCTGAATGATATGGGTTTTAGAGACGTTAAGTTACGTCAAATTGATCACGAGCTTGGCAAAGTTATATTCTCAGATATTACATTCAAAAAAGAACAATTTGCCGAGCTGGATCAACTCACGGCAGAATTCTCATTACTTCACTTTCTTATCGATGCAAAAAACTCCGTCGTCATTACATTAGATGGCTTGAAACTTACGGGCGCTCTTTCAGAAGATAATAAGCTTTCGATTTGGGGGTTCGATGAAGATAAAGAAAACCCTCTTCTTCAAAGCATACATGCGCGCCAAATATATAAAATGCACATCAAAAATGCAGTCATTGATGTATTATCCGAAAGCTTGGGCGGCCTCACCGTAAAGTATGATTTAGATCTGCTCTTCACAAACAACAAAACAATAGAGCTCACCGCTTTTGTAAAAACGCGGCAGAGAAAATTAGACCTAAGCGCGGGTGTTACTGGAAAAATCAGCGCAGATGGAGAAATGAATTTATCAATTAAAGCCGATCAAATATCTCTAATATCAAACAATTTTCACTTAAAACGCGGACACGCTGATTTAGCCTACACGTATAAACAAGCAGGCTTAGACCCAATAGGCATTATAGAAGGTGATTTAACATTCGCCTCAGCGCAGTTGCACAACCTCCCCTTGCGAAACGTAAAAAACAAAATATTGATAAAAGGAGCAGAGCTATCAATGCGTTCTGATGGCTCGACCTTTGGCCCGAAGGATATAATCTGGTCGGCAGCAATTGAAAGAAATGCGTTAAAGACCAGTGCGAACATTAGCCTAACCCCCATGAAACTTTCAGAGTACATGGCATATTTTGAGGATATTGGCATATTAGAAATCAAAGAAGATATCCCGCCAATCGTGGAAAACATAGAAACAAAGTCGTTCATCATCGATTTAGTAAAGACCACAGAACAACCTTTGCAAGGCTCAATCATAGCAACAACTGATAAACATAATTTAACATTCATGGCACCATTCATCGTCGCATCAAACGGCAGAATATCAGGGAATTTTGAAATTGCCCCTACGACTGTAAAAATAAATGCCCATCACGAAACAAATAACGCAACAGAAGAAAAAACGGCGTCAGAACATAAGAGCACCATCGCCGATAAAATGGCATCATTTGACCTGTCTTCAAAAGGAAAATTCAGTTTAGCCCCCCAAAATGACCGGAAAAAAAAGAAACTCTCGTGGGAACATCACGTTATGATCCGCGACGGAAAAATTGATTACGGCGCGCTGGAAATCGAACAGATAACCGGAACATTCACGAAACCTCAGGCAACATCTGAAGAGAAGAAGGATTACCTTTCATTCCAACTTCCCTTTAAAGAAGACATAAAATACAACGGCTTGCTGTCTTTAGACCTTCTTAAAACAGGCTTATCAATTTTTGAAAGAATGACACTCAACATATATGGCGGAAGAATTTATACACAAGAGAGCATATTCGTTGATGGAGCGCCGTCCAAATCAAACATTTTACAAGTCATCGACATAAATCTGGCACCTTACATAAAGGACGCAGGGTTCAACGACACACAAATTTCAGGCCTGATGGGCGGCATTGTTCCGTTCACGATTGAACACGAAAATAACGCATACCAAATAAACGTCGATGGCGGGCTTTTACAAAGCCAAGGTACAGGAGTTTTAAAGCTCCCGGAGCACAGAATCCGTGCCCTATTTCCGGACAATGACGAAGAAAGCGAAAAAATCAGGCAAACCTTAAAAAATTATCATTATGAATTTTTTGAAATCCGCCTGGATGGTGATCTCATGGGAAGGACAATGATGACGTTAACCTCACGTGGTATAAATCCTGATCTTAGAAGCAAGAAACCGGTCGACATCAACATTCAAGTTGAAACACGCCCCACGCAGCTCATAGAAAAACTCATTAAATAGATAAGCCCTTAGGGGTAATCGCAGTGATCAAATGTCACGTTCGCAAATGATTTCGCACCGTTTGAAACTGTGATCCGGTATTCTTTATCATCAACCACGACTGAGTGATAAATCGGTAAAACGCCTGATTTCACAACAGCATCTCCATCGCGAGGCTTAAAACTTATTTCAACAGGCTGCGCCGGGTCGTACCATGCCTCTCTTTGGCCTTGCTGATTTTGTGCAGACACACCCTCACCAAACACACGAACATCACCACCGGAAATAGAAGACTGACTGACAGGCCCTTTGTAAACGGGTGTTTTCACCACAAATCGCTTACTCTCCGGTGTAGAACAATTCTGTGGCGGACGCGCAGACAAAATCACCGATGTTAAGCGTTCTTTTGCAACGCCTTTGTCGAGCTGCTGTTTTAAAAGCTCAATCAAATTTTTTAACGCACCATGGTCAAGAAGCTCATCGTAACTCACGCGTAACTGTTCCAAACGGACATTTGCGGTCTGCGCCTCGGCCCGTAATTCAGTCGCTTCACTCTGCAACTTATCAACCTGTTCACGTAATGCGGCCTTCTCTTCTTGCAAGATGTATGTCGCCTGCTCTTCATAAACTGTATTAACCCAAAAGCCCGCAGCAAAAACAGCGCCCAAAATAAAAAGCCCCATCATAAAATTCGAGAACCGCTTGGCAGCACGCTGCCTGTAACGATCATTAGGATTGTACGATGATAAACTCATATTTTAGAACCTTGTGAAAACGAATGATTATTTATGAAAGACCAAAATAAAACTTGGCTATAAGAATATAAGTAATCCAAATCACAAGAACAAGGGGGATACCCGAACGAACAAAGTCACGAAACTTATATTGCCCCGGCCCCATCACAAGCAGATTCGTCTGATAACCAATCGGCGACGCAAAAGAACAATTCGCCGCGAAAACGACAGTAACAGCGAAAATGTAAGAAAGGTCAAAATTCGCATTCGCCGTCTCAGGGGATATTTGCGACGCAATCGTCAAAGCAATCGGCGTAAAAAGAATAGCGCATGCATTATTCGTTAAAATATTCGTAGTTATCGCGACAATGATAAACAATAAGCTCGCCAACATTAAAGGCGAATCAGAGAACGGCGCGCCCATAATCAAATTCGCGATAAAATCCGCTCCTCCCGTCGCCTGCAGAGCAACGCCTAAAGCCAACATAGAACCGACGAGTAAAAATATCTTACGATCAATCGCACGCGTTGCCTGGCGTATGTTCAAACACCCTGTCCCGATCATAGCGGCTGCACCCGCAAATGCCGCTGCGGGAATTGTTACAAAACCAAGGGCCGCGCTGCCAATAGTTAAAAGAAAAATCACAATGGCAATCGGCGCTTTACCGGGAACGGGCAAATCGGTTTTTGACCCTGATAAAACAATAAAGTCGGGGTTGCGTCGTAAATTATTGATGCGGCTTCTCTTGCCGGCGACCAACAAAACATCACCTGCCTCCAAACGAATGCGCCCCAAACGTCTGCGAACAACACGAGCCCGCCTTTGAATACCTAAAACAATCGCCCCAAAACGCTTATGAAAGCCAATATGATCAATCGACATATCAACCATACGGGATGCAGGCGTGATCATAATTTTAGCCATAACCCGTGTCTCTGCCTCCTCAATCGCAGAACTATCCTCATCCTCATCCTGTTTGATATCTTCACCTTCAATAACCTTTGCTTCCTCATCAGAAAGCAAAAAGCCCGGATGCTTTGATAAAAGGGTGCTGAGTGCCTTTCGCGTTGCCGCGACAATCATGATATCACCACTATGAATGCGATGCCCCTCAAATGGCGGCAAAATCAAATGCCCCCCACGCTGGATCAACTTAACCGTCATATTCTCAAGGTCAGGAAAAACCCCATCCACACACTGTGCACCGAGCAGCTTACTATCCTCTGCAATATCCAGCTCGGCGACGAACTCTGTCTCAGTCCCTACCAACTCATCCTGAAGCGATTTACGATTAGGCAAGGTTCTCGGCAAAACGGCCATAATATAAACAAAACCAACTCCCGCAAGCATCACACCCGGAATAACGAAATCAAAAAACCCGAACGGCTCATACCCCAACTCCACCATCGTTGATGAAACAAGAAGGTTCGTTGATGAACCAACCAAAGTCGTCATACCGCCCAATATTGCAATAAAACTAAGCGGCATCATAATTCGACTGGCAGGCGCACCTGTTGGCTGCAACAAGGATTGAATAATCGGAATGGCAATAATCACAAGCGGCGTATTATTCATGAACGCACTTAAAAACATCACAAAAATCAAAATACTAATAACCGAAACCCAAGCCATTCGTGGATTCTTCGTTACAAATAAACTGGTCAAAAACCGCAACGAATCTGTGTGAATCATCGCCTGCCCCATCACAAGCAAGGCCAGAACCGCAATCAAAGACGGGTTCGCAAACCCCGCCAAAATGTTTTTCGGGCTCAACAGGTCATTGCCGCTATCATCAGCAATATGAAAAATTTGCCCGTACAAAAGCAAAACGGTCATCAGAAAAACACTAATGACCTCAAGCGGATACTTCTCACGTACAAATCCGTATATGGCAAAGGCTGTTAAGAACAGCATGAACCACATATGAATTACGTTATCGACAACAATCGCCATGAAAAATATCTCTTAAAACAAAATAAAATAAGAAAATCAGTTATGAACTGCACTACACACTAAGTTTTTATAAGTGATAGATGGTAAAGGATTTTCACAGGCTTTTGAACAGCTAATGTAAAATCAGGTCAAGACTCATGACTCTCACGCCTTACGATCACTCTTCTACGTCACTACCGCCCAGGCTGAACCCTGATGTTTTGATCTCGCCCAAATTCTTGAACCCGACCCGCAGAAAAATCTCGGTCGAACTGTCACCCGACGCATCATCCGTAAGCGTACGCGCACTCGTAAGAGACCAATTCACACACTGCCCGGTATAATTTAAAGCAAGCTGCGCCGTTCTCAAGCCGGGCTCCTCTCCTAAGTCATGCCTTGCCGCCGCCCCGACTCGCCATTGGTCATTAATCTCATAAGAAACAGCGTTTGTAATCTGTTCACGTGTCGCGTCAATGTCCGTTCCCTCGAGCTCACTTGCATACAAATACTGTGATGAAAGCTGGAAACGGTTTAAACGTGCCGTGGTAAAAATCTCGTGGCGACGAGAAGCCAAACTGTCATTATCAAGCTGGAAACGATAATCAAGCGAGTAGTTATTCTTATATCGCGCCTTAACCTGACCAACCACGTCAGAGCTCTCTTCATTCAACCCCGACCCTTCCGGGAATGGATTATCGTCATTATCAAAGCGATAGCTTTGACCAACAAATAGCGACCCGTAACTGCCGTCATCACCGTGAAGCGATGCACGCCCACCATATGTCGCACGGGTTCTGTCCTCAATGGCATCAATTCCAGGAAAGCGGCTTGGGTTAAACAAACTCAACGTATCAAGCTGCACGTCCAGACTATCTTCATTCGGAATATCGTCATCATCGGTGACATTCGGTGATATATTCAAAGAAGCAACAGGCTCTAAAATCAGCTGCGCATCGGAAATATTTTTAACCAAAGGATAGCGCACTTGCGTGTTGATGTAACCGAAGCTGCGAAATTCAGAATTAGACGATCCTTCGGAAATTGAAGACGTTTCAAACGCGTCATTTGTATAGAAGAAATCAAGCTGCGAACGCACGTCAAAGTCGGTCACCAGCCCGAATGAGCTCACAAAATTTCTCTTCCAACCAAGCTCCGTATGCACACGGCTCACATCCTGCTCACCATTATCACGAAGTAACCCGAGATAAGAAACAGCAGCATCCCAACGTCCACCGACCAAGGGGATACTATCAGGCTCCCCTGTAAAGAAAGCTTCAATCTGCGGCAAAACAATCGGCTGATCTTCTTGACGTTCACCGACGCGCACATCTTGAAACAGCAAGGCCTGAGCAGAAAAATAATTTCGGCCTGAAAATCTTTCCGCGTAAATACGGTTTTCAAGAACATCCTCATCACTTAAATCATATTGACGCAAATACTGGTCATCAGTCGCCGCATCAATATCAACACCAGCACGCCATTTGTTATTAATGTCCCACAAAGCCTCTGCTCCAAGATGCCCGCGGAACTCCTCTTTGATCTGCTGGTCAACGCCATCGACAAAATCAGGCCTGCTGGAATATGTTACACTGCTTCTGGCATTAAGTGACGCATTGCTCCATCGCTGGCGCCACTCTGCCCCAAAAACAGGAGCCTCCTGCGTCAAAGCAGTAACACTTAAAGTTAAGTCTCGGTCAGGCGCAATACTCCAATAATAGCTATTTTCCAAAAGAGCGCCAAGCTCACTGCTAAACCCTGCAGACGGGGTTAAAAATCCGCTCTTACGTTTTTCTGAGCCGTCAGGGTGCTCAAAATAAGGCATGTAAAACACAGGCACGCCTTCCACTTCAAATCGTGCGTTCTGATAGCTGATCGTTTTATCATCCTTGTTGTGATAAACCTGCGATGCTCTAATCTGCCACGTCGGCTCATCATCAGGGTTTTCTTCACACACTTCACAAGGAGTATAAAATGCGTCTTCCATAACTGTTTTGACGCCATCGCTGCGCCGCCCTTTTGCCGCGCCGAAACGTGATCCGTCTACAAGAAAAGAAGACAAACCTTCTACGAATCCATCTTTCAAAGAATCTGTAAATTCTGCCTTTTCTGCAAACAGTTGATCCCCATTCACATCAACAAATTCAATGTTTCCCGTTGCTGTAACGGTATCGGATGAAAGATCATAAATGATTTTATCTGCGCGAACGATACGACCTGCCTGCTTTAAAACAACATCTCCCGATGCTGTAACAGTTTGTGCCCCTTTATCATGCTCAAGACGATCTGCGTCCAGATCAACGGGGTCTTTTTCATTAACACTTTGTGCGTGGGCTATTGCGGGGAAGAAAAAAAAGAAAGAGACAAAAACAGCAAAACAGGAAAGCCAAGCTTTAGAATATTTTGAAGATGAATCTCTCACAGCGAAAATCTTACGTCAGGAACACAAATGAATCATATAAGGCAAATGCTTATGCCTCAATGATACACTAATTATCAAAAAATGCAGGCATTTCTTCACCAAAACCAACAACATTATCGTCACCGTAATCAGACGATTTCTGGTTGCGTTTTCTGTTGTTAGTTTTCGGCTTATGGTCTTTATTTTTATAATGAGCAGGTTTCTCCTCGCTTTTTGAAGAAGTCTCTTTTTTGCCTTTATCGCTTTGCTTTTTATTCGACTTTTCAGAGTCAATTTTGACTTCTTCAATATCCTCGCCAATACGCTTGCCAACAGCGGCCAACAACTTATCGTCGTTCTTGGTCACCAGCATCCACGCACGACCCGTTTGGCCGGCACGACCCGTTCTGCCGATACGGTGAACATAATCATCAGGGTTCAGGGGAACATCGTAATTGAAAACATGGCTTATGCTGTCCACGTCAATCCCGCGCCCTGCAACATCACTACAAACTAACAAGGTGACCTCGCCCTCTTTGAACTGGTCTAGCACCTCTTCGCGCGAAGCTTGCGCCATATCACCGTGCATGGGTCGTGCCTTGTATCCCTTATTTTTCAACCATTTTGAAAGACTGTCCACATCACGCTTACGATTACAGAAAATGAAGGCGGTCTCAACATTCTCTTTCTGAATAATCTTTTCTAGCGTTTCATTCTTGGCTTTGTAATGCGTATGCACCACAAATTGCTCAACCGTCGACGCAGTAGAGGCAGGCGGCGCAACAGCCACTTCACGCGGATTGCTTAAAAATTGTTTCGTCAAACGCTTAATTTCAGGTGCCATAGTCGCAGAAAACAGCAACGTCTGCCTGAGTGGCGGCAACAACGAACAAATCTTCTCAATATCGGGAATAAAACCCATATCAAGCATTCGATCTGCCTCATCGATCACCAGAATTTTGATATCGGTAAGTAAAATTTTACCGCGTTCGAATAAGTCAATCAAACGCCCTGGCGTTGCGATCAAAACATCCGCACCACGTTCAAGAACTTTGATTTGCTCCGCCATATTTGTGCCACCAATAAGCAAAGCTTTAGACAAATTACAATTCTTACCGTAAGTGTCAAAATTCTCTGCAATTTGGGTCGCCAACTCGCGCGTCGGAGAGAGAATAAGGGAACGTGGCATGCGAGCCTTCGCTCTGCCCCCATGTAAAATCTCAATCATAGGAAGGGTAAATCCGGCCGTTTTTCCGGTTCCTGTCTGCGCCAATCCAACAACATCGCGCGCCATCAGAACATGTGGTATGGCTTCTGCTTGAATAGGTGTCGGGCTTTCGTACCCGCAATCACGAATAGCCTCTAAAATAGGGTCACTTAGCCCCAAATCCTCAAATTTCATAAATTCTTTTCATCTCATTATTTCTTTTCGCATTTAGAGCTAGTATAAAACACGAAGAAAAGCAAACAAAACACGCTTTTAAGCCGTTTTTAAACAAAAAAGAATGACGAAACACATGACCTTACGCGTTGCCATACAGATGGATCACATAAAAGATGTTAAAGTTGAAAAAGACAGCACGTTTGCTCTGGCAATTGAGGCACAAAAACGCGGATATAAGCTTTATCATTATCTCGCCCCTGATTTGCGCCTTGAAAATGGCAAAGTCACCGCCAGAGCTCAAAAAATGAGCGTTAAGCGTGAACACGGCAACCATTACGTGCTCGGCGAAGATGAAATCATAGATTTAAGTGATGATGTTGACATCGTTTTAATGCGCCAAGACCCGCCTTTCGACATGAGCTACATCACCGCCACCCATATTCTGGATCATATTAAAGGTACAACCTTAGTCACAAACGACCCAAGCGAGGTACGCAATGCACCTGAAAAATTATTGGTCACGCACTACCCCGACCTTGTGCCGGAAACATTAATAACATCAGACAGCAAGGCTATTTTAGAATTCTACAAAAAGCACAAGAACATCATCCTAAAGCCTTTATACGGAAATGGTGGTGAGCAGGTCTATCATGTAGGGGATGACACATCCAACCTGAGTACAATTCTGGAAATGTTCGCCGAATTTTATCGCGAGCCTATCATTGCACAAAAATATATCGAAGAGGCCAAGCTTGGCGACAAACGAATTATCTTAATTGACGGAGAGCCGGCAGGCGCGGTGCTTCGTGTTCCCGCTCAAGGCGAGGCGCGCGCGAATTTTGATGCCGGCGGCTCAGGGCAAAAAACGACCCTGACCAAACGAGAGCAAGAAATCTGCGAACGCCTCAAACCTGTTCTGAAAGAACGTAATTTGGTTTTCACCGGAATTGATATTATCGGCGACTATCTCACCGAAATTAACGTCACCTCTCCCACAGGCATAATGCAAATCAACAAGCTTGATAACGTATGCTTAGAAGCGCAACTTTGGGATGTCTATGAAAAAAAATGGAAAGCCCTCACATCATGAGCAGCAAAAAAGAAATCGAAGAAGGGCTTAACTTCACCCCCAAATATGATGCAAACGGCCTCATTCCCTGCATCACAGCAGATGCACAAACCAAAGACGTGTTAATGATGGCCTACATGAATGCAGAAGCATTACAAAAAACCATCGAAACAGGTGAGGCGCATTACTGGTCACGCTCACGCCAAACATTGTGGCACAAAGGCGCGACCAGCGGCTTCAAGCAGACAGTCATTGAAATGCGTACTGACTGTGACCAAGACTGCATCTTAATTTTCGTAAACGTCGATAAAGGTAAAACGCACGCCGAAGGCACATGCCATACAGGACGAGAAACATGTTTTTACCGCAAGGTTGAAACAAAAGATAAACTATCTAAAACCGACAAATATTAATGATGATGGTCGTGATGATGATCATCATGCGCATGAGCTGATGATTCAACAGAGTGCTCTGTTTCAGAGGGCATATGCGCAAAACTGTAAATCGAAATATTAACCACAAAAAGAACCGTCGCAATTTTCAAGATTTTGCCGTTGTGACGCTTCTTCGAACCACATGGCGCGTGACCGCAACCTGTTGAAAGGCAATCAAGGCGCTTACTGTAAAGATGAATAGCCCAACCTGCCACCAGAATCAGACCGGACGCAATGATGACAGGGACTTCCCAAACATGCATAACATCGTGCAAGCCATCCATCCATAAAGGAACCGCACCAATCGCCCCCATACCGACCAGAACAGTAGCAAGCGTAAACACGCTCGGCAGAACACAACAGAAGGCGTGGCTCAGCTCAGAAAAAATCGCGAAAGACGCGGCAATATTTTGAAGACGATTTGTTTGCATGAGTACAGATATAAGCTCACCTCAGACAAAAAGCAAACAAAAAATGATATATTATAACAGCGCAACTTGGGGCTCTTCATCTGCCCCCGTACTTTTAACTGCAGATGTAAGCGCGGCATCTGTAATATGGATTTCCGCTGACTTACGCCCTTGCCATTCATTGATTTTCATCTGTCCAACCACACTAATCGGTTTAGCCGCACCAGTCATCAACGCATCACCAAGCGGCGTATCCACCGCGCCGAAGGCCATCGCCTTAACATATGCGCCGCCCTCCCAATCACTCATCTGCACTGCAACATGGCTCCCGCCGCGCACATCAACGCGACGTACACGAACATTTTCAAACAAAAATAACGGCTCAGGCTGTTCCTGCCCGAACGGTCCCATCTGATTCAGCAACATTTCCACCAGTTCAACGGTAACCCCACGCAAAGTTAAAACGCCATCTATGAGTGTCTCAACATTGATCTCTTCACCATCAAGCTGCTTCGTTACATGGTCATTTAAAAAATCTCTAAGCGCATCAACTTTCTCAGGCAAAACAGTAAAACCGCCAGCCATGGCGTGACCGCCCCCCTTTTCCAGCAAGCCTGCCTCACGCGCATCTATAAAAGCCTGTGCAATGTGCACACCCGCAACAGAACGCCCTGAGCCGCGCCCCTCTTCTCGGCCTGATAAATCATGCGTATATGTTACAACACACGCGGGTTTTTCATATTTTTCTTTCAACCGTCCTGCAACCAAACCACTTAGCCCAGGATGCCAGTCCTTATGATCAACCAAAATTAAGGCATCATCCTGCAGGCCATTGGCATCCACCATGGAAATCGCATGCGCCTCCATCTCCTTTTGAATATCTTTGCGCTTCTTATTGCAATCATCGAGCGTCCACGCAATGTTCTTCGCCTCTTCAAAATTATCACTACAAAGCAATTTAGCGCCCAAATCTGCCTGATGTACGCGGCTGCCCGCATTAATCCGCGGCCCTAACGCATAGCCACAATCAGACGGTGAAACTGGAAAGCCTTTACCCGCAACATCCATTAATGCCTTAATACCAATATTGGCACGCGCATGAGGTGTTGAAAGCCCGACCTTTACAAACAAGCGATTAACACCTGTCAGCGGCACCATATCGCACACCGTACCAAGCGCCACGATATCAAGCCATGCCTTCAAATTCGGCTCGGCGATGTTGTTTTTAGAATAAAAACCACGCTCACGCAGACGATTGTTGATCGCGACACACGCCATAAACGTCACCCCAACCGCCGCTAGCATATCGAGATCAGACGTATCATCCTTGCGCTTTGGATTAATTACATGCCAACAATCGGGCAAATCCTCCTGCGCCTCGTGGTGATCCAGAATAATAATTTTCAAACCTAAAGCTGTACCTGCCGCAACAACATCAAACGCCGTCGTGCCACAGTCCAGCATCATAACGACATCCGCGCCATTATCCTTAAGGCTCTTAAGCGCATCAATATTCGGCCCATACCCTTCTGTCAGTCGATCAGGAATATAAATCGGCGCATCACACCCCAGCGCTTTAAGAAAACGGCACAAAACCGCTGAAGACGTCGCACCGTCAACGTCGAAGTCTCCGAAAATCGCAAAATTCTTGCCCTCTTCAACCGCGATCGCGACATCCTCCGCCATATCGCCCATCCCTTTCAAAGAAAACGGGTCAGGAAAGTTATTCTTCAAAGTCGGATTTAGAAACGCGTCGACATCATCGGCCTCAACACCGCGTTGAACAAGCAACCGCGCCACAACTTCGGGCACACTATGACACTGAACAATCCGTTCAATTTTATCGAGAGGCGCGTCGCGTAAAATCCATCGCGCTTTGTTCAATGATTGAGACTCAAGACATTTATCCATAGACAAATACTGCCGCAAAGCGCGCCACTATGAAAGGATAAAAGTATGAAAGACAGAATATAAAGAAATGCGAATTTATTAAATTGCCTTAATCCAATCTTTTCGCTTCAGGTTATGCGTCGCCTCAATACGACGAATAGTGCCTGACTTTGATCGCATAACAAGCGTAGATGTTTTCGCACCGCCTGGATAACGGCGCACACCACGGAGCATAGACCCATCCGTCACACCCGTCGCGGCAAACATCACATTATCGCCCTTTGCAAGATCATCGGTTTTGTAGATCGCATTTAAATCTGTAATCCCCCAGCGTTCGGCACGACCACGTTCATCATCATTGCGGAACGTTAAGCGCCCCAACATTGCACCACCGGTACACTGCAACGCCGCCGCTGCTAAAACGCCCTCAGGTGCACCACCAGAACCGACATACAAATCAATTCCCGTATCAGGCTCAGTCGTGGCAATAACCGCACTCACATCACCGTCGCCGATAAGATTAATCCGCGCGCCCGATGCACGCACATCACGAATAAGGTCTTCATGGCGTGGACGATCAAGAATACACACCATCAACTCTTCAATTTTGCCGCCCTTTTCTTTTGCCAAACGTGCCAGCACATCTGCAATCGGTGCATCGAGGTCAAGGATATTCGGATCAACACCCGGCCCAACCGCGATTTTGTCCATGTAAACATCAGGTGCATTCAAAAAGCCACCTTCATCGGTCATGGCAACAACAGCCAGAGCGTTCGGCCCGCCTGCAGCAGTGATATCCGTGCCCTCCAAAGGATCAAGCGCGATATCAACACGAGGGCCTTTACCATCGCCAACCTCTTCACCAATATACAACATCGGTGCTTCATCACGTTCACCTTCACCAATCACAACGCGCCCCCTGATATGCAGAGAGTTCAGCGCATGACGCATAGCATCCACTGCCACCTGATCAGCCGCGACCTTATCGCCGCGTCCAACCAATTTAGAGGCAGCCAAAGCTGCAGCCTCAGTTACGCGCGCCACTTCTAACGCAAGGTTGCGATCCATAAATTCCTGTTCCATATCATTCACCGACTGTGTTTGTGCTTGTTGTGTCATATCTTTTAATCCCTTAAATCCTTCGCCTATCTATAGCTCTTCAATCCGCATCAAACAAGGTCTTTCCACACAAGCCTCTAATGCGCTCATCTTTTCAACAGCTGCAGCCATATCACGGTGTTTTGCATCATGAAGCGTCAGAACAACAGGAACGGCTTGCCCCGGGTCACGCCCGCGCTGCACCATACCCTCAATTGAAATTTTGTGATCTTTTAAAATGGATGCAACATCCGCAATTACACCCGGCTGATCAATCACCGCCAAGCGTAGGTAATAACGTGAAACCGTATCACCAAGGTCAATCCATTCCGCTTGTTTCAATTGCTCAACTGGAACGCCAAAGGTCGGCACATCAAAACCGCGTGCGATATCAATAATATCTGCAACAATCGAAGAAGCGGTAGGCCCCTCTCCTGCCCCCTTACCTGTCAGCAATGGGGTCTCAACATAATCACCTTCGACATAAACGGCGTTATAAACATCTTCAATAATCCCCATCGGTGAGCCTATCGGCACAAGGCAAGGCTCTAATATCTGCATGATCTTGCCATCAATCTGCCGCGCAATACCGAGCAACTTAATCCGATAACCAAATTCAGTCGCATAAGAAATATCAGTCGAATTGATATGTGTAATCCCCTGAATAGTCAGCGCATCAAAATCAGGCTTCGTACCAAACGCCAAAGACGTTAAGAGACAGAGCTTATGTGCAGCATCAATACCTTCGATATCAAAAGTCGGGTCGGCCTCCGCATACCCCAGCTCTTTCGCATCAGCCAAAACATCGTCAAAATCGCGCCCTGTTTCACGCATAACGGTCAGGATATAATTACACGTACCATTCAAAATACCATAAACCGCGTGAATGCTGTTCGCCGCCAACCCTTCGCGCATCGCCTTGATAATCGGTATACCGCCTGCAACCGCGGCTTCATAATTCAAAGATACATTGTTATCTTCCGCTAATTTCGCCAGATCATAACCGTGATGCGCCAACAATGCCTTGTTCGCCGTAACGACATGCTTTCCGTTTGATAAAGATGCCTCAACCAAGTCAGCAGCAACGCCTTCCGAACCACCAATCATCTCAACAACACAATCAACATTATCGTGACTCGACAAGCCTTTCGTCTCTGAAACCCATTCGTAAGCAGAAAGGTCAACCCCACGATCTTGGCTTTTATTACGCGCGCTTACCGCAACAATTTCAATCTCTCGCCCTGCACGCGCACTGATCAAATCTTTATGCTCGGTCAAAATTTTAACAACCCCTGTGCCGACAGTGCCCAAACCGGCAAGCCCGATGCGTAATGGTGAAGCCATTGAAATATATCCTTATGTTTTAAGCCCTGCCTAAATCGGGCTAAATTCCTACACTCAACGTCTTAACGGTGTTTATACTTCGTTTCAACCCCGCCCTTGCATTTGCCTGCATTTTACAGCAAAAATAAGAACACGAATTCGTTCCTTCAAAAAAGAAATGTGCTCATGGCGACCCCAAACAATACAGACGAAGACAAAATGCAAATCCCTGATCCTGTTATCTTGGGAAAGGCGCTCATTGACGCATATGACAAAGCCCTGCCAATATTGGAAGATTATGTCCAAAAGCACGGGAGCGCCGAAGCCATGGAGCGCCTGAAGAATACAAACTTCGACCCGATGAATGTAAAAGAAAGTTATTTTCACTTCCTAGACCTTCTTGCACAGAATCCCGAAAAGTTCATTCAGATTCAAACCGAATATATCCAAGATTGGATGATCCTTTGGCAAAACAGCCTCTCGCGCTTCATGGGTGAAGAGATCAAAGATGAATACTCCGCATTAAGTTACAAAGGTGATCGTCGCTTCAAGGCACCTGAATGGCAAAACAGCGCGATGTTCAACTTTATCAAAGAGTCATACCTTTTGACCTGCGATCATATAGAGCGCGCAGTCAGTGACACTGAGGGCCTGAACGACCAAGAAAAGAAAAAACTAAAATTCCAAGCGAAACTTTTTACCGATGCCCTTTCACCAACAAACTTCGCACTCACCAACCCTGATGTTTTAAAAGAAACGATGAAAACAGGCGGACAAAATCTTGTGAAAGGCTTTGAAAACCTGATCAAAGACTTAGAACGCGGCCAAGGCGACCTCAGCATCAGCACAACAAACTACGACGCATTCGAATTGGGTAAAAACATTGCAATAACATCTGGCGACGTCATCTATGAAAATGACCTGATGCAGCTCATTCAATATGCGCCAACAACCAAACACGTTCACAAAACGCCTATCCTGATAGTCCCGCCTTGGATCAACAAATATTACATTCTAGATTTACGCCCGGGCAATTCTTTCGTTGAGTGGTTGGTCGAACAGGGGCACACCGTGTTCATCATTTCGTGGGTTAACCCCACGCCTGAATTGGCACAAAAAGAATTCGCTGATTACATGGATGAAGGAATTCTCTCGGCGCTTGATGAAATCGAAAAAGTCACAAAAGAAAAATCAACAAATGTCGTAGGATATTGCTTAGGCGGCACATTACTGGCCACAACTATTGCATACCTCTCTACAAAGAAAAAAGCTGACCGCATAAAATCAGCTACCTTCCTCACCACAATGCTGGATTTTGAGCATGCGGGCGATATGAAGCTCTTCCTTGACGACGCGCAGCTCGCAGCACTCGACCAAATGATGGAAGAACGCGGCATCTTGGACGGCAAAGAAATGCAGCGAACTTTTAGCCTTATGCGCTCTAACGATCTTATCTGGTCGTTTGTGGTCAATAACTACCTGATGGGGAAAGAGCCTTTTCCGTTTGATCTTTTATACTGGAATGATGACTGCACAAACATGCCCGCAGCAATGCACCGCTTTTATCTCCTGAATATGTATCGTGACAATAGGTTAGTCCAGAAAGACGGAATCACGATTAAGGGCACAAAGATTGATTTGAAAAAAATCAAAACCCCATGTCATTTCGTTTCAACAAAAGAAGACCACATTGCCCCATGGATTGCGACATTCCCGGGCGCAAAAATGTTAAACACGGATACAACCTTCACCTTGGCCGCTTCAGGTCACATTGCAGGCGTTGTAAATCCGCCACATAAGAACAAATATTGTTATTGGACAAACGATTTAAGCAAAGCTGAAAACACAGATGAATGGCTGGAAGGCGCAGAACAACATGAAGGCTCTTGGTGGCCGCAATGGAAAAAATGGCTGGACAGCTACTACGGGGAGAAAGTACCCGCTCGCAAAGTTAAAAACAGCATCGAACCCGCACCGGGAAGATATGTTCGGTATCGCAACAAATAAAACTTAAGCTTTTTCCATTTCTGACTTATGCGCTTGCCCTAACTCGACATAATGCGGCGCACTCCATTTGATATAAGCCAGCTCTTTTTCTGTAAGATCACGCATATAACGCGCTGGTGAACCTGCCCAAAGCTGCCCCGTTGGAATACGCTTACCAGGCGTTAGTAATCCACCGGCCGCTAACATCGCATTGCTCTCAACGACGGCTTCGTCCATCACACACGCGCCCATGCCAACAAAACCAAAATCCTCAACCGTGCACGCATGCAAAATCGCATTATGCCCGACCGTCACGTCACTGCCGATATACGTGCCCGATACATCAGTCGTCACATGAACAATTGTTCCATCTTGAATATTTGTACGCGCGCCGATCTTAATGTCATGCACATCCCCGCGCAGAACGCATCCGTACCAGATATTTGCATCATCCCCAATTTCAACTTTACCAATAACACTAGCGCCAGGCGCGATAAACGCGCTCTGGCTAATCTTTGGGATATGAGTTTTATAAGGCAATATAATCGGTGAAGAAGTCATAAATTATTGCTTTTCTGCGTCTTCTTCGGCCGTTATGGCATCAGGTTTCAAACATACAGAATTCTGGCTAACAAACTTACCCGTATATGTCTTCGGACTGTCTTTAAAAGTTGCGACTACCGTAATTTTTATGAACGCAGAGCCAGGTGGTATACCAACATTTTGCGCAATCTCTAGCGGTATAATCTCTTCAGGCTTAATGAAATTCGGGCGTGTATCTACAATATTCAGAACACCTTCCAAGACATCTCCTGTCGTATGCGGCTTTACAACCAAACTATAGACGTATCCCTTAGACGGCACCTCAACGATACCCTGAATATTCGCGCGCTGCGGCTCGGTAAAATCAAGCTGCAATTCACCATATCTACACAGCGAAGCCTGCGCATAAGAATGAACAGGAACAAACCCCGCAAACAAAAATACAAAAAACGATATAAATCTAATCATGCAGACAAGCATAAATGAAAAAATGCGCCGATAAAACTGAATTCATCGACGCATTGTAATAAATACTTGAATAAGCCGTATTAACGCTTCGCCCACTGCTTTGTACGACGCGCCTTGTGCTTACCAACCTTCTTACGCTCAACGATACGATCATCACGTGTCATCATGCCTGCTTTCTTCAATGCGGGGCGCAATTCGGGTTCAAAGTTCTCAAGCGCACGGGAAATACCGTGACGAACCGCACCGGCCTGACCGGATAGACCACCACCTTTTACAGTACACATAACATCAAACTTACCAACACGATCAACAACCAAAAAAGGCTGGTTCAAAATCAAGCGGTGTGTTTGACGGGCAAAGAAATCTGCCTGATCTTTGCCATTCACAACAACTTTACCGGAACCCGGCTTAATCCATACACGCGCAACAGCATCTTTACGACGACCTGTAGCATAAGCACGACCTTGCGCATCAACCTTCGGCTCTTTCTTTGCCGGAGCGTCAGCTTGCTCACCAGCAGCTACGTTTGTATCCGCCGCAGTCGCATCCGCAGCAACAGCTGCGCCGATGTCCTTAAGGTCTTTTACTGTTTCTTCTTTTTTATCAGCCATATTTCTATGCCCCTCTCTTATTCTTTGCATTCATTGACGCAACATCCAAAACTTCGGGCTTTTGCGCTTCATGTGGGTGCTCAGCACCTGTGTAAACACGTAGGTTTTTGTAAATCTGACGCCCCAAAGGCCCCTTTGGCAACATACGCTCAACAGCCTTCTCAACAACACGCTCAGGGTGCTTACCGTCAAGGATCTGGCCTTTTGTACGTTGCTTGATACCGCCGGGGTAACCTGTGTGCCAGAAGAAAATATCTTGGTCACGCTTGCGACCAGTAAGGTGAACCTTATCAGCGTTAATGACGATTACATTATCACCACAGTCAACATGTGGGGTGAACTCAGGCTTGTGCTTACCGCGCAGACGAAGGGCAACAATGCTGGCTAAACGTCCGAGAACAACGCCCTGTGCATCGATAATAATCCACTTCTTCTCCACCTCGGCAGGTTTTGCAGAATATGTCTTCATTTCTTTATCTTTCGTTACTTATTTTCATTTATTAAATGATTGTGGTGTTATGAAGAAAAAACGAACGCCTGTCAATAAATTTATCAACAAAAACATAAAGATAAAGGTGAGGTTCCATAATACCGCAACAGTGAGGCTACAGCCATCTTACTCAGAAATAGCGTGTTGTTCAGGGTCAGAACTATGACCCTGCTGCACAACCTGCCAACCACCACCTAGCGCCTTATAAATAGAAATTAAATCAAGCGCCGCATTCGTCTCACTCTGTGCTAAGGCATCTTCCGCCTGCAATAAGGTCGCTTCGGCATCAAGAACATCCAGAAAATCATCAACGCCTTGATTATAACGCTGACGTGCAATAGTCGCCGCTTTTTTGGCAGATCGCGTTGCACGTTGCAAAATCTCGCGCCGCGCCTCTTCACGTTTAAAATCACTCAGCGCCGTTTGTGTCTCTTCTAAGGCCAGCAAAACTGTTTGCTCATAATTTGCTAAAGCAGCCTGCGATACGGCATCAGCTGCATCGATATCTGCACGCACACGCCCCAGATCAAACGCGCGCCAGTTTATAACAGGCCCGATGTTACCCTGAAGGGCTGTACTGGCGATATCTGCGAAATTAGGCGTTACAAAACCCAACGCTCCGATGAGATCAACCGTAGGAAACAATTCCGTAACTTCAATATTATACTGCGCAACACGCGCAGCAAGCACGCGCTCTGCTGATTTGATATCGGGCCTGCGACGCAACAAACTATCGACACCGCCGACATCAACACTCAAAGGAAGGTTAGGAAGTGGCTTAACCCCAGCCAATTCACTCTCCAAATTATCAGGAACACGCCCCGTCAATACGGCAAGTCGATTGATAGCAGCAGTGACTTGAGCTTCAAATTCGGGCACTGTTGCGCGTGTGAGCTCCACCTGTGTTTTGGCGCGGGATGTGTCCAATATCGTACCACGACCACCATCCATAAGTTTTTGAGTCAACAAAAACGTATCATTCTGATTTTTTTCGTTACGCCTTGCAATTTCCAGACGATACTGTGCCCCGCGTAACGCTATATATGTGCGCGCCACCTCTGCCGTAACGGTCACGTAAACTTGACGAAGGTCTGCTTGCGTTGCTTCTTCTAAGGCACGCTGCGCATCAATCGCTTCAGAAACACGACCCAACAAGTCAATTTCCCAAAAAGCATCAAGCCCCATATCATAGCTATTGCGCGTACGGTCGGGCGCCCCTCCTGCTCCACCTGTCTCTTGCGTGTTAAGCTGACGCGCATAAGCGGCAGATGCCGTAACAGTAGGATATCTGTCAAACCCAACCTCACGTGCTATAGCTCGTGCCTCGTTTAAGTTTGCAATAGCAACGCGCACGTCCAGGTTCGATTTCAAAGATTGCTCAACAAGGTTCGCCAAAATCGGATCATCAAATTCAGTCCACCAATTTGAAATCGGTTCAATGACTTGATAACGTTCATCATCATAAAAAGTTAGATCAACATTTTCACTTCCTCGCGGCTCGTTGGGCGCGGCATACTCCCTCAAACCGGAACATCCACCAACCAACAAAATCATAAAAGCAATTAAAACGCGCATCATGCGATGTACTTTCGTATAAGGAGGAAAATTAGTTACAACATGACATAGAAAACATCGTAAAAAAGCAAGCGCATTCGTTAAAGCAGCGCATACAATCAAAAAATAAATTTAAACGCTTGCAATTAACAGCAAACTTAAGTATCAAATTCATCTATCTCAAGGGTGATTAGCTCAGCTGGGAGAGCATCTCGTTTACACCGAGGAGGTCGGCGGTTCGATCCCGTCATCACCCACCATTACTTCCCACAAAATTGCAAGTTTTCTAATATTTTAGTAAAGACTTGTGGTTAAGATGAAAAAACAACACCTTCCCGAAAAAATTTGTAAAACCTGTCAAAAGCCCTTCACATGGCGCAAAAAATGGGAAAAGGTATGGGACGAAGTAAAATATTGTTCTGAACGCTGCCGAAGATCAAAAAACAAGAAAAGCGAAACAAACGAATAAATGACTGAAAACCATGAAGAGCAAATAAACGTTCTGGGCACGCCCCTGCAATCTTGTTGCGGTGACCCTGTAACAGGCTTTTACCGAACAGGATTTTGCGAAACAGGGCCTCAAGACGCAGGAATCCATGTGGTATGCACCATTGTAACAGATAAATTCTTGGCATTTTCCAAAAGCCGCGGTAACGATTTAACCAGCCCCGCCCCGCAATACGGCTTTGCCGGGTTGAAAGAAGGGGATAAATGGTGTCTTTGCGCAAGACGCTGGACTGAAGCCTTGGAAAATGGATGCGCGCCATCTATAATCTTAGAAGCAACGCACAAAGATATGTTACAATATGTGGATATAGAGATACTAAAAAAATATGCTGTAACCCCATAAGAACACTGCCTAATACCGACATTAAACCAAAGAGGATTATCATGAAGATTAAAGATCGCCCCGAATATAAATCAAAACCAAAACCGGCCACCCTGCCCCCGACGGCTACTGTACGTGAAGCTGTCATCCTTATGAGCGAAAAAGGCTACGGCTCTGTTATTATTACGGATGAAAATAACAAGGTCACAGGCATCGTGACCGAACGTGACTTGATGAAACGCTTGCTCTACAAAAAAATGGATCAGGAAACGACAAAACTGTCTGAAATCATGAGTACTGATCTGCGTCTCGCACGCGAAGATGATGACATGCTCGATTGGCTGCGCATTATGTCGAACGAGCGGTTCAGGCACTTGCCTGTTGTGGATGATGACGGCTGCCCTGTAAACCTCATGTCGCAGGGTGACTTCGTATCCTACACATGGCCTGAATTAATTGACCGTTTAAAAGAGACCGCAAAGGCGTCCTTCGCACAATCTTATCAAATTGTATTCATAGTCATGGCTTTGCTCATTTACGCCCTACTCGTCCAATTTATGGGATAAGCTGAAAAGCCTATAAAGTTGCAACGCGGGTGGGGCTGTCTTCACGCCCCCACTCGCTCCACGACCCATCGTAAACTTTAAAATCATCTATACCTATATGATAGTACGCCAAGGCGAGAGCACAGGCCGTCATGCCACTTCCGCATGACAAAATAACAGGCGTATTATTTGTATCATCGCCTAACAAAATATCTTTAAGCGCGCCCTTATCTTTAAGGCGACCGTTCTCATCCAATAAAGACGAACACGGAACATTAACGCTACTTGGTATATGACCACTCCGCATACCATCACGAGGCTCCTTCGCTTCGCCTGAGAAACGAACAGCAGGCCGCGCGTCAACAATTTTAATACTGCCCCCTTCTGAAATTTGTTGAACCAACGCCATATCCGCGACAAAGGACTGATCAAATTCACGCAATGGCAAAGCCTCGCGGGTATTATCGTAAGCCTTATTAACAGCGCCACTTTCAGCCTCACCAATTACACACTTCCATTCAGGCAAAGCGCCGTTTAAAACAACAACATCACTATGACCAAACCCGCGAAACAACCACCACACGCGCGCAGGCCCCATCGTAATAATGTTTTGCCCATATAAGACCAACACGTCCCCTTCTCCGATACCGATCTTTTGGACCTCATCGGTGAAAACCTTTAAGGACGGCACCATATTAGGAAGATGCGATGAGGTATCCCTCACCCGCATAACGTCCAGAAATCGGGCATCAGGCACACGGCACGCTGTGAAATTCGCATATAAATTTTCATCCGAACCAGGCAAAACAAAAGTAGCATCAACACAAACCAATCTTTTTCCACGCTCTTCAACAGAGGATTTGAAGGAAAAATAATCTTCGGGATTTAAAACGCCATCTTCGATAATTTTCTCAATCATCATTGTTACAACTCCATAATATGCTATCTTTAAAAAGACTAAGAACAAGGAGCGCGGAAAGCAAATGGATCTTGATAAAATTCAAAAATATCTAAACAAAGCAATTACAGTTTTATTTCTATTGCTTGTCATCATAATTGTGGCAAACGTCCTTGAACTGGAGAAATATAAAAAATCGCCCGAAGAAATTGAACGTTATCTTGAAGAGAAAAAAATGACGTATCAGAAAATAGCTGCGGGCAAACCATTGAACGAAAATATTCCCGAAGTATGGCCGCCAAAAATGAATGAGCCATATCCTGAATTAGAGCTCATTAACACGAGTGGAGAGAAGTTCTTCATAGATAAATATCTGGGTAAAATTGTTATCATGGAATATATCGACATGTCGTCACCTGTGTCACAAGCACAATCAGGCGCCAACCTTACAGGCCCTTTCGGCATAACGCGACAAAGCGATCTTGATCGTTCTACGCAAACACTGTCTTCTGTAATAAACAGGGTGACAAGAGGACGAATAAACTACCCGAACAGCGACGTTGTTCATATTCAGGTTCTCGTCAGAACCCAAGCCGACGGTCAGCCTACACTGGACGATGCCGATCGCTGGAAAGAGCATTTTAACCTTGATGCACAACGCGATAATATTATTGTTACCGTGCCTGTTAAAGACCTGAGAGACAGCGAAACCACAGGAACTATTCTTACCGGCTATCAATTAATTGATCGAAAACAAAGACTCCGCGTAGACTCATCAGGAACGGCGCCAAAACATAACCTTGAATTGACCCTGATCGACCTTCTTGAAAATCTACTTAAAAATTAGATTAAACCGGAATAACGAATAAAGGCCACGTTCAATACGCGGCCTTTTTCAATTCTGTAATAAAAACTAATAAGTTAGTAATTTACTTCTTATTGTTTACAGCTTCCTTAAGCTCTTTACCTGCCTTGAATTTAGGCTGCTTAGATGCTGGAATCTGAATTGGCTCACCTGTGCGTGGGTTACGGCCTGTTGTTGCCGCACGATCAGAAACTGAGAATGTACCAAAACCAACAAGGCGAACATCGTCACCAGCCTTAAGGCTGCCTTTGATGGCTTCAAGAACCGCATCAACAGCTGACGCAGCTTTTTGCTTTGAGATTTCGGCTGACTCAGCCACTTTAGAAACTAGATCTTGTTTATTCACAGGAAACTCCTTTACGTTTTAATTAAAAGACATGCTGCAGGAAAAAATTTTACCAAACAACACGGTCAAGATATCCGCCTCAAAACATTACTGACAGCGGGTTTTCAAAAAATCTTAACTGATTCCTTTGTAAGCCCTTTTTTCACAAGACTCAATGGTGAATAACGCTTTCTCCCTTATTTTCTGCAGTTTTTGAGGATATTTCCTCTAAATCTGGCGTTTCTAACGGCTCCAAAGCCTGCGGCATCGCCAAAAGTGCGTGTGAAAGCACCTCGTCGATTGTTGCAACAGGCACGATTTCAAGGTTTTTGATCACATTCTTCGGAATATCAGCAAGGTCTTTTTCATTATCCATAGGAATAAGAACCTTCGTTATTCCACCGCGATGCGCAGCTAGCAACTTCTCTTTTAAACCACCGATTGCCGTCACGTTACCGCGTAAATTAACCTCACCGGTCATCGCGATATCTCGGCGAACCTCAATGCCTGTTAAGGCTGAAAGAATAGCAGTCACCATTGCCGCTCCCGCAGAAGGACCGTCTTTTGGTGTTGCCCCCTCAGGCACGTGAACATGAACCTGTCTTTTCTTAAGCTTCTCATAATCCAAGCCATACTGAACAGCGCGAGATTTCGTCAACATCTCCGCAACCGTAATGGACTCCTTCATAACGTCTTTAAGGTTACCTGTTGTCGAAACGCTGCAATCCTTGCCGGGCAGGGTAACAGCTTCGATTGAAAGCAAATCACCACCGGCTTCGGTATAAGCAAGCCCGTTTACAACGCCAACGCGATCATGCTCTTCTATTTCACCAAATCTATATTTCGGAACGCCTGCGAACTTCTCCAAACCACGTGGCGTGATGGAAACTTTCTTACGGCCTTTCATCAAAATCTCTTTAATCGCCTTACGACAAAGATTGGCAATCTCACGTTCCAAATTACGAACACCTGCCTCTTTTGTGTAATACCGAATTAGGTTGCGGATCGCGTTATCACTGAGCGAAAATTCCTTGGACTTTAACCCTGCCGCTTCAATCTGCTTTTTCAGCAAGTGACGCTTCACGATCTGAAGTTTTTCATCTTCCGTATAGCCTGAAATACGAATAATCTCCATGCGATCAAGCAAAGGACGCGGCATATTTCCGATGTTATTTGCTGTACATACGAACATCACATCCGACAAATCATAATCCAGTTCAAGGTAATGATCTTGAAACTTATCATTTTGCTCAGGATCCAAAACCTCTAACAATGCAGAACTCGGGTCACCACGCCAATCGGAACCCAGCTTGTCAATCTCATCAAACAAGAACAGTGGATTGGTGGTCTTCGCCTTTTTCATGCCCTGAATAACTTTACCCGGCATAGCACCGATATAGGTTCGGCGGTGCCCCCTAACCTCGCTTTCATCGCGTACCCCGCCAAGCGACATACGTACAAAATTACGATTCGTGGCACGCGCGATAGACTTACCGAGCGATGTCTTACCAACCCCCGGCGGCCCGGCTAAGCACAATATAGGCCCTTTGACCTTATTAATACGCTGCTGAACGGCCAGATATTCCAATATACGGTCTTTGACTTTCTCTAAACCGTAATGATCTTGATCCAGAACCTTTTTGGCCTCTTTAATATCCTTCTTAACGCGAGAACGTTTATGCCACGGCACATTTAAAATCCAGTCAAGGTAATTTCGCACCACAGTCGCTTCCGCCGACATGGGGCTCATCTGACGCAATTTTTTAATTTCGGCATCAGCGCGCTCTTTCGCCTCTTTAGGCATCTTGGCTTCTTCGATTCGCTTTTCAAGCTCACCAATCTCATCAAGCCCGTCTTCGCTCTCACCAAGCTCTTTCTGGATCGCTTTCATCTGCTCATTCAGATAATACTCACGCTGCGTCTTTTCCATCTGGCGCTTCACACGGCTGCGCACGCGTTTTTCAACATGCAGCACACCAATCTCACCTTCCATAAAGCTGAATATCTTCTCAAGGCGCTCCGCGGTCGTAGCAAGCTCTAGTAATTCCTGCTTTTGCTCAATCTTAAGCGCAAGATGCGAAGCAATCGTATCAGCCATTTTAGAAATTTCTTCAATCTGGTTGATTGAAACAATAACTTCCGGCGGGATCTTTTTATTTAACTTAACATATTGCTCAAACTGATTAACAACTGTGCGCCCTAAAGCCTCCAGTTCATCATCTTCAACGGACGTATCAACAATTTCCTTCACGTCCGCTTTCATAAAGCCATCATCTTCGCGAACATTCTTTAGCTTCACGCGCGTTCCGCCCTCGACAAGCACCTTCACCGTACCATCGGGCAATTTAAGCAATTGCAAGATTGTTCCGATCGTTCCGACTTCATATAAATCTGACGGTTTCGGATCATCATCAGATGGCGTCTTCTGCGTCACCAAAACAATCTCTTTGTCCGAGTGCATAACATGCTCAAGTGCCTGAACAGATTTCTCTCGCCCCACAAAAAGAGGCACAATCATGTGTGGAAACACAACAATATCTCTCAACGGCAATACAGCGTATGATTTTTTATTTTCATCTGACATGAAATTTTCCTAAAAATTGTTTTGATAACACAACAATACTATACGCTTTGAACCCGCGATAAAAGCCTTTACTACGGCCAAAGCGCGTAACATTAAGTTATAATGTACAACAAAGTGTATAGGATAATAGTTTCGTAGCTATTAAGATTTTGTTACAAGCGTGAAAACGGCATTATTTACCGCCTTTATCCTTGTCTTCATCTTTTGGGCGCGATTCGACGACATGGTCAATTAGGCCCCAATCTTTCGCCTCTTCTGCGCTCATGAAATTGTCACGCTCCATAGCAAGCTCGACAGCTTTCAATTTCTGACCCGTGTGTTTAACATAAGCCTCATTCAAACGCTGTCTTAAACGCAAGATTTCCTTAGCTTGAATTTCAATATCTGACGCCTGACCGCGCGCACCACCGGATGGCTGATGAATCATAATACGAGAGCTCGGCAACGAATAACGCATACCCTTCTCTCCCGCCATCAACAGGAAAGAGCCCATGGACGCCGCCTGACCGATACAAACGGTTGAAATTTTCGGCTTGATGTATTGCATCGTATCATACATCGCCAAACCTGCCGTAACAACGCCACCCGGAGAATTAATGTAGAATGAAATTTCTTTTTTCGGATTTTCCGACTCCAAAAACAAAAGCTGGGCACAAATCAAAGAGGAAACATAATCATTCACCTCACCTGTAAGAAAGATAATGCGTTCCTTCAAAAGACGAGAATATATGTCAAACGCACGCTCACCACGATTTGTCTGCTCAATCACTGTCGGAACAAGTGTATTCATATAAGTCTCAAGAGGGTTATGATCAGTCATGTTTTTGGGCTTCTTTTTGTTAATATTAAGATAAACGAATTCAAACTGGCGATTTTGCCACATACAAACAAACCGTACCCACTGGGCACGGCTTGTTCAAGATGATAATTGAATTTATTTGAAATCTGCCCCTAGTTTTTGTCAGGCATATTATAAATTCTAAGCGTCTTTCTTTTTGGCAGGCTTCTTCTTTGCCGTCTTAGCCTTAGACTCATCGCCCTTATCTTTAGCATCTGACTTTTTAGCAGCCGCTTTCTTAGCTGGCTTTTTCTTCGCTGCAGCCTTCTTCTTCGGCTTTTCGTCTTCAGTGTCATCCGCAACCAATTCTTCGGCTGTAACTTCTTTTTCTTTCACCTCTGCAAGCTCAAGAATGAAATCAACAACTTTGTCTTCATAAATCGGCGCACGCAAAGATTCCAAAGCATCACGGTTTTTGGCAAAATAATCGAACACTTCTTTTTCCTGCCCCGGATACTTCTGCGCTTCGGTAATCACAGCCTTCTGCAACTCAGCATCTGCAACAGTGATGTTATTCTCTTTACCAATTTCCGAAAGAACAAGACCAAGACGAACACGACGATCCGCGATTTCTTCCAATTCCGCCTTTTCTTCATCTGTCGGGTCTGCATCAATACCACGCTGTTGGTTATCCATTTTAACCTGCTGCATGATGTTCTTAAGTTCCATCTCTTTCATTCCTGCAGGAATGTCAAAGTCATAAGATTCATCAAGCTGGTCAAGAAGGTCTTTCTTCAATTTCAAACGGCTGTGATTGTCGAATTCTTGATTTGTTTGATCTTCAACAGCTTTACGAAGAGCCTTCACATCTTCCATTCCTAAAGATTGCGCAAACTCATCATTAATTTCAGCTTCAACAGACTCGCGAATTTCGTGAATTTCCACATCGAAAATCGCACCACGACCCGCTAGCTCTGCTGCGCCGTAATCTTCAGGGAATTCAACCTTGACCTCAACCTTGTCACCCGCCTTCTTACCGATAAGTTGATCTTCAAAGCCAGGGATAAACTGACCGCTACCAAGCTCTAGCTGGTGCCCTTCGGCCGCCATACCTGGCTGTTTCACGTCATCATCAGCCGTACGCCCGTCAAAATCAATAACAACAATATCGCCCTTCTTCGCCGCGCGCTTGCCTTCAATCGGCTTGCTTGTTTTGCGCATTGACGCGATACGCTCTAACGCTTCATCAATTGCTTTCTCATCTGATTTAGCAATTTGCTTCGTCAATTTGAAGCTCTTGTAATCTTTAACTTCGATCTTCGGCAAAACCTCAATCGCCATTGTGAAAATAAGGTCTTTACCCTCATCAAAAGACTTCACTTCGATTTTGGGCTGAATGGCTGGCGTCACGTTTTCCTTCTTCATCGCCTCAACAGAACTTTCGTTCACGGCTGACTCCAGAACCTCGCCCATAACAGCTTTACCGTATTTCTGCTTCATCAGGTTCATCGGCACTTTACCGGGTCTAAACCCGGGCAATTTGATCGTCTTTGAGACCTCTTCCAAGCGTGCATCTACGCGCTTTGAAATATCATCGGCTTTAACAGTAACTTCCAACTCGTGGTTAAGGCCATCTTCTTTGAGTTTCTTGACTTGCATGTTTTTATATCTTCTCTTTTGTCTTTTATCCTAAAAATAAAGCCGCTTAAATCGGCGGCTACATCATTTCACCTTAAAGGCGCTTCTATATTTGGTGCGGGTGGAGGGACTTGAACCCCCGCACAACTCTGTTGTGCTCTTTTTAAAAAAGTGGGGTACACTTCATCTCTCGTACCGTTACCATTTGACAGATATCAATCTGCCTGTGTTTGGTGCGGGTGGAGGGACTTGAACCCCCACGTCCAATGGACACTAGAACCTAAATCTAGCGCGTCTACCAATTTCGCCACACCCGCACAGGTGTTTTGTGTAAATGGCGCGCCCGAGAGGATTCGAACCCCTGACCTCCTGATCCGTAGTCAGGCGCTCTATCCAGCTGAGCTACGGGCGCATTGGGTAAACACATATTATGGATGCGGAACATACTCCAAACTTTTTCCGATTGCAAGCACATAAGGGATAAAATTATGATTTTGACAGCAGCTAAATTATTACAGTATTATCAAGAAACTGAATAATGCGGGAATTTTAGGGTTTGTCTACGTCAGAGGAAAATGAATCGAAGCCGATTGAGGCTGAAATGCTCTACGTCATTCGCGTGCCCGACGACGGACAAACACGATGGTTAGCGATAGCGGTTCCCGAAGAACATGAAGATCGTTTCCGATCAGATTTCATCCAAGCCATCCTGGACAATTCAACACTGGATTTTGAAAGTTATGAAGCCAGAATTGTTGAACAGGGCCCCCGCGGCCAATCACAACCAACAGAAGAGCAATATAAATCCTTCGAAGAGGCTTTTGGCGACCACGCATCCAACATTGATGCCCCGCATGATCCAAAACACTTCATTGCAGGACGGCTGGATGACACACTAAAAACAGACAGCAGACCCGTCGGTGAACGCGTTAAACAAGATCAAAAAGTTGCTTTCACCCAAAACGGAACGGCACTTGAACCCTACGAAGGCCTGCGAAGGTTTTTGATACAAACACGTGACGATATCGAAACCGACAAACACCATATGATGGAAGAGCTCACTTGTGATCTCGCATCCATAATCGAAACAGGCATAATTGTAAAAGATTTAAGCACGGGCCATGCCGATCACGTAACAGATCATCTCGCGATGAGTGGGTTTACAATCGCCTCTGCCAGCGCCGCACTTTACCTTCTTCACAGTTTAAATTCTCAACGCGCTGGTAAAGAGGTCGAATATAAACGCGCGTTAAGAATGTTCCATGAGCATGAAAGAGATAAAAAAGACACGCAAAACGGCGAAACCAAAGAAGAGCGTTTCGATGTTGCGGACGCAAATCTCGCAAAAAAAATGAGCGCCAGCGGCTTGCAATTCGTAAACCTGTCAAACGAACAAAGAAAATTTGACAAGCCCCTCTTCCGCGAAGATGCAAGACAAAGAGGAATCGGCGTGCCCGTAACAGCGCACCTTGTTGCCAGAACAGGACAATTTTTAAGAAAAGACACAAATGAAAAGCTTGCCGTCACAGGGGATGCCTTATCACATGTTAAATATCACATTGGTCACGGCGTTAGAGGCGTAGCCAAAGAAGCTGGCCGCCTGACACAAATATACATTGGCAACACAACACGCGTAGGCGAAGTCTGGAAAAGCACTGTTACCGGTTTTCAAGAAGCAAAAGCCCTGCGTGATGACGACAGGAAAAAAGAAGGAGAGGAACGCGAAAACGGATCCATCTCAAAAAGAATTAACCACCAAAACGGCACAGCGGACAGCGAAGAAACGGCTGAAGCAGAAACTCCTGATACGGTCGAGCATCCGCTAACATTAGAAGAACTCGGAAAAGCCAATCTGCAAACAATAGAGGAAATTGGTCACGCAATTGACGCAGAAGAAAAAGAAGCGCTGATAAGAACAATCAAAGACCAGCAACTTCATGAGAATAACGCACGCCGCGCCAGAACAAGCCTTTGCGTTCAAAGCGTATTCCAAGCATCGCAAGCGATTTTAGTACCCGTAAAACTCATGAACGAAGAATACAGGCACACAGTCCCCCTAAATATTGTTGCTTTCCTCGGCGCAATGGGCCCGCTTAAAGGATTCGCTGATGAATTAAGAAGCGAGCGCGCAAAAGCAAACCACAAAAAAGCCGAACGCGCCGAACGCCTTGGCAAATTGCTCAATCTCTTTCCTGAAGAAAACGATGGTGACTCACCTGATGATCACGATGATATGGGCGGGCATGATTATGACGAAACACCGGGAAGAGAAGAAATAAATGCTGAAGACGAGCATGATCACGCCCCCTCCCCCACATAAAATGCTCACGTCCAAATATTCAACGATTTATCTTGACCCATACAAGCTAATCCTTAGGATAAAAACATAAATTCACATTTTATGAGCGCTCCGTAAATTTCGCATGAAGACACCGCAAACGATATCATCGCCAAGCACTGATCCGCTGAATGCGACCGTCAGGCTAGCGAAATCCGAAGATGAGATAAAAAGAGCGCAAGAGCTTCGTTACGAAGTTTTCTATAACGAGTATAAAGCCAAGCCAACAGAAGAGATGGAGCGCGAAAAAAGAGATTTTGATGCGCTTGATAACATAACAGATCACCTCATTGTCCTTGTAACTCCACCCGGCTCGGACGAACAAAAAATCATTGGCACATACAGACTACTCAGACAGGACGTAGCAAGAAAACACAACACGGCATTCTATTCTTCCCAAGAATACGAAATCGACAAGCTGATTTCAGCACACAAAAATGTGCTAGAATTGGGAAGGTCTTGCGTTCTTGCAGAATACAGAACAAAACCCATACTCAATATGCTTTGGCAAGGGATTGCGGAATATTTCAGAGTGCATGACATCGACCTGCTTTTTGGCTGCGCCAGCTTTGCGGGAACGGACGTTGATACAATTAAAGACCAGTTATCCTACCTGCATCATTACCATTCAACACCTAACGAGATTAGCCCTAAAGCCGTGCCTTCTCGTTACGTAAACATGAATATAACCCCGAAAGAGAGTCTGAACGAAAAAAGAATATTCGCCTCTCTGCCACCGCTGATAAAAGGGTACATCCGCGCAGGCGCAACAATTGGCGAAGGCGCCGTCATAGATGAACAATTTAACACAATTGATGTCTGCATCGTTGTCAGAACACAACATATCCCGATGCGATATATGAAGCACTACGACCGTAAAAACCAGAAGAATACATCAGGGCAAGAGAACTAATGTCGACACTTAAAGCAGCGATAAAACTGCTTCTATTCACATTAACTTGTTTATTATTCATACCGATACAATGGTTTTTCATTTTCTTTAAAATAGAAAAACTGACGTTCAAAACAGCCAGACTATGGCACAAATGTATAAGTTTCATTCTTGCGATAAGAGTAAAGCGCACTGGCGAAATTTATAAAACATCGCAAACGGTATATGTCAGTAATCACATATCTTATCTTGATATCGTTGCCCTCGGCACAAAACTCGAAGGCTGCTTTGTTGGCAAAGAAGATATCGCAGGCTGGCCGATATTCTCAACACTTGCAAAAATGCAGCACACCGTTTTTATCAGCAGAAACCCCGCCAAAGCACGACAGGAAGGTGAGAATATGAAAAAAGCGCTTGATCAGGGGCGCAACATCATCTTTTTCCCGGAAGGAACATCAACCATCGGCGACAGCGTTCGCCCCTTCAAATCAAGCCCCTTTTCTATTGTGGAAACACCCGAAAGAAAAAACATTATGGTTCAACCAATCACCATAAAATTACTGGAGGCCGATAAACAAAGCGCAATAAATGACACACTTAAAAATATATACGCATGGCATACAGAAATAGACACTCCCCTTGATCAACACCTATGGAATTTTATGAAAAACAGGGGCGCAGTCTTGGAAATGCACTTTCACCCTCCCATACGCGCCGGCGATTACGAAAACAGAAAAACACTTGCCAAAGCGTGTCATAAGGTCGTATCAAATCACCTGTAAACAAACTTAAAACCAAAAAATCGGGAAAAACATATGACCTTTTCAGCAGAAGAAATGTCACAACTCAAATCATACTTAGAGCGCACGTTTAAATGCGACGGCCTTACAGTGAAAAAACGTGAAAAGGCAACAGACTCTATCGAAGTGATGATGAACGGAGAGTTCATCGGCGTAATCTATAAGCTGGAAGAAGAAGGCGAAACATCTTACGACTTCAATATGGCTATCCTTGATATTGATCTTGTTTAACTCTCCACAAGAAAAACAACAATCTTTGCGTAAAATCAGCTTTTTTTGTAAGCTACAAAAGAATAAAAAGTTTGAAACGGAAAGATAATGCGTCATCCCAAAAATCGAGTTCGATTCTTACCCGCCACGCTAATGGCAGGCTTATTCTGCATTTTGATGCCGTTGCAATCAAAAGCAGTGGAGCCTTTAAGCTACCACGAAACACCAACCCCCTACGTACGCGTAAAAGTCACCGATTTTTTACAAGAAACTTATGAAACGAAAGTAACAGACTACGTCATCGCCGAAGTTGATTTAAACAATGATGGTGACAAAGAGTTCATACTCAAAAGAAAATTCTGCGCAAATCAGAATACCCCTTGCATCCACCTGATTTTAGCGAAGGTAAAAGAAGAAATTGTTCTGCTGTCAAATATCAAGGCAAAAAACTTGATGATAGCGGGGACAAAAACCTTCGGAATTAAAGACATTCTTGCATTTAAAGACGAAATCAACCAATATAATTTTGACATATATATATGGTCGCCCGGCGAAAAAAAGTATATAGTTAAAAGATCATAACGAAATTTTGAGAGTAAAGTGCACCAATTCTTCAGAAAAAATACGGTTTTATTATGCCTGATAACGCTTTGTGTTTTCTCAAAAATTGACGGAGCAGATGCGGCATGCACACCTGGAATACCATGTGTTGATTACGATATTTATTCTAACGCCGATGCGGCTCGAGACGCTTCATTAAACGCGCTGAAATCGGGTGTTCCCGCCCCTTATGAAGAAACAGCATGTGATGCGAACTTCATGAACCAGATTTACGCCAATGCGCACATGCAAGCCAGCCGTGAAGTCATCATGGCACAACAACTCATACACAAGCCCGACAGCGTATTGGAATATACGTGTTTTGATAATCGCATAAAAGCAACGGCAAATCATGCCGGAAAACCTTTCAGTGAGGATGACACTTTGTTTGTTGAGCGTCAGGTATGTCTGTCATCCGACGACCAAGCCTTTACTGACGGAACACCGCCAACTTGTCCCGTTGACACAACACTGGCAGCCGTAAGCGGAACCATTGATCTGTCTGCGTTATTGCAGGATTTCCTAATGGACAACCTACAAACCTACGTTGACAGCAACTTTAGCCACACATTCATGGGCGAAGCAATCAGCATTGATAATGATATGGATTACAACATCCCCGATGATGATAACTACAGTTATGAATGCACACACATGAGTACAATTTGGAACATCGCAAAATGTGTTGATTTCGGGGAAGATGACCGTTTCCGTTCGTTTAACCATCTTGTTAACTTCGATCCCAGAACAATCCCCGTCGCTTGTTCTCCCGGCAACGAATCAGACGCCGCTATCGAAGCATCAAGCGATCCGACAAAACTTGACTCAACCGAAGCCGGCGTCGTTTCAGACGGTGAAGCGTACAACCAAGCTGCTGACTCAGCTCCGAATCCGTGCCCTGCTTCCGGCAGCGCTGTGGGCGGTGTGAACACAGGCTTTTCAAATGATCTGATTCGTCTGGCAAACAATTGTGATGATGGTGCAAATACGAATCCTTACGCGTCATTCGATATGGCAGAACTTTACGATGAAATCACAAAAGGCATCGGCGAATACGTTGATGGCGCAGGAACGTCAACAGGTGACGTTGTGTGTTCAGATCCGATCCCAACCGGACTTCCCGTTATTTCATACTTCTATGGCCGCACACCCGCATTAGGTGTTGGTTTTAACTTTAGAATTATTGGACGTGAAGCAGAACTGCATTACGATCACATTTGCCCGAACCCTGGTTGCTTCTATGACCCTAACCCGTCATCTTACACAGTTGGGGACCCAATACCGCCATATCCTGGCACGCCATCAGGCCAATGTGTTGATAACTGGTTCTAGGGCAATAAGGACGTAAGGTTTAAAAAGTTTTTGCCAACGGCACATGAGTTCGTTTAGAATACATAAAGAAGATTAGAGTGAGACACGTAATGAAAACATTTATATACAAACCATACAAAATGACCCTTTTGACAATTTTAGGTCTTTTCACGTTTGTTAATATTTCTGCGCCGAATGCATATGCGGGCTCAGTGCCGACAATTGCAGACTCGCCGTGCGACGCGCTTTACTATGAATCACTCTCCTCCCGCGCATGGCTTGAAGCTCAAAGAGAAATAACACAGAATCAAAATCTCATTCTTAAACCCGACAGTGTCTTCGAATATACGTGTTTTGACCGCATGGTTAGAGAGCTGGCCGTTCACGCCCAAGATATGTTGAGTGAGACGAGTTCTTACGGGCAGCCACTGGACACAAACAGTATGGATCAAGCTTTACAGAACTTGGTTGGAACATCACTCATCAATTATATCAACGGTAACTTCGGAAGCAAAACCACTGGTGACAGCTACAACCTGTTATTCGGCCATGCGGCAGGCACAGGATTATCCCATGAGCCGCAGCCAATAAACACCGGTCCCGGCTACACATGTAATGTCATGGAACTTGTCTGGAATGCTGCTAAATGTATGAACTTCGCCAGCAACGCAGCAACTGATGGCTTTTTCACGTTCCAAGAATATGCCGCCGGCCCTGATAAAAGAAGGCTCCCTACGACGGCGGCTGCATGTCCCGACGTTACAACAGCATGGACAAACAACCTCAATAACGCCTTGATTTCCGGTCCATGGACGAACGATCCGATGGAATCATACTTCGACCTTATAACCCCAACAAACTGCGGTGGCGGTACATGTGCGTGTACAGGTGACCCTGTCCCTACTGGCGTACCGGTTGTACGAACAGGCGCTGACACGGTAAATGATTATGAAGAACATATTTGCCTGCAACCTGGTTGTCGTTATCACCCTGGTGGTGTTCTAAACTCTACTGGTGTAACTGCTGCTGCCGGGTGTTACGGACGCTAATTCCAAAACAATAAACTCTTTGAAAAGTAAGTTTCTTGCTTAACACATTATACGAAACACTCTCTGCAAATTCAGGAGGCGTTCTTGAGCGCCTGTTATCAAAACGCCTGAAAAACGGCAAAGAAGACCCCGCCAGAATCTCCGAACGCAAAGGTATAGCATCCGAGAAAAGGCCCCCCGGCTTTCTGCTGTGGATTCACGCAGCCAGCGTTGGAGAGGCACAATCCGCATTAAAAATCACCGATAAAATTTATGAATTAGACAACAACATCAACATACTAATGACCACAGGTACGCGTACATCAGCGCAACTAATCGCGTCACAAAACAAACCCAATTTAATTCACCAATATGCACCTTTTGATCATCCGCTATGGGTAAATAACTTCTTTAACCACTGGCAACCTAATGCCGCGTTATGGGTAGAATCGGAGTTATGGCCCAACATGCTCTCAGCCATACGAAATGCATCAATCCCGGCACTGCTCGTGAATGCTCGTCTTTCAGAAAAATCATATAAAAAATGGCGTATGGCCCCATCACTATCAAAGCCAATGCTCAATACTTTTTCAAAAATACTGTGCCAGACAGAACAAGATACACATTTTTTCAACGCTTTAGGTAGCAAAAAAACATGCGTAACAGACAACATAAAATATGCCGCCAACCCGTTACCATATGACAAAGAAAAATTTCATAAGATAAAAAGTCAAATCAACCAACGTGAAGTTATTCTTTACGCCAGCACACACGATAACGAAGAAATAATTGCAGCGAATATACATAACGTACTATCTAAAAAATTTCCGAACCTACTCACGATTATTGTCCCAAGGCATCCCGAACGTGGCACAGAGATTCTGAGCGAAGTACAAACAGTCACCGAAAACGCCATGCTGCGATCTAAGAATAAGCCCTTGAAAGATAAAACAGGCGTTTATGTCGTTGATACACTTGGCGAATTAGGGCTTTTCTACCGCCTCACCAACATCGCATATATCGGCCGCTCTCTAAGCAAAGACGGTGGCGGCGGCCACAACCCCATAGAAGCAGCGCTCCTGAACACCGCAATACTATGCGGCCCTAATGTCCAAAACCTACAGGATATTTACACTCAAATGATTGATAAAAATGCCATCATTCAAATTGAAAGCCATGAGGAGCTTCAAAACAAACTATCAACACTTCTTCAAAACAAAGAGATATGCGAAGAGTACAAACAGAAAGCGATACACTTCGTGGAAACAAAAAACCATATTATTCAAGATGTTATGAAGGATGTAGAAAATATACTGCTTCCCCAAGCAGAAAACAGCGCAGAAACATGAAAATCAAAACTCCTGCATTCTGGTACAGAGACAATAAGGACCGTCCCAAAATTTGGGAGCACTTGTTATCGCCACTTAGCCACATCTATAAAGCCTGCGATAAAAAAAACAGAGAAAAACAAACACCCCAAAAAGTCGACGTTCCCGTTATGTGCGTCGGCAATCTTACAGCAGGCGGCAGCGGCAAAACCCCAACAGCAATCGCTTTAGCGAATATGCTGGTTGAAAAAAATATCGTTAAAACCCCCTACTTTGTGACACGCGGTTACGGCGGTTCAAATAAAAAAACAAGGCGCATAACGGTTCATGACACTCCATCTGAAACAGGAGATGAACCGATTTTGCTGGTAAAGCATTGTAAAACAATAGTTTCAGTGAACCGGTATGACGGCGCACAAATGGCCACTGCAGAGGGCGCTGACCTCATCATTTTGGATGACGGCTTTCAAAATAATTCACTCCACAAAGATATTTCAATTCTGGTCATCGACGGAAAACGAGGATTTGGAAACAGAAAAATACTACCGGCGGGCCCTTTAAGAGAAACCCCAAGCGCAGGCTTCGAAAGATCAGATATTGTGATCATCATAGGGGATGACCAACATAAAATTTCACAAGATATACCTGACAAAAGCCCTGTTTTTTTCGCCAACGTCGAGCCGTGTACTGATCAAGAAAGAAAACAAAAAAACAAGTACATCGCGTTTGCCGGCCTAGGCATACCTGAAAAATTTAAAGACACACTCATCGAAAATAATTACAGCCTCATTGATTTTATCCCCTTCCCTGATCACTACAAATATAAGGAAAAAGATCTGGAACAACTGCTAAAACGCGCAGAAACCCAAAACGCCACATTAATCACGACAGAAAAAGATATCTTAAGGATTCCCCCAAAATATAGTAAACACATACAAACACTTCCGATCAGACTACGTTTTGAACAAGAAAATGCCTTGTCAGAATATCTGGAAGAAAAAATAAACACCGTGAAGGCAAAAAAGAGAAAGCCTCATGAAAAAAGTTAGATACGCGTTAGAAGCAATAGGCCTTTACATCCTGTTTGCTCTATTCAAAATACTGCCCGCTGAAACAGCGTCAAATATCGGCGGAGCCATCGGAAGGCTTATCGGGCCGAAAATGGCCGCCTCAAGAAAAGCATACCGAAATCTAGAAAACGCCTTTCCCGATATGCAAGCCGAGGACATAGAAGAAACAATCTCAGCTATGTGGGATAATTTAGGAAGAGTAATCGCCGAATATTCCCATCTGAAAAACATCAGTAAAAACAATACAAGGATTGAGGATAAAGACTATGTTATGAAACTCCTCGATGATGAGCGTCCCATAATATTCATTAGCGCGCATTGCGCCAACTGGGAGCTCAACACGGCCTGCATGCTGACGCAGTTAGACAGGAAATGCATTCTGACGTACAGAGAACCGAACAATCCCTGGGTTGCTAAGCTACTAAACAAAATCAGAACATTTAACGGCACCCTCACCGCCTATGCAAAGTCACCTGAAAGCGCGAAACATATCATGCGCGCCTTGGCCAAAAACAAGCCGCTTGGCATGTTGATCGATCAAAAACATAATCAAGGAACAGAAGCCCCTTTCTTTGGAATGCCCGCCATGACAAATACGGTGCATATAAAACTGGGACAAAAATACAACGCCAGAATGGTCTTCTCCTGCATTGAACGTCTTAACGGCGCAAATTTCAGCGTAAAGCTGACCCCCGAAATCCCTCTATTCGATGATGCCGGTAAGCCCAGAGACATGATGGATATTATCGCAGATACGCACACAATATTGGAAGATCACATCGCAAAAAACCCCGAACAATGGCTCTGGATCCATCGACGATGGAAAAATCATTAAAGCAAGAGGTTAAGAATAATGCGCATCACCTTTCGCAACATCATCGCGAACACGCATTAAAATTTCATCGAAAACATCCTGCCCCAAATATCGGGAAACCTTCGTATATAAACGCCCGTGACACGTGCTTTCAAAAAAGTCTAAACAGTTCGAAGGCCTAACATGATCATACCCTATTTCGGCGAACACATTCTTGGCCTCCTCTATCATGACAGAATAATCAACGGCGGCTGAGTTAAAAATATCTGCTTCATGCATTAGAACACAAAGAAGGGCAAGCTGCTCATCGTCTTTTAACTCAACAAGAGGCGCATGAATATTGTCGAGAGAGACAACAAAATCTCCGTTACTAAAATGATGCATATATAGCAAACGAATTTGGTCTGCCGGGCTATTACCCCGCGCAGCCATACTCGTGTCTGTTGCAAACAAAAGGGTTTCGAGATCATCAAAGAAAGAACTAGATACGTTCAAAACAGATAAGAAAGTGCGGGCAATCTCATAAGAACGCTTTTCCAAATAAGCCATTTCATAAGAAACACCACGCACATTACCGCCACCATCATGCCCGAGGTCATGAACAGCCGCAGCACTTAATAACAATGCTTTCTGATCATTACTCAAATTGTTTAACTCTGCATTCTCAATATGATCGAACGCGAGAATAAAACGAAGCACATGAAACACAACTTTTCTGAAATGCCGCGTTCCGTGATAGGGTAAATTATGAGGGATATCAGCCAAAAGCCCTGCCCCCAAAACCAATCTAATCAAGCCCGGATCCTCAACCTCAGTGCTTTCTAAAGCAAAAGATAAGATAGATGTTGTCGACGCACGAAATGTTCGCGCCTCAATATCCTCAACAATGAGTTTTGATAACCGCCGATTTTCGTGCAAATCAGAATCAGCCTGTAATAAAAAAGATAAGCGCGATTGAACTTCTTCGCAATCACGCTCAAAATTCTGCAGGACAGCACCAAAGCTACTCAAACAAACCTTAGAATCAAATTGCTCTACGCCTTGCGCAGGAGCGGAAAAACTACTCGCCACCTGCTCTAAAATCTTGATGTGTGACACCATTTATATACCCCTTTAAAAGAACGTCTCTTTATCAACAATCAGTCAAAAACAAAAAACGCCCTATGCCTCTCTCACAACACAAGATTAGCAAGACAATAAACATAAACACAATCCCGATGATTACTATTTGATATTCCTATCAACATCAGGCATATATGGGCGTTGAATATAATTTAAAAAACAGCAGAATATATAAGAAAATGACGCAAAACTGGACACCAAGCAGCTGGAGAGAAAAACCGGCCCTACAACTTCCGACATACAAAGACGCGGAAAAACTATCACGCGTTGAAAAAGAGTTGAACGAAATGCCACCTCTCGTCTTTGCTGGCGAGGCGCGTACACTTCAAAAGAATTTAGGGCAAGTCGCCAATGGTGAGGCATTCCTGCTCCAAGGCGGCGACTGCGCTGAAAGCTTTGCTGAGTTTAATGCAAATAAAATTCGTGACACCTTCCGCGCTATTTTGCAGATGGCCGTTGTAATGACCTACGCAGGCTCAATGCCAATCGTTAAAGTTGGACGCATTGCAGGTCAATTTGCCAAGCCACGGTCCAGCGACACAGAAACACAAGATGGCGTAACACTGCCAAGCTATCGCGGCGATAACATCAACCGCCTCGAATTCACAGAAGAAGCGCGCGAGCCCGACCCTGAGCGCATGATCAACGCGTACAACCAAGCCTCAGCAACCTTAAACTTACTCCGTGCCTTCTCAGGCGGCGGCTATGCTGACCTAAATAAAATCCACCGCTGGAATATCGGTTTTGTTGAACAAAGCCCTCTCGGTGAAAAATACAAAAAAATCACAAACAGAATCGATGATGCCCTTCGTTTTATGAAGGCATGTGGCATATCATCTGAAACGTCCCCATCTTTGCGCAGCACAGAATTCTACACCTCTCACGAAGCACTGCTCTTGCCGTATGAAGAGGCCATGACACGCGTAGACAGTACAACAGGTGAATGGTACGACACATCCGCACATATGCTGTGGATCGGCGCAAGAACCCATCAGGCAGATAACGGACAAATTGAATTCGTTCGCGGCATAAAAAACCCGCTCGGCCTAAAATGTTCACCCGATTTAACGACAGATGAACTCATGCGCTTGATCGACATCCTCAACCCGGATGATATCCCGGGACGATTGACACTCATCGCGCGTATGGGGCATGACCAAGTTGAAGAAAAACTTGCCCCACTTGTGCGAAAAGTTAAAGAAGAAGGCCGCAGCGTTGTTTGGTCATGTGATCCGATGCACGGCAACACAATCAAATCGCCAAGCGGTTACAAAACCAGACCGTTTGACAATATTATGACCGAAGTCAGGGGCTTCTTCGCAGTCCACCGCGCAGAAGGAACCCACCCCGGTGGCATCCATATCGAAATGACAGGCCAGGACGTCACGGAATGTATCGGCGGCGCAGAACAAATCGGTGATCAGGATTTATCCAGCCGTTACCACACACACTGCGACCCACGCCTTAATGCCAACCAAGCATTAGAGATGGGCTTTTTGATTGCCGAAGAGCTTAAAGCCGCACGCATTAACGTTACGCCCGATCTTGAACAGGACCTCACCGCAGCAGAATAAAAAAATGGCCGCTCCCCTTAACCTAATATTGGCACAAATCAACCCCACGGTCGGGGATATTAAGGGCAACGCGGATCGCATGTTACAAATCTGGAAAGACAATGACGAACAAAACGCACTCGTCATTTTTCCCGAACTTGCCCTGAGCGGTTACCCACCGGAAGATTTGGTTTTAAACCATAATTTCATACACACCTTGGAAGAAAAAGTCGCAGAAATTTGTGAACAATCGAAAGAATTGAAAGCCCCGGCAATCATTCCAACACCGTGGAAAGAAAACGCGCATACATACAATACCGCCCTGTTAATACAAAATGGAAAAATTCTGAACATCACTAAAAAACATGACTTACCAAATTACGCAGTTTTTGATGAAAAAAGAGTTTTCAAATCGGCAGAATATACTGATCCGATAAACATAAACGGCCGTAAAATCGGCCTTCTGATATGTAAAGACATCTGGAACAAAGATATTCCGAAACAGCTAAAATCAAAGGGAGCAGAAATTTTAATTTCAATTAATGCCAGCCCGTTTACAGAAAACAAAGCGACCATCCGCCAAAAAGTCACATCAAAAGCCATTGACGACACAGGCTTAGATGTCATTTATCTAAACTTAATCGGCGGCCAAGATGAATTGGTTTTTGACGGTGCATCTTTTGTACAAACCGCCAATAAAAAAATCATCTATCAGGCACCACACTTCAACGAACACATCTTTAAAATTAAGTTGGAAGATAAAAAACTAACGCCATCCAATAACGAGAAAATTGAAACAATTTCCCGAGAAGAAAAACTGTACGAAGCGGCAAAGTTAGGTCTTCGCGATTACGTCCGTAAAAACGGCTTTGAAAAAGTCTTAATCGGGCTCTCAGGCGGAATCGATAGCGCACTGACAGCCGCTATAGCTGTCGACGCATTCGGCAAGGACAATGTTCACTGCGTTATGATGCCCTCTGACTTTACGTCATCAGACAGCCTCAAAGATGCAAAAGAATGTGCAGAGATGCTCGGCGTAAAATACGATATCATCCCGATTAAAAAAGCATTAAAGCAATACGAAGCCGTAATTCCAACCCTTTCAGGCCTCGCACATGAAAACACACAAAGCCGTATCCGCGGAACGATATTAATGGCACTGTCAAACGCAAGCGGCGCGATGGTCATCACAACAGGCAATAAATCGGAAATGGCGGTCGGCTATTGCACGCTCTACGGCGACATGAATGGCGGCTTTAATCCACTGAAAGACATTTACAAAACAGACGTTTACGCCCTCTCAAAATGGCGCAACAGCCGCGGCACAGTTATGCCTGTAAACATCATCTCAAAAGAGCCAAGCGCGGAATTACGTGCCGATCAAACAGATCAAGACAGCCTGCCGCCTTATGACTTGCTAGACACAATTCTAAAGTGCTTGATCGAATACGATCATACCTCTTACGAAGACGCACCCGCGGAGGTACAAAAACTGATGGATGAATGCGCGCAACATCCTGACACAGTGTCAAAGGTCGCAAAACTCTTGAAAATCGCAGAGTATAAACGCTTTCAAGCACCACCCGGCCCGCGTTTAACAGATAAAGCATTTACAGACGACAGACGATACCCCATGACCAACGGCTTTACGAACGCAGTTGCAAAATAAACCAAGCCGCGCTATCACTGCAGAACACAAAGCGCATAAGACAAAACAAAAAGAGTAAAGAACATGAGCGTAAAAGTAAGATTTGCCCCCTCCCCCACAGGAATGTTACACGTCGGAAACGCCAGAACGGCCCTGATCACATGGCTATTCGCACGGTCTCAAAACGGGCACTTTCTACTCCGCATCGACGATACCGATCAGGAACGCTCAAAAGACGAATATGAACAAGCCATCGAAGATGGGCTAAAATGGCTCGGCGTAAGCTGGGATGATAAGGCACGCCAGCGCGACCGAGGCGAAATTTACGATGCCAAAATTGAACAACTGAAATCAGACGGACGTCTATACCCCTGTTATGAAACGTCAGAAGAGCTGGAGCTAAAACGCAAAAGCCAGCTTTCAAGAAAGCTCCCACCGATTTATGACAGAGAGGCACTGAATCTAACGCCTGAACAAATCGAAAAATACGAGTCCGAAGGCCGCCGCCCGCACTGGCGTTTTAAACTAAATCATGATCCGATAGAATGGAAAGACATCGTACGCGGCGACGTAAAATTCAGCGGTAAGGATTTATCAGACCCCGTCCTCATCCGCGAAGACGGCAGCCCGCTCTATCACTTATGCTCTGTCATTGATGATATTGATTACGACATTACGCACGTTATCCGCGGCGAAGATCATGTGTCTAACACCGCGTGCCACGTGCAGATGTTCGAAGCCTTAGGCGCAAAACCGCCACTCTTTGCGCACCTTCCGCTCCTCTCTGATAAAGACGGCGGAAAGCTCTCAAAACGCATCGGCTCACTTAGTCTAAAAGACCTACAAGAAGAAGGTTTAGAACCCATGTCAGTCGTCAGCCTGATGGCTCGCCTTGGCACATCAGAACCGATTGAAGCCTTCACAAGCAATGAAGAGGTTATTAACAATTTTGACCTAAGCACTTTTTCACGTGGCACACCCAAATTTGATGCCGATGAGTTGCTAAGGCTCAATTCAAAAATCCTCCACAACTATAATTTTGACGATGTTCAATCGCGCCTACAAGAAATGGAACTGGCAGGCATCGATGAAGAATTCTGGAATGCCGTTCGCCCGAATTTGGAAAAACTAAGCGATATAAAAGATTGGTGGCGTGTCGCAAAGGGCCCTGTTGAACCTGTTATCGAAGACGAAGATTTCATCAATCAGGCTCAAGACCTACTTCCACCTGCGCCATGGGATGAAAACACATGGGCGCAATGGACAAAGTCTGTGAAGGAAGAAACAGGTCGCAAAGGCAAACAGCTCTTCATGCCTTTGAGACAAGCCCTGACGGGTATGGAGCACGGCCCTGAACTGCCGCTCCTCCTCCTCCTTATCGGGCCGGAAAAAGCGAAAGAGCGATTAAGCACAACGAAAAAAGCGGCTTAACCATCTTACCTTGGTTAAACCACTCTACATTTCGCCTACTCAAAAATCTGATACTTTAAGACAACCCTCTGTTTTTCAGAGAATAAAGAAACTTTTCCAAACGCTTCGCATCTGCTGCTTTCGCCTCAGGCCACATCAATTCGACTGTGTTGTAAAATGCCTGACGCCCCTCAGCAAACAAGTGATCACAGAGCAAAACTTTACGGCGGGGGGACAAGGCAGAAAACTCTTCAATAATCTGAAAACCTTCTGTTGCTTTCCCCTCAATATCACGCAGTTTTGACCCCATCAGCATCGTATAGCTTCCCCTATGTAAACTCGTTGAATAATATTTATATCGTTTTCAGCATTAAATGTAAAATTTCATAGGAAAGCCTAGTAGAATCAACACCTTGAATTCATACCAATGAAAGCATAAAAATAACGCATGACAAAAAACCGCAACAAGAATCAGCAATCACCCACAATAATTCTGAGCCACCCGCAGATGGGAGAGAATATCGGCGCCGCAGCACGCGCGATGCAAAATTTCGGATTATCTGATCTGCGCTTGATCAAACCGCGCGATGGCTGGCCAAACGCAAAGGCCGAAACCATGGCCGCAGGCGCATTCGAAAACATGCCCGCTCCTAAAGTGTTCGAGACTATAAATGACGCCATAGCAGATTTGCACACAGTCTACGCTACAACGGCTCGCGAACATGACCAGGTAAAACATATTTTCACGCCTGACAAAGCGGCGGAAGACGCACACGAAAATATTGCCAATAATAAGTCAGTGGGCTTTATATTCGGTGCAGAACGCACAGGACTAAGGAGTGAAGAAATCTCACTCTGCCAAGGCATCATCACAATACCGACAAACCCTAACTTCTCATCACTGAATTTAGGGCAATCCGTCCTGCTCGTCTGCTACGAATGGATGAAAGCATCAAACATGCAAAAAGCCAGACACCTGAAAACAGGCGACAGTACAATCGCAACGCAAGAAGAGATTGGCCATTTTCTAGATCGCTTAATGACCGACCTTGATGCAGGAAACTTCTTCCGCTCAGAAGGCTTAAGACCGACGATGGAGCGCAACATCACCAACATCTTCACCCGCAATGAGCTTACAGAGCAAGAAGTCAGGACACTCCAGGGCATCCTCTCCGCCCTACGCGGCAACAAAACAACACACCAATAGAAAAAGCCGCCAACCAACCGGAGGCGACTTTCATAAACCTAAAATTCTTTATCAAAGCAATTTTCGATCTAATCGAAGGAGTTTTCTTTTTTACCAGGCGCAAGACACGAAGCATATTCAAATATGCGAGTGTCGATGCAACGCACTAAAAAAGGAAACACTGAGGATTAGCGTGAATAGAATTCCACGACCAGATTTGGCTCCATCTGCACCGGATATGGCACATCTTCCAAAACAGGAATGCGAAGGAACGTAGCTTTCAACGCTTTCAAATCGGATTCGATGTATTCCGGCACTTCGCGCTCACCTGAGGCAACCGCATCAAGAACCATCGGGATTTCTTTTGAAGATGCTTTCACTTCAATTACATCGCCCTCTTTAACCTGATAAGACGGAATATTCACGACTTTGCCGTTAACAGTCACGTGCTTGTGATTGACAAACTGACGTGCAGCAAAGACCGTCGGCACAAAGCATGCACGATAAATAACCGCATCCAAACGACGCTCAAGAAGGCCAATCAGGTTTTGACCTGTGTCACCTTTCAAACGGTTTGCTTCTTTGAAATAACTACGGAACTTCTTCTCACCGATTGACCCGTAGTAGCCCTTAAGTTTCTGTTTCGCAAATAACTGTAGACCATAGTCAGTTGGCTTACCGCGGCGTGCACCGTGCATACCAGGGCCGGTTTGACGCTTATTGTATGGTGACTTTGGACGACCCCAAATATTCGCACCCATACGACGATCAATTTTATGTTTCGCTTGAACTCTTTTTCCACTCATTGTGTATTTTCCTTAAATTAAATTGTCCCGGTAGACCGCACTAGGTTTGAACTCAGCCCCAAAGGCCAAAATCAACGGAGAGCACCATGCCCTCTCTTTCCCGAGAATGACTGTTTTTATAGTGATTTCCCCCAAAAAGTCAAATCTTTCTTAAAGATATTGCTTTTGCGCCTAATATGCGCGATAAAACGTTTCTGGGGGCCAGTAGCTCAGTTGGTTAGAGCAGTCCGCTCATAACGGATTGGTCGCTGGTTCAAGTCCGGCCTGGCCTACCAGTTTTTAACGCAGAATTCTTAAACACAAACGTTAAGGACAGCCCCTCTATGCCATCTGATCAAGCCCCCCTCTTCTTCAACCCGTTCGCTGAAAAAAAGCAAGCGCAACACATCAAAATTGAGTGCATCGCAGAAAAAGAGCTAGAAGACTGGCAAGACAAACAAACTGAAGAGCTAAAAGCACAAATCAAAGAACAGGGATTCAAAGCCAAATCTGGCGAAACCCTGATCATCAGAGAAAAAGGTCTCATAAACAAAATTTTTGCAGGCTACAGCGATGACGCCAAATTCGAAGACGGCGCAAAAATACAATCCGCAATCAGCAAGGCCTTTTCAAAAGAAACACTCGAAAAAACAACATTCGAACTGACAAACACACCCGACGAACACGCGCAGCGTCTGTCAATAGGCTGGGGTTGGGCATGCTATAAGTTTAACAAATACAAGAAAGACAAAGACAACGTCTATCCTCAGCTGTGTATCTCTGGATCGCTTGACGTACAGCGCATCACAACATTTGTCGAAAGCGTCTGCCTCATCCGCGATCTTGTGAATACGCCCGCCAATGATATGGGCCCTGACGAACTGGAAGAGCACGCAGACAAACTCTGTGCGCACCACGGCGTCACATTAGAAACCATCAAAGACAAAGAACTAATCAAACAAAACTTTCCCATGGTCTTCGACGTCGGTAAGGCCAGCACGCGTCGCCCGCGCTTGCTCGATTTCTCATGGGGTGATGAAAAACACCCAACCGTGACACTCGTCGGTAAGGGAGTCTGCTTTGATACAGGCGGCCTCGATATCAAACCGTCACAATTTATGCTCACAATGAAAAAGGACATGGGCGGCTCTGCACATGTGCTCGGCCTTGCGCATATGATTATGAGCCTGAATTTACCCATTCGCCTGCGCGTTCTGATCCCCGCCGTAGAAAATTCAATAGACGGCAACGCCTATCGCCCCTCTGATATCCTACAAAGCCGTAAAGGCATAACCGTAGAAGTCGGCAACACTGATGCAGAAGGCCGCCTTGTTTTGGCCGACGCTCTGGCTCTGGCCTGCGAAGAACCGCCTGAACTGCTCATCGATTTTGCGACACTCACGGGCGCGGCGCGCGTTGCCGTTGGATTTGAACTCCCCGCTCTATTTTCAAACAATGATGACACGGCCTATGCTATTCAAAAGCAATCCGCAACAGATGAGGTCGGCGACCCTGTCTGGAATCTGCCCTTATGGCAACCCTATCGCAAAGAATTGGACAGCAAAGTCGCCGATATCAGCAGCACAGGCGGAAAAGCAGGCGCATCTACCGCCGCCCTCTTCCTGCAGGAATTCATAGACAATGATATTGAATGGATTCATATGGATGTTTTTGCCTGGGAACAAAAAGGAAAGCCGGGAAGGCCACACGGCGGTGCGGACACCGGCATGCGCGCGATTTTTGCATTTTTAGAAGATCGCTACGGCAAAAAATAGCCGAATTACTGTTCAGAAAACAAATCCAAAACATCATGCGCAAACACGTGCAAGCTGTCATCGCGCGCACCCATAATAACGACACGATCCCCGCGCTCACACAAATCAGAAAGAAACGGCAATATCTCATCACGCGTTTCAAACCAGTAGGCATTGATGTTTTTACCTTTAACGCGCTCAATGATCGTGTGGGCCGTAACACTACGATCAACCGTTCCACCTGCGTAATAAACCTCGGGCATGATCAAAACATCATCAGAACTAAGATGCTCTGCAAACGCCTGAACGATTTCATTCCCCATCAGGCGTAAAGGCCCGAACCCGTGTGGCTGGAACATAACAATCAACCGCCCGTCAAACATCTTCAATGTCTCGAGGCTTGCCGAAATCTTATCAGGGTTATGCCCAAAATCATCATAGACTGTAACGCCGCCCGCCTGCCCGATAAACTCCATACGGCGGTGAATGCCCTTAAAACCCGATAAGCCTTGAGCGCAATCTTTGAGCGAATAGCCCGCAGCCAAACCCGCACCAATGGCAGAAAGCGCATTTTCTACATTATGCCGCCCGGGCACATGCAAAGAAACATCTACCGTCTCCCCCTTGAAACCCACCGAGAACGAAATCCCATCAACGCGCGGAGAAACACCTGAGGCAACCAAATCAGCATCTTTATTATCAATCCCGTAGGATAAAATATTTGTAAGACCCTTGGATGAAACAAGCTCCTTCACCCGTGGCTGATCATAATTCACAACCGCGCAAGTTTTGGTAACAGAAAGATAATCACCAAACAGCTGCACCAGCTCTTCCATACTCATATGATCAAGCGCGATATTATTAAGGACAGCAATATCAGGCGTATAATGCGCAATCGACCCGTCACTCTCATCCATTTCCGCAATAAAAATTGGATCTCGCCCGTAACGAACACCTGAAAAACGATCATCTTTGCTCGTTCTGAAATTCAAAATCTCGCCACCATTCACAACACTTGGGTCAGCGCCACAACCAAGCAGCAAGGTGCCGATCATACCTGTCACGGTCGATTTTCCGCTCGTTCCCGCAACTGCGATTCTTTTCTCAGAACTGTTAAACAACTCCGCAAGTAGCGCGCCACGCTTGATTATCAGCAAGCCAATCTCTACAGCTTTTCGGACATCGGGAATTTTTTCTTCAACCGCACTCGACACCACGAGCATATCAGCCGCATCAGTAACGGCATTCCCGTCTTGAGCGACCAACTCAATGCCGATAGCCTTAAGAGCCTCAAATTTTTCACCCATTTGTCCGTTATCATACGAACGGTCAGAGCCGATAATCCTCGCGCCTTTTTTCTTCAGATAGACAGCCAGCGGCAACATACCGCTACCGCCGACACCACAAAAAAAGAAGGTTTTATCAGAAAAGTTTGACATTATTGAACCGGTGCAACTTGAAGAGGCTTTCCACCTGATCCGCTAATCGCTGAGTCTAAAACTGATTGCAAATCACCTTTACCATGAGCCCCAGAGCCTTCACTCGGCATATGGTCATGCTCCATAACCGCATCAGGCGAAACACGGAGCTTAATCGGCCCCTCAACGCGGCCTTTGTCAGAATTCAACAACGGCTCCGCAGGAAGAAACTCTTCTAAATCATACTCTTCAGGCTGCATGATGTCGCTATTGTTATGTTGCGGCGGCTTATTCGGCACCAACTCCTGACCTGAAAAATCAATCGCAATCACATCAGGGTAATAGTAAAGCGATTGCGATGCGTAATCCCACGCAACCCCGGGCGGTCCGCCCCATAATGCACGTTTGGAAAACGTTGCAGGCACTTCCATATCAACATGACGATTACCCGGCGCGTCACACGCCACAATCATATCTTTGGGTGATTTCTTAACATTGATTTTCTGCGGCGGATAAACCTGATATTTGCGTTTATCAACTGTGACATAACACCGTGCATCCTGTGCCTCAGGAGTAACAAACGTAATATCCTGATTTGTAGATTCTACGGAGTAACTACAGCCCGTGAGCAAAACAAAAGCCGCTAAACATGAAAAAACAGAACGCATAAAAACCACGCTTAAGTGAAACTTACCATGAGCCTACGCACTCAGAATGGCTTTTACAACGCGCAGAACTGATCAACAGCCATTAAGCCACAGCTTTCTGGCTTGTAGCTGTTGGTTTCACTTCAAAGGTCAGGACGTCGTCCTTTGTATCAACAAAAACGGTCGAATCTGCTGCAACATCACCAGATAAAAGCATTTCAGCCAACTCATTTTGCAGATGCACCTGAATGGAACGCTTTAACGGACGTGCACCGTAAATCGGATCGTACCCGTCATCCGCAATCCATTGCTTGGCAGAGTCGCTCAATTCCAGACCAACATATTGCGCCTTTAACAATCTGCGCAGATGCTTAAGCTGAATATCAACAATCAAGCCAATCGTCTCACGGCTCAAACGACGGAACAGCAAAATTTCATCTATACGGTTTAAAAATTCAGGTCTGAACGATGATTTCACCACATCCATCACAGAATCACGAACCTTATCAACTGTGTCGCCATCTTCAAGCTGAACCAGATATTCGCTTCCCAAATTCGACGTCATGATCAAAACAGTATTACTGAAATCAACCGTGCGCCCCTGCCCGTCGGTCAAACGACCATCGTCTAAAACTTGCAGAAGAATATTGAACACATCAGGGTGCGCCTTCTCCACCTCATCAAACAAGACGACCTGATACGGCCTGCGACGAATAGCCTCCGTCAAAGCCCCACCTTCATCATAACCAACATACCCGGGAGGCGCACCAATCATACGCGCAACGGCATGTTTCTCCATATATTCCGACATATCAAGCCGCACCATCGCACTTTCATCATCAAATAGAAATTCTGCCAAAGATTTGGTCAGTTCCGTCTTCCCGACCCCTGTCGGCCCGAGGAATAAAAACGATCCAATAGGACGTTTCGGGTCTTGTAAGCCCGCACGTGAACGACGAATAGCATCAGAAACCGCTTCAACCGCTTCATTCTGGCCGACAACGCGCTTTTGAAGATTTTCTTCCATGTTTAACAGCTTCTGACGCTCGCCCTCCATCATCTTATCGACAGGAATGCCCGTCCAACGGCTTACAATCTCTGCAATATCATCAGGCGTAACCTCTTCGTTAATAAGGCTGTGCGTGCTATGCACCGCTGCATCAGCCAATTTTTTCTCAAGATTTGGAATTGTTGCATATTTTAACTCACTTGCACGCTCCCACTTACCCTCGCGTTCCGCTTGTTCCAATTCAATCCGCGCTTTATCAAGCTGTTCGGTAAAACGCTGCCCTGCATTAAGTTTTTCTTTCTCCGCCTGCCATTGTGTCGTCATATCAGCTGACTTCGCCTCAAGCTCTTTCAACTCATCTTTCAGCTTCGATAGTCGCTCTTTTGAACCCTTATCCTTCTCTTTTTTCAGCGCCTCGCGCTCGATTTTCAGCTGAACAATACGACGATCAAGCTCGTCGATATCCTCAGGTTTACTGTCCACCTGCATACGAAGGCGCGCCGAGGCCTCGTCCATCAAATCAATCGCCTTATCCGGCAAAAAACGATCTGTGATATAACGATTTGAAAGTGTAGTGGCGGACACAATCGCTGAATCCGTAATACGTACACCATGATGGACCTCGTACTTTTCTTTCAAACCGCGCAGAATGGAAATCGTATCTGCAATTGTCGGTTCATCAACATAAACAGGCTGAAATCGGCGGGCGAGCGCCGCATCTTTCTCAATATGCTTACGAAACTCATCCAGTGTCGTCGCACCAATCATATGAAGCTCACCGCGCGCAAGTGCAGGTTTGAGCATGTTGGACGCATCCATTGATCCATCTGTTTTTCCTGCACCGACCAAGGTATGAAGTTCATCGAGGAACAGAACTATTTCCCCTTCTGCCGCCTTAATCTCGTCAATCACAGCCTTAAGGCGCTCCTCAAATTCACCGCGATATTTAGCGCCCGCCAACAATGCCCCCAAATCAAGAGACATCAGGCGCTTACCTTTCAAAGCCTCAGGAACGTCGCCATTCACGATGCGTTGCGCTAAGCCCTCAACAATCGCCGTCTTACCAACCCCGGGCTCACCAATCACGACGGGGTTATTCTTTGTTCTGCGAGATAGCACCTGAACTGTACGTCGAATTTCCTCATCACGACCAATAATCGGATCCATCTTTCCATCGCGCGCAGCTTCGGTTAAATCACGTGCATACTTATTAAGTGCATCAAACTGATCTTCTGCGCCCGCACTATCCGCCGTACGCCCCTTGCGCATATTATTAATCGCCTGATTGAGGGTCGTGTCACGTAAACCAGCATTATCGAGATACTCTGAAACCTCTGTTTTCTTCGCCATAACCATGGCCTGCAAAATGCGCTCAGTCGTTACAAAAGCATCTCCCGCCTTGCTGGCAATACTCTCAGCATCAGCAAAAATCTTTGCCAAATCACCTGAAAGCCGAAGTTGGCCCGCACCTGAACCGTCAACAACAGGAAATTTCGCTATCGCTTTTTGAATGGAAGAGGTCAGAACGGCAACATTACCATCACAGCTGCGGATTAATTTAGGCACAACCCCATCCGCATCATCCAACATCACGTGCAGAATATGCTCAGGCTCTAAAGACTGGTGACCACGTCGTATCGCCAGCGTTTGCGCCTCTTGCAAAAAGCTTTTTGTTTTTTCCGTTAACTTATCAAAATTCATAACCGCACCTCGTAACTTACTGTCTAAATACTATCGTTCTTATGCAGATAATCAAGTGGATTACACGCACGAAAAAGGCGACTTAAGAGCCGCCTTCAATCAAAAGCCATAATATAAACGAAGCCTTAATCCGCAAGCTCTTCAACAGCCTCTTTTTTATCAGCTTTCTCAGTCACCTTGTTGTCACCACCTTTTGCATCAGATGACTTAGACTTTGATTGCTGACGATTTTGATCGCTGGAATTACCGTTATCTTGATATCCGAGGACTTTATTCGCATCAAAGTTGCCATTCTGCTCACCAATGATCCGAATATAATGCTCAGCATGCTGATAGTAATTTTCCGCAACAACGATATCACCCGACGCACTCGCATCTTTTGCTAAAGCCAAATACTTCTCCGCAACCTGATGCGCCGTACCCCTGATACGCACGTCTGGCCCGTTGCTGTCATAGACCTGATTACGCTGTTGTGAATTGTTGCGACGTCCGCTGTTACGGCCTCTTTGTCGCCTGCTTGATGGTCCTTGTCTCATTTTCCTAGATCTCTATTTTTAGTCGTTAAGAGTTTATTTTTGAACAAAACAACACATACACCATACACCATAACGGCAGGCATAAACACCCGGACCACTCACAATCCGTAGAGTTAAACACAACATATTGGCTTTTATGTACTTCTAAAAACTTTATCTTGTGTTCGTATTGCGTTGAACAATTTCAAGTTACATCCAACTGTTTTTCTCAACAAGCCGTATCGTTAAAAAAAAATCATTTATCCCCACAGGAGATTTCCACAACCCGCGGATTCCCTGAATAATCCACATGAACGCACCGTAGCGCAAATCCAGCAATCTCGCTGAGTCGCATTATATCATCTGCCTGATCATACCCAATTTCAAACAGGGCAATTCCACCGGGCTTTAGCGCGGATTTTATTTTGGGAAAAAGAATTTTATAGGGTTCCAATCCGTCTTCCCCTCCCTCCAATGCCAGAATCGGGTCATGATTCCGCACCTCCGGGCTGAGCGATTCAATGATTTGATTCGAGATATAAGGCGGATTCGAAACAATAAGATCGAATTTTTCGACCAAAACAGAATCGATCCATGACCCGTTTATGAACCCTGCCCTGTTGGAAACGCCGTTTTTAATTGCATTCTCGAATGCTGTTTTCACCGCCCCGCTTGAGATATCGACGCCAACACCAAAACTTGAAGGAAATTCTGAAAGCAAAGAAATCAAGATGCACCCGGAACCTGTGCCAATATCCAATATTCTTTGTGGCTCAGAATCAGAAAAACGCTCTAAAGCAATTTCAACGAGCCTTTCTGTATCAGGCCGCGGATCAAGCGTTTCAGGAGAAAGAGAAAACTTTAAGCCCCAAAATTCACGCTCGCCATATAATCGTGATAAAGGCATCCCATTAACGCGCGCCTCCAAATCATGAAGAATCTGCTGCTCAACATCGGAAAGAATACTTTTCTCAGGAAAAGCAATAATATCAGAAAGCGTATATCCGCTACGCTGCTCAATAATCATACGCGCTTCAACATCAGGGGAATCACAACCGTAATCTTTCAAAGCGGAACGCAAATATTTATAAAGTGAACCCAGCGTATGTGACGACATAATCGCCTACATTTCCAAATTCGCAAGCGCAGCCGCCTGATCTTCTGCAATCAACGCGTCGATCACTTCGTCTAACGCTTCACCCGATATCACATCATCCAACTTATATAAGGTCAGGTTAATGCGATGCTCTGTAAGGCGGCCCTGCGGAAAGTTATAGGTACGAATGCGCTCAGAACGATCACCCGACCCGACCTGAGACTTGCGATCTTCTGCACGTTCGTCTGCCAGTTGTTGACGCTGCAAGTCATAAAGACGGGTACGCAAAACCTTCATCGCCTTATCACGGTTTTTATGTTGAGACCGCTCTTCCTGCATTTCCACAACAACGCCTGTCGGAATATGCGTAATCCGCACCGCACTATCTGTCGTATTAACATGCTGACCACCCGCCCCTTGCGAACGATACGTATCAATCCGCAAGTCACGCGCAACATCAATTTGAACGTCAACCTCTTCCGCCTCAGGCAACACAGCGACAGTTGAGGCCGACGTGTGAACGCGCCCTTGCGTTTCCGTCTTGGGCACGCGTTGAACGCGATGGACACCTGATTCAAACTTTAATTTGGAAAAAACATTCGTGCCCGATATCTCAACAACAATATCCTTATATCCGCCAACATCATTCTCTGAAGCCTCCACGACCTCGAACCGCCATCCCATTTTCGCGGCATACCCTTTATACATTCCGAGCAAATCAGCGCAGAACAAGCCTGCTTCATCCCCGCCCGTACCCGCGCGAATTTCTAAAATCGCATTTTTAGAATCCGCCTCATCCTTTGGAATCAGCACTAGTTGAATCTGCTTTTCCAGCGCGGGAATCTTTTCGTTAATAGCGCGCAACTCTTCCTGAGCAATCTCCTTCATTTCAGGATCGTTGACCATTTCCTCAAGGTCGGCCTTCTCAGCCGTCGCTGATTCCAAACTGTCCATCGCTTCAATAACGGGCGAAAGTTCAGCATACTCAACCGATAGCTTGGTGAATTCGTCACCGCTCAAATTCCCCGCGGACATAAGCGCCGCCAACTCCTCATGACGTGCGCGTATTGTTTTTAATTTGTCTTGCATAGACATCGAAGAACCAACCTTATTTAAGCTTTTGAACTGTTAAAAACCATAATTATGACACTGTGATACTGCACGAAGAATTGTTTTAAAAGAAAGAAATAAGAAAAAGCAGAATTCTAAAGGCTTATTCGCCAATATCTTTTGGAATATCAACCGTTTCTAAGGTCAGCAAATAATCGGGATTAAGCGAGATATTACGTCGCACATCACCCACCCCGCCCAGAGGCTTTAGAAGTGTACCATTCACTTGAATATCTACATTCACCGCATTCCCTAAGGAAAGAACAAGCCCCTCCTCTTGCGGCACAGCATAAACATCACCTTGTTCGAACACCTGAGAGATCAAAACTTGATTATCCGCTTTTTTAATTTCCGCCCAGCTACTACCCGTAAACTTCAACACAACGCCCTCAGAAACATCGATATCTTGTGAATCGCTTACCCCATCATCTTCCGACGGGAATAAGTTATCCATCACAGGAACCATAACATCGCGCTCAACATGGCTTTGTAAGCTGTCTGGCACAGGGTCGACCTGCAAAACAGAGCTACGATCAAGCGCCGAACGCTCGTTAAAATACACAAGAACGCCCGAAGCCAACAAAAGGCAAAACACAACCAACCAAATCGCCGGGGTTTTCGTTTCGGCAACACTCATCGGAAAGGAAAGAGATTGCTTATCAGGCCCGTCCATATATTGCGCCTTAAACAATTGAACAACCTGTGCACCATCAAGGCCAAGATATTCTGCATAGCTACGAACAAAACCAATCGCATAAACCCGACCGGGAAGGCGTTCAACATCACCACATTCTATCGCATCAATTTGTGATGCTCGAATACGCAATGCTTTTTCGATATCGGGAATTGTTTTACCGTAATGCAGACGGGTGCAACGCAAGGCCTCGCCAATTTCCACATTCGCCATCTGCTCCAGCTCTTCAACCGGTAAATCTCTTCTCATGATGGCTGCGATACTAAACTATTTAGGACGCGTCTTCCAGACCGTATGCGGCGTGAAGAGCGCGCACAGCCAACTCAGTATAGTCACTTTCAATTAAGACACTGATTTTAATCTCAGATGTTGAAATAACAAGAATGTTGATACTTTTCTCGGCCAAAGTTTTGAACATCGTATTCGCAACACCCGCGTGGCTTTTCATACCAATACCAACAACAGAAATCTTGGACACGTTTTCATCAACGATAATCTTGCTATAACTAAGATCAACATCATTCTCCAAAGTCTTCATCGCCAGTGCAACTTCGTTACGCGGAACAGTAAATGTCATATCCGTCACACCATCTTCAGAGATGTTCTGAACAATCATATCAACATTCACCGACGCCTTGGCAAGCGGATCGAACAAACGTGCCGCAACACCGGGAACGTCTTTAACACCGAGTACCGTGATTTTGGCTTCATCTTTACTATGTGCAATTCCACTAACGAGTTCCTGTTCCACAATCTTATCCTCTGTTGTAACTAACGTTCCTTTTAACGCGCTGCCGATTTCATCATCAAAACTCGACAAAACCTGAATAGGCACTCCGCTTTTTGCGCCCATTTCAACTGAACGGGTCTGTAAAACCTTACTGCCCAAAGATGCAAGCTCCAGCATCTCTTCATAGGCAATCTTACCAATCTTACGCGCATTCGGCACGACACGCGGGTCTGCCGTGTAAACTCCGTCGACATCTGTGTAAATATCGCATCGATCAGCTTTCAACGCTGCGGCCATCGCCACCGCAGTTGTATCAGAACCACCACGACCTAAAGTCGCAACACGATTTGCTTCTGTAACGCCCTGAAAACCGGGGACAACGGCAACTTCACCGCTATTCAAACGCTTGTGCAATTCATCCGTATCAATACGCTCAATCCGCGCCTTGCCATGCACATCATCGGTGATAATCGGAATCTGCCAGCCTAGCCAACTCCGTGCTGTCACGCCGCGCTTTTGCAATGCCATCGCCATAAGGCCTGATGTAATCTGCTCCCCACTGGAAACAACCGCATCATATTCACGCACATCATAAAGAGGGCTGATATCACTACAATATTCAACCAATTGGTTTGTCACACCCGACATAGCAGAAACAACAACGACAACTTTGTTTCCGGCTTCAACTTCACGTGCAATTTTACCTGCCGCGCGCTCAATACGTTCAATATCCGCAACAGACGTTCCACCAAATTTCGCAACAATCAAAGCCATGTCAAAAATCTTTAAAGTCTTGTAATTATCTAAGTCGTTATCCATACTCACCTTACGCACAAAAATCAAAGGGAAAAATGAGTATGGGCGCAACAATCGATAAAAAAGAAATCGACCATTTCGCAAAAGACTCCAGCCATTGGTGGGATGAAGACGGCCCGTTTAAACCGCTCCACCGCTTAAACCCTGTACGAATGGGATACATAAAAAACCAAATCTGCGTTCATTTTGACCACGACACAAACTGCCTAAACGCACTAGAGGGGCTGGATATTATTGACATTGGCTGCGGCGGCGGCCTTGTCACAGAACCGCTAAAACGCATGGGCGCAAACGTAACAGGAATCGATGCCGATGAAAATGCAATCAAAGTCGCCAGCGAGCATGCAAAAAAATCAAAGTTAGACATTGATTACGTTTTAGGCGATGCAGGCGCGCTGCACGAAAAATTCGATGTTGTCGTTTCATTGGAAGTGATAGAACATGTCTCAGACCCCGCAAATTTCGTCAAATTATGTTGTGATCGTTTAAAGCCCGGCGGTCTGTTAATCATGTCTACACTCAACAGAACACCAAAATCATACGCACTTGGAATCGTCGCCGCTGAGTATGTTCTGGGCTGGGTTCCCAAGGGCACACATAAATGGAAAAAATTCGTCAAACCTTCGGAAATAATTCGTCATGCCCGCGCTCACGGGCTTAAACCAGTCGATACAACGGGCCTGATTTACAACCCGCTAAAAAATGAATTCACGCTTTCTGAAGCGGATTTAGATGTAAATTATTTAATCACTTTAAAAGGTGATTAGCCTGTACTTGGAAGGTTAAAAAAGCTATTATATTAATATGTTATATACAGTAAATATTCTTCTCGTTATATCTCTCATCGTCGTTGCCGCCGTTATGCTTACGGGTGTAATTTCAATGGCAAAGGGCGGTGACTTCAATAAAAAATATGGCAACAAGCTAATGCAGGCGCGCGTTGCATCACAAACAATTGCGCTCATCTTGCTGGCCCTATCTTATTATCTTTCACACACATAAATTTTAATCTGGAGATCGTAAATGAAAATACTTGTTCCGGTAAAACGTGCCGTTGATTACAACGTAAAAATCCGCGTCAAATCCGACAATAGCGGTGTAGAAACCGACAACGTCAAAATGTCGGTAAACCCGTTCGACGAAATCGCCGTTGAAGAAGCGGTCCGTCTAAAAGAAGCGGGAACAGCCACTGAAATTATCGCCGTATCCATCGGCCCAGAAAAGGCGCAAGAACAATTAAGAACGGCCATGGCCATCGGTGCAGACCGCGGCATTTTGGTCAAAACAGACGCCCCGACTGACCTCGGCGGCGTGGAACCTTTGGCGGTTGCAAAAACGCTCAAAGCCATCGTTGAGAAAGAAAACCCCGATATGATCATCATGGGTAAACAATCCATTGATGATGATTCAAACCAAACAGGCCAAATGCTCGCCGCCCTCCTCGGCTGGTCACAGGGTACATTTGCATCAGAACTGAAAATTGACGGCGATAAAATTCACGTCACCCGCGAAATCGATGGCGGTTTAGAAACGCTAGAGCTAAAAGCCCCTGCCATTATCACAACAGACCTCCGTCTGAACGAACCGCGCTATGCAAAACTTCCTGATATTATGAAGGCAAAGAAAAAACAGCTTGATGTGATGGAGCCGTCAGACTTAGGGGTTGAATTCACCCCGCGTTTGGAAATCATCGCCGTCAACGACCCGCCCGTAAGACAAGGCGGCGAAAAAGTCGCGGATGTCGACGCGCTGATCGACAAGCTGAAAAACGAAGCTAAGGTCATCTAAATGAACTACGCAGGATTTTGGCGCAGATCAATCGCAGTAACTTTAGATACAATTGTTCTAGGTGGTGTATATGCGCTGTTAGATGTTTTCTTAAAGCTGGATTTCGCGATCTTAAGCGCCATATATTATGCCATAGCTGCTGCGTACTACATTGCTATGACATCATCAAAATATCAAGGTACGCTAGGCCAAATGATTATGAACATAAAAATAGGAGACATCGCACGCTACCGATTATCAATAAGCCAATCCTCGTTTCGCTATATTTTATCTATCGTACCTATGATTCCCGTAATGTATATAACCATTACGCCATATTTTGGTGAACTAATGTCAACAATGGAACAAGCAGAAAATTTATCACCAGAGGAATTACAAGCATATTTTGAGTCCCCCAGTGTTATAGAACAAACAGGTAAAGCCATGCTTGTTTCGACCGCAACCTGCATATTAAGCCTAATCTGGTTTCTACCCATCGCATTCACCAAAGAAAAAACAGGTCTCCACGACCTGATCTCAAAACAACGCGCATTCAACATGTCAGAACAATAAGAAAGGAAAAACCATGAGCATTTTAGTCATCGCAGAACACGAGCATTCCAATATCAAGGACGCAACCCTAAACACGGTAACTGCCGCAACACAAATCGGCGGCGACATCGATATTCTTATTATAGGATCTAATTGCGACGGAGCCGCAAATGAAGCCGCACAAATCAACGGTGTAAACAAAGTGATCAAAGCAGACGCACCACATCTGGAAAGCCGTTTAGCAGAAGAAATCGCACCAATATTGGTTGATCTCGCCCCCAATTACACGCACATTCTCGTCCCGGCAACGACCTTCGGCAAAAATATTCTACCACGCGCCGCTGCTCTTCTTGATACACAACAGATATCAGACATTATCGCAGTTGAAAGCGCGGACACCTTTAAACGCCCCGTCTATGCAGGCAACGCAATCGCCACGGTCAAATCATCCGATGATTTAAAATTAATCACTGTGCGCGGCACAACATTTGACACCGCAGAAAAAACAGGCGGCAGCGCAAGCGTTGAAGATTACGATGTAAAAGACCCTGTCGGCATCAGCAGCTTCGTCAAGGCGGAGCTTTCAGAATCAGAGCGCCCTGAACTCACTTCCGCAAAAATCGTTATATCAGGTGGTCGCGGTGTCGGCTCCTCAGAGGATTTCGACCTCATCGAAAAACTTGCTGACAAACTCGGCGCTGCCGTTGGCGCCTCACGCGCCGCAGTCGACGCAGGCTATGTACCAAACGACTATCAGGTCGGCCAAACAGGTAAAGTCGTCGCCCCCGATCTCTACATCGCAATCGGCCTATCAGGTGCAATTCAGCACTTAGCGGGCATGAAAGATTCGAAAGTGATTGTCGCCATAAACAAAGACGAGGATGCACCGATTTTCTCAGTCGCAGATTACGGTCTGGTCGCAGACTTATTCGATGCCGTACCGGAAATGATTGAGAAGCTATAACCCGAGATCATCTGCTCGCAAACCAAGTTGTGGGACGTCAGCAGCACGTCGCAACAACTTGTTATGTAAAAAATAATCGGAGCGTATCAGAAGACCGTTACTATTCATATACCCAAGATATTCATACGTAGTTGCGCTGACGTTGAGCGCAACCTCATCGGCATTTGGCACAATTTTCCCGTCCGGATCCAAATCTAATCCGCCAACGAAGTTTGCAAGCACAACATCACCGAATTCGTCTTCAAGATGCGCTGTATTTCTCGCCCCTGACTTCAACATCGAAGGAAAGGAGAAAAATACATGCGGGATATCTTGAAATTCGGGAATGCCCAACGTGATACGATTTAATAAATCTTCAGATTTCATGAGAATATTATAGAAAATAAACCGAGCACAATGCAACAAGATTAGTCTTCTTCAGAAGACTCTCTCATTCGGAAAACAGGTGTGCTTGATTGTTGATCAAATACCGCATCATCGGTAACGGCATCATCGAAATTCGTACCCTCTAACACGGCACCTGTGAAATCAGCCCCGCGTAAATCCGCGCCGCTCAAATCTGCATAAGAAAGATCAGCTCCCTTAAATAAGGCGTCCTTACACAAAACCTCTCTCAAATCTGCATAACGCATTCTGGTTTCGCTAAAGTCGCACGGATTAAAACGCGCAGTACCACCCGCACCCAACATCAGCGCAGAACAATTAGAGCCTTTTAAACTCGCATGGCAAAAATTTGCGCCCTTAAAAGACGACCCGCGCAAATCAGCCGCTTCAATATCGCAATTGCGAAAATCAGAACCGTCTAATACCGCGCTTTGCATCTGTATCTGATACAGATTCATCCCGAAAAATTTCGTCTGCACAGCCTTAATAGCCGTAAATTTCTGCATCTTAAGCGTACCCAGCATCCGCAAATCAATATTCGTTAAATCAAGCTGTCGTCCTGCTTTCCCTGTGCTTTGTAGCCAGTCCCTGTGATATTCAACCAGCTTGAGCAACGGTTCTTCCATGTCAAAAACGCTAAGGCCGACATTATCGTCTGTAATCGCATTCTTAAGATTAACACCATGCTTCTGCATTTCAGCCAAATTAACGTTCGTCAAAATCGCAGATTCCAGATTCACACCCGATAATTGAGCTCCATCCATGTCGGCATCCGATAGATTCGCACCAACCAAATGTGCCCCTCTCAAATCGGCTCGCGACATATTCGCGCCCGACATCATCGCATCGGAAAAATCCGCATTGGACGCCATGGAGCCAACAAGGCGCGCACCGCTCAAATTCGCCCCACGAAAATTCACCGCTTTCACTGTATCGCTATAATTATTGCCATGCGCGATACCGCCTGATCGCAAATCCGCGCTTTCCAGATCAGCGCCTTCCAGATTTGCATTCTCAATCCGCGCACCGCGCATATCCGCACGGACAAAATTCGTTTGATTTAAATTCGAACGGCTCAAATCACAAGCATAGAGTGAGGCCTCCTGAAAACTGGCGTAAGACAAATCCATATGCGTCATAACGCAGCCCGTAAAATTCGCCTGCCGAAGATCCCGACCATTGAACGAGAGCTCTGAAATATCAACATTTTCCAAAATAGCACGACGCCCACCTATCCGCCCACTCAAAAAACGACTATGCAAATCAGCCATGGCGTCTAATTGGTCTTGTGATAACCGCTGAATATTTCGATGTTCTTGTTCCACACAACAACCTTACAGGAAGAATCGACTGGCATTAACAATACCACAAAGAGCGTTAACGAATTACATACAAATCGAACGCTGGCCTAACTTTTCGAGAGCTTATTTAAAAACTTTACAATAATCGGATCATCCCAATGCGCATCACCACGAATTTCGTACAAAACACGCCCCTTACTATCCAGAATAAACGTTGTTGGCAGCTTTGATACAGGCAATATATTTTGCATCGCCATAGATTGATCGTGATATCCCGCAACATCAGAAACATCATGTTGTTCAACAAAATTTTTAACGACATCCACTCGATTAACGGTATCAATAGAAACAGCCATAACATGCCAACCTTGCCCCAACTCTGCTTTTAACCTTTGAAGGGACGGTAATTCCTCAACGCACGGCGCACACCACGTTGCCCAGACATTTAAAACAACGTAAGAGCCGATAAAATCTGAAAGCGCGACCTCACCGTCTGAAAGATCAGCCACATTAAAATCTGAAATCACCGCAGGCTGTGTTTTCTTTTCAACCTGTCGAAACATCTTAACAAACGAAGATTCATACGTTGCAAGAGAACGCTGCTTCTCCATCGCATCTTGCAAATGCCCCAATGCATAAAAATACCCTGCCGCGACGAACATCAAAAAGCCGATAACGGATAAAACTTTACTGCGATATTCCGTACGCATTCCTGCCATAGCCTCCACCAAAACATATCTGATGATTAAGGGTTTTCATTAACGCCTATAAACGATAGATATAAAGAGAATAATAGGATGAAATACTATGAAAACAAGTAAGAATATAACAAGGCTTTGTGCAATGATGGCTATTTTTGCGGTCACAGCATGCGGCATCAAACCGCAGGATGTTGAACCACCGCAAGACGGCGCCGAAAATACATTCCCGCGCACATATCCAGATATTTCAACCGACCCAAAGGCGAACGAAAAGTAAATAAAAATGATCGGATTTAATTACAAAAACAACATCTTACATGTTGATCAACTGCCCTTGACCGAAATTGCCAAACAATTTGGTACGCCGTCCTATGTCTACTCCGCAGGCATCGTGCGTGAACAATATAATGCGCTGAAAAATGCCATGAAGAAGATATTGCCCGCCGATCGTCAACCTTTGCTTTGCTACGCGTGCAAAGCTAATTCAAATACAGCCATTCTAAAAATACTCGAACGCCTCGGCGCAGGCCTTGAAATCGTATCCGAAGGGGAGCTAAAGCGCGGCCTCACCGCTGGCTTTTCGGGCGAACGCATCATCTCAACCAGCTTCGGCAAAAACCAAACCGAGATCGAAGCCTGCTTGAATGCAAACTTGCTGCAATTCAACATCGAAGCACCGGAAGAGCTTGAAAATATCAATACCTGCGCGAAGAAAATGAACAAGGTCGCCGATGTCGTCTTTCGCCTGAACCCGAACGTTGCGGGCGGTGGAAACGATAAAATCAACACAGGCCGCAAGGAAGATAAGTTCGGCAACACCGAAAACGATATTATCGAATTATACGCAAAAGCAGCAGAAATGGATAATATCAATCCTGTTGGCGTATCTATTCACATCGGCTCACAAATCACACAAGCCGAGGCGTTCAAACCCAGCTTCGAAAAACTTGCACAACTGACAAAAACCTTGCGCGCCGCAGGGCACACCGTCACGCATTTGGACATAGGCGGCGGCTTCCCAATCGCATACAACAATGAAAGCCTGCTTGATTTGGAAGAATATGCGCAATGGGTGCGCGATATTATCGTGCCCCTGGATACCAAAATTCAAATGGAGCCGGGCCGCTACATGGTTGGAAATGCAGGTGTTTTACTCTCAAAAATTGAATACATCAAAACAACACCGTCCAGACAATTCATCGTACTTGATGCGGGCATGAACGACCTGATACGCCCAACCTTATACAGCGCGTTCCATAACATCCGCCCTGTTACACCATCAGGCAAAGGCAAAACGTTGTATGACATTGTCGGCCCCATCTGCGAAAGCGGCGACATATTCGCCAAACAACGCGAAATCGAAACCGTGGAAAAAGATGATTACATCGTGTTTGATTCTGCTGGTGCCTATGGCTTCTCGATGGCATCAAATTACAACAGCCGCCCGATACCAGCTGAAATTTTGGTCGACGGCACAAATGTAAGCGTTGTAAATGAACGTCAAACACTCGACGACTTAATCGCCCGCGAGACAATTCCAAGCTGGCTTTAAACGCGAAAACACTTTATTCTAAAGGCATATGTTAGATCCGTTAGATTACGAGAACAGGCCATATTTGAGCGCGCTTTCCAAAACGCGCCGCCGCGCCTTTCTCGTACTCACTTTGGAACGTCTTGTCTCTCACACATGGCGGCCAATATCTTGGGTCTTATTCTTCTCAGGCCTATGGATGATGGGAATTCCCGAATTCTTGGGCAAAACATCAGAAGTCCTGACCAGCCTGATTTTCTTCGCAGGTATCATTTATTTCATCCGCAAAGATATTCTAACCTTTAAATTTCCCAACGACACCAATCTTGATCGTGCGATCGAAACCAAAACAACGCTACCGCGCGGGCAAATTGCCCTTATCGAAGACAATCTGGCAAATCCGAAAAACAAATACACACGCTCCCTTTGGAACTCAGCGCAAAAGTCAGCTTTGCATACGTTAAAGGCACTAAGAACACCAAATTTAAAAGCGGTTATGGTGCGTCTTGACCCGTTCGCACTCAGATTTTTAGCCGTTCTGTTCTTTATTTCAGGGTTTATGCTCTCACCCTATCAATGGCAGAGTAAAATCTACAACGGCCTGTTCCCCGTTACGCTTTCATCGATAACGTCTGCCCCCTCATCAGCCGTCACATTATGGATTGAGCCGCCTGAATATACGCGCATGGATAAAATCCAGATAACCGGCGCAGGCACGTATGACGGCACATTAAAAATGCCCGAGGGCAGCACAATAAAAGCACGTATCCAAACAAACTTTGGGAAATACGCTTCTCCAAAACTAAACATGGGGAATGCATCCTTACCTATGGAAGATTTAGGTGAAGGCTTCTACAGCATTGAAACAACAATTCAGCCAGGCTCTACACTATCCATAACTCAAAGCATTTTCCCGCGAGCGACATGGCCCTACCACCACATTATCGATACACCTCCTGAAATTTACGCAGGTAACAAATCTACACCTGAAACTGATGAGACTGATGAACAGGCAAACCAAGAAAATGCCGAAGAAAATCAAATAGCAGAAGCGGAGCCCCAACAAGGCCCCGATGAAAACGAAGAAGCAGAAGAGCTGTTTGAAATCATCGAAAAAGCACAAATCAGATTTCCACTGCGGGTCAAAGACGATTACAGCGTCAAAGAATTAAAAATGGTGATGGACATCGCAGACTTCGTCGAAGAAAAACCACTCGGCGAAATGGCAACCGAAACCCGCCTCATCGTCTCCGCGCCCGACACGGAGCTCAAAATATCACCCATATATGACATGACATGGCATACATGGGCAGGGCTCCCCGTCACATTTGAATACACCGTCTTTGACCATAAAGGGCAAAGCCAGACGCTAGAGAAAATTAGCATCACGCTGCCAGAGCGCAACTTCGAACACCCAATGGCAAAATCAGTCATCGCCATGCGCAAACAGCTCGCATGGCAGTATCGCGACAGCTTTAGAAGTATTTCCAACAACCTTGAGGCTTTGCTCACCGCGCCCGATTACTTCCAAAACAATCCCGTAACATATCTTGCAATTAAAACCGCAAGTGCTCGCCTGAAATACGTTGAAAACAAAAAACAAGACGAGCGCACAGAAGCCGCGCGAGAAGTTATTAAACTTCTATGGGCAATTGCAATCAGCGTTGAGGATGGCAATTTAGCACTCGCAATGCGCGAACTGCGTGACGCACAGCGTGAACTTGAAAACGCCATGCGCGATCCAAACACAAGCGATGAAGAAATTGATCGCCTGATGCGTAATTTGCGCGAAAAAATGAACAATTACTTCGCCGAAATGCAGCGCGACCTTCAAAAGCGTATGGAAAACGGCGAGGAATTTCCCGAATTTTCAGAAGAAGATTTTGGCGAAATTATTTCCCCAGACGCGCTCTCAAAACTTATGGAAGAAATTGAACAGGCCATGCGCGATGGCGATGAACAAAAAGCGCAAGAGCTTATGTCTAAACTCCAGCGCATGATGGAAATGATGGACTCCGCACAAGGCGCACAAATGCCAAAAGATATGGAGGTCATGAAAAAGGGCGTCAACGAGCTTCAAGAACTGATCGAACGTCAAGAACAGCTTTTAGAACAAACAGAAAAACGCGCATCAAAAGATTATCGTAGCGATTGGATTGAACAAAACCGCAACCGCAACAACGCGCAAAGCCGCCCTCAGAATAATTCTGATCAAAACCAGCTGACGGAACGCTCTCTCAAAACACTGCAAGATATGCTGGAAGAATTCGGCATGAACACCGCCCCGCCTGAGCCGGAAAACAACGAGCCGCGCGAAGAACAGCAAAGCCAAAAAGAAAATGAAAACGCGGATCAAGCTGAACAACAAGATAACCGGCAATCTCAGGAAAGCACCGAGTCTGACATAACAAATCAACAGGCGAAAACCGAACAAGACGCCCTACGATACGTTCTCGGCCAACTCATGCTGGATGTTGCAGAACATCTTGATGACATCCCCGAAAGCATGGGCGAGGCCGAACAAGAAATGCGCAAATCAGCTGATCAACTCGGAAAAGACAACCCGAGCGGCTCAATTCCACATCAGGAAGAAGCCATCAGAAAACTGAAAGACGCGCAAGATAATCTCAACCAGCAGTTCCAACAACGCATGCAGCAAATGGTTGGCATCGGTTCAGGCACGGCTGGCGGAAACCGTAAATACGACCCCCTCGGTCGCCCCTATGGTGGTAAAGAAGACAATAACGGCAAAACAACCGACAGCGACGTTAAAATCCCGGAGGAAGCCGAGAAAAAACGCATTGAAGAGATCATTAAAGAATTAAGAGATAAATCTAGTGATCGCTCCCGCCCGCGTGAGGAGCTTGAATATTATCGCCGCCTGCTCCGCCAATTTTAGATGTATCCACTGCATTTAAATCAGATAAAGCCGCAAGGCTAAATCCAACACGCAACATATCAACATCATCTAAATCACGCTGAAAATTAAGCGCATGATCAAAGGCGAAAATTTCCTCCGCATCTAAAACATGCTTGTCAGACATTATTGGAGCCGAACCAACAACTGCATCGCTCCCATCCAAAAAATCCACTTTCATATGTGGCAGCTTAACCACACCGGCATTCAGATTAATTAAATTCCCTGAGACACGCAAAACATACCCGTCATAAGACGCCTGCAATGCATCAAATAAAACACCATCAGCAAAGTTGCTTTCATCAAGCCCTAAACTTGCATAAAGAACCCTACTCTCAGGCCAGCTTTGTTTGATGGCCTCTCTGTTTAAAACACCATACATCAGCGTCAAAACAAAAAGAATAAGCACAAAGACGGCACTCGTTACGCGACTTCTTCTTTGGTCAAGCTGCTCAACGAAACGTGAGGGAATATTAACCTCATCATCGCTACCACTATCGCGCATGAGCAAATCAAACATGCCATCATCATCTTCTTCTTGATCAGGTGAATCAAACTCAGCTTGAGGCGCGTTTTTCTGCTCTAAAGCTTCAATCTCGCGCAAATCATCATCATCAGGGATAGGGTCTTGAAACCACGTATTTTCGCAAACAGAACAGCGAACCGTACGCCCCTCCTCTCCTAACAGCGAGACAGAAACCTTAAAGTGACTATGACAATTTGGGCAGACAGAAATCATTGCACATGTGCTTTTCTTATTTTAAGATATCCACAATTACGCAGTAGGCTTTTACTTTTTTACAGAGAAGCAACCTTGTGATTTAAACACAGAAGGCCCCCACATGTATAATAGATTTTCACAACAATGCCTTATATATTCTTCAATTTTAACAGGTCTTTGCGCGCTGACGCTTACACCGAACACCGCATTCGCGACCGAAACAGCTGCAAAATACGCAACTGAAAAATACCAAGGCGCATGCCAAGAGCAAAAACGCACCTGCATCATGGCAGAAATACTAAAAGATGCAGAAGGAATCGACAATACGGACTGGAAAGACATTACTTTCAGAGAGCTGGCAAAAACATACGCTTTCGAAGGTGACTTCGAAAAGGCCGTAGAAGTTATGCGCATGATAACAAACCCCGACACAACCGCCCTTACAATCCGCGGCATCGGCATGGTAATCGCTCAACAAGAACATACTGAAGAAGATTTAAATCGAATGTTTGCAAGACTGCTTCATGAAGCCGGGCTTATATCGCATCCCCCATCAAACGCCATCGCCTTAACATACGTCGCGATGGCGCAAGCCTTAAGCGGAGATGACGAAGGCGCATGGAAAACCGCTCAAACCATGAATAACGCAGCGTTAAGAAACAAAGCCTATGGTGAGACCGCAGAGATACAGGCACAAAAAGGGAAGTTTGATGCCGCACAAACCAGTATAGAAAAGATTGAAAGTATCGCATTCCGTAATAAAGCTTACGAAATTGTATCAAAAATACTGGCTGATAACGGCAATTTCAAACAAGCCTATGCTGCCGCGACCTCCATCGAAAACCCGTATAAAAAGACACAGAGCCTGCAATATATTCTGGACAAGCAAGCCCCGAGGGAAGTCAAATTTCAATGAAAAAAACATCTGATGGCCCCAACGTCATACAGTTTGAAAATGTAAGATTTAAATATAATCAGAATGAAGATGACGTATTAAAAGACGTTAACTTTACGCTGAAAACAGGATCATACCATTTTCTGACAGGCCCCAGCGGAGCCGGAAAAACATCTCTGATCAATCTGCTCTATCTTGGCCAAAGGCCAACATCAGGCCAACTCACGCTATTTGGCAAAAACATCAACACAACCAACAGAGATGACCTGCACAAAATTCGCCAGAGCATCGGCGTTGTGTTTCAAGATTTTCGCCTGCTGAACCATCTTACGACTTTCGACAATGTCGCCCTGCCTTTACGAATAACCGGCCGACCTGAAAAAGAAATCAAATCCCACGTCGGCGAGCTCCTCGAATGGGTGGGCTTAAGCAAGGAAAAAGACAAAAACCCAAACACCCTTTCAGGTGGGCAACAACAACGCATCGCAATTGCCCGCGCCGTTATCGCACAACCGAAATTGATCTTGGCAGACGAACCAACAGGAAACCTCGACGATGAAATCGGCTTTCGTCTGATGGGCCTTTTCGAACAACTTAACCGTATGGGAACAACAATTGTTATTGCCACACATAACCAGAACATAATCGAACAATTCGCCCACCCCTGCTTGCGCTTACGAAACGGAACGGTGTATCAAGATACCGATACGTTCAAAATCGCACAGAAGATTCGCCATGTCTTTTAAGTCTCGGTTAAGCCCCGCCGAAAAAATTGCACAAACAAAAGAAAAACTCTCAAGCGCAGGGCATAAAACTAAGCACGACATCCCGCTAAATAAAAGCAAAGATACTCAATTCCTAACTCTTCTTATCGCCCTGATGAGCATATTGCTGACCCTGTCCTTTTCAGGCGCAATGGCTTTAAGCCAACTTACGCAAAAATGGTCATCAGGTTTGGAAGATAAATTAACAATAGAAATCCCCGTAGAAACACAAAGTGGACCTCCGCTGACATCAGACCGCATAAAAAAAGAACAAAACAAAATATACGAAGCCCTAAAGAATCATGAATTCGTAAAGTCTGTTGAAATTATGCAGCAAGAAGAAATTGAAACGCTTCTCTCGCCCTGGCTTAATGAAAACCTATCTCTTGCAGAAATTCCCTTACCCGGCCTTATCGCCTTAGAGCTTAAGCCAAACGCGCCTGATGACATCGTCAATCAACTCGAAGACGACATAAGAACACTATCACCACACGCATACTTGGAAACCCACGAAGAGTGGCTTTCAGATATCATTGCATTCATCAATATAATAAAAACGATATCCCTACTCTTAACGCTTCTGGTCACGGCCATAACCTTAATCGCGATCATCTCAGGCATAAGAACCCGTATGATCGTTCATAAAAAAGAAATAGAATTGCTGCATTACATGGGCGCAACAGACAAGTACATTGCAGCTCAATTCCAAAGGCACACGCTCATACTGACACTAAAAGGAGCAACAATCGGAACCGCTATCGGGATTCTCGTTGTTCTGCTCGCCGCCTGGAACCTAAGCTCGATCAACTCAGATCTTATCCCTCGCTCTGAAATCCACGGATTAACGATACTAAAGCTCTTGCTCATTCCGCTCATCCTGTCAGCATTAGCAATGCTTGTTACACGCGTAACGCTCTTGAACTCCCTGTCTAAAATACCGTAAAAAGAAGCGTGATGATAAAAAAAATAACGAGGCTTACAGTGTTCACGACACTAATCCTGTGGATTGGCGGCTACGGCATATTTCTGAACCATATAGCAACAGTAAAGCCCGAGATGCCACAACAACAAACAGACGCTGTCGTAGTATTAACGGGCGGAAATCACCGCATCGCAACGGGATTGGAATTATTCGCACAAGAAAATGCGCCCTACCTGTTCATAACAGGTGTAAACAAAGCCACAACAAAACAAGATATCTTATCAGTCCATAAAGGTAAAAAACTTCCCGAATGCTGTGTAGAACTAGGCTATGATGCGACAACAACATACGAAAACGCATTTGAAACGAAAGCATGGTTGGCAGGAAAAAATATATCAAAGATAAGGTTGGTCACATCTCCTTATCACATGCCGCGCACTGCATTGGAATTCTCCCATGTACTGAAAGATGTAGAAATATTGCAACATCCTGTTGTTAAGCCCGACCACAGCCCTAAAAAACTGGCATTTTGGCGAATTACATTTGATGAGTACAACAAAACACTCTACCGTTATGTGCGCTTGAAATTACCGGAATAAAGCACGAAGAAACGACCGATAAATGCATCCAAATTTTATTCGCTCAACCCTGTTTAATTTGCTGTTTTATGTTTTAACGGCTCTAAGCTGCATTGCATTATTACCAACCCTTGTTCTGCCACGCCGCTATTACATGGCCGTCGTCTACGGCTTCGTAAACGTCACATGGTTTTTGGAAAAATACGTCCTCGGCCTGAATTTCGTTATTAAAGGGATTGAACATATGCCACAATCAGGCGCATTTATTGTCGCCTGCAAACATCTATCCGCATACGAAACCTTCAAATTACATATCTTATTTAAAGACCCCTCCGTCATTTTAAAAAAGGAGCTGTTAAAGATTCCGCTTTGGGGAAAGTATTTGCAAAAAAGCGATGTGATAGCGATTGACCGCTCCACACCCAAAGATGCCGTCCGCTCCATTCAGGAGGGAGCAAAGCGTGTCGCCGCACAAGGCAGGCCGATCATTATATTCCCCCAAGGCACGCGTGTACTCCCTGACACACCAATCGAGAAAAAACCCTACAAAATTGGAGTGATGCGCGTGCAGGAAGCAACGGGCCTTCCCATCATTCCAATCGCGACCAATACAGGTGCGTTCTACCCCAAAAAAGGCTGGAGCAAACATCAAGGCGTTATCACTTTCGAAATACTCCCTCCGATGGAATATGATCCCGATGCTGACATAGGCAAGCAACTCAAAATGCTGGAAACAAACGTAGAGAACGCATCAAATGCGCTCATTGAAGACGCACATCAACAAATAGAACAACGAAAGAAAAAAAGCCTGCTCGGCTTACTTCTGATTCTGTTTTTCCTAGGCATGACATACACCGCATATTGGTTTTACGCCGCGAACAAAGTGGAAGAACACGTAAAACAATCCATGCTTGAGATCAAAAACAACCCGAATGTCTCTCTCTACGTGTCTCAACCACCGCAAGTATCAGGGTTTCCGGGTAAGATAAATGTGACACTGCCAACCCAGATTATTGCGCAAAATGACCAATCTGTTGAAATCAATAAAATCACCGCAACAGGCTGGCCCATTCCATTTTCTCCAATAGACATCCACGCCGATACAATAAGCCTGACATCCCCCTTTTGGTCATCACCTATTACGTTAGATAACCTGAAAATCGACCTGACATATGGCCAAGACGATATAACACTCACTCATGCGGAAATTTCCAGCGGTCGTACAAAAGCAATCGCAACAGGCTACATCAAAAACCTCAACGCCCCCTACCCCGAATTTAACATCGCCCTAACCTTGCAAAAACACGAAGAATTTCTCACCATGCTTTTAAAAAGCAACGCGATTAATCAGGACGCAGGCGCAATGCTAACTTTCGCATTACAAGCCTTGAACAGAAAAGGCGCGATTCAAGCCACACTCAAAAGCGATAAAAACCGCTTATTTTTAGGGCCGCTGCAGGTGTATGAATTCCCGCTTATAATTCAGGAAGAAACGCCAAAGCGCACCGCACCGTATTAAGCCTGATTTTGGTCGATTATTTCCTTGCGAATTGACCGCGTGTCCGAGAACTTTTGATAAAGATAATCTCCGTCCCCCTTGCGGATTGCACGCTGCAAGGCGCTCAAATCTTCGGTGAACCGCCCCAAAACTTCCAAAACGGCCTCCTTATTGTTCAAAAACACATCACGCCACATCACAGGATCAGACGCCGCAATCCGTGTAAAGTCACGAAATCCACTGGCAGAGAACTTGATCACTTCAGACTTCAGATCATCTTCCAACTCATTCGCTGTACCAACAATCGTGTAAGCAATCAAATGCGGCAAATGCGATGTGATACCCAAAACGAGATCATGGTGCTTACTATCCATAATCTCAACCGTCGCACCAAACGCCTCCCAGAGCTTTGTGACATGCTCCACCGCCTTAATACTGGTTTCGGGCAAAGGCGTCAAAATGCACCACCGCCCCTCAAACAATTCCGCGAAACCCGCCTCAGGGCCTGAAAACTCAGTTCCCGCAATCGGGTGCGCCGGCACAATATCAATATCAGGTCGACAATGCGGTTTTAGCGATTCAATCACGGAAACTTTAACGGAGCCAACATCACTAACAATCGCATTCTTTTTCAAATGCGGGCCAATCGCTTTGGCCACATTTTCAACGGCGCCGACAGGCACACACAAAATGACCAGATCGGAATCCTCAACGCCTTTGACCAGATCATCCGTGACATAATGCGCAATCTCCAAGTCAATAACTGTTTCGCAAACATGTTTATCGCGATCAACCGCAACAAGCGTGGCTGCGAGTTCTTTTTGCATAATGTTTCGCGCAATGGATGATCCGATAAGACCCATCCCGATAATGGTGATTTTCTCAATCATAAAACTATCTCGTAAATTCTAAATTTTTTTAAAAGGGTAAAATGCATATTTGTTTATCATGCGTGCATCAACGCGGTTATGTATCAAAAATATCCGGCACCACCGGATACCCGCCCATAACATCATAATAGTGGCAGCTATCGCCCAAAGAAGAATAAAGCGCGGATACGGCGTCATCATCGCGCTCGTAATATCCTTGCACTTCCAAAAGGTGAATTTTTACACTGGGGTTATGTGACAGCGACGCGGAAAAAACCTTCAAAACGTTGAAGCCATTTTGCTCCGCACGATCTTTGATGCGACCACGACTAACCTCAGGGTCAACTTCCAATCCAATGAACGTCACATCATCACCGGAAGGCAGAAACTTGACCTTAGAAATCACAACCGCGCGATCAAAGAATTCTGTCTCATTGTCTGTCTCCTGACCATAAGGCAGTGAAGAAATAATAGAAAGCGGCGCATCTGCTCGGTTGTTAAACAGGCTCGACCACCACGGATCTTGCCCTTCAATATCCGGCCACGGCAAAACCGCAAAGACATCGTCCTCATCACGCACAACAGACAGAGTGTTCTGATCACCCGTCACACGTTTCATCGGAACGGAATGCCCGAAATATCCTTTTGCCATATCCCAAAACACGCAGTTATTTTTATCGCTCGACACAACAACACGAAAACCTGACTGCAACAAGGCAACCGAGCCGACAAGCTCACGCCAAATCCTTACTATCGTCGCACGCGGCAGCATACCATCATGGCGAGAAAGCAAACGCCTGATCATCCGCGCCTCACGCGCAGGCTGCACAATCTGCAGTCCCTCCTTCTTCTTTGCCATCGCAACCGAAGAAACAAGGGACGCACGCTCCATCAACAAATCATGAACCTGATCGTCAATCGAATCAATTTGCACGCGAATCTGGTTCAGCTCTTGTGACATTGCACTCTCTTTTATTAACGTATAAAACTTATTACATGGAACGCCGCCACAAATCAATTGGATGATCACCGAATATGCCTTTAGTCGCGTATAAAAATTTACCCACCTTTGACCGCCTGAAAAACGAAGGGCGCACAGTGCTCCCTGCCGAGCGCGCACAACATCAAGATATTCGCGAAATTCATATCGGTCTGCTCAACATGATGCCCGATGCAGCGCTACAGGCGACAGAAAGGCAATTTTTTCGTCTGGTCGGCGAAAGTAACCAAATCGCGCAGCTCTACATCCACCCTTTTACGCTACCTGAGCTACCACGTTCAGAAGAAACGCAAAGTTACATAAAAGAACACTACGAAACATTCGAGGACATTAAGCAACAAGGCCTGGATGCGCTCATCATTACTGGTGCCAATGTCTCTGAACCTAATTTGAAATTAGAGCCGTTCTGGCAACCGTTAGAACAAGTCGTCAATTGGGCATGGGACAATGTCACCTCAACACTATGCTCATGCCTCGCAACGCACGCCGTCATGCAAATGAAATATGACCAACAACGCACGAAACGTGAAGGCGGAAAATTATGGGGTGTTTATAAACACAGAGTTATTGAACGAGATCACCCTTTGGTCAGAAATATGAACACCGTTTTTGATGTGCCACATTCACGCCATAACAAAATATCACCTCAACAATTCGAAGCCGCAAAGATGAACGTCTTAATCAGCGGCGAAGAAACAGGCGCACACCTTGCAGTGAGTTCGGACGGCTTTCGCTTACTCTGCATGCAAGGTCACCCTGAATACGACACGATAAGCCTGTTAAAAGAATATGTAAGGGAATTGAAAAACTACAAAGACGGCAGCCGAGAAGACATTCCGCCTCTTCCTGAAAATTATTTTTCCGACGAAGCAAAGGCAATTATCAGTTCGGTAAACTTACAAAATATGTCAGATAATGATTTTGACGACCTTAACAGGCAACTCATAAAAACGCTCGAAAACACATGGACAGACAGCGCCCGCAGCATAATCGCCAGCTGGATCGGCCTTGTTTATCAAACGACCAACGCCGATCGAGAAAAACAATTTATGGATGGTATTGATCCTGAAAACCCGTTGGGCTTTATTAACTAGCAAAAAATTTCATTTGCCGTCAAAATTATGCGGCACAGGCCGCCCGACAGGTGGCGTTAAAATCCCCTTGGTCTTAGATAAAACCGCCGAACCGCCGCTCCCCTTATCAATAGTCGCGTAAATCTGCTTGCTCGCCTCAACCATATGAACACCGGCAACAAACGGCAAAATGCTACGCCCTAATTTTTCAATGAGCCGCGCTGATCGCATAATCACGGGCGAATCAGGCACGGGCGGCATAAACAAAACACCTTCATGATGATTTTGTACAAATCTGCAGTCTTTGAGCGCCCTCGCAATTTGCGAAACAGTAAACGGCGTACCATGACCAAACGGCGACCAATCAGCATGTGCCCATGCGCCCATACGATTCGGCACAACAATCAAAACACGACCATTCGGTTTTAAAACCCGCCAAACTTCGCGTATCGTCCTGCGAATATCTGTTGAATATTCTAAATGATGGATCAAAAATACACGGTCAACCGACGCATTCTCAATCGGTAAATGGTGATTCTCACAGAGCAAAACACGGTTTTTCTTACCCTGCGGCCAAAAGGTAGCCCCCTGCTCTTTCGGCATCATTGCGATAACACGCTCGGCATGCGTTTCGAAACTACTCATATAAGGAATCGCATACCCGCATCCGATCACGCGAAAATCACGCATATTGCTCCAACGCGCTTGAACGTAATGCGACAATATGGCCTGAACGATACGACCAATATCGCTGGCGTAAAATGTTTCTAATTCGTCGATCGACCGTGTCATACTTTAATTATATTATAAATGATCACGTAATTGGTAAATAAGTGGGATATCAGCCTCAGGCATTGGGTAATCATACATATCCTTCGGCAAAACCCAAGCAAAGCTCTGCCCTTCCATCGCCTTTATATCCCCGCGCCAAACACGGCAAACAAAAACCGGCATCAGCAAATGAAATGTTTCATAGGAATGTGACGCAAAGGCAATCGGCGAAAAACAACATTCGCGCGTTTCAATTCCGAGCTCTTCCTTAAGCTCGCGCATCAGCGTGAATTCCGGTGTTTCGCCCTCTTCAATCTTGCCTCCGGGAAACTCCCACAGCCCCGCCATTGATTTGCCCTCAGGGCGCTGAGCAAGAAGAACACGGCCCTCCTTATCAACCAACGCCGCAGCCGCAACAAGGATAGTCGGCAATCCCGACGGCTCAGTCGGCATGGGCAAAGCAAGCGCCTGTTCACAATTCATCTTCGGCATAATTAAATCCTCAAAACTCTACATCTTGGTGGAAATAAAAAAGCCGCGGCTATCTATGCGCGGCTTTTTGTAAAAAATCATAGAGTGCCTAATGCGATATTATTCGCTTTCAGCGGCTTCTTCTTCAGGGGCGGCTTCGGCATCTGCAGAAGCGCCTTCATCAGCAGCCTCGGCATCCTCAGATGCATCCTCAGCCTCTTCCGCACCTGCGGCTGGTTCCTGCTGACCTAACGGGTTACCGTTAATGTCAAAACGCTCAATATCAGCGGCTTCTTTCCATTCCTGAAGAGTCTCTTCAAAAACCTGACGCTGCATTTCCTGTTCCAAGAACGGCTTTACATCTTCATACGCTTCAACCGGGCGGATACGTTTCTCGTCTACGCGAATAACGTGATATCCGAATTGAGATTTCACAGGCGCCTCAATCAAGCCGGGCTCCGCACCGAAAGTGGCTTCTGCAAACTCAGGAACAACTTCCTGTGCAGCAAAAAACCCAAGGTCTCCACCATTCGCAGCAGTACCGTCTTTCGATAGCTCCTTTGCAAGAGCAGCAAAATCAGCGCCACCTTTCAATTTCGCAATCGCATCTTTCGCAACAGCTTCTTCTTGAACCAAGATATGTGCCGCTTTCACTTCCTCAGTTTCTGGAAAGTTTTCGACATACTCTTGATACGCCTCCTTAAGACGCTCATCTGTCAAACGCTCATCAACAGCATTCTCGACATACTTTGTGCGCACCAACTGCTCTCTCACCGTTGCCAACTGCTCTTTAACATCAGGGTCGTTCGCAAGATTCGCCTTTGCGGCCTTCTCATCGATAATGACGTTTGTGATCAACTGCTCAACAGAAAGAGGCAACAACTGCTCCATCGGAATTTGCTGCATTTGTGGCGGCATCTTTTGAACCATCGCCAAGACTTCGCTGCGTGTAATCTCTTCGCCATTGACGCGCGCGACGACCGGGTTGTTTACAGGGTCAGCGGCAGGCTTATCTTCGTCAGCCTTCTTCGCCATACCAACAGCGCTTGCAAGTTGCGACTGCTGAAACTGTGTTTGAAATTGCTGTAATACGTTCTTCTGACCGCTAACATACGCAACGGCGCCAAACGCAACAAATACGATCAACAACATAATTGTTGTCAAAGCACTACCGCGCTCATGGTGGTTTTCATTAAAATTATGCATCAATATGCCCTCTCATTTACTGTATATATAAAACATATACTTGTTTAATCTTCTTAAAATGAATATCCGTCAACTTAAACAAAGCATCTTCTCTTTTCAACACCTATTGCACCACCTATACACAGGGCTTTTATTGACGCGGAGTGATTTGCCCCTTATATCATTGTCCATATAAATATTCTTAGGACAAAATATGTTACTCTCACTCATGACAAAAATATTCGGATCATCAAACGACCGCGCCTTGAAAGCTTATCAAAGGCAAATCGACCCGATAAACGCTCTTGAGCAAAATTATGAGAAGATGAGCGATGATGAGCTGAAAAACCAAACGGCTCTGTTCCGCGAACGCCTTGAAAACGGTGAGCCGTTAAAAAACCTAACCCACGAAGCCTTTGCGGTTGTCAGGGAAGCAGCAAAAAGAACACTCGGTCAACGTCATTACGATGTTCAGTTAATCGGCGGTATGGTTCTTAACGATGGAAAAATCGCCGAAATGCGTACAGGTGAAGGTAAAACGCTTGTTGCAACGCTTGCCGTATACCTCAACGCGCTTTCAGGCAAAGGCGTGCATGTTGTCACAGTCAACGACTACCTCGCCTTCCGTGACTCCGAATGGATGAGCCAAGTCTACACTTTCCTCGGTCTGACAACAGGCTGCATCACAAGCAACGTGAGCGAAGAAGCCCGCCGCAAAGCCTATGCCTGTGACGTAACGTATGGCACAAACAACGAATTCGGTTTTGATTACCTGCGTGATAACATGAAATTCAGCATTGATGACATGGTTCAACGCCCCTTCAACTTTGCCATCATTGACGAGGTCGATTCGATTCTGATTGATGAAGCCAGAACGCCGCTTATTATTTCGGGGCCATCCGAAGGCAACATGGATTTATACGTCTCCATCGATAAAATCATACCGAAATTGGACGATGAAGATTACGATTTAGAGGAAAAGCACAAAAGCATCGTTCTGACCGAACAGGGCCAAGAACATGTCGAAGAATTGCTGCGCGAACACGGCATTCTAACCGAAGGTGGCATGTATGATTTAAATAACATCTCACTCGTACACCACGTTAATCAGGCCTTGCGCGCGCATAAAATGTTTCAGGCCGAAAAAGATTATATCGTAAAAGACAATAAGGTCGTTCTCATCGATGAATTCACAGGCCGCATGATGGATGGTCGTCGCCTTTCCGAAGGTTTACATCAAGCGATTGAGGCAAAAGAAAACGTCGAAATTCAAAACGAAAACCAAACGCTTGCCTCCATCACCTTCCAGAATTACTTCCGCATGTATCCGAAATTGTCAGGCATGACAGGAACAGCGATGACCGAAGCGGCCGAATTTGATGAAATCTACAAACTCGGCGTTGTCCAAATCCCAACGCACCGCCCGATTGCAAGAAAAGACGCGGATGATAAAATCTATAAGTCGCTGGAAGAAAAAGAAGCCGCAATCACGGCACTGGTAAAAGAATGTCAATCAAACGAACAACCTGTTTTGGTCGGTACGGTCTCAATCGAAAAATCGGAAGAACTCTCCGCACGCTTCAAAAAAGAAAAAATTAAACACAGCGTCCTAAACGCACGTCAGCACGAACACGAAGCCTACATTGTCGCGCAGGCCGGTCGTCCGGGCGCGGTCACAATCGCGACAAACATGGCGGGTCGTGGCACGGACATTCAGCTAGGCGGAAACGCAGAAATGCGCATCCAACAAGAAGTTGATGACAGCCTGCCCGAAGATAAAAAGAAGGCCAAAATTGAAAAAATCATGGCCGAAGTCGAAGAAGACAAAGAAAAAGTCAAAGAAGTCGGTGGCCTCTACATCGTCGGCACCGAACGCCATGAATCACGCCGCATCGACAACCAGCTTCGCGGTCGCGCAGGACGTCAAGGCGACCCGGGCGCATCGATGTTCTTCCTCTCCGTTGACGATGATCTGGTCAGAATTTTCGCAGGCCAACAACTCGAAAACCTGCTTTCAAGCAAACGCATAGGCTTAGAAGATGGCGAAGCATTAGAGCACCCTTGGATTTCAAAAATGCTTGAACGCGCGCAAGGCAAAGTCGAACAAATGAACTTTGAAATGCGTAAAAACCTACTCAAATTCGATGACGTGATGAACGATCAGCGTAAAGAGATTTATGCAGAGCGCCGAGAAATCATGCTCGCAGAAAACGTCACAGACATGGTCAAAGAAATGCGCCATGATGTAATCGAAGATATCGTGAATATGTGTATTCCCGAAAATTCTTACGCTGAGCAATGGGATATGGATACGCTGGAGACAGAAATTCTCCGCCTCGTGAACCTTGATGTGCCTGTCAAAGACTGGGCCGCCGAAGAAGGCATTGCCGACGTGGAAATGATTGACCGCCTGATCGATGCATCGGATAAGAAAATGGCAGAAAAGGCAGCAAATATCGGCTCTGACATATGGAGACAGATTGAAAAATCTGTCATGCTGCAAATCCTTGATCAACAGTGGAAAGAACACCTTCTTAACCTCGACCATCTGCGTCAGGGCATTAACTTGCGCGCTTTCGGTCAAAAAGACCCGCTTAATGAATATAAAACCGAAGCCTTCGCCATGTTCCAAGAAATGCTGGAGACTATGCGCGAAACAACCACACAAACGCTCAGCATCCTTGAATTTAATATGGACGAGCAAAGAGCATCACTCTCTATTGACGAATCCCTGAACAGAAGCGAACAAAACATTCAGGAAACGCGGATGGATCCGGCTTTGGAATCAGGCGGCAACAATGTTGCCTCACCGTTCGGAACGGTGGAAGACACACAAAGCCAAAGCGCACCACAACCTTACAAGGCGCCTGAGTTTGATCAGAATGATCCGTCAACATGGGGCAAAACACCACGCAATGCGAAATGCCCCTGTGGTTCAGGCAAGAAGTACAAACAGTGCCATGGAAAAATCACTTAAATTACCGAACTTCAAATATGAAACCCGCTCTGTAGTATCAAAAAACAGCCGCGGCACACATAAAATTGTCTACAGCGATTGGAAACCGAAAAACCATGACGCAAATACGGCAAACGTCCTCGTCTGCATTCACGGATTAACTGGTAACGGCAACGATTTTGATTTTCTAGCTGATAAGCTCACAGAAGAAAACTATAGAATAATCGCAATCGACCTGCCGGGCCGCGGAAGAAGTGACTTCCTTCAAAATCCGCTAGATTACAATTACGATCAATATGTAACGGATATCAACGCCGTTCTGAGCGATCTCGATCTAAACAAACCGAAATCTATCGACTGGCTAGGCGTTTCTTTGGGGGGCCTTCTCGGCTTTATGATCGCCGCTGAAGAGAACTCACCAATAAGACGCCTTATTGTAAATGATGTAGGACCTGAGGTCCCGCAAGCCGCACTTGATTTTATTTACAGAGTGATAAAACGAACATATACGTTCAACTCTCTCACAGATTTTGAAAATCGACTACGCGCAACCCGTGGTAAATTCTGGGGCCCGATGGAGAATATGCACTGGCAACACATGGCCGAACATAACCACCGCACCATAAAAGCAGGTCTGATTTTTAAAAAAGACAAAATAACATATGCCTACGATCCTAAAATCTCACACATTTTCAAAACAGCGCCCACCGGCTCAGAAGATTTGTGGCAAAGCTGGAAAAAAATAGATTGCCCGATCTTAGTACTTCGCGGTGAGAATTCGTTGCTTTTAACACATGAAGGTCTTGAAAAAATGCTAAAAAACCCGCCGAAAAATAGCGCTATAAATACGCACACTTTCGCTGATTGCGGCCACGTTCCGTCACTTATGCAAGACGACCAAATACTGGTGATACAAAACTGGCTGGAACAAACATCAATATGAATTCAGACCGGAAAAATATTGATGTTTTAATCATCGGTGCAGGCATCGCAGGGCTTTGGACCTTTAATCATTTAAAATCACTCGGCTATGATGTCCTTCTACTCGAAAAACAAAGCATCGGATGCGGCCAAACAATCGCCGCGCAAGGCATCATACATTCAGGCTTAAAGTTTTCACTCGCAGGAAAAGTAAACACTCTGGCAAAAACCATCAGCGCCATGCCTGATCGATGGCGAGACGCTCTGCAAGGAAACGGCCAAGTAGACTTATCCGCCGCATATCTTAGTGCTGAATCGCAACACTTATTAATCCCTTCAGGCTTTTTCGGCGGCTTAACGAAGCTTGTCACACAAAAAGCTCTTGGCCAAAACGTACACAATATTCCCAACACTCAATGGCCGGAAAACTTAAAACAATCTGGGTTTAAGGGGTCATTGATCCATATGGGCGAGCCTGTCTTAGACGTACCGTCAACAATACGGGCACTTGCAAAGCCCTATGAAAATTGTATAAAGAAGATAACATCAAATGATGTCGATGAATTTATTAAACAGCACAACATAGTGCCAAAAGTAAAAATCTTCACCAGCGCAGCTCATAACGAAAAACATGCTATAGAACAAAAAGCAAACCACGGCTTGCAAACACAACATCGTCCTCTCTTGCAAGGTATGATGAAAAACGCACCATTCCCTTTATTTGCACATTTAGTCGGTAAAACGGACAAACCCGTTGTCTCAATCACGACCCATAAATTAAATAACGGCACATTAATATGGTATTTGGGTGGCGGAGTCGCAGAACGCGACAAAGATGCTAACCCGCTCGATGTTTATGAACAAAGCGTACAAGCTTTTGCAAAATACTTGCCGAACGTAGACTTTACTAAAGCAGAATGGGCAGCTCTGCCGATTGACCGTGTGGAAGGAAAATCAAAAACGGACAGCTGGATGCCCGACACACCAACAATTCACGAAACAGACGGAGCGTTATATTGTTGGCCTACAAAACTAACTTTCGCACCCTTGTTAGGTAACATGGTGTTAAATAAACTACAAAAAAGAAATATCACGCCATCAAAGACGCAAACGTCGTTCGAACAGTTACAGCCTGTGGAATACACAAAAACGCCGTGGCAAAAGATAGAGGACAACAAAGCATGGACAAAGTTGAACTAGGTCAGACAGGGCTCCACGTCTCTCCTTTAGGTTTAGGAACGGTAAAATTTGGCCGTAACCAAGGCGTAAAGTACCCTGAGGGCTTCGATATTCCCGACGAAGACTTTCTCCACCAGCTCTTACAAAAGGCGCAGACCTTAGGCATCAATCTACTGGATACCGCACCAGCCTATGGAACCAGTGAAGAACGATTAGGCAGACTTTTAAAAGGAACAAGAGAAGAATGGGTCATCGTCGGCAAGGCCGGAGAGGAATTCGACGACGGTAAGTCACAATATATCTTCACGCCCGATCATTTCAAATTTAGCTTAGAAAGAAGCTTAAAGCGCTTAGATACTGATTACATTGACATTCTTCTCATCCATTCAGATGGAAATGACGAAAAAATTCTAAACAATAAAGATCTACTAAAAACAATGCACGACTTCAAAGATCAAGGGCTCGTGAAGGCCATCGGTGCATCAACAAAGACCGCATCGGGCGGCATAAAAGCCTTAGAATCTATGGACATCGTAATGGCCACCTACACCCCCGATTATATGGATGAAGAGCCTGTTCTGGATTACGCAAAATATAATAATAAAGGCACAATTTTGAAAAAGGTTCTTTCAAGCGGCCATAACCATAACGTTGCCGACGCGATGAACTTTGCATTCACCCACAGCGGCGTAAACACGGCAATCGTCGGCACAATAAACCCAACACACTTGGAACAAAACGTTAGAGCTGTGGAATCTGTTCTTCAGGCTCGGTCACCCGCACCAAAGTAATCTGATTACGCTTCTTACGTATCACGTCAATTTGGAAATCGTGAAAACGGAATGATTGCCCTTCATCAGGCAGCATTTTTGACTCGAACAAAACCATCCCTGCAATCGTTGAATAGTCTTCATCAGGCAAACCCCAGTCAAATTCGCGGTTCAAGTCGCGAATAGTGACCTCACCGTCAATGAGGTAAGCGCCGTTCGCAGAACGCCGCACACCGGTCATTTCCTCATCATGCTCATCATCAATCTCGCCAACAATCTCCTCCAGAATATCTTCCAATGTCACAATGCCCATGAAGGAACCATACTCATCGACGACCAACGCAAAATGCTCGCGCCGTTCCCGGAAAGCCTGCAACTGATCGTAAAGCGTTGTCGTCTCAGGAACAAACCACGGCGTCATTAACATGCGCGGCAAATCTAACTTTTTGATATCACCGCTGACATTCATCAATTCCCTTAACAACTGCTTCGCATGTAAAACACCCACAATGTTATCAGGGTCATCCTTCCACAAAGGCAAACGCGTGTAAGGGCTGCTTAGAACCTCTTCAACGATCTCCTCGATCGGTAAATCAACATCCATCATCGCGACGTTTTTGCGGTGGATCATAATGTCTTCAATATCAACACTCGCAAGATCTAAAATTGAGCGCAGCATTGCGCGTTGCTCTTGTGTTTCTTGTTCAGGACCTTCATGCATCTCAATCACACCGCGCAACAATTCCAGATGCGAGCCAACCCCCACATTTGAAATATCGATGCCGAATAACCTTAAAACACGTCGAACAATCCAGGTCACCGTTTCCGTCACGGGCGCAAAAATGATAATCACCAAACGGATAGCAGGCGCAATACGCATCGACATTGTTTCGGCATGGTGGAACGCATAAGTCTTGGGCAAGACTTCCGCAAAGATAAGAACCAGCATGGTCATCACTACGGTCGCATAAACAACCCCTGCTGAGCCGAACAACGCCGTCAACAAGCTAGTCGTAAGCGCGGTAGCCAAGATGTTAACCAAGTTATTGCCGAGTAACAGCGCCCCAATCATACGGTCTTTCTCTGATCGAATGCGATTAACAAGCCCTGCGCGCTCATTGCCCTCTTTTTCTTTCGCAGAAAGCCGAACCCGCGACGCAGCCGTCAAAGCTGTTTCAGATCCAGAAAAAAAAGCCGAAAGACACAGCAAACAAAACACGCCAACGAGCGACAGAATAATTCCGATTTCCATTTATAAAAGTCCCCTAACCTGTAAATACTTTCCCATGAAGCGAATCTTTTAATACCTCTCGCACGAGAGGCTCTTGAACGTCTTTCGAAACAAACGCATCGCCAATCGCCCGCACGAGAATAAATACCATCGTGTTATCCGTGGCCTTTTTATCTTTGCGCATAGTCTCAATGAGATCATCAATATTCGCATCAATATCACCCGCATGCGTTGGTAAGCCTACCTGCGAAAAATGCTGCACAACACGGCGGACATCTTGCCCCGAACAAAGTCCCATTCGCATCGAAAGGTCGAACGCCATAACCGTTCCGATCGCAACGCCCTCACCATGCAGCAAACGTCCGTCATAGCCCATCGCTGCTTCCAAAGCATGCCCAAAAGTGTGACCTAAATTAAGCAAAGCACGCTTGCCCTGCTCTTTCTCGTCAGCTTCAACAATCGCAGCTTTTGCCAAACAGCTTTGCGCAACCGCCTCGATAATAGCTTCACGATCCAGAGCCGCAACAGCTCGCCCGTGCTCTTCAAGCCATTCGAAAAACTCAAAATCACCAAGCAAGCCATATTTCACAATCTCTGCATATCCCGCCAAAACCTGTCGCTCAGGCAAGGTTTTCAAAGTATCAAGATCGGCAAAAACCGCCGCTGGCTGATAAAAACTACCAACAAGATTTTTACCGTATTCCGTATTGATACCTGTCTTGCCACCTACGGAACTATCCACCTGCGCCAACAAAGACGTCGGAATTTGCACATATGGCACACCGCGTAAAACAGTAGACGCCGCAAACCCGGCCAAATCACCAATAACACCGCCACCAAGAGCAAACACAACAGAATTGCGATGGATACCGTGTGAGAGCATCCATTTGTGACATTCCTGAAAACGCTCAAATGATTTTGTTCCTTCACCAAAAGGAAGAACAAGAACTTCGCAAAGCCCGACACCTGCCTTTTCCAGATTATCTTTCAAAACAGGTGCATAGCGCGCAACATTTTCATCTGTGATAATAAAGGCTTTACGCCCTTGAATATCAAAAGGCAAGTTTTCAGCAACACGGCCCAAAAGCACCCCATCAATAAAAATCGGGTAGCTGCGCGCACCTAAATCAATTTCAATTTTTTGCATAACCGTATTGGTCTTTCCTAATCAGGCTTTTAAAACATGTTCTTTATAAGCCGCAATAATTGCCTCGACAACATTCAAAACAGCCTCATCGCCGTTCTCATTATTATCGATATGAATATCAGCCACAGAATAAAGCATACTGCGTTTATCAATCAGTTCAGCCAAACGCTCTCTTAAGTTATCACTGCGCAACAAAGGGCGCGTCGTATCGCTCTTCAAACGATTAAACAGAACATCGATATCGCTTTTGATCCAAACCGAGAATGCGTGATCTCTTATAACCTCTCTATTCGCATCGCTCAAAACAACGCCACCACCCGAAGAAATCACAACATCATTCTGGCGCACCAAGTCCATAAGCAACGCAGATTCAAGGTCACGAAAATAAGCCTCACCTTTTGCATCAAAGATATCTGCGACTGAAGCACCCTCTTGGTCTTCGATTAGCGCATCCATGTCCGCAAAACGCATGCCCCTTTTCTCTGATAAAACACGACCAATATGGCTCTTGCCGCACCCCATCATTCCAAGCAACATTAACGGCTTTTGATTACTTAAATTTTCCATCATCCCCAGACTTTAAGGTGCAAATAACTTCTAATCTATACTTTGCAAAATGCTTTTGATATAAACACAGTCATAGTGATATACGATATAACAAAAAAGATGAAGCAAAACACGTGATTGCATCCCTTGGAAAATTAATACTGCTTGCCCTTGCCATAGTTATACTCGGTGCTGTTGCATTTTTATCATTTAAAGATGTGAATATACCCACAAGAACAGTGACAAAAACAATCGCTTACCAAGACCTGTAAACAGCTGAAAACCAAGGGTTTTCTAAAAATCAAAATATTATAGAAAATATTGACAAGAGCATAGGCAATAGTCCATAAAAATTAGAAGAGATTTATGAAAATGGCTTTGACTCTGATATAAATTGAATTTATATCAATGCGAAAATGTTCAAAAATTTATTGAGTAAGACTAAAAATAATTTGCAATGTTGCGGATTAAGACAAAAATTACGAAAGCTCTGTAAAATCAGAGCACTGAGGAGATATTGAATATGGCAAGACCAGGCCGCCCGGCAAAGCCAAAGCCAAACCTAAACCCGCTTGTTGACGCATTCCTTGATATGCTGACAGCCGAGCGTGGCGTCGCCCATAACACGCGTCAAGCCTATTGGCGCGACCTTGCTGATGTCTCCTTATTCTTAAAAAATGAGAAAAACAGTGACATTGATCGTGCAACAACCGACGAATTAAAAGCCTACATCAAAGACTTAAGCGAAAAGTCCAACAGCAAAAACAAAGGCAAAATTGCTGTACGCACAATTGCACGCCGACTTTCCGCCCTCCGTCAATTTTACCGCTATTTAATTTCAGAAGGCATTCGTGAAGACGACCCGACATCCACAATTGAAAGCCCAAAACAAGGCAGAACGCTTCCTAAAACGCTAACTGAGGAAGAAGTAAACAATCTCATTAAAACCGCCTCTAAGAAAGAAACCGCAGAAGGCGTGCGTTTGGTCTGTTTGCTTGAAATGATTTATGCAACAGGTTTGCGTGTATCTGAACTGGTTAGCTTAAAGACATCAGCCATCGGCGAGACAAGCGAAATGATTATCGTGAAGGGCAAGGCCGGGCGGGAAAGAATCGTGCCTCTATCTGAACCTGCGCAAGATGCCCTAAAAAAATATCTCGGCGTCCGTAAAGAGCATACCGGAAATGACGATAAAGATAACAAATGGTTGTTCCCGTCAAAAACCTCTAACAGCGGCCACTTAACCCGACAAAGATTTGCACAACTGCTAAAAGATTTGTCCAAAGAAGCCGGAATAGAAGATGGACGTGTCAGCCCGCATGTGCTAAGACACGCTTTTGCAACACATCTTTTGAATAACGGGGCGGATTTACGCTCAGTACAAAAAATGTTAGGACATGCAGACATCGCGACAACCCAGATTTATACACATATCATGGGTGAAAAAGCGAAAGAGACAGTTGAGGAAAAACACCCGCTGTCGAAAAAAACAGGTTCAAAAAAATAAATCGAATTTGTGCGCTAAAGGCGACATTTTCGATAAAATAAAAAGAAAAGGCTGAAAAATGAGCCAACTTGACTTCGAAAAACCAATTTTAGAACTGGAAAGTAAAATTTCAGAGCTCCGCCACGTCAACAGCGATTCAGAAGTAAACATCGCTGAAGAAATAAAGCGTATGCAAAGCAAGGCGGATAAGCTACTGAAACAAACATACAGCAAACTAACACCTGACCAAAAAGTACAGGTCGCACGCCACCAGAATCGCCCGCACATGATTGATTATGTAGAAAGCATGATTGATGATTTCATGCCCTTGGCAGGTGACAGAAATTTTGCCGAAGACCACGCCGTAATCGGCGGGCTTGGCCGCTTTCGCGGACAGTCATGTATCGTGATTGGCCAAGAAAAAGGAAACGACACCGAAAGCCGCATCAAAAGAAATTTCGGCATGGTTCGCCCTGAAGGATATCGCAAGGCACAACGCCTGATGAAAATGGCACACCAATTCCAACTTCCTGTAATTACTCTTGTTGATACAGCCGGCGCATATCCCGGCATGGGCGCGGAAGAGCGTGGTCAATCAGAAGCAATCGCAAAATCTATCGAGACATGCCTACGTACCGAGGTGCCGATTATTTCCGTTGTCATCGGCGAAGGCGGCTCAGGCGGCGCAGTTGCAATCGCCGTTGCTGATAAAATCTACATGCTGGAACATTCCATATACTCCGTCATCTCACCCGAAGGTTGCGCGTCAATTTTATGGCGCAGCGGAGACTTCGCAAAGGAAGCAGCAACCGCACTAAAACTCACAGCGCAAGATTTGCATGAAATGAAACTGATCGACGCAATCATCGAAGAGCCGGTCGGCGGCGCGCACCGCAAAAAAGAAGACACGATCCAAGCTGTCTCGGATCAGATCCAAAAAGGACTGGAAGAGATGACACCATGGAACAGAGAAAAAATCATCAAATCACGCCGCGAAAAATTCTTAAAATTCGGCAGAGATCTTTAAGAACTTAACGTTCGTAAAAAATCTAAAATCGATAAATGTGTTTCAGCTTAATTTGAAACATGCTGACTTTTAGGAAAAGTTAAATCCCGGTTATCGTGATCAGTATTTGCGCTTGTCATATCAGAAAAATCAAAAGAAAGCCGCGCGCGTTTACGCATCGCGTTGAAATCACCATGCCCGGCTTCTGCATGCCCCTGCTCCGTCGTCGCTGCACGAAAATAAAGCATAAGAAAAACTCTAATCGCCGCAGTCAAGGAAGTGTTATCACTTTTACGAACATAAATTAAAGAGCACAAGTCATGCACGCTACAGGATTCACGTCGCGCAATATCACGCAAGGCAACCCACATTTCAGGTTCTAAACGCACAGATGTTCTACGATTTAACACTGTTATATTTCGGCTTATCAAAGAACTGGATGAGCCAGAAGAATTCGAAACCGAAGTTTCCGAATGAGCACTACCATTATAAGTCATTGTTTTTGATCCCACACAATCATTTAGATTACTCTCTCACACTTAAAGAAAGTAACGCATTAAAAAACACAATGCAACCATAAGATTTTATTATTTCAAATTTAGAGAAAGCGCGTGAATAGCCTTCATTTCCTCAGACAAAGCGTTATAAATTTCTCTTTGCTTTGAAAGTCGTGAAGCACCCTTAAAATTACCGCCATGCATAACAACCTTGAAATGGCTCTCTCCTGAACCATCATCACCTGCATGACCATGATGCTTATTGCTTTCATTTACAACCTCAAGACAATCCGGCGAAAAATAATGCTGCAGCTTTTCTTCTATTTGAGATTGCATCGACATAAGGCGCACTTTCGCTATATTTCAGATTTGATGAAAAATATAATTACAGATATAATGAGAAAATGCCAAAAATTATTTTAAAACATAAATCTCCGGAATATGCAGACGATGCCCCTAAGGCGGAAACGTGCACATGTGATATGCCCAATTGCACACTTGATGGAGAGCATAAAGCACCCAAACACAGGGGCTTAAATGAATATTACATGTTTTGCGCCGAACATATAAAAGAATACAACAAGGCTTGGAATTTCTTTTCAGGCATGTCGAACAAAGAAGTCCAAGATCATATCTACAGTAGCTATTACGGCGACAGGCCGACCTGGAAAGCAACGGATAAAATATCAGAAGAAGAACTCTATCGTGCCGCACGCAATGAGTATTATTTTGGCGAGAAAGCAAAAACAGAAGAAAAGCACAAAAAACGAGACTTCTACGGAGACACGACAACACCCGAATATGAAGCCATGTCCATTATGGGCTTATCTCCTCCTGTTACGCTTGATGAGATCAAAACCAAGTACAAAAAGCTCGCAAAAAAATATCATCCCGACTTAAATAAAGATAATCCAAAGGCAGAGGAGCTTCTCAAAGAGATCAATATGGCGTATACCATATTGAAACTTGCGTTTGAGGAGTATAAAAACCTTCCCGAAAACGCAGTTTAAAAAGCAAAACGATTAAAAAACGTTAGAGAGCCTCATGGAAAACACTGCTGATAATTTGGACAAAGAAAAAGAATCAAAGCGCGGGATGTCATTCAGCATTACGCAAATCAAGGCCAAAGAAGGCAAATACACGTCGATTCCTGATGTAAAATATAACGTACGCGAAACCTTCGGTCTGGATATTGACTGGGAAGTGCCGGGCTTTAGCGAGGACACACCAAACGTACCCGATGCCGACCCAACCTACAAATTTGACCATGACACAACACTCGCAATCCTAGCGGGTTTTGCCTATAACCGCCGCGTGATGATACAAGGCTATCACGGAACAGGTAAATCAACACATATTGAACAAGTAGCCTCTCGACTAAATTGGCCGTGCGTTCGAATAAACCTCGACAGCCACGTCAGCCGCGTCGACCTTATCGGTAAAGACACCATCGTTTTGCAAGAAGGCAAGCAAATCACACAATGGAAGGAAGGGCTTCTGCCTTGGTCAATCCAAAACCCTGTCGCCCTTGTTTTTGATGAATATGATGCAGGTCGGCCAGACGTTATGTTTGTAATCCAACGAATTTTGGAAGCTGAAGGGAAGCTAACCCTACTCGATCAAAACATGGTCATTCGCCCACACCCTGCTTTCCGTTTGTTTGCAACCAGCAACACAATCGGGCTTGGCGACACATCAGGACTTTACCACGGTACGCAACAAATAAACCAAGGCCAGATGGACCGTTGGAACGTTGTAACAACGCTTAACTACCTGCCACACGATGACGAAGCAGCCATCGTTTTAGCAAAGCTACCTGAATTCGATACGGACCAAGGACGTGACACGATCAGTAAAATGGTCACCCTCGCCGATTTAACCCGCGAAGGTTTCGTCAACGGTGATTTATCAACCCTGATGTCTCCGCGTACAGTCATCGCGTGGGGCGAAAACATGCAAATATTCAAAGATCGCGAACTCGCTTTTAGATTGGCATTCTTAAATAAATGTGACGAATCAGAACGCCCGATCATCGCAGAATATTATCAACGATGCTTTGGCATAGACCTGCCACAGAGCGCGATCAGAAATATTGCTGTGCCATAAAGCCATGAAAAGCAATACATCACAAATCAGTAGCGCCCTGTATTTTTGCGCCGCTGTATTATGCCTTGTACCCTGGGCTTTCTACCAGCACCAAGTCAGCATTTCCGGTGATTCCAGCTTTTTGATGTTCAGCGCAGAAAAATTATTGGCTGGCCTTAAAATGTCAGAACATTATTACGACAACAACCCGCCACTCAGCTTTTTAATTTACATACCGGCCGTTTTGATCAAGAACGCAGGAATATCCGCACATAACGCAATCCAGCTTTACGCGGGAATAATGGCACTTCTCTCGGCAGCCACATCGTTCCTGATCATAAGAAACGTTGAAAACCTCTCACCAGCTTTAAAAACAATAGCTCCCATATGTGTTTTATACATCGGAACAATTTTGTTTCTGACGGAGTTCTCTCTTAAAGACCATTTCATAACACTTGCCCTCTTCCCGTTTGTATGCGCCCAGTATTTGATAGCTCAAAACCAACAGCAAAAACCGCGATTATTACTAACACTAACCTTCATAGTCTTCGGGATATTCCTGTTTGTAAAACCACATTATGGAATTATTCCAATCTACATGATCTTGCATCGCGTTATAAAAAATCGTAGCGCAAAAGCCGCGTTTAAATCCGATTTTTGGATATTATCTTTACTGGCTATTTCTTACGCCGCCTACATAGCAATAGCATCCCCTGACTTCATCTCAGAAGTTTTTGCAACAAGCATGGATCTTTATGCATTCTCAACCACCACGCGCAGTCTTTTACCGCAAACTATTGGGTTTGCAACAATAACAACGTTATGCCTTATGCTAACCGGGTCAAATACAATGAACAATGACGCCACAAAAAATGGTGTTCATGACTTAAAATTTATCCAACAGTTCGCTGCTGTGGCGCTGCTTTCAATCATTCCATTCTACATCCAAAACAAAGGGTTTTACGGTCACTTCCTCCCGTCATTGAGCCTGCTTGTTTTCTGCGCCCTACTACTCACCACGCACTACGCGAGATCAATTTTCATACAAAACCACCATATATTAATTATGGCAGTCACTGTGATTCTAACATTTAATTTAATGCTGATCCTACCAAACAGCACATCAAAAAAAGAAAGTTTTAAACAACCCGAATCTGCATTCATAAACGCCGTAGAGAAACACGCCCAAAACAAAACAATATTTATAGAAGGTTACAGCACACATCTTTTCTGGAAGCACAAAATCTACAACGATATTGAAATATCATCACGCTTCCCCAGCCTTTGGTTTTTGTCTGATTTCGCCCTATTCGATAAGAAAAAGCAGTATGACATTTGGCTAAAGTTCGGAAATATGATGGCAGAAGACATTGAAAGGAATAAGCCTGACATATTACTTTTGTTAGAACCGAAGCAGGAAAATGGTGGGTTTTATAATGTTTTTAAAAAACACTCGCAACTAGGCATTCTCCTCTCAAATTACGAAAGCACAGAAGAAATATTACCTATAAATAAAGATCGTTTCGGAATTCTGAGAAAGGCCGACGAACCTCAAAATCAGAACTACATCATATACAAACGAGTACGCTAAAATTTTGGCTTCTTAGTTAGGGTCAGGATTATAATCAAAGCTTGGTGGATTTTCCTCTAAGGAAATATAGTTGCCATCCAAATCTTCATACCCAATCACATTACCGTCATTATCAATTGCAACTTCGACGCCTGTGTTGCCCACGCAATCGATGTTCTTCATACAATCTTCCAGCGGAAGAACTGTCCCGTCAAGATCAATGCCTAAACGCTCACCGGCCTCATTAAAAATGCGCCCTGCTTCGTCTCTATACACATCAATCGTCTCACCATTCTCATCAATGAGCCCCTGAACAGATTCAAGCGCACCCTCCGCCACACCAGCGATAACATCAACAAAACTGCGCCCGACATCACGTGCCACGCGACGCTCATAACTCGGGCCCGCAGGTTCAACTTGTTCGGTTGGCTCCGGTTTAGGATCATCAGGAAAAAGTCCCGTAACACATGATTTTACTGTAAATCCTACGGCGAGAATTCCTGCCGCCCATGCTCCCGCTGTTCTTAATGCACCCATATTTATTCACCTTTTTAAAATTTTGCGTAAGGCTAGCATATTAAGGTAAAAAACGTCAAATTAATCGCCTGAAATGGCGTTAAAAACCTGTCCGTACAATTGAAAATATTATACCATATTTCGCATGGATAAAAACCAAACAGAACGAAGCGAACAATTTAAAAGCAACACGTCGTCCACGTTGCGTGCCATCGCGCGCGACCACGAAATCGAAGTGACCTTTTCTGAGCTCGAAATGCCCACTGGCGAGATAAAAAATCTCAGACGACCGCGCCTGCCTGCTCCAACGGCGGACATGGACGCGGAAAAGAAAAGGCTAATTCGTGGCTGTGCCGATGCCTACGCCTTAAAAATTGCCTATCATGATTCTGACCTGCACAACACAAACGGAAGCAGCGATTTACGCGCGCAGGCCGCGATGGACGCCTTGGAACAGTCACGTTGTGATGCGCTCGGTATGACAAAGATGGATGGTGTCGCTGATAATCTTGACGCCATTATGGAAGCAAAAGCCACGCGCCGTGGTTTTAATGACATAAGAGAGCGTGAGGACATCCCGTTGGCAGATGCACTGCACATCGTCATGCGCCATGAATTAACAGGCCGCCCCGCAACACCATCGACAGAAAAAGCCTTAGAACTATGGCAGCCTTGGTTGCTTGATAAAATCGGCAAAGAAACGCTGGAGAACTTAAAACCTTTACTGAAAGATCAACGGGCCTACGCAAAAGCCACGCGCCAAATACTGCAAAGCCTGAATTTACCTGTATCTCCAGACGGTGACGATCAACAAAACGAAAATGACGCCCCCGAAGATGGCAACACAAGCCCTGATAATTCACAGGATAACGATCAGGAAAACGAAGAAGACGCGCAGGAAGAAGAAAGCAACCAACAGGAAGCCGGCGGAGACAGCGCCGCCGATGGTGAACAAGACGAATCCTTTGATATCGGCATGGATGATGTCATGGAAGACCTGCATCAAAGCGATTTAACTGCCCATGAGGAAACACTGCCTCCACCACCCGGTCGCCCCGCAACAATCGGGGAATACACGCAGGGGCAATACCGCGTCTACACCACACAATTCGATGAAGAAATAAACGCCGAAGATTTGGTCGACTCGATGGAGTTAGACCGCCTGCGCGCACTTCTTGACGGGCAACTCAATAATCATCAAAACATCATCACAAAACTCGCCAACCGCTTACAGCGCAAACTCATGGCACGCCAACGCCGCAGCTGGCAATTTGATATGGAAGAAGGCATTCTGGATTCAGCACGCCTTGCCTCAGTTATCGCAAATCCAAACGTCCCCTTAACCTTCAAACAGGAAAAAGAAACGCCCTTTAAAGATACGGTCGTCACAATTCTAATCGATAATTCAGGCTCCATGCGCGGTCGACCTATCGCCATCGCCGCAATGACCACAGACATCATCGCACAAACGCTAGAACGCTGCGGAATTAAATGTGAAATTCTCGGCTTCACAACCCGCGCGTGGAAAGGCGGAAAATCACGTGATCTATGGATGGAAAGCGGCAAACCTGAAAAGCCCGGCCGCCTGAATGACGTGCGCCACATTATCTACAAAAGCGCAAACGCACCCACCCGCCGCACACGCAAAAACCTTGGCCTTATGCTCAAAGAAGGCATCTTGAAGGAAAATATAGACGGCGAAGCACTGGTTTGGGCGCATAACCGCATCAACCGCCGCCCGCAAGAACGCAAAATCTTAATGGTCATCTCCGACGGTGCCCCTGTCGACGACTCAACGCTATCCGTAAATCCATCCAATATTTTGGAAATGGACCTGCGCGGCGTCATCGCTTGGATCGAAAACGCCTCCCCCGTCGAACTCACCGCTATAGGAATCGGCCACGACGTAACACGATACTACGAAAAGGCCATCACAATCTCAGATGCAAACAGCCTCGCCGAAGCCCTGACAGACCAACTCAACGACCTGTTCGAAGATGTCACTTAAAAACAAACAGCTTCAAAAGAAACAAGGCGCTTGAATATTTGACAAAAAACAAAGAAACAGTGTACTTTAAAAGAAAAAAGCGGATAATATTATGGTAAAGAAAACTCAAACATTCACCGGCATTGTCAGAAAAGACGACAGCACGGATTTTTGCATCAATTTTGATGGCGTTTCCGGCTTCACGACAGCAGAAACCGAAGAAGAAATTTCAACATATGTTGAGGACTTTTTCAGAGCCGTCATGAGTGTAGATGCCTATGAAGAACCAAGGGAAAAGCCTGCTTTAGAAATTGTTGATGAGCATCGTGAATCTGACGGTGACGATATCGTTGGGTACATTTTAGCAGAAGTAACTCATGACGATGAGGCAGATGAAGATCCCTCGGTTAAATCAGAATATCACTCAATAATCGGTTTAGGCTGATTATGAATGCGCGTGAAGTTGTAAAAATTTTGGAAAGCCAAGGCGCAGAACAAATGCGCCAGAATGGGTCTCATAGAATTTTTTCTATGGAAGATGGAAGGCGCGTCGTTGTCCCTGATCACGGCGGAAAAGATATTAAGCCAGGGACGCTTGATAGTATATTCAAACAAGCAGGCCTCGATCACCTCAGAGGGGTCAGCTCTGTCAGAGAAGCTATGCAGCGCATCGATGATGCCGCACGCGGCCCTGCTCCTGCCGCCTTAGACGCCGCCGATCAAATTCTATCCCGTAATGACAATGTCGGAATTTTCATGGGACGCGAAGGCAATGTCAGCGTCGTTTTAAACGAATCAGAACGCGCCCTAGTCATCACCGAAAACGGACGTCAAACCGTTACACAGTTTGATACGGTGGAAGAAGCACAACACGCATTCGGTGAACGTATTGATGCCGAAGCAACAAGGCGCGGTGAATTACCCACACGCTATACAGGAACATATGACGACATCGCAGATGGCTTCCGCAGATCAACGGGCATCATTGCACGTGTTGGCGGATCACTCGCTGATGCAGGACGGTTTTTGGGTAAAACGGCACGTGTTCTTGGCCCACTTGGCGTTGTCGGCGCAACCGCAGAGGCTGCAGAGCTTGGATCAAAAGCGCACGAGATGGCGGAATACGGCGTTATTCCTGATGAAGCAATCCTTGCCTATGACACAATGCTAGCCGCCCACGTCGCACAAGCCACAGTCGACCCCAGCATGGTCGGCGGTGAAGCAGCCATTCAACTGGCTTTTGAAGAATGGGCAGATGCGTATGACATCCCTGATTACATGCGAGAGGAGCTGGAACCTTCATCCCTCATGGAAATGGTCTTCGGTGAAATTGCAATGCGTGATGCCGCACCTGAACAAGGGGCACTGTCCGAGACTTTTACAACGGCCTCTCCTTTTATGTTAGAGCCTGAGCCTCTTACCGAAGCAGACATGCAAGAATTAAGAGATTATCTTGAGGAAACAGGCGCATTGGGAAAAGACGAGTTTTATGACTCCCTACCTGACGAAGTACCAGAGGGCGCAGCAATTGATCCTGAATTAGAGGCAATGATCACACAAAGAGCGCTCATCGAAGCAATTGACGAACAGCTTGAATCACCGGATTTATCTCCCGAAAACGAAGCTGCTTTGCAAGAAATGCGCGCCGAAGCTCAAGGCGTTTTTGATGAAAACTACTATGCCGCTCACGAGGAAGGCACATTGGATCAAATGAGAGAAGCAGTATCTCCGCAAGCTGAAACTGAAACAGGAATACAGCCCGAGACACCTGCATCTACAGGGCAAACATACACCCAAGGCATGAGGCTTTAACGCCTTACCTCTTGATCGCGCAAGAATAGCCGCGCTATACTCATTCCATGACAGAAAACACTGAAAAAGCAATATTGGCAGGCGGCTGTTTTTGGGGCATGGAAGAACTGATCCGCACCCAACCTGGAGTTATTTCAACACGTGTCGGCTACACGGGCGGCCACACAGCAAACCCGACCTATAACGAAGTGTGCATCGGTGATACAGGCCACGCCGAAGCCATCGAAATCACCTTCGACAAAAGCCAAACAAGCTACAGTAATATTTTAGAATTCTTCTTCCAAATCCACGATCCGACAACACTCAATCGTCAGGGTAATGATGTAGGCACACAATACCGCTCCGCGATATTCACAGTGAACGATGAGCAAACCCAAACCGCACGCGATTTATGCCGTGAAATAGAAGCCGCAGGAATTTTCAACGCCCCGCTCTCTACTGAAATCACAAAAGCAAGTGAATTTCACAACGCCGAAGAAGGGCACCAAGACTATTTACAAAAATACCCAAACGGCTATACCTGTCATTTCATTCGCCCGAACTGGAAACTGTCTTAAAACATTATGAGCAAGAAAAACATCTATAAACCGCAGCCTGTATCAGGCTTTCCTGAATGGACGCCCGAAGTGCGCCGCGCCGAACAAATCTGGTTTGACCAAATCCGCGCCACGTTTGAACGTTACGGCTTTTGCAACATCGAAACCCCCAGCGTAGAAACTTTAGACGCGATCACGGCCAAAGGCGGCGACGGTGAAGCAGATGTTGATAAAGAGGTCTATGTTTTAGAACGCCTGCACAAAGATGATGACAGCAAAGAAGCACGCCTCGCCCTGCACTTCGATCAAACCGTGCCCCTCGCCCGCTACACCGCGCAGCATTTTAATGAGCTGATCTTCCCGTTCAAACGCTACCAAATGCAACGTGTCTGGCGCGGCGAAAGACCACAGGCAGGGCGGTTCCGCGAATTCTATCAATGTGATATCGACGTTATTAACATCGACCAACTCCCTCTGCACTTCGACGCCGAAATGCCCGCCATCATGTGGGAAATCCTCTCACAACTGCCGGGCATGGAAGATGAAACAATCACAATCAGATTATCCAACCGAAAAATCTTGATGGGGTTTCTTGAAGGTAAGAATGTATCGAACATCGTCGAAGTCACACGCTGGATCGACAAAATGGATAAGATGGATCACAAAGCCATACGCCACGAACTCTCAACACTCGGCCTAAATGCAGATTTAATCGATTCTGTGTTCGACCTTGTCGATTTGAAAACATCGAAATCGGAAGAACTATTAAACCACACCAATCGTATCACGCCGCAAAATGAAACAATGCAAGAAGGCATTAAAGAGCTCGCCTTCGTTCTAGACCAACTCACGCACTTGCCACAAGGCGCAGTCATTGCCGACCTCTCAATCGTTCGCGGGCTCGACTATTACACAGGCACAGTCTACGAAACCGTCTTCACCGATGATCCGGGGTACGGCTCTATCTGCTCAGGCGGTCGCTACGATGATCTGGCGAGCAACTACATCAATAAAAATCTACCGGGTGTTGGAATTTCACTGGGCTTTTCACGCCTGTTTGACCGCATCAGAACGAAAGGCAAATTACCGCAACTCGGCACGTCACCCGCTGATATTCTGGTTGTCCTGCCCAGCGAAGACCGCCGCCCGCTTATGATGGAAACGGCAAACACATTGCGCGAACGCGGGCTGAACGTCGAAACATTCCACAGCCCGTCAAAGCTCAAAAAACAAATGAGTTACGCCGAGAAAAAAGGAATTCCCTATGTCTGGTTCCCACCCTTCGAAGACGGGCTGGATCACGAAGTTAAAAACATGGAAAACGGCGAGCAAACCAAAGCTGATCCGAAAGAATGGAGCATCAAAACATGAAATACATCCTCACATTTATTTCAGCCATAACGTTGCTGTCAGGCATGGCATACGCACAAAATGCAGGCCCGCTCTTCCCCGCCCAGCCTGAGCCGCAGCCGAAAAAGTTCGATACACGCACATACGCGCCCGATTATTGCGATTTCAGCGCGACCTTCCCTGAAGAGCCATACATCATTAATCAGTGCGAAGACCCGAACAATAAAGACACATGCTATAACTTGATCTCCTACACAAAAGTCTTTGGCCTCTCATCAACTGTGCGCGCAGAAATAATCTGTAACCCGGGCAGCCCCGAGCTCTTCGAAAAATTCTCAACAGGCGTGATGGAAGCAACAGTCCACGAAATGACCAAAGACACAGTCAGCCAAACCTTCGAAGTAAAATCGAGAGAAGAAGAAGAATATCGCCACACATCCCTTTTCGGCAAAGGACGCAAAGGCTTACAAGACACGATCTATATCGCGCAACTCTGGGCCTCAAAAAATTCAATTATGTCGGTCGAAGCCGAAATGATCGGCGAACAAAGCGATGAAGCAGATGCACTTTTTGCCAATATTCTTGGCAATATCGGCCATACCGAAACTCTTAACCAACCTCCAAAAGAAGCAGAAGGCACGCCAAAGGAGGAATAAAGTTTAAGCGTCTGCTGATAACGCCTTAATTTTGTTCACCATCGCAAAGAAACCACTGCGACGATTGGCGCTAAGGTGCTGATCAAGGCCAATATCGGCAAAGATTTTTTCAATCTCTACGCCACGAATCTCATCGGCGCGTTTTCCATTATATGCCGCAAGCAATAACGCAACCAGCCCCCGCACAATATGTGCATCGCTGTCCGCCTGAAAATGAAAGCGCGCATCATCATCCAATTCTGAAATCATCCAAACCTGAGACGTACAACCACGCACAATATTTTCATCAGATCGTAAAGATTCGTCCATATGCGGCAGCGACCGCCCGACATCAATCAAATACCGATACCGCTCCTCCCAATCATCAAAAAGGGAGAAATTCTCTGCCAACTCTTCTATGCTTGTCTGTTCATTCATGCCTGAGTTATCACCGAATGAGATAAAAAGTTCAAGACCTTATTTCATGCTGCACAAAAGCCACACTGGGAATAAAATGAGGTTTTGCGAATTAGGGGGTTGCTTATGATTTCACCAATTGGCACATTGAAAACATAAGATTCATAAAAGGGATAGAAAGCCTGACACCATGAGTAATTCATCATCCGGATCATCAGATTCAAAAAACACTCTTTACTGTTCGTTCTGCGGCAAAAGCCAGCACGAGGTGCGCAAGCTGATCGCAGGCCCGAACGTCTTTATTTGTAATGAGTGTGTCGAACTCTGCATGGACATCATCCGAGAGGAAGATAAAACGCAAATGGTCCGCTCAGGTGACGGTGTCCCTGCCCCTAGCGAAATCAAACAGGTTCTGGATGATTATGTTATCGGCCAGGAGTCCGCAAAACGCGTTCTTTCCGTTGCCGTTCATAATCACTATAAACGCCTGGAACACGGCGAAGAAAACGCCTCCGAAGTTGAGCTATCAAAGTCGAACATCCTGCTTGTCGGGCCAACCGGTTGTGGTAAAACACTGCTCGCACAAACACTCGCGCGCATTCTGGATGTGCCTTTTACAATGGCCGACGCGACAACATTAACCGAAGCAGGTTACGTTGGTGAAGACGTCGAAAACATCGTGCTCAAACTACTACAAGCGTCTGACTATAATGTTGAACGTGCACAAAAAGGGATTGTCTATATTGATGAGATCGACAAAATCTCACGCAAATCCGATAACCCGTCCATAACACGTGACGTTTCAGGCGAAGGTGTGCAGCAAGCCCTCCTCAAATTGATGGAAGGAACGGTTGCATCTGTTCCACCACAAGGCGGACGCAAGCACCCGCAACAAGAGTTCCTACAAGTCGATACAGCCAACATCCTGTTCATCTGCGGTGGTGCGTTTGCTGGCTTAGAAAAAGTAATCGCCGAACGCGGTAAAGGCACAACAATTGGCTTTGGCTCAGAAGTGAAAGATGCTGAAGACAAATCAGTCGGTGAATTCTTGAAAGACCTTCAACCTGAAGATTTACACAGATACGGCCTTATTCCCGAATTCATCGGACGCCTGCCGGTAATCGCAACGCTTGAAAATCTTGATGAAGACGCACTGATCACCATTTTGACAGAGCCAAAGAACGCGCTGATCAAGCAGTATCAGAAACTTTTTGATATGGAAGACACAGAACTGACATTCACCGATGACGCTCTATCCGCGATTGCGCAAAAAGCGGTCGAAAGAAAAACAGGCGCACGCGGTCTAAGATCCATCATTGAAAATCTGCTTCTGGATGCCATGTTCGAAGTCCCTGACATGGACGATGTAACTGAGGTCATCGTTGAAGCTGAAACGGTCAACGATAATCAGAAGCCGAAATATAAAAAGTCTAAAACGAAAAAGACAAAGTCTAAATCGAGCGTTCCTTCTGTAAAAGAAGCGCCCGAGCCTGAAAAGGACGAAAAAGACAAGCCGGAAAAAGAAGCAAGCTAAGGCTTGGCCATGCATGCGATAAAAACAATCACATGTAGGTATATCTTTGCGCTCGTTTCGTTAAACAAAACAAAAACGGAACGGGCATGACGCAAAAAATAATTTCAAACATCGTTTTTTGTACTGCCTTGGTTTTGTGCGCTCTACTATGGTACAGCACACAAGCGCAATTCATGAGCAACGGAAACATCGCGTGGCTAACCATGGGGGCAGAACGTCTTTTAGACGGACAATCGCTGAGCGATCACATATACGAAACAAACCCGCCCTTAAGCATTCTTATTTATATTCCCGCTGTGCTCATCGGCAAACTATTTGCCATCCCTGCAGTCGTAGCCAATACCTATCTAACCTTTTTTCTCTGCTGTTTATCCGTTTTCGCTGTTCATTGCCTCCTGAAAAAATTCAACTTCTTAAGTGACAACAATAGGAAATCCGTCCTTATCGGCTATTTCGTAGGGATAACAACCTACGCCGCACTGTTCTTCGGCGATCGTGAACATCTCATGATACTGGCTCTAGTTCCTTTTGTGCTCTGCCAAATATGTTTAATCCAAAAAACAACCGTACAAAAATCATTGCTACTCCCTTGCATGATCGCAGGCGCAACATTGGTTTTGGTAAAGCCGCATTATGGCATCATCCCTGTCGCCATCATGCTCGAACGTGTGATAAGAGAAAGAAAAATAGCCTCATTCTTCCGTGCTGACTTTTGGGCACTCTCCATCTCAACACTTCTTTATGCGGCAATTTTACTCATATTTTTCAATGATTATCTGATAATCATTTTTCCTGACGTCTTTAATTTATACGTCGCATCATATGATACGCGTGCATTGCTCGCGCTTTTACAGACGTCCGCCGTTCTATTCTTTGCATTCATCCTGATTGAAATATTTGATAACGATCTGGAAAAAGAAAAGAAAACCTTCCTTTTGCGGCTATATCTTTGCGCAGCCCTATGCTTGATACCGTTCATTGTGCAATTTAAGGGCTTCTACAACCATATCATTCCCGCTTACGTCTTCTTCATAACAGCAATGCCCCTAACGGTAAGCTTCCGAATGGACAGCTTCAAAGGGCATTTTCAAATTCTGTCATTAGCTGTGCCAATTGTTGCCGTTGCCATGTTAACAAATGCAATCAATCCCCCTATTCTTAACTTTGCAAAAAGATCCGATTTGCCCTCTCTGCCTGTTTCAGAGTTTTTGGACAAAAACTGCGAGAATCCCTGCACGTTCTTCGCCTTTCACGGCGACATAGAGATTTTCAACCCCACAGCAGCACATCACGGTTACACGCACGGAACGCGTTTTCCCGCACATTGGTTCATCCCGGGCGTCCTGCACAAAATACATAACGGCGATGCACAAGAACAAGAAAAAGGCCGCAAACTACTCGTCAAATACGCACAAATGGTTTTAGAGGATTTAAAATTCTACCGACCCGATATTATCTTCCTGCAAAACAACCTGAACGAAGACCAAGGCGCCATTGTCGACTTCATAGAAACCTACAAAGTTGAGCCTGAAATTATTCGCATTTTAGAAAATGATTACGAACAAAAAGAATTCTTCTCCTTTGATCGCGCACAATATTTTAAGGGCACTAAATTAGAGGAGGAAAAAATTTTAAGATATGACGTCTATAAGAAGAAAAGTAACTAATCATCTTTCTTAAAAACAATCAAAGCTGACCCCAAATAATTCACCACAAGCGATGCCCCAATCGCTATAATCTTCGCCGGATATGTCGTCACGTAAGGCGCGAGCAAAGCCAAAGTCGCCGTACTGACAACCAACCCCAAAACGCCGATAATCACAAACGTCGAAACCTGCCGTATCAATTGATTACGTTTCAAATTCTTAAACGTCCACAATGCATTCATAATGAAGCTGTTTGACAGCGCCACACAAAACGCCAGAATATGCGACAAAACCCCACCAAAACCGAGCAACGTAAACAGCACAAAAAACACCGCGAAGTCCAGCGCGGTATTCAATAAACCGACAACAGAAAATTTGCTGATATATTTGTAATGTGAGGCGATGAAATCTTTCATACCTATATTTACGATATTTTTAGAAAAACTAGAAGACAATCAATGGCGGATAAGGGTATTTTTAAAGAAGAGAAGACTGTAAAGCGCAAACATATCAAGAAATGACATGACCGAAAAAACGACAACAAAAAAAACAAAGCAAAAGAAAGAACCCAAGCGCGAAAAAATCTCGGTTGTCATTCCCTGCTACAACGAAGAAGAAGTGGTAGAGCTTTGCCACGAAGAATTAACCAAAACCATCGATAAAATGGATTTCGATTTTGAAGTCATCTACATCAATGACGGCAGCACGGATAAGACCCTCGAAAAACTCGAAGCCATTCATGAAAAAGATGACCGCGTGACCGTCATCAACTTATCACGAAACTTCGGTAAAGAGGCCGCAATGACGGCAGGGATCGACAACGTAACAGGCGATGCCATGGTTATTCTGGATGCTGATTTACAAGACCCCCCTGCCCTTATACCCGACATGGTTAAAATGTGGAAAGAAACGGGCGCCGATGTCGTCTACGGCCAGCGGATGATGAGAGAGGGTGAAACATGGTTCAAACGCTTCACCGCAAAAGGCTTTTACGCCGTCATCAATTTCATCGCCAGCAATGTTGAAATCCCAAGAAACACAGGCGATTTCAGATTAATGAACAGGCGCTCAATCAACGCACTCTGCCAATTACGCGAAAAACACCGCTTTATGAAGGGGCTGTTCGCATGGATCGGTTATAAGCAAGTCGCATTCAAGTACAACCGCGCGCCCAGAGCCGCAGGTGAAACCAAATGGAATTACATCGGCTTGTGGAACCTCGCCCTCGAAGGAATCGCTGGCTTCAGCACAACCCCACTACGCGTAGCGAGTTTCATCGGTTTGCTAATATCAATATTTTCCTTCACTTTGGGCGCATACATACTTCTACGCACAATTTTCCTCGGTGCAGACATACCCGGTTATGCATCACTGGCTGTCATGATTTCCTTCTTCAGCGGCGTACAATTGCTTAGCATTGGCGTTCTGGGCGAATATGTCGGTCGCATTTTCGGAGAAGCAAAACACAGGCCGCTATATTTTATCGAAAAAATTTACGATAAAAACTAAGGCTGATACAAACCGTCCCTTTCTTTGAATCAAAATTATCGGTATGCTTTTAAAAGTGGAAATCAAAATACATTTATTCATAAAACAAGCGAACAGATCATGAGCCAAGCACAGCAAAAAATCGTACCAAAACCCGGCAAAAAATATCGTTTGATTACGCGAAGCGACATGGATGGCCTCGTCTGTGGCATACTGTTAAAAGAATTGGATATTATTGATGATATAATGTTCGCGCACCCAAAAGACATGCAGGACGGCCTGATTGATGTCGACGAAAATGACATCACAACAAACCTGCCCTATAACGAGGGCGCATATCTCGCATTTGATCACCACGCGAGTGAAGCATCGCGCGTTGGTGGACATAAGGATAATCACATTATTGATACAGCTGCCCCGTCAGCAGCACGTGTGGTCTACGATTATTTCGGCGGCTCATCTGCATTCCCGCAAGTCTCATCGGAAATTATGACGGCTGTTGATAAGGCCGACTCTGCTGATTTTTCACGAGAAGAAATTCTTTCACCTGATGGCTGGATATTGCTGAGCTTCCTCATGGATGCCCGCACAGGCTTAGGGCGTTTTCGCGACTTCAACATCTCCAATTATCAACTCATGATGAAGCTGATTGATTTTTGTCGTCAAACCAAAGAAATAGAAAAAATTCTGGACTTGCCCGATGTAAAAGAACGTGTCGACCTTTATTACGATCATCAGGTCAAATGCCGCGAACAAATAGAGCGTTGCTCAAAAGTTTATGACAACCTGGTGGTGCTTGACCTAAGGCAGGAAGAAACAATTTGGGCAGGTAACCGCTTTGTCATCTACGCGTTATTCCCACAGTGCAACATATCAATCCATATCTTGTGGGGTAAAAACAAACAAAATACCGTGTTCGCAACCGGGAAATCTATTCTGGATCGATCAAGCAAAACCAACGTCGGTGAGCTCATGTTAAAATATGGTGGTGGTGGCCACAATGCTGCAGGAACATGCCAAATACCTAACCTTAAGGCCGAAGATGTCCTGCAGGAGATTATTACGAAAATAAACAAGGACGGCTAAAGCGCAAGACAGATAAAAGGCGAACATATCCCTCAAGATATTTTGAACAAAATATGAAACTATTGCGTAAACTTACGGGCTTTCGCTTGGCATTGCGCCCAATCACGAAAAGCAACAAATCACGGCGACAGCGCTTAACAGAAATCATAGAGCACGCGAATAAATCAACGCCTTTCTATCAAGGCCGCTACGATTCATTTCTGGGTGCAGCGCCTGAAATGTCTGATGAAGAATTTTTCTACGGCTTCAGCCATCTTCCCGTTGTTGAAAAAAACCATCTGCGCAATGAAAATGAAGCATTCAAATCAAAGACTTTGAAAAATAAAGTCGAACTGATCGAAAATGGCAAAACCCCAAGTGCCAAAAAATTCATAAAACACGCACTGATCAATAAAGACTTCTACACCGCCCTCTCAACCGGCGGGACTTCAGGAAAACCAACCTTCCGTTATACTGACTATGAAGATTGCAACGTCTTCGCTCAAAGTTTTCTGGAATCGTTCAAACTCAATGGCTGGAAAACAGGGGAATCATTTGTTGTTTACTATCCGCTAAAATCCTACTTCACCAAAACATACGCAGAACAACAAAAAAACCTCAGCCGTTTTTTCGGCTTCACAATGGTTCCATTCGAGAACGTAACAAAAGAAAGTGTCGAAGAACTCCTCCAAACACTCAGATCATCAAAGGCAACGTTATTGGTTATTTTTCCATGCGTGCTGCAGCGCGTTGCTGAAATCATGAAGCAGGAGAGTATACCGCCGTTCGAAAAACTGCCCTACATTAATGTGAGCGGTGAGTTCTTTTTAGATTGCAGCAAAAATTTTATCCAAACCATGTTCCCGGACAGTGACATCCAATCAACCTACGGGGCGGTTGAATTCGGGGAAATTGCGCACCAAAAAGGGATGAGCAGCTTTGATTACGATGTCTTTGATGATTATGTATATCTAGAACAAGGGCCAAACAACTCCATGCTCGTAACATGCTACCGCCAGAAGGCCTTCCCCCTTATTCGATATAAAATCGAGGATATGGGCCGCGTCGAAAATCATGATGATGGGACACAATCCATCATAAATCTTGAAGGAAAAAATACAGACTACTTGGTCGGCGCAGACAACTACATCTACTTCGCATCCTTCTTTAATGATTTTGTGAACCGAGTAAACAAGGCCCTAAACACACCTATCATTCATTTCATGCTGCGTCACGGAACGGCAGAAGACGGAAAGACATACATGATTTTCAATTATGTCACGCAGAAATCTGACAAGAATGAGAAAATCAAAACCGCCACCTTAGATACAATGAAGACAATATTCTCCAACTACGATCATATCGGTGTCGAATTCCCCGATCATTTTGAGCATGACTACACACGCAAATTCAAAATTATCGGCGAGGGAGATGGCCTGGCCGAAGTGGTAGGCGGATATCACCCCCACGTCAAAGCCGGATAAAACCATCAAATGAAGACTATAAAACCATCCTCATTAAATAAAGGCGACACAATCGGTGTTTTCGCACCGTCCAGCTGGGTTGAAAAAGCTGATATCGAACGCGGCGCAAAAATACTGGAAGACAAGGGCTTTAAAGTTTTCGTTCATCCGCAAACATATGAACGCGAACATCAATCAGCCGGCAACCACCTGCAAAAAACACTGGCATTCCAAGGGCTGTGGCAACGCAAAGATATTAAAGCCATTTGGGCCGCAGGTGGTGGCAACCGCGCAACACACCTAATCGACAGCATCAATTTCAAAAACCTTCAAAAAAATCCAAAACTACTCATCGGCTTTAGTGACGTAACCGCCCTGCTTAACGCCGTAACAGCCAAAACAGGCATCGCCACTCTTCATGGCCCGGTTTTGAAAAACATTCATAAACACAAAGAGCTGGACTCCCTAATAAAGCTCATAAGCGGCGATCTTATCGATTTGAAGTTTTCTGACGCTCAAATCATTAAGTCCGCAGAAGAAAAATCCGTATCAGGCAAACTGATCGGCGGAAATCTAAGCGTCTTCCAATACCTCCCTCAAGGCTTTGAAGATCAATACTGCGAAGGTTCTATTTTATTTTTAGAAGACTGCAACGAAGAATTAAGTCGCATTGACCGTATGCTGCTTCACCTAAAACGCATCGGCGTCTTTAAAAAACTAAAAGCCGTCATGCTGGGTGAATTTGTCGATATTCCCGAAACAGGAAAACCGTTCGGCTACACACTGACAGACCTCATCAAAGAACATACGAGCGAGTATGACATAACTGTTCTTAAGGATTTACCCCTCGGTCATGGCAAAAACCTTATGCCCCTGCCTATTGGAACAAGTGCAACGATTGATACAAAACAAAAAGTTTTTAAGTTGGACGAGCCCTGCACAAACGCTTAATCATTTAAAGCTAAATACCGACCAACGTCAAAATCAGTATGCCCGCCCCAAAACTCCTGATGTGCGGCAACCTGACCGTCCTTATTAAACAGCACTTCACTAACGCCCGAAACCCGAGCCTTAAAATCAATTTTTTTAAACCCCTCACGCTTTTTTGAAGAGTAAGACATATCCCAAAACATATACCCTCGCCCTTCATGCTGGCTCCATGCGAAGTCAGAAATACGAACAGACAATCGCTCACAACATGAAAGCCGACGCTCCAGAATTTTTTCCATATCCTGCACACCATGAACGGCATGATAAGGGTCTTGAAACGCAACACCAGTGTCAACCAGAGACGATAAAAGCGAAACCGAACGCCGGTTAAGCTTCTCCCAAAAGGAAATATAGCACTCCAGACTCTTCTGATATCTTAAATTCGGCGCGAACATATTCAAACAATATCACGCAATTTCACAAAAGTAGACGCTTCTTTAACACCAAAATATTAATAATATGTAAAATAAATCCGTTTTCAGCCCGTTTACAGTTGAAAAAATGCGTTTTTTTTGATATACTCTTATTAATACTTAGTAATAACAATCGTTGTAAACCTACGGGCAGCAACCTTTTGGAAGAAATTGGTTGCTCATTTATTTTGTGAATAACGATACACTAAGTAAACATAAATTTACTTTAGGAAGGTAGTAAATATGGCTAATGATAATTTCGATTTTAAAGCAGGTGATAACGTTGTATATCCCGCTCACGGCGTAGGCCAAATCGAAGGGGTGGAAACGCAAACAATTGCGGGCATGGAGATTAAACTCTATGTAGTAAGTTTTACAAGCGAGCGCATGCGCTTAAAAATTCCGGTAGGAAAAGCAGAAACATCCGGCTTGCGTAAGTTGAGCTCAAGCGAGCGTCTTGATGATGCGCTTGAAACACTTAAAGGTCGTTCACGTGTAAGACGCACAATGTGGAGCCGTCGCGCACAGGAATATGAAACAAAAATCAATTCCGGCGACCCTGTCTCAATTGCAGAAGTCCTTCGTGACTTAAAGCGTAGCAACGACAAGAATGAGCAATCTTACAGCGAGCGTCAGATTTACCAATCTGCACTAGAGCGTTTGGCACGTGAAGTCGCTGCTGTTGATGACATCACAGAAGATTCTGCGACAGAAAAGCTAGAAGATTTGCTTGGTAAAATGGCAAGCTCTTCTGCAAATACAGATAAGTCTGAAAAAGAAACGGCAAAAGCGGCCTAAACTTATCAACACTGTGAATAACTTTGAACACCTTGAGAGGGATATCTTTTCAAGGTGTTTAATTTTTTGTATACTTAGAAAGACTTAAGGCAGTTTCTTGCCGACACCCCATAATAAAATTGTTTTTTAAAAAGCAAAATTTGCAAGTGATATACACGTGACTTATCAACACATCGCAAAAGACGCTCGTTTTACCAATTTAGGCCAAGCACAACGCATATGGCTCATACCCGCAATTCACGGCAACATACACGCACTCTGTAACCTACATGACACAATAATCAATGATATTACCCCAGGTGACCGCATTATTTATGCAGGAAATGCTATTGGGCACGGTGAACATTCAGTAGAAACAATTGATGAAATGCTGTACTTCCGCCGCGCCGTTCTGGCAAAGCCGGGAATAATTCCAACAGACCTAATCTATCTTCGCGGCGCTCAAGAGGAAATGCTGCAAAAGGTCGTACAATTACAATTCGCGCCTGAACCGACAAAAACATTGTTTTGGATGTACAAAAACGGCTTACAGGAAACATTAAGGTCTTACGGCATCGATCCTGAAACAGGTATAAACGCGTGTAAACAAGGTATGGTCGGCATCTCAAAATGGTCTCAAAAGCTGCGTGAAACAATGAAGTCCTATCCCGGCCATGAATCTCTGGCAACCGCACTGGTCAGGGCCGCAATTTTCGATACCAACCCTGAATATTCCATGTTGTTTGTAAATGCAGGAATCGATACGGAAAAGCCACTGAATGATCAACAAGATAATTTTTGGTGGGCGTCCAAAAAGTTCGATCAATTCCAATCACCTTATGCGCCTTTCGACAAGGTGGTTCGCGGATACGACCCCGAACATAAGGGCGTTGAATATAACTGTATCAAAGCAACAGCAGACAATTCATGTGGATTCGGCGGACCGCTGACGTGTACGGGCTTTGCACCCAATGGCGAGATATTCGACCAAGTCACATGCCACTAACTACAGCTAAAAACTTAGTTAGCGACAACCAGCTTGTAAAGGCGGCCTGAAATCACGCCCTCATTCGCGCCGAGGCCGTTCAGCACACGAAAACGATCTTCCTTGAAATCATCTTGCGCCATGCGTGATGCCATACTCGAAACTGTATCCCCCGCGCGCGCTTGAACAACTTTAATACGATAAGGCTTAATCTTAGACCTCGCCTGAGCAGAAAGCCGTTCAAACGAAAAAGCCGCACGCTTAAAACTTTCATCAATTGAACGAGAATATGCCCCCGGCATAAAGAACTGAAAGCGAACAATTTGCGTTGGCGTCCATTCAATCGTGACCAGACGCATATCACGGACTGAGCCGTTGACACGCCCGCGCGTCAAAACCGTTGCAGCATCCATGCCGTTAATTTTAACACGTTCTACATTCGATGCATCCTGTCCTTGCAACCAAACATCACGCAAATAGGTAAGCGCATCATATTGGTTTTTATTCCCGCCAATATCAAAAACAATCAATGTCCCGTTTTCAGCAGTGGCTAAAACCTTATCAGGTTGATTGATCAGCTGAAAACCGTTCGGCACCTCAAACGCAAATCCGATTTCAGTGTGATAAAAAGATTGGCCACGAATAAGGCCTTGCTTCGCACTACTGCCATATGTAATGCCATCAATTTTACGCAAATAAACATCACGATTAATAATTCCTGTCACAGGAAATTGGCCTGCCTCAATTTGCGTCCGTCGAACGCGTTCATCCGTTGCAGGGTGCGTTGAAAGATATGCTGAACCTAACTGCTGCTGACGTTTATTGATCTTATTATCAAGATCTTTCTCGGCCTGCAGATTGGACAAGAACCCTGACATGCCATAGGGGTCATACCCCGCGCGCATCAAATATCGTATGCCAAGGCTATCTGATTCATTCTCCTGCGCACGGGAATAGGATTTAAGATACAAATCCGTACCAACCCCCAAAGCCTCCGACACACCCGAAGACCCGATCACAGCAGAAAGAATAGTTGCCCCGACAGTCGTCGCAACTCCGCGTGAATATCGTTCTGCAGAATGACGCCCCGTAATATGCCCGGCCTCATGTCCTAAAACGGCCGCTATCTCCGCTTCGGTATTAGACAAGGCCATCAAGCCGCGCGTCAGGTAAATATACCCGCCGGGCAAAGCAAACGCATTAATCATCGGATCATCCAGCAAGAAAAACTTATACTCAACATCCGGCCGCTCCGTATCGGCAACAATTTTAGCTCCGATTTTATCGATATATCGCCGCAGCTCTTGGTTATCATACAAGCCATACTGTTTTAAAATTTTCTCATGTTCTTGCGCGCCGATGCTGTTCTCTTGTGCAGGCGACATCAGTGCAGTAAACTGCGACTTCCCTGTTGCAGGGTTGGTTGTGCATCCCGCCAAAAGACTGGCCATAAGGACAAGAAGCAGGCACGAGGTTTTATGATTTATCAAAAAATTCAAGGGCATATAAAAACATGGCTTATGTTGATTGTGTTTCTGTTGTCATTTTATACCACAACAACGAACGCGCAAGACGCGATGTTCCCCAAAAGTGAATTTGAAGGGCTAAGATTCACATCAGCGGCCAGAGTAACCGAAGTGATTGACCCGCTCACCCTACGTTTGCATGATGGAAAAACAGTGCGCCTCATAGGTTTGGATATCCCTGATTTAAATTTTCATGATCCCGGTGACTTATCCGTTACGGCACAAAAAATCCTAAGTGACTTTCTTTTAAATCAAGATGTTAAAGTCTATCAAACCGCCTCACCAAAAGCAGGACGTAAAAATCGCATGGGGCACGACCTCGCACATATTGAAAAGAAAGATGACGGAACATGGGTTCAGGGCATGTTAATCAGCCTTGGCCTAGCGCGCGTACGCACGCAGAAAAACAACACCGAACTAAACAGTGAAATGCTGGAACTGGAAAAAACCGCACGCAACAACGAACAGGGCCTTTGGGATATAGAGGAGTATAAATTACTCTCTCCTGAAACTGCTGAAGCAAAAATCGGATCATACCAAATCATCGAAGGCATCGTTCAAAAAGTCGGATCGAGCAAGAATACTTTGTTTTTAAACTTTGGCGCGAATTGGCGGGACGATTTTACGATTTCCTTAGAAAGGTCAATCATCCGCGAGCTCAGCCGTAGCGGCTATAACCCACGCGAATGGAGCGGACAAAAGGTGCGTGTTCGCGGCTGGCTTGAATCCTATAACGGCCCACACATAAAGTTAGACCACACTGAACGCCTCGAATATCTAGGCCGCAATCAAAAACCAGTCGATGCACAGACTGAAAAAATCATTCCGAAAAAAACAAAACCCGGCTCTGCTCTTCCGGCCTTGAATGATTAGAAAATAGCGTTACTGTGTACCTGAACGTTGTAACAATAAAGAACAAAAATGATCGCGGAACCATCAGAGTCAGAAGCAGATAAAGCAACCTTGCCGCAGACAAGAGCAAGGCGCACGCCCCTGCTTGATTTGTTTCCGCCAACCACCCCCTACTCCAGCGGCTTTCTCTCCGTTGATGACATACACGACATATATTGGGAACAAAGCGGCAATCCGCACGGCATACCTATCGTTCTGTTCCATGGCGGCCCCGGTGCAGGCGCAAGCCCCATCCACCGTCGTTTCTTCGACCCTGATTTTTTTCGCATTATTATTTTCGACCAGCGCGGCGCAGGGCGCTCCCACCCGTTGGGCTGCCTTGAAAACAACACTACGGAACACCTTATTTCTGACATCGAAAAACTGCGTCTCCACCTCAACATTGATAAATGGCACATCTTTGGTGGATCTTGGGGAAGCACTCTCGCGCTGACATATGCGAAACAATACCCGAACAGATGTTTAAGCATGATTTTGCGCGGCATATTTCTATGCGAAGAAAAAGAAATCGATTGGTTTCTCTACGGCATGAAAAACATCTTCCCCGAAGCATGGGAACAATTCGCAGGCTTTATCCCGTCAGATGAACAAGACGATTTACTGACTGCCTACTACACAAGACTAACTGATAAAGATAATCCCGAAACACAAATCGAAGCTGCCGTCAGATGGAGTTTGTATGAAGGAGCTTGCTCATCACTCATGCCAAATTACGAAACCATCACAACAGATGAACAAAAGCAACACGCCCTCGCCCTTGCCCGTATCGAAGCGCACTACTTTAAATTCGAAAAAATCAAACGAGAAAACTCGCTTTTAAACGACATCGATACGTTCCGCAAAATCCCAACAACCATTGTGCAAGGGCGTTACGACATCATCTGCCCGATTTTCACTGCGAATACTTTACATCAGCACTGGCCGGAAGCAGATTACATCGTCGTGCCTGATGCAGGGCACTCTGCACTTGACGCGCCCCTGCGTTCACGGTTAATAGAGGCAACTGAAACTTTAAAATCATTTTCAGAAACATTGCTGCACGACAAAACAGCAGAAAAGAAAACAGACAAAGGGTAAACATGCAATTTCAGACACTCAAAGATTTAGATTTGAAAAACAAAACTATTTTAATGCGCGCTGATCTGAACGTTCCCCGCCAAAATAACAAAGTCACCGACACTACGCGAATTGACCGTTTAAAGCCAACCATTGATTTTTTGCGGGAGGCAGGAGCTAAAATCCTTATCCTCTCTCACTTTGGCCGTCCCGAAGGCGAAAGAAACCCGCAAATGTCTTTGGCATTTTTAACCCAGACCTTAGAAGAATGCTGGGAAGCGCCTGTTTCATTTTGCCCCGACTGTATCGGAGACAATGCCGAAAACACGGCCAAAAACGCGAAAGCAGGCGATATCATCATTTTAGAAAATGTCCGCTTTCACAAGGGTGAAAAAGCCAACGATCCTGATTTTGCTGCATCTTTGGCAAAACTCGCAGACATATATGTCAACGACGCCTTTTCAGTCTCGCACCGTGCACATGCATCGACACAAGGCATCACTGCACATCTTCCATCTGCGGCAGGCTTGCTTATGGAACAAGAACTAAACGCCCTAAGCGCAGCACTTAACACACCTGAAAAGCCTGTCCTCGCAGTCGCAGGTGGCTCTAAAATTTCAACGAAGCTCGGCGTTTTGAAAAATCTCGTACAACGTGTCGATTATCTTGTGCTTGGCGGCGGCATGGCGAACACATTCATCAATGCAAAAGGTGTGGATATGGGCCGCTCACTTTGCGAAAAAGACATGGCCGATACCGCAAAGGAAATTATGAACACCGCCGAAAAACACGGCTGTGAAATTATTATTCCCAAAGACGTTGTCGTTGCGAAAGAACTCAAAAAAGACGCCGATCATCAGACCGTATCAATCAAAGCCATTCCCGAAGATGCAATGGCCATCGATATCGGTGAAGAAACAGCTAGCTACATCGAAGAAAAAGTAAGGCAATGCAAAACAATCGTATGGAACGGCCCGATGGGTGTATTTGAAATTCCGCCTTTTGATACAGGAACAAACACGGTTGCCCGCGCAGTAGCTGCGCACACAAAAACATCAGACTGCATCAGCGTCGCAGGTGGCGGAGATACGATCTCAGCATTAGAAAACGCTGGGTGCATTGATGATTTTACCTACATCTCAACCGCAGGCGGTGCTTTTCTCGAATGGATGGAAGGTAAAGAATTGCCTGGCGTTGCTGCTCTCACCACGAATGCAGAAGAACCTGTTAAACACCCCGCGTAAGATGTCTTAGCTATTCAAAATCTGACGTGCCAATTCGCAACTGGCCTTGTCGTAGTATGCCATAGCCTTCTTAACACCATCTGTTCCCGTAACTTCACCGTCATTGAACATTGGTACGATCAGGGTATAAAGAGACACAAAGTCCTGCTTTTGAAAACCATAGCCCTTAGCAATCAAAGCCAATAGCTGCCCACTAGGTTGATTTAAAGCCTGCTCAATTTTCTTCAATGGCAACTCGGTATGAACGCTTAGCTGAATAGCAAAGAAACGAGATTGCTTTCGCCGCAATGCCCCCATCAAAGAGGTGAGATTCAACAAACCACGCTCTTTTGCAGCTCTTGCCGTGCTGTACAAATCATCATCTGACACGGCACCGCCGTTAAAGCTCGTCCCTTCAAATTCTTCAATAACCGAATCAACGGCATCTTGAACGTCTGCAGGCGCATCACCATCATTAAAGTGCTGAGTAATGAATTCCTTCACCTGCTGACCGACATGCGCATAAAGAGCAAGCGCCAAGTCACGCTCCACCTCTTCTCTACGGAGCAATGGCAACGCAAGAGTATCATGCCCTTGTGCAAGGTTTGACAACGCGACAAGCGCGCCTTCGTTAAGAATGATACCGTCATTCTCGACTAAATTAAGCGCTGTATCAAAATCACCTGTATCAACAAGCGCGCCTATAACTTGGTCTGTCAGGCTCTTACGCTGTGCAATCACACGCCAATATTCTGCCGTGCGTGACTTGATGATATACATTAGGTCAAATTCGCATAAAGCATCACTGCTCCGTAACACAGGCTCCGCCACACGAATATCATCATTCGTAAGCTGCAAAACCAACCGAAGCGGCACATTTTCTATCGTTGAAAGCTTTTCCGAAATCGCAATACGCAAATCAATTTCCGCCTGACGCATCAAATCAATTAAGACGTCTGCGATAAGCTCACTTTCGCGGACCGAAACATCCACGGAAAGCATACTACCAATTTCAGATGATAACTCTATACGTGACGACGCACTTTTATCGCGCGCCAAATCAAAAAGTTTTTGAACATGCGCTACATCGCCGAAAAATATTCCGGCACTAGACATCGTACCTGTCGTTCTTAAATTCATAATTTTTGCCCCACAATCACTATGTTATGTTGACGTTACGTTTACAAATACACAGTGAAGAAAATATTCTATTTTCAAAATAAATACCTTTTACAGTATTCACCTACAAAGTATAGCAACCAAATATTATGAAGACGTTAACAAATGAGACATTTTGCTAAAAATTTAGTAAATGGTTTCTTAATGTTTAATATGCTAATATAAAAATATAATTATAGAGACTTATAATAAGGATCAGACAATGGCAGCACCTCTATCAGGCGCAGGACAACAGCAACAAATCCCACTAACACAAGCGCTACAGCCCGTCAGCGATGATCAAACGCGTGTAACACGCCAAGAAGATCAACAGGCGCGCGACAATCAAATTCAAGCAAGAAACGCGCAGGCTGCGCCATCGCAGGAAACAAACACGAACGATGCTCAACAGTTTCAACGTGAAAACTTAAATGTTGTAAATACTGATTTACAACAAGCCTCCCCAACACAAGACAGAGGGTCTTTGGTCGATATCACGATTTAAAAGATATAAGAAATAAGAGAACGAGCCTCCACGATGGAGGCTTTTTTATTGGAAAGCAGGTTCGTCGAAAGAACGCAATTTACGGCTATGTAGTTTCTCAGGCGATAAATCACGGAGCAACGTCATTGTCAGCAAACCGATTTTCAAATGCTGTTCAACGCGCTCACGGTAAAAACTATCCGCCATACCCGGCAACTTTAACTGGCCATGTAACGGCTTATCAGAAACGCACAACAACGTCCCGTACGGAACGCGGAAACGGAAGCCATTCGCTGCAATCGTCCCTGATTCCATATCGAGCGCAATCGCCCTACTCTGGCTCAGACGTCTGTTTTGCGTTAAATAAGACTTCAATTCCCAATTCCGGTCATCTGTCGTCGCAACCGTTCCTGTGCGCATGACTTTTTTCAAATCATACCCCTCATTACCCGTAACCTCAGCCACCGCCTTTTCCAAAGCCTGTTGAATTTCTGCCAACGCAGGAATAGGAATACTAACAGGTAAAAACTCATCCAAGATATTGTCTTCGCGCAAATATCCGTGCGCCAACACATAATCCCCCAGACGCTGAGAATTCCGCAAGCCCGCGCAATGCCCCAGCATTAACCAAGCATGCGGACGCAAAACAGCCACGTGATCGGTGATCGTCTTCGCATTAGACGGGCCAACACCGATATTAATCATCGTAATACCGGAACCGTCTTTGCGCTTCAGGTGATAAGCAGGCATTTGCGGCAACCGCGAAAGCGTTGCCCCATCTTGTGCATCATCAATATGATCGTCCATATTCTGGTTCAACATGACCTTATCACCAGGCTGAACAAACGACACATATTCACTTCGCTGCTTTTTGAGCATCGGATCATCAGTGCCTGTCATCATTTCCTCACACATGGAAACGAATTCATCGATGTAAAACTGGTAGTTGGTAAACAACACATAATTCTGGAAATGTTTCGGCATCGTACCGCAATAATGCTTCAATCGTTGAAGACTCAAATCCACACGCGGCGCGATAAATAACGCGAGCGGCCTATCTTCATCGCTCTGTGGTGCATGTGCTGCATTTGCAATTTCATCATCTAAAATATCCAAGTCAGGCACATCAAAATAATCAGGCAACGCCGTCACACATTCTTCGCTCAACTGATTTTCTAAATGGAACCCTTCCCCCAACGCAAAATGCAACGGCATGGGCGTATCACTAACACCGACCTCAATCGGAACATCGTGATTTTTTATAATCAAACGAAATTGCTCGTGATAATAATCATTGAACAAATCAGGCCGCGTCACGGTTGTTTGATACGTACCGGGCTTAGGCGCGAACCCGTAAGAATAACGAGAGTCAAAACGCTTCGCCTTGAGCGTCGTGATACGAACATAAGGGTAGAACGCATGCACCTTAGCATCAGGCCGCGCATCATCCTTACAATAAGAATCAAATGATTCGCACAAAAATGCCGTATGCGCATTGTAAATTTCATGCACATAATCTAACGCTTCTTGTGCGTCATCGAAGGTACGTTCAGGAAAGTTTTCGGGTTTCTGTGCCATATAACAACTATGCCGTATGTGTCTTAAAATTAGATAAAAACTGAAGAAAAACGCTTAAGAATCAAGCCCCATAAGTGAACGCGCATAATCCTGCGCAGTAAAAGGCCTTAAATCGTTAATTCCTTCACCGACACCGACGGCATGAACGGGCAAGCCAAACTGATCTGCAAGTCCGATCAAAACGCCACCTTTCGCAGACCCGTCCAGCTTCGTCACAACCAAACCGGTAACATCCACCATCTCTTTAAATGTCTCAACCTGGCTGTAAGCGTTTTGCCCCGTCGTTGAATCGAGAACAAGAACACACGCATGCGGCAAGGCTTCATTTTGCTTTTTCAAAACGCGGATGATTTTTTCTAATTCCGCCATAAGGTTAAGCTTATTTTGCAACCGCCCTGCCGTATCAATCATCAACACATCAATATTCTGCGCCTTCGCTTTCGCATAAGCCTCATAAGCCACAGACGC
>CAZPMH010000004.1:0-5345 GCA_964587815.1 uncultured Micavibrio sp.
GACACATCACCGCCGTAACATTTCGCCGTCACATCCTTACGGAGCGCCGAGACATTTTCCCGCGCGATAATCTTGCCGCCAATCGCCGCCTGAATTGCGATTTTAAACATCTGCCGCGGGATCAGGTCTTTGAGCCGTTCACACATACCGCGCCCGCGCATATCCGCACTTGCGCGGTGCACAATCATCGCCAGCGCGTCCACAGGCTCCTCATTCACGCGAATTTCCAGCTTCACCAAATCATTCTCGCCATAGCCATCCAGCTCATAATCAAAACTGGCATAGCCCTTGGAAATGCTTTTCAGTCGATCATAAAAATCAAACACCACCTCGTTCAGCGGCAGGCGATAAACAAGCATCGCGCGCCCGCCCGCATAGGTCAGGTCAAGCTGAACCCCACGTCGATCTTGGCACAATTGCAACAAGCCGCCCAGATATTCATCGGGCACAAGAATGGTCGCCTTAATCCACGGCTCCTCAATGCTCTTAATCTTCACCACATCGGGCATATCAACGGGGTTATACAGCTCAATCTGATCGCCGTTCGTCATGTTGATTTTATAAACAACCGATGGCGCGGTTGGGATCAAATCAAGGTCAAATTCCCGCTCCAACCGCTCCTGAATAATCTCCATATGTAGCAAGCCAAGGAAGCCACAGCGAAACCCGAGGCCGAGCGCCTGAGAGCTCTCCATCTCATAATGCACGCTGGCATCATTGAGTTTGATCTTCCCCAGAGAATCGCGCAACTTCTCAAAATCGCCCGCATCGGCGGGGTAGAAGGAGCAAAACACCATCGGCACGGATGGCTTAAAGCCGGGCAGAGCGGTCTCGCACGGTTTCTTATCGTCCGTAATCGTATCACCGACATTGGTCTCCGATATATCTTTGATCGAGGCCGTAATAAAGCCCATCTCACCCGGGCCGAGCGCGTCCAGCTCCACTTTCTTCGGAGTGAACATACCCACACGGTCAATCTCACGCGTTGCGCCGTTGCTCATGAATTTGATCTTCTGGCCCTTGCGCAAATGCCCGTCAATTACGCGCACCAAAACAATCACGCCCAGATAAATGTCATACCAACTATCCACCAATAACGCCTTGGTCGGTTGCTCCGCATCGCCTTCATGCGGCGGGGGTAGGCGTTCCACAATCGCCTCCAGCAAATCGCCAACGCCTTCGCCCGTCTTACCCGAACACGGCACGGCATCATCCGCCGGCAAACCGATCACATCTTCAATTTCCTGTTTTGCGTTCTCAATATCCGCGGCAGGCAAGTCGATTTTATTAATCGCGGGCACAATCTCATGGTTATTCTCCAGCGCCATATACACATTCGCAATCGTTTGCGCCTCTACCCCTTGCGTCGAATCAACAACGAGGATTGAACCTTCGCAACTGGCGAGCGAGCGTGACACCTCATAGGCAAAATCCACATGCCCGGGTGTGTCCATCAAATTCAGCTGATAGGTAATGCCATCCTTCGCCGTATATTCCAGCCGCACCGTCTGTGCCTTAATCGTAATGCCGCGCTCACGCTCAATATCCATATTATCAAGCACTTGCTCTTCCATCTCGCGCTCTTCAAGACCGCCGCACGTCTGAATCAACCGATCGGCCAGCGTCGACTTCCCGTGGTCGATATGGGCAATGATTGCAAAGTTACGAATATGTTCCAGTTTGTGCGTCATAAATATCCTTAAATCACTTAAAAAAAGCGCAAACGCACTATAGCGTTTCATGCTAAAATAGTGAAGGAAACATAAGGGTTAAGGCGCAAAACGTCCATCGAAAAAGTAACGCGGCGTGGATATATAAAATTAAGACTTTGCCTATACTCTAAAACTTGTAATAGTCGCGTATAATACTCGAGTGTGAAATTCAAGGCGAAAGGGTCTGCGTGAGCGTGGATAATCAGGATAGCAGCAATAATCTAGGGGGCGAAAGAACGCCCAAAAAACCTGACATCTCCCTCGATGCGCTGGAAATCAGAAACGCCTCGGCCAAATCAGGGCAGGGCGACAGCACAGCCAAAGCCGAAGACACAAACGAAGAAAAACAAGCCGCCCAAAAGAAAAAAAAGAAAAAAGACGGCCCTGTCTTGCTTGAAAAATCTTACATGGAATCAGATACGACAATAACAAAAGGCGCCATGGCAGGCTTCATCGTTACTTTTTTTGTCCTCGCTTTTTGTTTCATGGTTTGGAAATTGTACCTCTACAACACCAACCCACTCAACGCAGGCGATCGCATAACCAAACAATATGTTCTGGATCATTATCAACGCAGGATGGAACAGCAACTGGGCGCACGTTAGGTTTCTGTTCTATACTTCAGGCCACCAGCCTACAGCCCGAAACTGCCTGCGACTCTGTCCCTGTTTCAGAGAGCTTATGACACTGGCAGAGTAGCCATGAAAGAAAGTGCCGGAAAAAAAGGCACCAAAAAACGGGTGCAAAACACCCGTCTTTAAAATTCTAAATATCAGCACGCAGCTTACATGTCAAGAACGTCATACTTTGATCTGTCCACACTGTCAAGACCGTCAAGTTCGTTAGAAATGCTTTCCTGACCAAGACCGGGAATTGAAGTGGCAACGCCATCTGTACCCATTTCAAAAGCAACGACTGAATCCGCTGCGCCGAATTTACCGACCAGTTCAGTTGTTTCTGCTGCATTCATAAAACCCATTCCGTTCATATTTTTCACTCCTTTTTTAAAAGTCTTTTTAAATTTTCAACCGCCCGCTTTGCGCGAATCTCATATTATTTACTATGGATTATAAGGGGAACATAAAAGCCTTCTTTGGCACCGCCCGTCTCATCATCCATTAAAACCATTAAGACCTGATGTGTGTTTTGCATATTTTTCGACATTTCTTTATTCAAAGGCATGCCTGCATTTCTTATTTCGCCACCATCAAGTACAAAATCCAGTCTATAAGTGTCCAAATCGTACTCTAACCAAGAAAGTTCATTTCGAAAGGGTTTGTTGTGAAATACTGCACAGCGTCCATCTTCCTTTACGGCGACTTCAACCTGTAATTTGCTTTTTTCATCAACACCGTAGAAAAAATCTGTAAGATTACCTCTCTCCGGTAGTTCTGCAGTATTTTCTATCCCTTCACCCATGTTTTCGATTCTTCTTCTTATGTTTATAAGTATATATCAGCTTTTTGAAAAAAGCCCGAACTTTTTTAAATTAATTTAATGTTTTCCGAATTTCCGGCTCTTTGATTTTCAAATGCACTTCAAAACCATCAATCGCCTTACCATCCTTGGTTCTGATAATATATAAATATTGCTCTTTTGCAATATACGGACGCACCAACCACTGTATTTTTGCACCTAAATCAAGCTGCTGGCTATCATTGGTGAAAACGGTGATATGTTGTGTGTCCGGGTCATATTCAAGGTGGTCAATGGTACAATTCAACTCAGGCCCGTGAAAAATATAGTTCACGTCCTTCTCACGGTCACAGTAAATGTCGAAATCGTCAGGGCTGTTAAACAGCTTTGTTCGGCCCGAGCCAAAACCTTTGCCCCAGTCCTTGGAAATACTGGGGGGAGAGTGGTTATTGTGATCATTTTGATCGTTGTCTGACATCATGTATATGGCCGGAGAAGCCTTACTCGTTATATGTTCAACGCCATCATATACGCTGGCACTTAACAAAATCATAACACTTCTCCTGTGCGCTGCAAAGACTTAAGGCTTAACTGCACTTATTGTGCCGTTGCCATTTCTGCCTCTATCTCACGTGCATCGCCAATCGTAAAGTCGATTTTCATTCTTTGTTGAGCCTGACCGTCAGAGCTTGCGATAACCGCATCAACCGTTCCGCGGCGCGCATCATCAACAAGGTTATTACCCATACCCATCATGCGGGCACGTCCAAGAACAGCATCATTGATAATCGTACGCTCACGATCACCGACAACAATTTCATCACCGCCGATCGGCATGCCGCCAACATGGCTCTGCGTCCGTCCGTCAATAATGGATGTACCGCGCATAACAACGTGGTCAACCTGGTTGCCGTTACGATCAGTAATCAGCGCAGTCTGAGAGCCGTCACCCGCAGGAGTGTGCGACGCGCCGCCTGTACCGGGCGTGCTGGATTGGCGCACATATCCGCCGGAACTGGCGTAACCGTTGCTGCCAAGCTCTCTGGTACGTCCGATGCGTCCCTCTGCTTGGTCGCGCATTTCTTGGCCGATCGTGCCTGAACGCTTAAGCGCGTAACCGACAAGCGCAATCATAAGACCAATTTTAACGGCTCTTGGTGTTTTATTGCCCAATAAGCTATCAATCGCGTTAATAGCAACCATACCACCAATAACAAGTCCGCCTGTTTCAACAAGATTGTAGAAATTCCGCTGATCCTGTGTTTTTGCATTGGCTTTTGTGCGTTGCCACCATTCGCCAACACCTTGGAACCAACCTCCAACAGCTTGTGCATAGCCACCGACAACACTTGTGCCGCCCGGGCGATCCGTACCCAAATATTGGTTAAGAATACCGTATTCACCGCCGGCCGCAGTAAGACCTTCATTGACGGAATTACGCCAACCGTATCTGAACTGGAATTCTTGGTTTCCGTTACGATCAGGGTTCGCTGGGTCGCCGTGAAGCAGAGCAACATGCTCTTCACGATGGCTGTTGATCGTATCGCGAATCTCTGATGCGGCCTCGCGTCTATCGCTGATTTGGTTCTGGATGCGATCAAGGCGGCGCACCAAACGGTTTGCTTCATCAACATTTGCCGCGCTTCTGTCTGCAGGGTCCAGCTGAGTAAAGGCAACACGCGCTGCTTCAGCTTGCTCCATCAGGGCTTGTGTTTCACGCTGAACCGACTGAAGTTGCGTCAGCAGACCATTCGATTCGTTGATCCCTCTTTGGATCATGTCACGAAGTAGATAAAGGTTTTCAGCTCTTGTCGTATGTCCTTCTTCAATCAACTCATCAATCAGAACGTTTAACTGGTCTTGGCCGTTCTGCATGGTCTGAATCATTTCAACAGCGCCAAATCTCTCAGGATCGTCTCCCGCCAAACTGCCGGGGTTTGTCACTGAACTGTTCACAAAGCCGTTATCCGCACGAATACTTGCAAAAGCAGCTTCTGCGGCAGAACGTTGCTGTGCAATCGCATCTGTTTGCCCTGCAGGTAAAGCCGTGCTTGGAGCCATCGTGCTTGGCGCAGGTGTCGTCGTGTCCGGCGCAGGCGTTGTTGTATCCGGCGCAGGCGTTGTTGTATCCGGCGCGGGCGTTGTTGTATCCGGCGCAGGCGTCGTTGTATCCGGCGCGGGGGTTGTTGTATCCGGCGCAGGCGTCGTTGTATCCGG
>CAZPMH010000004.1:5445-20642 GCA_964587815.1 uncultured Micavibrio sp.
GTTGTATCCGGCGCAGGCGTCGTTGTATCCGGTGCAGGTGTTGTCGTGTCCGGTGCAGGTGTTGTCGTGTCCGGCGCAGGTGTCGTCGTGTCTGGTGCGGGCGTTGTCGTATCATCCGCAGCTGGCTCTTCATCGGTGCCATCACCCATGAACGAACCGAAACCGATATGCTGCCCGATCAGGCTTTCATAACCGCTGTTAAGTGGAGAGCCGGGAAGCAACAAATCAATCGCGTTCGTACCCGTTGATGCAATGATATCAGGAACACCAAGTGCAAACCCTGCAAGATTTCCAAGATCATTATTCTCAACTTCATCACCTGTAACAGCTTCATAAAGCTGTGATCCACCGTAATATGTACCGCCAACAAGACCGGAACCGACCACAGCCCAACGGGTGTGTGCGGAAGGGCTCCAAGTGTTACCTGACGTCGCGATCCCGATAGGGCCGCCGCGACCTAAAAGGCCACCACTTAAAACGAATTTGGTTGGGTTCAAAACACCATCACGGAGAACACGACCGGCACCGTAAACAGGCGCAGCGATAACTTTCGGCATTCTTGAATCTGCCAAATTACTCCAGCTTAGTTTTTCAACGTCCAACTCACCGATTGAACCTGCTTTTTTGACCTCAGTCGTGCCACCCATAAAGTAAGCAGCTGTACGTCTTAATGTGTTCGCAATAAAGCGGTCACGGTTTACGCGTCCCGGAACACCTTCAGGGTCGCCGAAATTACGCATGAAGCCCATGCGCGTATCTTCACCCGGGAAGGCCTTACCGTAAGCAAAATATTTGTAAATATCAGCAAAACTCTGCTGCGTATCACGAGGTCCGAAACGAAGAGGGTTGTGAGGCTTGTCATTCAAAGCTCTCCTCAAGTCTTCCAAAAACTCCTGTTTGTGCATATCGGTCTCTCTACCGATACGATTGGAAACCTCATCAAGAACAGAGTTAGGAATGGTTGCGTCACCGCGACGCCCCATATACATAAGCGAAATCTGAACCGCACGTGACGCTTCATGAGGGTAACCGGCTTGATAAAGCGCGTCCGCATGACCGATAACAGCACGAAAATCCTCAACGTCCCACTTGATACGGCCGTCTGACATGCGTTCTTTGCCTTCAAAGAACTCCATCAATTGACCCATCTCAATCTCAGCATTGTTCGATTCAGTGCGTGGCGCGTAAGTGTAGCGTGTATTGCGCTGATATGTACCGACATTCAAGGAACGCTCAAGCGCACGCACATCTTCAATGGCTTGCGCAGGAACATCAACGCCGTTACGTGTAAATGCATCACCGTTGTAAAGGCGCATCTCAACGTCAGAACCGAGACGGCGGAATCTGTCAAAGCCACCATAACGCAAAGCGTTCGCAGCTTGCCCGTCATTTGTGTGCCTGCCCATTTCCGTCACGAAGTCATTTAAAATGGCGTTATCCGTTGACCCACGCTGCATAGATGCAGCCATGCTGTCTAAATCCTGTAAATATTTCAGCATGGAGTCACGCTGGCGACCGCTAAGGTCTTCAATACCGCGCGCAAATTTCAAAGGCGTTTCTGTAATAAGCTCACGAGACTCAAGTTCTTTGATTCTGATCTGTAAATTCTCACGAAGCTGTTCAAGATTGTCGGCATTTTCCTCTGCGAACTCATCGAACATACCGCGCACACGATCAAGAGCTTCATCACGCGTAATGCGGCTACCGGATAGGTCTGCGGCGATGTCAGCCAAGCCTGTTTCCATGTTCTTCGCAGCATCAATAACACCCGAAGCTTTAATCGAGGCATCAATATCATTAACAAACGGCTTAATGTAACGACTTGCTACGAAAAGATTCGGTGTTGTCTTCGCAAGGTTACCAATCTCGGTCATACCCGGGATGTAGCGTAAAATATTCTTCAATGAGATATTTGTGTAAGGAATACCCCAGTTTGAATAGTGCAAACGTGCAGCCTGCTGGAAAATGTTACGACGCGGCGCACCAATTACGGATGTGGGCGCGACATAATCAGGGTCACCTTCAAATGGAATGTTACGCGCAGCAGGGTTCCTGCGATTGCCACCGCCACCACCGGCATTGGGGTTCGGGCCGTCACCTCCCGGAGGATCGCCACCATCACCGCCACCACGGTTACCGTTTGGCCCATCCGGGCCGTCCGGACCATCTGCATCATTGGCAAAACCTTCGCCGTCGACATCACGCGGAGGAGGGGCATCACCACCACTTCCATCGTCCAAGCGAGGAGCATTAGAGTCAAAAACCTCACCGGTATCATTATCAATCGTTACACCGTTACCGGTATCTGCGTCAGGATCGAATCTTTGGGGGCCACCTTCACCATCAAGGCTTATAACTGTTTCACCATCGCGACCTGTCGGCGCAGAGCGTGCAGTTTGCTCCGCAGTTTCACGCTGCAAGAAAACGGCACGTGCCTCGTCAACGCTAATGCCTTGTTGGCTTGCGATTCGGTCGATTTCACTGCGGCGGAAAGTTGCCGCATAATTAACAGTGTTATTAATTTCACGCATCTGCGAAATTGAAATGTTGCTACCACTGCCTCTGCTTGATTGAATAAAAGCATTTCTTGCTTCTTCAAGGCGCTGGGTAACGGTCGCCTGATCAAGGTTACTCGATAAAATTTCGTCAACTTGATCAAGGTATCTGGACGTATCGGAGATACCCGTGATGTAATTGGTAACTAATCTGTTGCCTGAAAATTGGCGAGCAGCTTGCTCGGCGGCTTCACGTGCGGCCGTACCTTCGTCAATTTTATCGACCTCAGAGGCCATCCAGTCATTGAATGTTTTCTGCGGGTCATCTGTTGTTCTCAAGGCTTGACGCAAGGAATCAACAGCATCATCACCAAAGTGACTAGCAAGATCACCGGCGGAGTTTATAGTGCTCCGTAAGCCACCTCTCAGTAAATTGTCAAAAAGACTACCACCTGCCATTTAAATTACACCCTTAATAAATTTTATATTTGTACTTATTTATATAAATAGTATCGGATTTGGTGACGTAATGTCAAACTTATTCAAACCCTATCGTTCTAATGCTCCTTCAAGCTCCTGCGCCGCTTCCGGGCTAACAGTGATTGTGAAGACCGGAGAGCCGTCAGACGGTGTCACAAGCCCGTTGCTACGGTTGCTGAATTCGGTCGACGTCTGGCCTGCACCGTCAACATCCGCACCGGCCGCTGTAACCGAACCGTTCGTTCCGGCTTGTTCACCAAACGGGCCTGTCAGGCTCGCTTCATCTGTTCCGCCAACAGATCCCTGAATACTTTCAAGTTGTTCAAGCTCTGCCGCATCTTCTTCCAATTTCTGGTTGGTCAAAAATCCTGTAGTAGCAGCCGCAATACCGCCTTCTAAAGCCCATTCAAGGCGCGAATTCGGTATAATAAAGTTTCCTGTGCGATGCATACCAATGCCTGCACCATTCATGATTCTTTGTCCAAGCCCCATCTCTACGCGGTCAATCGTTAGCTTCGCCGCATCATCAAACGTCGTGCTCTCAAGGCCTGCACGTCTTGCAACGGCATTAACTTCTGAAACTTCACGCCTTAAAGCATTTTCTGCTTTATCAACAGCATTACGCGCGCGTTCTAAACGTGAACCCGTAACACCTTGTTCTAATAAGTCGTCAACTTTTGCCGTGCGCTGTGCAAGTTTTTCAGCATAACGCGCAAGATGCTGTTCTAAATCAGCTTGCTGAACGCCACGCTGCCCCGCAACCATGAACTGCCGCCCATCAAGGCGTCGGTCAAGGCGGCGTGCACCATTAAGGGCATCATCTAAACCTGATGTTGCTGTTTCAAGCGCTTCTCTGCTCGTTGTCGCAATAGCTTGTGCAGCATCAACGCCCTCATCGGCGGCTTTTGCCGTATCAAGCGCTCTGTCCGCGACGCGTGCCGCATCCGCAGCCTCATCAACACCGGAAGAAGCCGTACGAATGGCTCTCGTCACGCGGTTTGTTGCTTGGCCGGCACGAATAGCGCCACCGACACTATCCGCTGTGCGCACGGTCGTTGTTGTAACGCCCCTAAGTGCAAAATTACCCGCACGAAGTGCTGTGACGGTATTCTTTGCCGTCGCAGCTGTACCGCGAGCCGCTGCAAGCGCTGCACCACCGGCACCACCTGTCGGGATAGAAACCGCGATAAAGGCACCAACCTCACCAACAGCTTGACCGACCGCAACCGTTGTACGCTCATACTTGATATTGGGGTTTCTTATTTCCGCAGCGCGAAGAAGCTCAATCAAACTCGGGTCTACATCTGCACGCAATTCATAACGATTCGTTTCAGAATTAAGCTCATACAAAGAGGCTGCATCAGCGTCATAATATTCGCTTTCCGGATTAAACGTGTCGCTGTTCGCATCGAAAATGAAATGATCAGGGTCATCAACAGGGAAATCTATAAACTGTTGCGGCTCATCTGCCCACTGAGTCATATCTTTCAAACCATTAGACATTCTGAAGAAATTCGCATTGCCTTCTTCGTCACGAACAACGTAACTCCAACGATCTTCACCTTCCAGACCCAGATTTGCAACACCCGCAACTGCCGCATGTCCTGCGCCGTAAACAATATCACCAACCATACCAACGGTTGATGTTACAGAATCAGTTAAACCTTGACCTAATAACGCAGCGGCGCGCGCGGGATCGTCATACCAAAATTCTGCGTAATTACCGGTCTCTCTCCAACCTGTCTCTCCGCGCTCTTCAAAACTCGTCTCAACGCCCATTGCCGCAAAAGCGCTATCAAGCTCTGCACTTGTGTTAAATTCATGATCAACCACAAGACCGACAGTATTATTAAGGACGCCATCAGTGACTTCCGCACCCATACCAACAACATATTGGCTGGCTGTACCCATCCAGGGCAGGGCCGTACCATTAACAAAGCCACCGCTATCCATGGCCGCTTCGCGTGCGTTACCTTCTGCATCGGTCGCTTCGGTTGTAAAACTGCCATCTTCGGCTACATAAAGAAGATTGCCGTCTTCGTCGGTGCGCTGCTCGGGCTCATCCCAAATCGCTTCACCCACGTTAGTAGCAACATCAACAATCGCATCGGCACGTTCTTCAAACTCGGTTTCAACACCGACAAGATCCATACCGTCATCAATTAATTTTGCTGAATTTAATTCGGGAACACCGGGAATAAGACCTACGGTGTTATTAACAGTGGCATCAACAACTTCCGTCGCCGCACTCACTGTATAAGATGCTGTTTCGACAACGGCACTGCCTACGCTACTTGCTGCGTTGCCTACCCAACTTGCTGCATCACTAAACCAACCCATAATACTCGTCCCTTCAAAAACCTCAGGTGAAAAGCAGATTTATAATGAGTTTGTAAAAGAAAGATTATTTGAAACTGTCTTAAATCTTTAAATCAAACACGTTACTTATCACCTAACATAATAGCATATTTTTATGCCTTTTTTACTTATTTAATTGAAGTATAGACTATATGTAAAGGCCATTGCAAGTTTGAAATGCACTGTAAATACAACAAAATTATAGGGCGTTCGGATGTAACGAATAAATTTAGTGTCGGAAATGGCGCATGCCAGTCAGCACCATCGCCAAACCGCGCTGGTTCGCAGCCTCAATCACCTCATCATCACGAATGGAGCCGCCCGGCTGAATAACCGCGGTCACACCCGCATCCGCAGCGGCAAGAAGCCCGTCCGCAAAGGGGAAAAACGCATCAGAAGCCACAACAGAGCCGGTCGTCAATGGCTCGTCCCAGCCTGCATCCTTTGCCGCCATCTCCGCCTTTGATGCGGCAATACGAGAGGAGTCAATACGGCTCATCTGGCCTGCGCCGATCCCCACTGTGGCAAGATTCTTTGCATAAACAATCGCATTCGACTTCACGTGCTTGGCAACGCGGAACGCAAAAAGCAGATCATTCATCTCTTTTTTCGTTGGCTCGCGGTCACTAACGACCTTCATTTCATCTTTATTGAATAATTCAGAATCAGCAGTCTGTACTAAAAGGCCACCTGCGATACGCTTCACCTGACGCCCGTTATAGCAAAGATCAGGAAGCCCGCCTGTTACCAAAACTCTGATATTCGGCTTCTTCTTGAACACTTCAATCGCACCGCGTTCAACCGATGGCGCAATCACAACCTCGACAAAACGCTCAACGATATTCTTCGCTAAGCCTTCCGTAATCGGTCTGTTCACCGCAATAATACCGCCAAACGCACTCGTCTGGTCACAAATCAAGGCATTGCGATACGCATCTTCAAGATCATCCGCTGTGGCAACCCCGCATGGGTTGGCGTGCTTGATAATCGCAACCGTCGGGTCTTCAAACTCATTAACCAATTCATAAGCCGCATCGGTATCGTTCAAATTATTGTATGACAGCTCCTTACCCTGAATCTGCGATGCGGTCGCCGCGCCCGGGCGAATGCAATCATCCACCACGTAAAGCGCGGCTTCCTGATGCGGGTTTTCACCATAACGCAGCTTCTGCTTTAACGTGCCCGAGAAGCTGATACGTCGCGGCGTACCCTGATCCTTCTGCTGTGCCATCCAGCCCGCGATACTGGAATCATACGTGGCCGTCATCGAAAAAGCAGTAAACGCAAGGCGTTGGCGCACATTCTCCGTAACCCCGCCATACTGATCAATATCAGAAAGCACACTGTCATAATCCTGCGGGTCTGTGATAACCGCAACATGCGCGTGGTTTTTCGCCGCTGCGCGAATCATCGCAGGGCCGCCAATATCAATATTTTCAATGCAAGACGCAAAATCCGCACCGCTATGCACCGTTTCAACGAACGGGTACAGATTAACCACCAACAGGTCGATATCTTCAATCCCGTTTTCCTGCATCGCCTGCACATGCCCGTCATTATCCCGCTTTGCGAGTAAACCGCCATGCACCTTCGGATGAAGAGTTTTAACGCGCCCCTCCATAATTTCAGGAAAGCCCGTATGATCGGAAACGTCTTTAACCTCCAGCCCGGCGTCGCGAAGAATAGCCGCCGTACCACCAGTCGATAGGATTTCGACACCAAGATCCGCCAAACGTTTCGCAAATGTCTCAATCCCCGTTTTGTCGGAAACTGAAATCAGTGCGCGTTTGATTTTAATCGCTGTGGGGTCGGAGATTGTAACGTCGCTCATAGCTAAAGGCCTTATCTAATGTTTACAGTGCAGTTTACCGCGCGGACTATAAGCATATTAAGCATGACGCGCAAGAGGGCAGGGCGAAGCAAACAAAACGATAATGAAAGAAAATGTTTTAAAAGAGCGCGAATTAAAAGTTTGTTCTGAAATGCGTCCCGTTTGATTTTACAAAAAGACCACGATGATCAGGCATCGCCCTGAATTGATCCGTAACCCCCACGGCGGTCTCATCATTGCCCAAAATCACAAAGCCGTCATCTTTGAGCTGGCGATGCATGCGCTCCAGCACGTCTTTTTGTGTTAAAGGTGAAAAATCAATCAGCATATTTCTACAAAAAATAACATCGAACACACCAAGTTGCTCCATCGGCTCCAACACGTTGGCGCTTTTAAAGGTAATTATGTTTTTGATATCGTCTTTAATCTGCCATTTATTAGCGTCTTGGTCGAAATATTTGGTCAGCATATCAACAGGCAGGCCGCGCTGTACTTCAAATTGCGAATAAAGCCCTTCTTTAGCCTTTTCTAAAATTTCATGTGACAAGTCGGTCGCAACAATTTCAAAGGTCAAACCGTTCAGCCTTGCTTCCTCTTCCTTTAAAATCATCGCGATGGAGTAGGGCTCTTGACCGCTCGCTGCGCCCGCACACCAGATACGAATTTTTCGCGGGGCTTTGGCGCTGGCGTAATGCGGAAGAATCGTTTCTCTGAACTGGTCAAACGGCTTCTGATCTCGAAAGAAAGATGTATCATTCGATGTCATCGCTTCTACAATGTCGCTGATAAGTTCGCGCTCCGGCACGCTACGCAATTTATGCGTCATAGAGCTGATATGGTCATATCCCCATTTCTTCGCAACAGGGTTCAGCCGCGATTCGAGAAGGTAAGCCTTATCCTGCGTTAAAACTTGGCCGGACTGCTCCTGCAATAAATCTCTGTAAACGTCAAAATCTGCAATCTTCATGCTATTTCGAACCAACCTTCTTTTGAAAATACGTTGTTATCAAATCACAGTCACAGTAATTAAATCAAACCGATTTGCATAAATTTCGTTTCAATAATTTCACTATCGAACGGCTTCATAATATATTCATTCGCGCCTGCATTGATCGCACGTTGAATGTATGAGATGTCATTCTCCGTCGTGCAGAAAATCACTTTGGGGTGACCGCCGCCATCCATCTGGCGCAATTTTTCTAAAAATTCAATCCCGCTCATCACCGGCATGTTCCAATCAAGGATAATAACGTCGGGCATTTGCGCGGCGCAAATGTCTACGGCTATTTGCCCGTCTTCTGCTTCAATGGCCTTGAAACCAAGGCCTGCGACAATACGGCCTGCGACCTTGCGCACAACTTGGCTGTCATCGACAATCAAACAAGATTTCATGATTTTCCCTTAGGTATGAAACACTGCTACTGCGTACTGTAATAGAGATGTGTAAACAAACAATAAAGAGTAATCTGCAAACACATCCTAAATATACTAGCCGAGCGCACTATTTTAGACAATAAAATGGCGTAAAATCACAGGGATTGGTTTGTCGGAATTGTGATGGTAAAAACCGTGCCTTGAGTGGCTGTTGATTCTACGTCGACCGTTCCACCAATCTGCCCAATAGATGTGCGCACAACATCCAGCCCGACCCCGCGCCCTGATGTCTGGGTAACGCTATCTGCCGTAGAAAAGCCGGGCTTGAAAATAAAACCAAACAACTCTTGATCGGGCATATTCTCAATTTCGAAATCTTGACCAAGGTCGCGATCTTTAAGGTTTGATAAAATATCATCACGCGATAAACCGCGCCCGTCATCAGAAACGGTGATAATCGCATGCGAGCCTTTAATTAATGCGCTCAGCGTTATGCACCCGATTTCAGATTTTCCCGCTGCCTTGCGTTCGTCAGGCAACTCTATCCCGTGATCAGCGGCATTTCGAACCAGATGCATCAACGGCGCACGCATCGCGCTTAAGGCCTGACGATCAAACATCGTATCCTCGCCACTTATCTCAAGCCTTATCTTTTTGCCGAGCGTTGCACTCAGGTCGCGCACAAGCCGCGGAAACTTAGACCACACCTGCCCGATAGGCTGCATCTGCGCTTGATCCAAGTCTTGCTTTAACCCTGAAACAATAAGATCCAATTGCTCGGATGCATCGGCCATGCTCGTGTCGGGTGAGAACACATCCTTCCCGTCCCGTATGGCATTTAAATAAGAGACGAAGTCCTCATCATCACCTTCGGGCTCCGATCCTGTTGTCACAATGGCGAGCAACAGAAATTCCAACCGATCCACCACGTCATAAAGCGCAGAGAGCCGCGCAGGCGTTATCTCCAAACTTTGGTCACGAAACCGCGCCAGAATATTTTCGGCGTGGTGCGCGATAAGGCCGATGCGTTTAAAAGCCAGAAAACCGCTCGATCCTTTAATGGTATGCATGTGACGAAAGGCAGCGTCTAAATTGCTCGCATCGCCGGAATTTTGTTCTAAATGGGAGAGGGTAAGCTCAAAAGCGCTCAGATGGTTATGCGCCTCAATAACAAAATCGGAAACCAGATCATCCATGCTCGCCCCTGCCGATATCTATGCTGCAGGCGGTGCGCTTACAATTAGGTGAACGGAATCTTCCGCTTCCTCAATTCGCAATCCGTAATCATAGTGCTTGGCCAATAATCCCGTCACATATCCGTGAACCAACTTCGGCGATAAATCTTCAACATCCGCGCTCTGATCAATGGCCTCTTTAAACCCGTCACGGAAGCCTGCATTCTCGCCCGTACCTTTAACAAGGATATCACCCGCCTGATCACCCGCCGTCACGGAAAGAACACCACCCTTTGGCAACGCTTCCACAACAAGGAGCAGACCGCATAAAACCATTTTCGCTAGGGCGCGCTGGGGTTCAACACCCAAATCGGCATACGGATCCCAATCCTGGCTTAATCGTTTTTCTCCTGCGATATAGTCGGCAAACAGCTGATGCACATCTTCCATCTTAATGCTATCATCCGAGCCGCCGAGCCCGTACGCCATACGCATCGTCTTTAATTTGGAACTGGCCTGCGTTGCACTGAACGAAATAAGGTTGGTGACATCATCCCCTGCATCCGCGCCAAGCTCTTCCAAAATCTCAACACCGTTCGAAACCGCACCGACGGGGCTGATCAAATCATGACAGATTTTTGAAGCCAGAAGCTCAAGCACATGGATGGATACAACATCAGGTTCAGACATAAGTTTGGCACTCCGAATTATAGCAGGGCAAAAATGATAACGATGATTCGCTATCTAGAATGCCAGAGTATAACCGATTTGCCGCACCTCTTCACGTGCCATTTCTTTTAAACGCGTCAGGCCGTCTTCGCTGTTGGCTTCAACGCGCGCAACCAGAACGTTCTGTGTATTAGACGGGCGCAGCAACCACCAGCCATCTTCCGTTGAAACGCGCACACCATCAATATCATTGATTACAAAAGAATCATCCTGATGGCTTTTTAAATTCTTCAACACGCGCGGCACAAGATCGAACTTCTCTTCCTCGTCCACTTCGAAGCGCACTTCAGGCGTATTATGAAGCTTCGGCAGATGCTTCGTTAATTCCGAAAGCCCGCCCTGCGTATCGGACAGTGCATTCAAAAGGCGAACCGCACAATACAGCGCATCATCATATCCGTAATATTTATCAGCAAAGAAAATATGCCCCGACAGCTCGCCCGCAAGCGGTGCTTCCATCTCCAGCATTTTGCTCTTAATCAGGGAATGCCCCGTCTTCCACATGACGGCCTCACCGCCCATGCGGTTAATTTCATCAAACATCACTTGCGAGCATTTAACGTCACCAATAATTGCAGCCCCCGGCTTTTCGGCCAGAATTTCCTTGGCGTAAATCGTCATCAAAATATCACAGCGCAGGATATTACCGTTTTCATCAACCACGCCGATGCGGTCGCCATCGCCATCAAAGGCAATACCAAGGTCACATTTGCGATCACGTACCATCGCTTGCAAATGCGCTAAATTCTCGTCAACCGTTGGGTCGGGGTGGTGGTTCGGGAATGATCCGTCAATTTTGTCATACAAAACGTGATGCTCACCCGGAATTTTATCCACCAGCATGTTCAACACGTCACCGGCCGCGCCGTTTCCGTTATCCCACGCGATATTGAGCGGACGCTCAAGGTCAAGATCTTGTACAAGTCGGTTTACAAAAGCCTCGCGCACATCTTGCTCACGAAGCTCGCCTTCGCCCTTTTCCACGGCGCCTGATTCTGAAATACGACCAATCTTCTGAATAGACTCACCAAAAACGGGGCCGCTATTCAGCGTCATTTTAAAACCGTTATAATCAGAGGGGTTGTGTGAGCCCGTAATCATAATTCCCGCATCCGCATTCAGATGTTTCACCGCAAAATACAGCATCGGCGTCGGGCCAAGGCCGACGGAAATAACGTTAATGCCTGTTTCCCTCAAACCCTTAATCAACGCCTCGGCCAGCATAGGCGAACTGTCACGCCCGTCATAGCCAACACAAATTTCATCATCCGTCCCGTCAGGCGTTTGTTGAATAACATATGTGCCGAACGCACGCCCCAAAGCATAGGCATCATCTTCAGATAAGTTTTTACCGATCTGCCCGCGAATATCATATTCGCGCAAAATCGTCTGATCAAAACAGTAATTATCTGATGGGGTAGTAATAAAACTCATAATTGTCCCTAGTTTTTTTAAAGTATAATTCTTAATTTAGTGCGCACCAACGACCTAATCATAGCTATCTAAAAGAGCTTTCACGCCGGCACCGATTTCGGGGTCACTCAAACCCCAAGCGATATTCGCCTCAATAAAGCCAAGACGAGAACCGCAGTCATAACTTTTACCCTTAAAACGCATCGCATGGAAGTCTTGTTGATCAATCAATTTCGACATCGCATCCGTCAGCTGAATTTCACCGCCGGCACCTGTTTCAAACGCGCTCAAATGATCGAAAATCTCGGGCTGCAGAATATAACGACCAACCACCGATAAATTCGATGGTTCCGTGCCCGGGTCAGGTTTTTCCACCAGATTACGAACGGGCATAATATCTTTGCTCGTATCGGCTGTGTCCAAAATACCGTATTTGTGCGCATCTTCCTGCGGCACTTCTTCAACCGCGATCACGTTGCCGCCCTTTTGGTTGTAAACATCAACCATCTGTTTCAGGCAGGCTTGCGGCCCCTTCATCAAAACATCAGGCAATAAAATCGCAAACGGCTCATCACCAATCAATTTCGACGCACACCATACCGCATGCCCAAGACCGAGCGGCTTCGGCTGACGCGTACAGAACAAACGCCCCGCAGGCATTTCAGAATCGCGCACCTTTTCCAGCATGCTTGTTTTACCGCGCGCCTCTAATGTTTGTTCCAACTCAGGCTGAAAATCAAAATGCTCTTCCAGCATATCTTTATGACGGCCTGTAACGAAGACAAAATCCTCAATGCCCGCCTCGCGCGCCTCTTCGAAAACATGCTGAATAAGCGGGCGGTCATTAATCGGCAACATCTCCTTCGGCATCGCCTTCGTCGCAGGAAGGAAACGCGTACCCAGCCCCGCAACAGGGAAAACAGCTTTTCTAACAGGTTTAATTTCGGAAGTGCTCACGATAAAATCTCTTTGTGTTTAGTGTGTAAAATACAGCCAATCAATGCCACATATAAGAGTGCGATGCAAGGCGATGGACTGAGTTTTTATTGCGCTGCATCATCGCCTGAATCTTTAGGGCTATCGGCTTTTTCTTTCATCTTTCCGCGGTAATAGCTGATAACAAAAGGAACACAGAGCAGCAAAAGACCGATAGAAATCGCAATGCGCCCGTACAAAGCAAATGCCAGAACCAAGATGCCGTAAATCACAATCACGGCAAGGCGAAAAAAGCTGCGCACCTCATCAACACTGGCTTTAAGCATAAAGCGGTAAAACGCAAAAACCCCAACCAGAATTCCAAACCCCAAAACGATATAAGGCATAATTTAACGTCTTCTTTCTTTCGTCTCTTCCATCTTATGTGTTTATCACTAATATGACACAAGACTATCTAATAGTATGACAAACCTAAAGCAGGATAAGTTCAAATGCCGCAAAACACAACGCCCCATCAGGAAAGACTGCACGCACTGCGCCGCGAAATGGATGAATTGGGCACTGACGGGCTAATCATCGCGCGCACCGACGAATTTCAGGGCGAGTTTTTAGCGTCTTATGCTGAGCGTTTGGCATGGCTCAGCGGCTTCACGGGCAGTGCGGGGCTGGCCATTATTTTAAAAGACAAGGCCGTGGTTATGAGTGACGGGCGCTACACAATTCAATTGCAGGAACAGGTGGATGTAGGAATTTTCGATGTTGCAGACAGTGTGCAAATGTCTATCGCACAATGGCTAAGTGAGAATACAGACGCTGAAACGGATAAGCCGCTCAAAATCGGTTATGATCTTTGGCTGCACACACCAAAGCAGATTGAAAAAATCAACGAGGGCTTGCAGGAGGAGGGCGCAAAAGATCGCTTGGAACTTCACGGCCTCAAACAAAACCCGATTGATAAAATATGGCATAATCAGCCCGCGCGTCCGCAAAAACCCGTCACGATTTTCCCCCATGATGTCGCCGGCAAAACCGCGCTGGAAAAACGCCAAGAGATCGCAGAGAAACTGAAAGAGAGCAAAGCCAATGCATGCCTGATCACGCTGGGCGATTCCATCTGTTGGCTGCTCAACATTCGCGGCGGCGATATCGACTATTCCCCGCTGCCTCTATCATTCGCAATTCTGCACGATGATGCCACGCTGGACTGGTTCATCGATGCTGAGAAAATCTCTGATGATGTCAAAAATCATATAGGGCAGGGCGTCACTATTCATCCGTTCGAGGATATAGAAAATCATGTTGCCAATCTCAACGGCACGCTTTGGCTGGACAGAAAAACAACCGCGCAGGCTTTGGAACAAACAGCCATAAACGCGGGCCTTACAATCCACGACGAAAAAGACCCGTGCATTCACCCCAAATCCATCAAAACGAGCGCGGAACAGGCCGCAATCAAACAGGCACATATCGCCGATGGCGTTGCGATGGTTAAATTCCTGAAATGGTTTGAAGAAACGCAAAATAACAAAACAATGACCGAATTAAGCGTTGAAGAAAAACTCGAAGAATTCAGGTGCGAGAATGACACATATCTCGGCCCCAGCTTCTCAACAATTGCAGGCTTTAACGCAAACGGCGCCATCGTCCATTACCGTGCCGATGAAAAATCAAGCAAGGATATTCGTGGTGATGGCCTCTTACTCATCGACAGCGGCGGCCAATATCAATGGGGCACGACCGACATCACGCGGACACTCCCCGTCGGAACACCAAGCCAGGAAATGCGCGAAAATTACACACGCGTTCTGCAAGCGCACATCGCTTTGGCAAGCGCACAGTTTGAAGAGGGAACGCTGGCGAAGGAACTGGATGAAATTACCCGCGCACCGTTACGCCAAGCAGGGCTGGATTACGCCCACGGCACAGGCCACGGGGTCGGCTGCTATCTTTGCGTACATGAGGCCGCGGCGAACATATCATGGCGCGGCGAGGAAGCGCCCCAGGCGGGCATGCTGCTCTCGAACGAGCCCGGCTATTACAAAGAGGGTGCATATGGTATCCGTCTGGAAAATCTTATCCTGTTTAAATCAAGCCTAGAGCAAGGCATGCTCGAAAGCGAAACAGTAACGATGTGCCCGTTTGACTCTGATATGATCGAAGCGGAAATGCTGTCGGATGAACAGCGCGCATGGATGAACGCATACAATCAAAAAGTCAGACAGGCGCTATCTGAACATCTTGAACAGGATACAAACAAATGGTTGGAAAAAAAGACGCGTAAAATTTGATGATGGAGCAGAAAAAAAGCGATAACGCGATAAAATATTATCCGTTATCATCCTCGGCTTCTTCGCTCTCTTCGTCTACAGGGTCTTCGATCGTAAGCTCCCTATCGTCATCGTCATC